>JAOPVP010000043.1 GCA_025966135.1 Frankiales bacterium
ACCCGTCCGAGGTGGTCGAGGTCGGCCAGGAGGTCACCGTCGAGGTTCTCGACGTCGACATGGAGCGCGAGCGGGTCTCACTGTCGCTGAAGGCGACGCAGGAGGACCCGTGGCAGCAGTTCGCCCGCACGCACCAGATCAACCAGGTCGTGCCCGGCAAGGTCACCAAGCTCGTCCCGTTCGGTGCGTTCGTGCGCGTCGACGAGGGCATCGAGGGCCTGGTCCACATCTCCGAGCTGGCCGAGCGCCACGTCGAGATCCCGGAGCAGGTCGTCAACGTCGGTGACGAGCTCCTCGTCAAGGTCATCGACATCGACCTCGAGCGTCGTCGCATCTCGCTGTCGCTCAAGCAGGCCAACGAGAACGGCGTCATCGCGGTCGAGCACTTCGACCCGGCCCAGTACGGCATGGCCGCGTCGTACGACGAGGCCGGCAACTACATCTACCCCGAGGGCTTCGACCCGGAGACCAACGACTGGCTGCCCGGCCACGAGGACGCCAAGGCCGCCTGGGAGGCCCAGTACGCCGAAGCGCAGAAGCGCTTCGAGCAGCACCAGGAGCAGATCAAGCGGATGGCTGCGGCCGACGCCGAGGCTGCGGTGCCGACCACCTACTCGTCGGCCACCGGCGAGGAGGGCGACGAGGCCGTTGAGGGCCACGCCGCGGAGGCCCGCCCGGCCCCCGCTGCTCCCTCCGGCGGGACGCTCGCCAGCGACGAGGCCCTCCAGGCGCTGCGCGACAAGCTCTCCGGCGGCGGCGCGTAAGCAGCAGCTGTGTCACCAGCACTGACGCGGAAGGCCCCCACCCTCTTGCGTGGGTCTTAGGGGTCGTCGCAACACCTGAGTGATCAGGAGTTGCCGTGGTCAACACGCAGCGAGAGCAACCCAGTGGCCGTGTCCCTCAGGGGCCACGGCCACTGGCGTTGGAGCGGAAGGTGTTGTTTCGCGTGGTTGGCCGCCATCAGTCTGGGTGCGCCCCGGGGCCAGATCGGATCGCGCCTGCCCAGCTGTGATCCGAGATGGACCGGTGGGGCGAACTAGCCTCGGGTGCCTGTGCAGCGGCAGCGCCCTCGGCTCAGGCGATGGCGAGCCGGACGTCTGCCCGTCCGGCGGTGGCGGCATCCAACCAGCCGGCGTCGCCGGACAAGAACGCACGCGCTGCCGCGGCGACAGCACCCCAACCGACCCAGGCCAACGATCCGCCGACGCTGATGCGAGCTACGCCTGCCTGGGCCAGGGCAGGCACGGTCATCCCGGGCAGCAGCAGCGCGTTGACAGGTCGGGGCACCTCGCGGACGAGGGTCGCGATCTCCTCCGCATCGGTGACCCCGGGTGCGTAGAGCACGTCCGCGCCGGCCTCGGCATAGGCCTGCAGCCGCGCGATGACGTCCCCGAGGTCGGCGTGACCATGCAGGTAGCCCTCGGCCCGGCCGGTCAGCACCAGGTCGGGAGCGGCGGCCCGGGCCACCGCGACCCGCTCGGCAGCCACCTCGAGCGCGTAGACGGGGCGGGCAGCCGACCCGGTGTAGTCCTCGATCGAGGCACCAGCCAGACCGGTCCCGGCGGCCAGCCGGTAGGTGTCTGCCAGCTCGTCGGGGCTGTCGCCGTACCCGTTCTCCAGGTCGGCCGACACCGGCAGGCCGGTCGCGTCCACTACCGCCCGGGCGTGCGCCAGCACCTGCTCGCGGGTGACGTCGCCGTCGGTGTTGCCCAGCGTCGCCGCGAAGGCCGAGCTCGTGGTCGCCAGGGCCTGCGCGCCCAGCGACGCGAACAGGCGTGCCGACCCGACGTCCCACGGGTTCGGGACGAGCAGCGGCCTGCCGGGGACGTGCAGTGCGAGGAAGGCTTCGCGGGGGGCGGTCATGGTGCGATCTTCGCAGCACTACGTTGACCCCGTGATCACGGTTGGGCTGACGGGCGGCATCGGGTCGGGGAAGTCGACAGTGTCGCGGACACTGGCGTCGTACGGCGCTGTCGTCGTCGATGCCGACCTCATCGCCCGCGAGGTGGTCGAGCCGGGCACGCCCGGTCTCGCGGCGGTGGTCGAGGCCTTCGGCTCCGAGCTTGCACCAGGTGGCGTGCTGGACCGCGACGCGCTCGGCGCGGTGGTCTTCGGCGACGACGGGGCGCGAGCGCGGCTGTCGGGGATCCTCCACCCACTCATCGGCGCCCGGTCCGCCGAGCTGATGGAGCAGGCCGCAGGCTCCGGTGCCCCGGTCCTCGTCCACGACGTGCCGCTGCTCGTCGAGAACCACCTCGAGCAGATGTACGACGAGGTCGTCGTCGTCGACGTCCCGGTCGAGGTCCAGCTCGACCGCCTCGTCCGGCTCCGCGGCATGACAGCCGACGACGCCCGCGCCCGGATCGCCGCGCAGGCCCCCCGCGAGCTCCGCCTGGCGTCGGCGACGCGGGTGCTCGACAACAGCGGGACCCCTGAGGACCTGGTGCGCCAGGTCGAGGAGCTCTGGCGGTGCCTGACGTCCTGAACTCGCGCTCCTGAACCCGGGGGACCAGACGATGGTTCCGGTGTGGGCAAGCAACCACTGGCGACGCGGCAAGAGGCGTTTCGGCGTGCGCTCGCCTGGGTCGCCCCTAGTGTCCTGCGGGTGCCGAACCAGGGGGGACACGCCAGATCCAGGCACGCCAGACCCAGCCCTGCGCACCTTCTCGACCGCGGCCTCAGCGACCACGCAGTGCGGGTGGTCGGCACCGCCCTCGGCGCCACGCTGCTGCTCGCCGTCGGCGCTGCGTCGTCCCGCGCGACGCAGCTCGAGCCCGTCAGCCGCACCGCGTCCGTCCAGCTCAGCGCTGAGGTCGCCCCGTCGCCGATCGCCGCTCCTCTCCAGGCGCGCACCATCCGGACCCAGCCAGCAGTCCCTCCCACGGTGACACCGCTGGCGCGGCCCCGGGTGAACGCGCAGCCGGTCGCGGTGCGGCGCTGGCTGCCGACCGGTACCGGCATGTGGTTGCACGAATGGGCCAGGTCCGAGGGCGGTAACGGTCGAGCTGTGGTCGCCCGCGCGAAGCGGGTGGGCCTGTCGACGCTCTTTGTCCGCACCGGCAGCACCCACGACGGCTGGACAGGCACCCCCACGCTCCGATCACTGCTGCCGGCGACTCGCGGCACGGGCATCAAGGTGGTCGCGTGGGACTTCCCGGAGCTGGTCGACCCGGCGGCGGACGCGCTGCGGATGGCGCGGGCGGCGCGGTTCTCCTGCCCCGGCTGTCCCAGGGTGGCGGCGGTCGCGCCCGACGTCGAGACGGCGGCCGAGGGCACCAGGATCGGTGAACAGACGGTCGCCCGCTACTACTCGACCCTGCGCCGCGCACTGCCGCGTGACGTGGCGATCCTCGCCACCGTGCCGTGGCCGAGCGAGATGCGCACCGGGCACTACCCGTACGCCCGGACGGCCTCACTCGTCGACGCCCTGATGCCGATGGCGTACTGGTACAACCGCTCACCGGCGGTGGTGACGGCGACCTCGATGGCCTACCTCAGGCGCTTCCACAAGCCGGTCATGCCCGTCGGGCAGGGGTACGACGGTCGCATCGACGCGCCGAACCTGGCCGCTGACCCTGACCCGGGAGGCAGCGTGCGGTCCTTCCTGCGCACGGCGAAGCGGCGGGGTGCGCGGTCGGTCTCGCTGTGGTCCTGGCAGACGACGGGCGGGCAGCAGTGGGCAGCCTTGGCGGGGGCGCGCGGCCTGTTCCGCCCGAAGCTCCTCACGCCCAGGCGCTAGTTGTCTGACCACCGACGTACGGTGGGACGATGGCGCAGACGATCCTCGGCGGGCACGGCGTGCGTCCCACCGTGCCGCGGCTCGACACCAACCTTCAGCGCACGGGGCGGCGCTTCGAGGTCGTCTCCGACTACGAGCCCGCCGGCGACCAGCCGGCCGCCATCGCCGAGATGACCCGGCGGCTCCAGGCTGACAAGCCCGACGTCGTCCTGCTCGGTGCGACCGGCACCGGCAAGAGCGCGACCACCGCCTGGCTCGTCGAGCAGGTCCAGCGGCCCACTCTGGTCATGGCGCCCAACAAGACCCTCGCCGCCCAGCTGGCCAACGAGTTCCGGGAGCTGCTCCCGCACAACGCGGTCGAGTACTTCGTCTCCTATTACGACTACTACCAGCCCGAGGCGTACGTCCCGCAGACCGACACCTACATCGAGAAGGACTCCTCGGTGAACGAGGAGGTCGAGCGACTCCGGCACTCCGCGACCATGTCGCTGCTGACCCGCCGTGACGTGATCGTGGTCGCGTCGGTGTCGTGCATCTACGGCCTCGGCACGCCGCAGGAGTACGTCGACCGGATGGTCCGCCTCAAGGTGGGCGACACCATCGAGCGCGACAAGCTCCTCCGCAAGTTCGTCGACGTGCAGTACACCCGCAACGATCTCGCCTTCACGCGTGGCACCTTCCGGGTGCGCGGGGACACCGTCGAGGTGTTCCCGGTCTACGAGGAGCTGGCGGTCCGCGTCGAGATGTTCGGCGACGAGATCGAGAAGGTCATGACACTGCACCCGCTGACCGGGGAGGTCCTTGCCGAGCACGAGGAGATGCTCGTCTTCCCGGCCACGCACTACGTCGCAGGTCCGGAGCGGATGGAGCGGGCGACAGCCGGCATCGAGCTGGAGCTGGCCGAGCGGCTGGCCGAGATGGAGGGCCAGGGCAAGCTGCTCGAGGCCCAGCGGCTACGGATGAGGACCACCTACGACCTCGAGATGATGCGCCAGGTCGGGTTCTGCAACGGCATCGAGAACTACAGCCGACACATCGACGGTCGGGCGGCCGGTACCGCGCCGCACACGCTGCTCGACTACTTCCCCGAGGACTTCCTGCTCGTCCTCGACGAGTCGCACGTGACGGTGCCCCAGATCGGCGCGATGTACGAGGGTGACATGTCCCGAAAGCGGACCCTCGTCGACCACGGCTTCCGGCTGCCGTCGGCCATGGACAACCGGCCGCTGCGGTGGGAGGAGTTCCTCCAGCGCACCGGGCAGACGGTGTACCTGTCAGCAACTCCGGGGCAGTACGAGCTGTCCCGCGTCAAGGACGATGTGGTCGAGCAGGTCATCCGCCCGACCGGCCTGGTAGACCCCGAGATCGTCGTGAAGCCCACCAAGGGGCAGATCGACGACCTGGTGCATGAGATCAAGCTCCGCGCGGAGAAGGACGAACGCGTCTTGGTCACGACCCTGACCAAGAAGATGTCCGAGGACCTCACCGACTACCTCCTCGACCTCGGGATCCGGGTCCGCTACCTGCACTCCGAGGTCGACACCATTCGTCGCATCGAGCTCCTCAAGGAGCTGCGCCAGGGCGTCTTCGACGTGCTGGTCGGCATCAACCTCCTGCGCGAGGGGCTCGACCTTCCGGAGGTGTCGCTGGTGGCGATCCTCGACGCGGACAAGGAAGGCTTCCTGCGCTCGGGGACCTCGCTGATCCAGACGATTGGCCGCGCGGCCCGCAACGTGTCCGGCCAGGTGCACATGTACGCCGACAAGATCACGCCGTCGATGGCCAAGGCCATCGACGAGACGTCGCGCCGGCGGGCCAAGCAGGTCGCCTACAACCTCGAGCGGGGCCTCGACCCGCAGCCGCTGCGCAAGCGGATCGCTGACATCCTGGACGACATCGTGCGGGACGACCCTGAGCTGGTCGGCGGCGGCGGTCGCAACCAGTCCCGGGGCAAGGCACCGGTGCCTGGCATGGCTTCCAAAGGCGGTCCGACCCACGCCAAGCAGCTGGCCGGGATGCCGCGTGCGGAGCTGGCGATGCTCATCCAGCAGCTCCAGGACCAGATGCACGAGGCCGCTCGCGAGCTGTCCTTCGAGCTGGCCGCCCGGCTCCGTGACGAGGTCAGCGAGCTCAAGAAGGAGCTCAGGGGGATGGACGCCGCCGGCGTGAGGTAGCTGACAGGTCGCTGTCTCAGGGCGGCCCGCCTGGTGCAGGACGCAGCACCGCCGACGCGATGGCGATCCGCCTCACGTCGTCGGGCGTGAGCCCCTGGTGGACGGGGAGTCCCACCACATGGGCCCTCAGCCAGTTGCTCCTGCTGCCCGGCTGCGGGCGCGAGGCGGGATGCGGGGTGCTCCAGAGTGGGATGGCGCGGATGCCGCTCCGTCCCAGCACTCCGAGGGCGTTGACCCGGTCGTCGACGGCGATGGGCAGCAGGAAGGGTGCCGCGCCGTCGGGCAGTCGCGTGAACGGCTGCGGCACCAGGTGACTCACCGCGGACAGGAGCTGCAGGTAGTGGCGGCGGCGGGTAGCAGCGGCATGGTGAAAGACCAGGTGAGGGAGCAAGCGACAGGTGACCAGGGAGGGTGCGGCATCCAGGCTCTGGACCTGGAAGTCGAGCTCGGGGTCGTACTCCGCCTCGAGCACGGCCGACGCACGGGAGGCGAAGTGCCTGCTTACACCGCGTCTGATCGCTTGAGGCACGGTGGCTCTGACACCGGACGACCCTGCCGTGGTGGGGCCCGCAAGGGGGACGTGCGCGACAGCGGCTGCCCCGTCAGGCAGTCCGAAGGACTTGTAGAGGCAGAACACCGAAAGATCACCCACGGCTCCCACGGGCCGCCCGTCGCGCTCGGAGAGCCAGGCCTGCGCTGCGTCCTCGACAAGCAGCAGCGCATGCTCATCGCACCACGCCCGCCATCGTCGGGCGTCCTGCGGGAAGCCGAGGTAGTGGGTGAGGTGCAGCACCCGGACGCTGGCTGACATGAGCTGTTCGAGGTCGCGCTCACGTGGTTGCAGGTCGGGTGCCGGCTCGAAGAACCGGCACCGAAGGCCGGCGCGCATCCAGGCCTCGACCTCCGAGCCGTGGTGGTAGGCGGGCATCAGCACCTCGTCACCTGGCTGAAGGCCCAGGGCTGCGGCCCCACTCCGCAGGGCCTGCCGGGCCCGTGCGTAGAGGACCGACCCTGGTTCTGCCAACGGGAACGGCAGGAGCGGCACGACGCCTCGCGCCATCGCGGACAGCGTCGGTCGGGGGCAGATCTCGAGGACCTTCATGACGTCGACCGTGCCCAGAGCCGGTCCCGCGCTGCTCGTGCGAGCGGCCTGGCCCGTGCCTGAACGGCCCACTCGGCACGTCCCAAGGGTGTACGCGTGAAGGTCCTCACTTCGATCAGCGACCGTTGCTGAGAGGCCCAATCCCGCTTCCACGGCTCGAAGACACCACCGAACTCGTACGACCGGAGTGCGTTGCAGGCGAAGCAACGATGCAGGACCTCCGCCCGCAGCAGCTTCCCCGGGGCGAACGCGGCGAAGGCCTCGTCGTAGCCCGTCTTGAGCAAGTGGTGCGACCCTCCCTTCTCGATGCTCAGGTCGCACGCGATTGCCTGGTTGTCCACGCGGAGCGAGCACAGGCGCAGCCACCCCCGGTCGCTGGCCCAGCGCGCCATCGCCGTGTAGAAGCCCCGGGTGGCCGGGCTGACCCCGATGGCGCTGCCCTCGGCACCCTTCCACCCTGCGGCCTCGACCCGGAAGACCTCAGCGAGCCTCGACTCGAGGTCCGTCGAGCCATCGGACACGTGGAACTCGACCTCTCCGCGCTCGCTCAAACGCCGAGTCCGGCGTCGTAGCTCGCTCCGGAGGTGCTTGTCCAGCGTTCGCTCGTACGCCGACCAGCCGGAGGCGAGCGGGATGACGGGCGAGGACTCCAGCACCCTTGTCAGGTACCGTGCGCGGCGCCGCGCCGCCGCCTCGGTGACATCGACGGCGTCCGAGTCGCTCAGGAACTGCATGGTGACGGCGCCGTCCCAGGCCGCGACGACTCGTTCGACCAGCTCACGACGGGCCTCGGTGCTCTCAGCGATCACCTGGAAGCCGGGTGTGTGCCAGTTGGTCGTGCTCCGAAGCCGTGAGCCCGCCTGCTCGAAGGGTGCGAGAGCGATGACGCGGCCGGACGATGCTCTGAGGATGGCGACCATCGGATGCCCCGTCCCGAACCAGCGCCACCACGGCCCGGTCCAGCCCGGCCAGGTCCAGGGATCGGCTTTCGAGGATTCCGCGAGCTCCTCCCAGGAGGCCTGCAGCACGGGGTCGTCCACAGCGGTGAGCCAGTCGAGCCTCATGGTCCGGCGCTCCCGGGACCGTCGGCGACTTCGCTGTAGATGCCCATGAGGCGGTCCACCCAGGCCTCGGCGCTGTGGTGCTCACAGATGTAGCGCGGTCCCATCCTGGCGAGGGCTTCCATGCGTGCGGGTCGGTCGAGCAGCTCGGTGATCGCGGTGGCCAGCGCTCCCGGGGACGAGGGTGGGACAAGGACGCCGCGTCCGCACCCGAGGACCGACGGGAGTTCTCCCACCGAGGTCGCGACGATAGGGAGCCCAGCTGCCATGGCCTCGAGCACCGCGAGAGGGAGCCCTTCATACAGCGACGAGCTGACGAAGACGTCCGCGGCCGCGAGCAGTGAGGGGACGTCATCACGGTTCCCCAGCAGGCGGACCGAACCGGCGACTCCCAGAGCGGCCGCGTGGGCTTGCAGGGCCGGCAGGCGGGGGCCCTCCCCGACGACGAGCAGCGTCGCAGCGGGATGGTGGCCTATGACCGTGGGCAGTGCAGACAGCAGGTGGTCCTGGCCCTTCTCCGGGGAGAGCCGCCCGACGGTGAGCAGGAGACGGTCTGTGGTCGCAACCCCGACACCGAGCCGCACCCGCGCTCGCTCCTGTCTCGTCATGCGCACCCCAGGGGGTACGGCGTTGCGCACCACATCGATGCGCCTGCCCCCGAGGCGTGCGGAGTGCTCCTCGGCGACGGCATCTCCGACTGCGATGACACGCTTCGCCCCCCAGCGAAGCGCCGCCGCCTCGAGCAGTCGGACGTGGCGACGATGGTGCCCGGTGTCGTCCAGGGTGCCGTGAAGGCTGGAGACGACGGGGACACCCGCTAGGCGACCGGCAGCTGCGCCCAGGATGTTGGCGTGCATCAGCGACGTGTGGAGAACGTCGGTCCGATCGTCCCGCAGCATCTTCGCCAACCGGACCACCCCGCCCACCCGTCGGGGCCGGCTGCTCGGCACCGGGTTGAGGACGCGTACTGCTGCGCCTAGCTCCTGAAGTCGCGCCGCGTAGGTGGGCATCGGTCGGCGGTCGTTGAGGGTGATGACTGTCAAGCTGAGCGACCGACCTCGTGCCTCGGCGGCAAACGTCACCTCCAGCGACTCGGCCCCACCCACAGCCAAACCGTCGATGAGGTGGGTGATGCTCAGGCGGTTCACCATGAAGCACGCCTGCCTCTCGACGCTGGCACGAGGATGTCGCCCAGGTCGACGAGCACGCCGCGGTGAAACGCACCTAGCGTGCCGAGGTACCCGAGAGCCCCCGCCAGGCAACCCACTGCGAGCTCGCCGGCTGGGGACACTGCTGGCAGCAGTGCCAGCGCCCCCAGTGCCGCGACCGCCAGGCCTATGCCGCCGCTGACTGCAGGCGTGACCGCTCGGACCAGCTGCCACGGCCTGACCTCGAGCGTTCGCGTCACCACCGCCGCTTGAACCAGGGCGGCGAGGAGGGCGACGGCCGCGTGGGTCCAGGCCACCGCCTCGATGGACCTCAGGACGGAGGCAGACCACCAGAGGGCCGGTAGGAGCAGCACGCCTTGCGCGAGGGCGAGAACGGTCATCAGGTGCATGCGGCCTTGCGCTTTGTAGACGTCCCCGACGTTGTACAGCAACGACTGCAGGGTGGCGAAGACCGCGATGGCTCTCAGAACGGGGGCAGCCGCGTGCCATCGCTCCCCGAACAGGGTGAGGACGAGCGGCTCTGCGGTGATGACCAGGCCGATCCCGAGGGGCACCGTCACCAGAGCGAGGTAGCGCGTCGTCAGCAGGAAGCCCCTTCGGTAGGCGTCAGGGTCGTCGCGCTTGGTCGTGTAGACGGGGAACAGCACCCGGGTGATGGCGCCACAGAGCTCGAGGATGAACATCTCCGGGATGCGGAAGGCCAGCGTGTAGACCCCCAGCGGACCCGCACCGAGGCTACGGCCGATGAACAGGTAGTCGGCGTTCACGAGGAAGCGCGCGACGGTGTTGAGGGACATGGTGGCCGAGCCGTAGGAGAGCAGGCCCTTCGCCTCAGCCCAGTCCCAGCGCCGCAGCGGACGCCACGGCACCAGCGACCAGCACGCCAGGCCAGCCGCGACGGCTCCCAACAGCTGTCCACCGATCAGGCTCCACGGGCCCAGACCGAGCAGGGCGAAGGTGATAGCGCCTGCGCCCTTGCTCAGGGCCTGGGCAAGGTCGGCGACGAGGCGCCTTCGGAACAACAGACCCCGCATCAGGAGGGCGTCGTGCACGTTGCTCAAGGCAATCAGCGGGAAGTACAGCGCCAAGACGCGCAGGACCGGGACCGCTCGCGGGTCGTTGAACAGCAAACCGACCAACGGGGCTGCCAGCACGGTGAGCAGACAGAGCACCCATGCGAAGACCAGGCCCAACCAGAACGCGGTATCAGCCGTTCGGGTCTGGTCCTTCCGGTAGATGACGGCAGGGCCGATGCCCAGGTCGCGCACGACCTCGAGGAAACCGACGATGACGATCGCATATCCGGCAACCCCGAAGTCCGAAGGTGACAGCAGCCGGGCCAGCACGGCGGTGCTCACGAGCAGGAGCAATCGGCTGAGGTAGCTCGACGCATTGCTCCACAGGACCGCGCGCACGGTGGCGCGCGCGAACTCCGACCTCGGCTCACGGGCCGGCGTCACGATGCCGGGCTGTAGGGATGTCGGCCGACTGCTCGGCCGAGCGCACGGCGGAGCCGTGGAGTGGCTGCCAGCAGTCTGATTGCGGTGTCCCACAGGGGTAGTGCCTTGAGCAGGACGATCGGGAGCGAGTCGTAGCTGTTGACCACTGTCCTTCGCGTGGTCATCAGGTTGCCACCTTCCTCGACGGCAAACGCCACGGCATAACCGGCGGCCGACACGGCCGCCACCGCCGCTCCGTCGAAGGCACCGTAGGGATAGGCGTATGCGGAGGGTTCCTGGCCCAGCAGGTCTGCGACGCGTCTGCGTGCGGTGACGACGTTGAGGGCCAGGTCCTCGCGAGACATACCGGCCACGCTGCGATGATCGAACCCGTGGACGCCGATCTCCATGCCGTGCGCCTGCAACCGGCGTAGGTCGTCGCCGTCGACGATCGGCTCGTCGGGGAACTCCGGCAGCCACTCGGCGGTGCGTCCCAGCAGGCCAGACGGCACGAAGAGCACGGCCGGCACCTGGTAGTGCAAGAACCACTGCGCCGCCTCTGTCAGCGTCGACCGGAAGCCGTCGTCGATCGTGATCAGCACCGAGCGTCGGGGCCAACGACCTGTCGTCAGGCCGTCGAGGTAGGTCGTGAGACTTACCGGTCGGTACCAGCGCGAGAAGGCCCTCAGGTGCCGACGGAGGTTTTGAGTCGGCAGGAACAGGTCGTTCGCGTCCTCGTCCGCTGAGCGTTCACCGAAGCCGTGGTACAGGAGGACGGTCGCTGGCGTTCGGCGCCCACGGCGCAGGTCCGGTCCCGGCCGCACGCGGCGAGGGCCGTTCCCCCGCCTGGTGGTCGGGCCAGTCAAGGCAGTCACCTCCGTCGGACGCCCCATGGCCGCGACGACCCCATGTTCCGCGGGTCACGCACAGCGAAAGTCGCATCGGCATGTAAGAGCCGCGGGCCTTGCCTGACGGACAAGGTCGTGCAGCTGCCACCGACCAGCTCTTGCGGGTCCCTCACAAGGTGGCAGCGGGAGACTGCCGGTATCTCCTCTGGCAGGACGCACTCATCCCATGCGGGACCGAGGGACGGGGACCCCGGAGAAGAGGCGAGTGAAGAGAAGCGACTTCAGGGGGACCACACAGCGGCCGTTCCACACTGGGGCAGGCGCTTCTGCCGATGACCGACTGGCCGAGCTGGACGGTCTGCCGCCTTCTACGGGCGCACCGTCAAGCACGGAGACGGCGCCACCACGGTGGCACACCACGTTGCTGGACGGGTTACGCGCGAAGCCCATCGCTCCCTACCTGGTGGTGGCTGACCTCGGCTCGCTGGGGTTGGTCCAGATCATCATGGGTCGCGGTGTTACCGCGCCGCACGTGTTGTTCGTCGTGGTCCTGCTCCAGTTGTATCGAGGAGGCGGTCTCTACCGGTCCCGGTTGACGCTGTCCCTCCTGGACGATCTTCCGGCGTTGCTCGGCCGAGGACTGGTGGCCGTCGCGGTGGCGTCAGTGCTGGGCACGCTGCCTCGTCTGGGAGGGACCTCCTTCACTCCCCCTAGGGGTGCTCTGGTGGGTGTCCTGCTCATCGTCGTTGCCCGGGGTGCCGTCTACGGGCTCGTCGTTGCCGGCAGGTCACGTCTCTGGATCGGCCACCGGGCTCTCGTCGTGGGCGCTGGGACAGTCGGTGCGCAGGTGGTGGACGTGCTCCGGGAGTACCCGAAGTATGGGCTCCGTCCGGTGGGGTTCCTGGACAGCCGACCGCTGCTCGCGCCGGAGCGTCGTACTGTCCCCGTGCTGGGTGGCCTCGCCGACCTTGAGTCCGTCATCAGCTACGAGGGCGCCCAAGTGGTGATCATCTCCTTCGGGTGGTCCCGCGACCCCGAGATGGTCAGCCTCCTCCGGACGTGCGGCAAGCTCGACTGCGAGCTGCTGTTCGTTCCTCGGCTCTTCGAGCTCGGCGTGTACGGAGACCTGGACCACGTCCGGGGGATTCCGCTGGCGCGGCTTCGTCGACTCGCGCTGAGTCCGACGGCTCGGGTCGTCAAGCGGACTGTGGATGTCGTAGTGGCCCTGATCAGCCTCGCCTTCTTGGCGCCTTGCCTCTTGTTGATCGCCGCAGCTGTGAGGATCGAGACCGGACCTGGTGTGATCTTCCGGCAGGTGCGCGTAGGCATCGACGGCAAGCCCTTCGTGCTCCTGAAGTTCAGGTCCATGCCGCGCGTGGACGAGCACGAGTCCGCAACCCTCTGGTCCGTGGCTCACGACCGCCGCATCGGACCAGTGGGCCGTGCCATCAGGGCAACGTCCCTCGACGAGCTCCCTCAGCTGTGGAACGTCCTTCGCGGCGACATGAGCTTGGTAGGTCCGCGACCGGAACGCCCCCACTTCGTCGAGCAGTTCGCGCGGACCTACCCGCAGTACATGGCGCGTCATCGTGTGCCCTCAGGTTTGACCGGCCTTGCCCAGGTCCACGGACTGCGTGGCGACACGCCTCTGGAGGAGAGGGTCCGTTTCGACAACGCCTACATCGAGTCCTGGTCGCTGTGGTTGGACGTGAAGACCCTGTTGCGCACCATCCCGCAGCTCGCCTCCCGGGCCGGCTCATGACCCGCCGCCGGCAGCCAGGGCCACGGTCGGCGACGGTCATCCTCTGGCTGGGCCACGGCCTCGTCGGTTACACCTACGTCGGCTACCCGCTGCTCATGGCACTTGTGGCTCGACGCTTCCGCCGGGAGCCGGAGCCGGTCGCCGGAGCGAGGCCTGCCCCGTCGATCACCGTCGTCGTGCCGGCGCTCGACGAGGAGGCGGTCATCGAGCGCAAGGTCCGCGACACGTTGGCCCAGGCCTACCCGCAGCCCTTCGACGTCTTCGTGGTCGCCGATGGCAGCCACGACCTGACCGAGGAGCTCGCGCGGGATGCCGGAGCGCGCGTCGTCTGCTCGGCCCGGGCCACAGGCAAGGGCCAGGCCCTGAACCATGGAGTCGAAGAGTCCTCGTCCGAGCTCGTGTGCTTCTCGGATGCCAACTGTTCGCTCGTGCCGGGCACACTGGCGGCGCTGGCGGCCAGCTTCGCCGACCCCCTGGTGGGGGTGGTCAGTGGCGCGAAGCTGGTGGCGGGGTCAGGTGCCCGTGGTGGTGGGGAGGGCCTGTACTGGAGATACGAGGCATCCCTCAAGCGCTCGGAATCACGGTTCGGAATCGTGATGGGTGCACCGGGAGAACTGTGCGCCGTTCGACGGGAGACCTTTCGAGCCATTCCACCCGGCGTCGTGAACGACGACTACTGGATGACCTGTGACGCCCTGGTCCGCGGGTGGCGAGTGGGCTACGCACCCGACGCGTGCGCCGTGGAAGCGGTGTCCGCCTCCGTGCATGACGAGGCCGAACGCCGCGCGCGCATTGCCATGGGTACCTGGCAGGCGACGTTGCGCTTCGCCCGCCTGAGCGACCCACGACGAGGCTGGACCAGTCTCGGCTTCCTGTCGCACAGGGTGCTGCGCAACCTGGTCGTGCCCGTGCTCCTGCCCGCGCTGTTCTCGTGCACCGTCGCGTGGCGACGCAAGGCCCGCGCGGGCAACCTGCTGCTGGGGGCTCATGGCTGCCTCTACGTGCTGGGTGGCCTCGGCCTGATGTCGGACTCGCGAGCGCTTGCGGCCCCCTACCAGTTCCTCATCACCAACCTCTCCGGGTTGCGGGGCGGCTGGCGGTACGTCACGGGGTCGCAGGACGTCGTGTGGAAGCGGGCCCGCAGGGGCGCCTGGCTCGTGTCCACCGAGCGCGCTGGCGTCGACCGCGAAGGAGCGGTCCATGGCTGAGCGCGATCGTCAACCCAAGAAGCTGGCTGTGGTCGGCCAGGGGTACGTGGGGCTTCCGCTCGCCATGCGCGCCGTGGAGGTCGGCTACTCGGTCGTTGGAGTGGAGCTGGATGCAGCGAGGGCCAAGCGGCTCCTCGCCGCGGACTCGTACGTGGAGGACGTCCCGTCACAGGCGCTGCGCTCGGCCCTGGACCGCGGGCGGTACGTCGCCTCCGGTGACTACGCCGACGCGGACGGCTTCGACATCGCCGTGATCACGGTACCCACGCCGCTGCGGGAGGGAGTCCCGGACCTGTCCTACATCGACGCCGCTGCGGGTCGGCTGGCTCGCTGCCTGTCTCCGGGCGCCACGGTCGTGCTGGAGTCGACGACCTACCCGGGCACGACAGAGGAGCTCCTGTGCCCGGTACTCGAGGCGGTCTCCGGGCTCTCCGCCGGTAGGGACTTCCACGTCGGCTACTCACCGGAGCGCATCGACCCGGGGAACGCGACCTACGGGATGGTCGACATCCCCAAGGTGGTCTCGGGGATCGACGAGGCCTCCCTCCGCGCTGTGCGAGCCTTCTACGACGACCTGGTCGGGCAGACCGTGCCCGTGTCCTCCTGTCGGGTCGCCGAGCTGACGAAGCTCCTCGAGAACACCTTCCGACATGTCAACATCGCCCTGGTCAACGAGCTGGCGATGTTCGCCGCCGACCTCGGCCTCGACCTCCGAGAGGCGATCGCAGCCGCATCGACGAAACCCTTCGGCTTCATGCCGTTCACCCCGGGACCCGGTGTCGGGGGGCACTGCCTCCCCATAGACCCGTCCTACCTGTCCTGGCGGGTGAAGCGCAGCACCGGCCACAACTTCCGCTTCGTCGAGCTGGCCAACGACATCAACGACCACATGCCGGAGTACGTCGTTCGGCGATCCGTGCTGGCGCTCAACCGTCGGCATCTGTCCGTCAACGGCAGCCGGATCCTGCTCCTGGGGTTGTCCTACAAGAAGGACATCGGCGACGTGCGAGAGGCCCCTGCGATCCGGGTGGCGGAGCTGTTGTGGCAGATGGGTGCGCAGGTGCGCGCCGCCGATCCGTATGTGGATGGCGACGTGCCGTTCTCCTCGCCGATGGTGCGGGTCGAGCTCTCGCCGGACGAGGTGAGCGCTGCCGATCTGGTCGTGCTGCTGACCGATCACACGGTGTGGGATCTCGCGGTGCTCCACGACTATGAGGACAAGGTCTTCGACACACGTGACGACACTCGGCTCAAAGGCGTGGAGCGCCTGTGACCGCCTCTGCCACCGACAGCCCACACGGCTCACTCACCGTGGTGACCGTGCACGGGCCTCAGCTTCTCGAGGAGTCCGGCCGACCACTCGGCGAGCTCTTGCACCGCACGCGAGCGCCGGTGACGTACCGGCGTCCCTGGCTGCAGACCTGGGTGCAGTGCTTCCGGGACGTCATGCCGTGGGGCGTCTTCGTGGCAGACGGTGAGCGTCTGGTAGGCGCTGCCCTGCTGGCGACCCGTCGACGCCTCGGCGTGACGGAGATCGTCGCGGTGGGTCACGGGCAGAGCGACCAGATCCGGCTACCTGTCGAAGACGCCTCCGTCGCGCCGCTGCTGGCCACAGCGGTGGCGGCGCAGATCCGGTGCGTCCGGCCCCCGTGGCGTCTGGTGGTCGAACAGCTGCCGTGCGGCGACGCCGTGGCCGGCGAGCTGCGCCGGATCCTGCCAGCAGCGGAGCTTCGTCCAGGTGATGCGTCACCGTCGGTCCTGCTTCGGGACGGGCGCGCGTTGGAGGACTACGGCAGCCGGCACCACCACAAGGCGACGAGGGCCGTGCGTCACCGACTTCGGAGGGACGGGCTCGAGCTGTGCATCGCCTCTCTGACCAGCGTCGATGCCATCTCCGACGTCTGGCAGTCGGTGGAATCCACGTGTCGACGCCGCGACCTGCAGCTGGGGAGACGGAGCCAGGTCGACGACCCCCAGGCAGGTTCCTTCCTGCGTGAGGTCGTGCTGCGTCATGCGGCCCGCGGCGAAGTGGTCCTCACGACGGGGTTCATCGACCACCGCTTGGCTGCCTATGTCCTGTGCTTTCGTGACGGCCCCGCGATGCGCATGTGGAACACCCGTTTCGACCCCGCCTTCGCGTCCTACGGTCTCGGCCGTCTTGTCCGCGACGCGGCCCTCGAGCAGGCGCTCGCAGACGCTGCCATCGAGGAGTTCGACATGATGCGCGGTGACGAGGCGTACAAGCGCAGCACTGCCAATCACCTCGTTCCTGCACAGCACCTGCTTGCGTGGTCCTCGCCGGTCCTGCAACACGGCGTGACCGCGCTGCGCGCCGGGAAGGCCGCGCTGAGGCCGCTTGTGCGGCGGCTCGAGGGTCCGCGATGACGTCCGCCAGAACTGCCGTGCGAGGACGTCTCGCCTATCTCATGTCGAGGTTCCCGCTCCTGTCGGAGACGTTCATCTTCAGGGAGATGGACGCCATGGAGGCCCTGGGATGGGACGTGGACCTGTATCCCCTGATACGACAGCGGCCGTCAGTCGTCCACGAGGCTGCACGAGGCTGGCAGCGGCGGGCACGTCGGCTGACACTCCTGTCCTGGGACCTGCTCCAGGCCAACCTACGGATGGCACGTTCGGGGCCCGGCAACTACGTACAGCTGTGGTGGACAGTCCTGCGAGAGAACGCCGCGCGGCCGGGCTTTCTCCTTCGCAGCATCGTGATCGTTCCCAAGGCCGTGCTGGCCGCGCAGACGATGGCGCAAGAGGGGGTCACGCACGTCCACGCCCACTACGCCACGCACCCGGCCCTTGCTGCCTGGGTCGTCCAGCGTCTGACAGGCATTCCTTACAGCGTCACCGTCCATGCCCACGACATCTTCACGCCCACCGCCATGACCGCGACGAAGCTGCGGCACGCCGAGTTCGTCGTCGCGGTGTCCGACTTCAACCGCCGGCACATCGCGACATCCATCGGTCCGGACGTCGCCCGCAAGACTCACGTCGTGCACTGCGGGGTGGACCTGAAGCGTTACCGCAACCGGAGCCCGGCAGCTACCGGGAGCAGCGACCCCCTTCAGCTCCTGAGCATCGGCAGCTTGCAGCCCTACAAGGGCCATGCCTTCCTGCTGCAGGCCTGCGCGTTGATCAAAGAGCTGCTGCCGGTTCGGTGCGTGATCGTCGGCGAGGGCAAGGAACGGCGCCGCTTGGTGCGCCTTGTCCGAGATCTCGGGCTCGAGTCGTGCGTGGTCCTCGAGGGCGCTCGCAGGGAGGACGAGATGACGGCCTTCCTACACGGGGCCGACTGCTACGTGCAGCCGAGCGTGGTCGCGCAGAACGGCCAGATGGAGGGCATACCCGTGGCCCTCATGGAGGCGATGGCGGCTGGCCTGCCGGTCGTGGCGACAGCGCTCTCAGGGGTTCCCGAGCTCGTCCGTGACGGCGTCACGGGGCTGCTCGTGCCGCCTCGGGATGCCAAGGCGCTTGCCGAGGCCATCATTGCCGTCCGCCGGTGCCCCGACGATGCCGCACGGCGGGCAGAGGCGGGCCGACAGCTCGTGCAGCAGGAGTTCAGCCTGGACGCGAGCGCACAGCAGCTCAGCGCACTGATCGAGCGCGTGAGCGCCGGGAGGAGGATCGCGTGACTCTCGCAACGGCGGTGCGGGCCGCCCGCCGGCAGTTGTGGCTCATCCTCGTGGTGGTCGTAGCTGCCTGCGGTGGCAGCCTTTTCCTGTCCTCGACGGCGACTCCGCGCTATCGCGCAACCGCGACCGTCATCGTGCAGCCGGCCTCGCCCGTCACGGACAAGACCGCCCTGATCAACAGCCTCACAGCGCTGCAAAGCAGCCGAATCGTACCGACCTACGCGGACATCGCGGCCAGCCCCGCCAGCTTCAAGCTCGCGGCTGATCGCGTCGGTCTCGCGCAGCGAGTCACGTCGGAGTACCACAGCGAGGCGTCTGTGGAGCCGGAGTCACTCGTCCTTCAGGTCCAGGTCACGGGGCCGGACCGCGCGGTGGTCCTACGCCTCGCCCAGCAACTGGTGGCCGTGTCGTCGAGCCGGTTCGGCGACGCGTACCCCGTTTACCGAGCGGCTACGTTGGCCGCCCCTGCAGCGCCGGCGGAGCCCGAGTCCCCACGAGTCTCTCGAGACGTGACGGTCGCGTTGCTTCTCGGACTCCTCGTGGGCGGTGCGCTGGCCGTGGCGCTCGACGCTGTCCTGCACGGCTCTCCCGACGGGTACCGGGTGCACCCCTCCGGTCCCACCGCCGCGGAGGCGCATCCCGACGGGAAGGCCCAGTCCGTCTCGACGGCACGCAACGCGGCGCGGGGACGCTGAACCGTGGTCTCCATCAGCCCTGCGGCGGGCGCCTCGAAGGGAAACCTGGCCCGGACCTCGGGTGCGGCGGCCCTCGCCCTCCTTGCCGGGTTGGTCTCGAGCGGGTTGGCCAGGGCCGTCCCTTCTCCTGTGCTTCTCGTGCTGCTCGTGCTGGCGGCCGCTGCCGTGCTCGTGTCAGTGCTGGACCCCGAGGTGGGACTGGGGATCTTCGTCTTCCTCACGTACACCCGTCTGTCGGATGTCGCGGTGCAGTTCCACGGAGCGCCGTCGCTGCTCCAACCGTTCGCCGTACTCCTCGTTGTCAGCGGGTACCTCCGAGGGCGGTCGCGCAGTCTGTCCACGCCCGCGCTGTGGCTCTGCACCCCCTTGCTCCTGGCCTGGGCTGCGGTGCAGGCCCTTTCGTTGTTCTTCGCCCCAGATCCCGGGGCGACGGGAGCGTCCCTAGCCGGCTTCGCGAAGAACGCGCTCGTCGTGCTGCTCGTGGCGACGCTGCTGAAGACGCGACGAGCGCTCGACATGGTGGAGTCCGCGCTGCTCGCTGCGGGGCTGCTGCTCTCCCTGATCAGCGTCTACCAGTACTTCACGGACTCGCTGTCCTCAGACTTCGGGGGACTCGGGCAGGCCTCGTTGCTGAACATCACCGCTGCGCGGGAGGGCTACCGCGTCGGAGGGCCGATCGGCGACGCGAACTACTACGCGCAGATCTTGCTGGTGCTCGTCCCGCTCGGGCTCCACCAGCTTCTCCGCGGGAGGTCCATGGGAAGACGGGCGCTCGCCGGATCGACCACGGGTTTGATGCTGCTCACCGTCGTCTTCACGTTCTCGCGCGGTGCGGCCATCGCCGCGGCTGTTGTCGCCGTCCTCGTCGTGCTCCATGCCCGGCACCGACTCTTGCTGCTGACGGCCCTCGGCGTGGTCCTGTTGCTCCTCGTCCCACACCTGCCTGAGGGGTACGTCAGCCGGGTCAGCAGCCTTGGACAGCTGTCCTCGTCAGGACGAGCGACCGACCCGTCCCTGCAGGACCGGACGCGCACGCTGGACGCTGGGCTGAGAATGCTGGCGGACCACCCGGTCCTTGGGGTGGGCTCGGGCAACTACTCGGTGGTGGAGCCGAACTACGCGGGGCGCGCTTTCCTGACCACGCCGCGGCTCGGCACACCAGCGCATGACATCTTCCTCGAGGTCGCTGCCGAGACAGGAGGGCTCGGACTCGCGGTCTACAGCGCCGTCGTGGTGGTCGTTCTCCGTAGCCTCAGGCGAACGCGGCGAAGGGCTCGGGCACAAGGCGACGTCCCACTTGCGGAGCTGATGTGGGCCCTCCAGGTCTCCGTGCTGGCGTACCTCGCTGCGTCCGTCTTCATCCATGCCGCCTACCCGAGGTACATGTGGCTCTTGTTCGGAATCTGCCTGGCCGTCGTCAACCTGCAGGTGCCGCCCCTCGCCCCGGCCAGCAACCCCGGGCTGGTGGCTCCAAGCGCATCTCGGACCACCAGGAGGTGAGGGCGGATGTGCGGCGTCTACGGGTGGCTGGGTGAGCCCTTGAGCGGAGCGGCGGAGTTCTTGCGGCTGGGGGGGCAGCTGCTTCAGCACCGGGGACCTGACGATGAGGGCGAGGCATGCGGCAGCAGGTGGGCACTGGGCTTTCGTCGCCTGGCGATCCTGGATCTCACCGAGGCTGGGCACCAGCCCATGACCACGCCGGATGGACGCGTCCACCTGGTGTTCAACGGCGAGGTCTACAACCACGTGGAGCTGCGTGAGGACCTGCTGCGCCGGGGCGTGCGACTGAGGGGAACGTCTGACACGGAGGTCGTCCTCTGGATGCTCGTGCTGGACGGCGCCGCGGCCCTCGAGACGTTCAACGGCATGTTCGCCCTCGCGCTGGTGGACGAGCGCACCAGGAGTTTTCTGCTCGCCCGCGATCGGCTTGGGGTCAAGCCGCTCTACCTACGGCGTGAACCGGGACACCTGCGCTTCGCGTCGGAGCTGAAGGCGCTGTTGGGCTGGTCGGGTGCCTCGCGCGACCTGTCGCAGCAGGCGGTGGTGGAGTACCTGGCCTACGGCTACCTCTCCAGCGACACGTGCATTCTGGACGGCTACGAGAAGCTCCGGCCAGGTCACGTGATGGTCGGCTCTCTGGACGATCCAGGGCGTGCCGTGCAGCGGGCGTACTGGAGCCTCGGGCTGTCACGAGGAGAGCCCTTCACGAGCGCGAGCGAGGTCGCGGAGCTGCTTCAAGACGCGGTGCGGATCCGTCTGCGCAGCGACGTCCCTGTCGGGGTGTTCCTCTCCGGCGGGCTCGACAGCGGCCTCGTCGCGGTCCTCGCCGCGCGGGCCGCGCGCGCCGAGGGCCGTGATCCGCCGGTGGCGCTGACAGTCGGCTTCGCCGAAGGCCAGTACGACGAGAGCCCGGCGGCGGCGGCGGCGGCCAAGGCGGCCGGAATGGAGCACGTCGTCGTGCAGCAGCGCGCCGATGCGCTCGAGGACCTCGACCGCCTGGCCTGGTTCTTCGACGAGCCGTTCGGGGACTCGAGCGCTTTGGCGATGTTCGCCCTGTCACGCGCAGCCGCCGAGGTCGGTACGGTCTTCCTCTCCGGCGACGGGGGAGACGAGGCGTTCGCGGGCTACCGCCGGTATGAGGCGGCCCTTCGCTACAGGCGACTGGACCGGGTGCCACCCCTGGGCCGCCAGCTGGTCCGCGCAGCAGCGAGACGCTTCCCGCAGACGTCGAGCGCGCGCTACCGCCTGGTCAAGGCCACGGCACCGGACGGAGCGTTCGCGGCAGCCTTCGACGACACGCCGGAGGACCCGGTCGTCGCGCTGCTCCTTCACCCTCGGCTGCGTGGCGACCTGCCTGGTGTGGTGCGCTCGCAATGGGACAGGTGGGGGAGGTGGGCCGGCCTCGACCTCACGTCGCGGCAGCGCCGTCTGGACTACGAGCACTACCTGCCTGACGACGTCCTCGTGAAGGTGGACCGGGCCTCGATGGCGCACTCGCTGGAGGTCCGCTCCCCCTTTCTCGACCCTAGGCTCGTGGCACGTGCGGCTGCCACGCCGACGGAGCAGCTGCTGTCGGACGGGCTGGGGAAGCTGCCCCTGCGAGCGCTTGCCGCGGAGCTTCTCCCAGCAGCGGCGCGAACGGCCCCCAAGCGTGGCTTCGAGGTACCGGTCGACGTCTGGTTCCGGCAGGCCAGCGGCCAGGCATTCCTCCGGGAGCGCCTATTGGGCCCGGAGGGCTTCCGACTGGGCCTGTGGGACACCACAGCGGTCGAACGCGTAGCGCTCGCGCACTGTCGTCGCGGGTCCCGGCAGTTCGGTCAGCTGCTGTGGCGGCTCTTGGTGCTCGAGGCATGGCAACGAACGCACCTGGGGTCGGTCCGGCGGTCGGGGTTGCGATGCGCGTAGCTGTGCTCATCCAGGGGTTCGCTCCGCGCATCGGCGGAGCCGAGCGCCAGCTCCTCGCGGTACTGCCACTGGTGCAGCGTCTCGGCGTCGAGGTCGTCGTGCTCACCCGGCGGTACCCGGGTCTGGCCGGCTACGAGGAGGTACGGGGGATCCCCGTCCACAGGCTGCCCGTGCCTGGGCCGCGTCCGGCGGCCTCGCTGTCCTACACGATGACCGCACAGGGACTGCTGCGTCGTCTGCGCCCTGATGTCCTGCACTCGCACGAGCTGCTGTCCCCGACGACGACGGCGATGCTGGCGAAGACCCACTTGCACGTCCCGACCATCGCTAAGGTCTTGAGCGGCGGCGAGCTGGAGGCCCTCAAGCAGCGCCCGTTGGGCCGCAGCCGCCTGCAGCTGTGGCTCAGGCACGTGGACTACTTCCACGTGGTGAGCCGCGAGATAGACCAGGCTCTGGGCCGGCTGGGGGTGCCCGCGGAGCGACGGCTCTGCCTACCCAATGGCGTAGACGTCGAGCACTTCCGCCCCGTGACGGCTGCGGAGAAGCATGACCTGCGAGCCAGGCTCGGCCTGCCCGAGGCTGCGCCGGTCGCGGTCTACACCGGCCGGCTGTCGCCGGAGAAGGGCATCGAGCTTCTGCTCGAGGCATGGAAGGCCGTGGTGCAGCGGCGACCTGATGCCGTCCTCCTGGTCGTGGGGGAGGGTCCGGAGGCCCATCGGGTCCGGTCACACGACGGCGCGTCAGTGCGGTTCGTGGGGACTGTTCAGGATGTGCGGCCCTGGCTGGCGGCGGCCGACCTGTTCGTACTCCCCTCATCGACGGAGGGAATGTCCAACTCGCTGTTGGAGGCCGTGGCATCAGGCCTTCGCGTCGTGGCCTCGTCGGTCGGTGGGACGGTGGAGATCGCCCAGGAGCACTCGCAGATCCATCTGGTGCGGCCTGCGGATGTCGCGGCTCTGACTGCCGGCATTCTTGCTGGCCTCGGCCAACAGCACGCCGACGCGGTCTCCAGGCAGGCGCCGACCCTGCAGGTCGCCACCGTCCACACCGCCGCTCGCCGCTTGGTCGCGGCGTACCACCACGTCCTCGGCGGGCCTCCGCTCTCCGGCCAAGGGCATCACTGCGACTGGGTGCCCAGCTCACCGGAGCAGGCACGATGAAGGTCGTCGTCACGGGAGGCGCCGGTTTCATCGGAGCGCATCTCACCAGGGCGCTCGTGGACGAAGGCACTCGTGTGGTGGTGGTCGACGACATGTCGAGTGGCTGCAGGGCCAACCTCGAGGGGGTCGTGGGAGCAGACATCGAGGAGCTGAGCGTTCTGGAACCTGCACTCGCGCAGGTGTGCGTCGGCGCGGATGCGATCGTGCACCTTGCGGCCCGGCCATCCGTGCCGCGCTCTCTTGTCGATCCGCGAGCGACCCATGACGCGAACGTCACCGGCACGCTGAACCTGCTCGAGGCGGCACGGCAGTCCGGGTGCCAGCACGTGGTGCTCGCCTCGTCCTCCTCCGTGTATGGAGACGACCCGACGCTGCCCAAGCACGAGGCCCTGCTGCCTCGACCGCTGAGCCCGTACGCGGCCAGCAAGCTGGCGGGCGAGGCCTACACGCTTGCCTATGCCCGGTGCTTCGGTGTCCCGTCCCTGACCTTTCGCTTCTTCAACGTGTTCGGACCTCTGCAACCCGCCGACCACGCGTACGCCGCGGTCATCCCCTCGCTCCTGTCTCGCGCGATGGCTGGCCTTCCCGTCGTCCTTCACGGCGACGGACAGCAGACGCGCGACTTCACCTATGTCGGCAGCGTGACAGCAGTGATAGTGGAGGCACTGCGGCGCAGGGTCGTGCACGAGACACCCGTCAACCTCGCCTTCGGTGGCCGGCACTCGCTCCTCGAGGTGGTCAGAGTGCTCGAGGGCATCCTGGGCGGCGACATCGTCGTCCGGCACGCGCCGGCGCGCGGGGGGGACGTCCGCCACTCGCAAGCATCGACCGAGCTGCTCGCGAGGCTGTTCCCGAGCTTGTCCCCGGTGACACTGGAGGATGGGCTCCGTCGGACGGTGTCGTGGTGGACCGCCGCCAGCGCCAGGGCCAGCGGCTCGGGGGCGTCATGACCAGGCTGCTGCTTGTCGTCGCCGTTCTGTCGGGGGTGGCTGCCGCCGCGGCGCTGGGCAGCGCCTCCTGGTCACCCGAGAGCGAGACACCCGGATGTCTGCGCAGACCGCCCGCAGTCCAGCTGTCCTTCGAAGGCCCCTTCGCACCCGGGTTGGTCGACACCCGGCATGGCAGCGTGCGGAAGGTCCGACAGCCTTCGTACGACGGCGGGTGGGCCCTCCGAGCTGTCTACGACGCGAGCGGTGAGCTGGGTTACGCGAGGGTGGCGGCCGATGTGTCCTGGCACGAGGGTGACGACGTCTGGTTCGGTGGTGCGTTCTTGTTCCCTCGCGGTTTCCTGGCCTCGAACGACGGCGTCATCGACATCATGCGGTGGGACAACCACGCGCTGGACCCGAGGCACCCGGACCACGGCGGTCTGACCTTGTGGAGCACGGATGGGCGGCTGCACCTGATCGCCGAGCAGGAGGGCGGGCAGGTCTACCGCAGTCTGCTGGACGCCCCCCCGGTGGCCGAGGGGCGGTGGCTGTGGCTGGAGGTTCACCAGCGGCTGGCCACCTCCGCTGGTAACGCACTCAACGAGCTGTACGTCGACGGGCTTCTCGTCGGGCGGAACGGACGTCCCAACTACTTCGGACGGCCGGTGAGCCACCTGCGCTGGGGGTTGGTGGCCGTGGCGACAGGACGTCAGCAGGATCCCGCGGTGCTGTACCTGGATCGCGCGACGGCTTCTGGTTGTGAGGTCGGGCCGCGCGACTGGTCCCCGACCGGCACCCGGCTACGGTGATCTGCGCGCCTCGAGGACGGTCATCCAGGCGTAGCGCCGTACCGCCGGAAGGGCGCGGAGCAGCCCGTCGTCCAGACGCTCGAGGACGGAGAGGGCAGGTTCGAGCAGCCGCGTGCCGCGCAGGGGTACAGAAGCAAGGCTCAGGAGGTGGAAGAAGCGAGCCTCGACGTGCTGGAAGTAGGCCTCCGCGAGACGGAGGTCCTGCACGAGCAGCGGGTGCTCGTCTGACGTCCTCATCCTGGGAGTCAACCGCCGGTAGAGCCGGATGGCGGGATTGTGCCCGAGGGGTTCGAGGAAGACAACCCGTCCACCGGGCTTGAGGACCCGCGCCAGCTCGGCGAAGGCGCGTGAGAGCTCGAGGTGATGGAGGATGCCGCTCCCGCAGACGAGGTCGAACGTCTGGTCGTCGTACGACAGCGCGTGGGCGTCCATCACCTGGAAGCGCACGCCGGTACGCCCACGCGCCGCCTCCTCCTCGCGAGCCTGCTCGATCGCCACGGGTGAGAGGTCCACCGCATCGACCCGCACGCCCCGGTCGGCGAGGTCGGAGGCGTGCGACCCGAGGCCGCATCCGTACTCCAAAGCGCGGGACCCTGCCGGTGCAGCAAGGACACGGTTGACGTAGAAGGACTCGCTCGCCCGTGTGGCGACGTAGTACTTGTCCGCCGCATCGCGCGTCCCGACGCTGAAGCGCCTGTCGTGGAAGGCCTGCTCCCGCGCAAGGCGGCCCGAGTCCCCGTTCACGCTCGCGGTCTGGTTCGCATAGAGGCCTGCCTCCGCGTCACGGTGTGGTGCGCCTGTAAGCACAGGGCGGGACACCCGCCTGGTGGATACGTCGGTCCACGCGTGACACCCGGCCACGACCTGGCTCGCCGTGCCGCCGGAGCGGAGCGAGCCAGGTCGTGCGTCGAGGCCGCGCCTCGTCAGCTCGTGCTGACCGCCACGATGTTCGAGGAGGCGGACTTGTTGCCAGCCGCGTCGAAGGCCCGGATGGCGAAGGTGTAGCCCGTGCGCGACGCGAGTGAGCCGGACGTGAAGGTCCGCGTCCCGCTGGCCACGGACCCGGCGAGGATCCAGTTCCCGTAGTTGGCGTCGCCTCGCCAGATCTCGTACCTCGACACGCCGACGTTGTCCGTGGCAGCGTTCCAGGCCAAGGACACGGAGGACTTTGTCTTCCCCGTGGCTGTCAACGACGACGGTGCTGATGGGGCCTGAGTGTCAGCCGACGATGCTGTGGTGGTCGCCGTCGGAATGTTCGAGGAGGCCGACGTGTTGCCGGCTGCGTCTCGCGCCCGGACGCTGAACGTGTAACCGGTACCCGGGTTCAAGGAGCCGACGGTGAAGCTGCTGGTGGTACCGCCCACCGTCCCGGCGAGGACCCAGTTGGCGTAGTTGGCGTCGCCCCGCCAGACGTCGTAGGCGGTGACGCCGACGTTGTCCGAGGACCCGGCCCAACTGAGGCCGACCGAGGTGCTGGTCCGTGACGTCACCGTGGCGCTGGCCGGGGCGCTGGGCGCCTGCGTGTCGGCGCTGGTGGGCGGGCTGGTGGGCGGCGGGCTGCTGGGCGGCGGGCTGCTCGGCGGCGCGGAGCTCCCCACCGGTCCGATGTAGGAGTCCGACACCACGGCCCGGTCGTACCAGACCGTGAGGGGGTTGGTCTGCCGGTCCTGGTCGGTGGCGACCACGCCGTACCGAATGGCGCTGACTGGGGTCCCATAGAAGTTGCGCGCGGTCGAGCTGCCGATCTTGCTACCGTCCACCCAGAGCTCGTTGACGGCCTGTCCGTCTGTGGCGCTGAGCTTCTGGTGCACCTCGAGCCAGTGCCAGGTCCCCTCGGAGAGCCGGAACGTCGACGGCAGGAGATTGGTCTGCGACTCCACGCCGTCACGCTCGCGAAAGAGCCGCCAGCTGCCGTCGCCGTACATCGCCAGACCGCCCCGACTGACGTTGCTGACCCCGTAGGTGTCCCATCGCATGGGTACGAAGTAGCTCTGCATCGAGGCGTTGAAGCCCTGCGGCAGGTAGAGGGCCATGCCGTAGTGGACATCCTTGCCCGCTCCCCAGTTGAGGCTTCCCGGCGTGCCGCTGGTGTCACCCCAGAGAGTGCGCGCGTACTGGATGCCCGGACCCGGGCCCGTGTGGGCCTTTGCTGCGTACGCGCCCTCATAGGTTCGGCTCGCGTCGACGCCGATGGTGGCGCCGTACGGGTTGGGGTTGGGGACGCTCGAGTACTGCCACTCGGAGAGGTTCCCGGCGTTGAAGTTTGCAGACTCGAGAACGGCCGCGTGGGCTGAAGGTGTCGGCAGCACCGCGGTCACACAGGCAACTGCCGCGCAAGCCAGAGCTACTGCTCCCGTCTTCGCTTGGATCTTGAAAGACATGCTTCTCTTCCTGTCGGCCGGCTCGCGTGACTGCCGGACTCGTCCGTGCAGGAGGGTTTCGCCCTTGCACACGGGGAGTCGCTGGCATGCGTATCTCCCCGACCAGAAGTACCTCGACGGCTGGCGAAAATTGCTGAAGCGGAATGTCGGCATCGACGCGCCCATAGCGGGGCCGCCTCGCCTACCAGTCGGTGACCTGAAGGCAGGCGTCCGCACAAGCGAAGATTGTCCAGGATGCCAGGATTCCCATATTTGACAATGATGCTGCGGCCCGTTCCGCCCACCGTTGCGGCCGCGCCAGGTGTCGATACGGCTAGGACACCAGGTGCCGGCCTGCCTGACCTCGTTCCCGTGCGCGGTGTGGCGGATGGGCGATGCCGACGCCTTCCCGGAGCGCGATGCTGACCGCCTCGAGGCTGGTGTGGACCTCCAGCTTGACGAGCAGGTGCTGGATGTGGGTGCGGACGGTGTTCACGGACAGGCACAGACACGTCGCGATCTCTGACCGCGGCATCCCCTCCGCCATCGCGGCCAGGACCTGCCGCTCGCGGAAGGTCAAGCTGTTGAGCCTCCCCATAGCGGCGCTCTCAGCCTCGCGGGAGAGCTGACGCACGACGTGGCCGAGCAGCGCTCGAGGCAGCCACCACTGCCCCGCGCCCACACCCGTCACCACGCGCGAGAGCCACTCCACCGAAGCGGTCTTCGGCACCCACCCCATCGCGCCGGCCTGGATGAGCACTGCCAGGTCCTCGATCGCCTCGGTCTCGGACATGACGACCACCCCGATGCCCGGGTGCTCCCGCGCCACCTGTCGCAAGAAGCCGACCTGCCAGGTGCCGGGCTCAGCACCGACGATGAGGACCTTGGGGGTCTGTTGCTCGATGACGTGCAAGGCCTCGAGGGCGCTCGACGCAGCGCGGGTAGATCCGATGGTCGGCTCGACCAACAACCGCAGCGCGAGCCCCTCTGCCATGGCTGGTTCGGGGTCGACCACCATGATTCCCAAGCGTTCGTGGTCAGGCTCCGGAGGTGGATCGGTACCTGCCCCCATCAGGAGCACCTCGACGCGTCCGGCAGCACGAGTGAGTGCTGGGCTGCGTACGCGACGGCCTCCACCCGTGAGTGCACTCCCAACTTCTCCAGGACGGACTGGACGTAGCTCCGTGCTGTCGAGGTCGTGATGTGCATCTCCTGGACGATGCTCTCCGTGGATCGTGCTTCGACCAGCAGGTCGAACGCCTGGCGCTCTCGGGCCGTCAGGAACCGCAGGTGCAGGCCATCGCCCACCCGTCGCGACACCCGATTGGGCGAGGTCGCCGCGGTGGGACTGGCGTCGGGAACCCACTGCGGGACGGAGGCGTGCACGGCTGCAACCAGGTCGGCCAGCGGGCCGGCGCGCACGACGATCTGGTCTGCGCCTGCCTCGATCGCCTGCCGTTCCAGCAGGTCGTCCCTGCTGGCGGTCAGGCAGACGATCCGGCACTGCGGCTGATCCCGTCGCACGTGACAGATAGCGTCGAGGCCGGGGAGCGGCGTCGAGCGCAGGCTCATCACCAAGGTGGCGAGGCGCATTACCGAGGCGGCAAGAACTGCCTGTTCGGGCTGCGCCACCAGGTCCACCGCATCCGGGCTGTCCCGTTGGAGTGCGGCAGCCAGCGCCTCTGCGAAGAGGCGCTGCTCATCACAGACCAGCGTGAACGTCATGGTTTCCCCTGCCCGATCGGGTCCCGTTTCGTTGTGGTGAGCCGGGAGCCGCGGGCGTGATACATCCGCGCCGAACGGCGACGTAGTGCCTTTGCATGGTCCGGGGGGTCGTGGCTGGGTGCCATCGTGCAGCGGCTGAGGCAACACACGGAGGTGCGGATGGCGAGTGCGGACGGATCCCGGGTATCGGTCATCATGCCTGTGCGACAGGAGGGTGCGGGTCTCCCGGACGTCCTCGCGGCCGTGACCTCGCAGGACTGCGTGCTCCTCGACCGGATCGTCGTCGCCTTGGGTCCCAGCGAGGATGGCACCGCTGAGCTGGTCGACGAGTGGGCTCGGCGCGACGCCCGCGTGCTCGTCCTGCCCAATCCCGAGGGCATCGTCAGCACCGGCCTCAACCGGGCCGTTCAGGCAGTCAACAGCCGGTACGTCGTACGCATCGACGGGCACTGCCTGGTCCCGCGTGACTACGTCAGCTGCTTGCTGTCCTCGGCGGCGAGGACGGGAGCCGCGTGCGTCGGGCCACGGCTGCGCACCATCGGCGCCACCACTACCCAGCGGGCGATCGCTGCGGCCATGAGCTCGGGCTTCGGGGTCGGTGGCTCGCGGTTCCGCACCAGCTCGCGGTCCGGCTACGTCGACACCGTGGCATTCGGGTTGTACGAACGAGACCGCCTGCTGCAACTGGGGGGCTTTCGCCCGGAGCTCGTCCGCAACCAGGACGACGAGCTCAACGCCCGGTTGCGGCGGGCAGGCGGCACGGTCTACCTCGACGCCGACGTCTGCGTGGACTACTACCCGCGTGGCTCCCTGCGCGGGCTCTGGAGGCAGTACTTCGAGTACGGCTACTGGCGCACGATCACTGCTCGCGCCTTCGGCGACCAGCTCAGGATCAGACAGCTGGTACCGGGACTGTTCGTCGTCGGTCTCACGGCCAGCATCGTGCTGGCAGCTCTCGGGCGGCCGTTGCTGCTGGCGGCGGGCCTGTCTGCCTACAGCCTGGTGCTCGGCCTGCTGATCCTGCAGACCGCACGGCGGACGTCGGACGTCCGGGTGGCCCTGCTGAGCGCGCCGGCAGCCGTGGTGCTCCACCTCTCCTACGGCTGCGGGCTGTGGCGTTCGCTGTTGCGTCCCAACGTCCTCCGACCTGGGCGGCTACGCGAAGAGCTGGCGAGCACATGAGTATCGGGCTCTCGACCAACGGAGGAGGTACGCCGTCTCGTCTCTCCTCGCATCGCTCACGACTCGATTGGCTGGTGTTGCTCGTGCCGCTGATCGCCGTACCCGCTGTGTGTGTGGCGGTGCTGGTGTTGGCGGCTGCCCGGGAGCCGGTGGAGCAGCTGGCAATCGCGTTCTTGGCGGCTGCAGCCGTGGTGATGCTGCTGGCCCCGCGCGGAGTGGTCTCTGCGCGGACCTGGGTGGTCGGGTATCTCGTCGTGCAGTTCCCGATCCGCGGCCTGTTCCTGCTCACCGCACCGAAGGAGCGACCGCCCATCTACGCCGAGTTCTCGCCGGGGGTGGGCCTGGAGGGCGCCCTCGGCCAGGCGCTCCTGCAGTCGCTCATCGGCCTGGGGGTGCTCACAGCGGCGTACCTGCTCGCGCTCCCGCGCGGCGTCGCCTCGAGGCCCGTCATCTCCGCGGCCGGCATCAGGACCTGGCGTGTGCTCGTCCTGCTGGGGGTGGCTGGGCTGCTCCTGCCCTTGGAGATCCACAGCGCCGGTGGCGGCTTCGCGGTCGGCGGCGGCTTCATGCTCAGTCTTCCTGGCTTGATGGCATCAGGTGCGGCAGCCGCGGTCTGCTATGCCTTCGTGCAGGCCCCTCGGCAGCACCTGATCACGCTCGTTCCGGCTCTGGCCTACACCGCGGCGCGCGTCAGCCTGCTGGGATCGAAGATGGCCGTCCTGGCGTGTGTGGTGGCGTTCGTGATCGGGCTGACGGGTCGGGCGCAGACCCGGCGTCCGGGGCGCTCACATGCCTTCGCTGGGCTGGCCGTCATCCTCGTAGGTGGGCTGGTCGGCACCTACATCTTCGCCCTGGCGAGCGGTGGGAACCGCAAGCAGGGGGTCGTCGACTCGGTGTCAGGGGGCGTGTCGGCGGCCATTTCCCGCAGCTACGGCGTCGACGCCCTGATGGCGTCGAACGCGCATCTCGAGGCGGGTGCGGCGCAGCTGCACGGCAGCACGTTCGTCGAGCTCGCCTACTCCTGGGTGCCGCGCGCCCTGTGGCCCGAGAAGCCGAAGTCGTTCTCCATCCGGTTCGGGGAGGACGTGTTCTCGTTCTCGCCGAGTGCGGGGAAGGAGTTCTTCGCACCGAGCTATTCGGGGGAGTGGGTGCTCAACTTCGGCACGATCGGGCTCCTGGTCGGCTGGATGCTGTTCGGGCTGGCTCTTGGCCGAGTCGATGCGATTCCGTCCCTGGCGCACCGGACCCTCTGGCTGGTCTCCATGGTCCACCTCGTGGAGGGCTCCTTAGTGGCGCAGTTCTGGCTGGCCGCCCCCTTCGTTGCGGGCGGCTACTGGGTTCTGCGGCGACAGCAACGCGCAAGCGGTCCCGTGCCCGCGCGCCATGTGCCCCGGGTGAACTGACCCCAGAGCGTGCTCACAGGGCCTCGACGTTGTCGCCCTTCATGCGGTTGCGGGTGTCGAAGACGTACCGCGCATGGGCAGTGATGAGGTCGTAGTCGAAGCAGTCGTGATCGGTCACCAGGATCACGGCGTGTGCCGCACGAACCTCGTCGGCGGTCAGCTCCACGCGGGTCACGCCGTCCGAGACCTGCTGCTCGCGGACGTGCGGGTCGCAGGCGTGGACCTCGGCCCCGAGGCTGAGCAGGCGTTCGGCGATGACGGCGCCAGGCGCCTGGCGGGCGTCCCCGGTGTTGCGCTTGTAGGACAGCCCCAGCAACAGCACCCGGGCCCCGTTGAGCGCAGTGCGCCGCCTGTTCAAGCCCAGCATCACTCGGCGCACGACATGATCCGGCATGTGGTCGTTGACGTCGTTCGCCAACTCCACGAACCGGAAGCTCTGGCCCAACGTACGCCGGACGCTCCACGACAGGTAGCACGGGTCGATCGGGAGGCAGTGCCCGCCGACCCCCGGTCCGGGGGTGAACGGCATGTACCCGAACGGCTTGGTCGAGGCCGCATCGATGGCTGCCCACACGTCGATCCCGAGATCGGCTGCGAACATCGCGAGCTCGTTCACCAGGGCGATGTTCACATGGCGGAAGGTGTTCTCGATGAGCTTGGCGAGCTCCGCCTCACGTGGGGAGGGGACCGCGACGGTGCGGCAGACCAGGAGGTCGTAGAACTGACGCACCTGCTCGAGCGAGTGGTGGTCGACGCCGGAGATGATCTTCGGGGTGTTCTCGAGCCGCCACGTGGGATTACCAGGATCGATGCGCTCGGGGCTGTAACCGAGCGAGAAGTCCAGACCGGGGCGGAGCCCGCTACCTGCCTGAAGGATCGGTCCGACGACCTCCTCGGTCGTGCCCGGGTAGCTGGTGGACTCGAGTACGACGAGGGCGCCCGGTCGAAGGTGCCGGGACAGCGTCTCGGCGGCGGCCTCGACGTACGACAGGTCTGGCGCCCCATCCGCGAGCGGCGTGGGGACCGTCACCACGGCGACGTCGAACCCGGCGCACACGTCCGGGCTGGTCGAGGCTCTCAGGCGGCCGGTCGCGAGGCAGGAGTCGAGCAGCTCATCGCTGATGTCCTCGATGTAGGAGTGACCTGCGCACAGCGCGTCCACGCGCGCACCGGAGACGTCGTAACCCGCGACCCGCCGGCCGGTCTGCACCGCGCGGACCGCAAGGGGAAGCCCGACGTAGCCGAGACCGACCACCACCACCTTGTCCTGTGTGCTCATGGCGACTGCGCCCTCTCGGTTCGGCGGCTGGGAGTGGTCCAGACGAGCAGCAGCAGCAGGCCCAACATCCACCCGGCGACGACATCGGTCAGCCAGTGCTGGTGGAGGAGCAGGATGGCCGCGCTCTCGACCGCTGAGACGGAGCCGCCCAGCACGAGAGCCTTGCCACGACCACCGGGGCTGCCGTCCGGTGCCACGGCCCACAGCGCCATGCCCGACACCACGAGCACGGAGATGACGTGCCCCGACGGGTAGGCACCCTGCCCGGGCTCGAGCTCCCCAGGCATGGTGTACGAGCCCGTCCGGTCGAGCGCCAGCTTCAGCACCCGGACCAGAACCGCGCTCGCCAGGCAGCCGCCCACGAGGCGCACGAGGTGGCCCAGCGGGCGTGCCAGCAGCACGCACAGCACCCCGGCGACCGATGCGGTGAAGACCATGACGTCGGCGTCACCGGCCCGCACGAGGGCGAGGAGCACCCGGTCTGGCACTCGCCAGTCGTGAGCAGCGATGAGCCTGCGGAAGGGCTCGTCCACGAGACGGTCCGCCAGGCCGGTGACGACCGCGGCCGTGACCACGACCATTCCGGCGGCCAGCAGCAGCATGGCCAGCCTGGTGATCGAGCGCGCGGCCGCACGTGCTCGGTAGCTCGACGGTGGCTCACGCAAGGTCCGGCCACCGCCAATCGGGCCGGTCCCCTGCAGCCAGAGCGCGCACCCGTCGCTGCCACGCGGAGAGTGCGAAGCCGGCGGCGAACCGTGCTGCAGCCTGACGTGCGTGATCCGTCGAGGTAAGCGCTGCGACTGCCTCTGCGATGTCCTGTGTGCTCGCCTCGGGGGGAAGCACGATGCCGCTGCGTCCGTCTGCGACGCCGTAGCGGCTGCCGCCACAGTCGACCACGACAGCTGGGCAGCCACGCGCCGCAGCCTCGAGCACCACCAGCCCGAGGCCTTCGTACTCGCCGGCTTCGGCGCGTGGAAGGAACAGCAGGGCATCGGCATCGGCGTACAGCTGATCCTTGACGAGGTCCGTGACGGTGCCGTGGACGTGGATGGTGAGACCCGTGCAGGACGCGGCGGCGGCGAGCTCTTCCAGCCGCGAGATGTCTGGTCCTGGCCCGACCACGTCGAGTCGGACGGCCGCAGAGTCGGCCAGGAGGCGCGCCACCTCGATGGCACGGTCGTGACCCTTGCGGGCTACCGCCCTGCCGACCGAGAGCAACCGGAGGCCGCCGCTCCCTGGTGCCCGAGGATCGCGGCCATAGGCATGGGCGGCCGCATGGTCGGCAGCGGGCACGGGCGGGCCGACGAGCTGCACGCGTTCCCGCAAGTGGGGCGGGAGCAGCTGCAGGGCCAGCGGGCTCACTGCGAGCAGCTGGTCTGTACCGTTCAGGACCCGGGAGCGCAGATACGTGTGGACGCGGCCGCTGTCACGTGTCAGCTCGGCACCGTGGAGCCAGAGCAGACCACGGTCGAGCACGCCTGGGTGCCGGAGCATGGCCGCGGCTTCGGTCTTCCACGTGAGGGCCATCCACCGTCCGCGGGGCCGCGCGGAACCCGCGATGCCGTGCAGCCCGACGTGCAGACGTGAGCAGCCGTCTCCGTCGGACAGGGCGGTGTACACCTGTCGTGCGACCATCTCGACGCCCCCGATCGACGCCGACGGCGTGAACACCGGGATGGGCGGCGAGCTACTGCTCATGCGAACGGGCTGGTCATTCGTGGACGCGCTTCCTGACGGCCATCAGCGGCCAGGCCGGGCTCAGCCCGTTCCGTCGTACGGCGAAGGGCGAGTCACCGGGTGACATCCGACCCGGCAGTGCGCTGGCGCAGCTGCGGTAACCCGCCTCCATCACCACCTGCAGGTCGCGATCGGTGTAGTCGACGTCGGGCAGTCCGAAGGGGGCCGAGAAGTCCAGGACCGGCACGCCGAGTCGGCCTTCGAGCTCGTCCTTGGAGTCGAGTACCTCTCGCCGGGCCGCGCCGGCGCTGAGCAGAGCCAACCTGGCGTGCGTGATGGTGTGGGACCCGATGTGCATGCCGGCCTCCAGCAAGCACGTGCAGTCGCGCCACGTGATCTGCTCCTGGCTTTCCCCGGTGACGACCTTGTTCGTGGTGATGAAGAACGTCGCAGGCACCTTCAGCTCGGCCAGCAGTGGTAGGACGGTGCTCGTCCACTCCTTGTGCCCGTCGTCGAACGACAGGCAGAACCGCGGACCCGACAGCGGCACGTCGGAGGCGAGTGCGGACAGACCCTGTTCCCAGGTCAGGAAGTCACCACGGGCCTGCATGGCTGTCAGCTGCTTGCGGAGGCCGTTCGCGTGATTGTCCGGAACGCCGTGATAGAGCAGGAAGTAGACACCACCGACTGCGTGGGGGAGGCGGCGGGTGAGGCCAAGCGGAGCCAGGACGTACCCCTGCAACCGTGGTCGGGCTCGCAGCCAGGCTCGGGGACGGGGGAGCACGCCGCCTGCCATAAACGCGCTGGGGCCGTGCCAGTCGTGATCAGCGCTCTCAGATGCGGTGGACATGCGCTGGGTTCGTCCTTGTCTCGCTGGCCTGTCCCGCCGACAGGCTGGGCAATCGTCGCCTCGAGGTATCAGGAACGGATCCCCAACGCGACGTAGTGCTACGGCCGCGTGCCTGCATGGCGCAGGGGATCGCCTACCTGGCAGCAGGTTGCGGTTTTGGCGGAGGATGTATTTCGGTGACACGGCTCCCCCTCTCCTCGGGGAAGGAAGCCGTTGGTCGAGCGTCTGGGGCGCTCGGCGGCACCGTCGTACGAGGAGTGACATGGCGTCAGGGGACGGGGCCCGCATCTTGCAGAGGCACACGCTGGTCGTGCTGGCGTGCATCGCTGCAGGAGCCATCACGGCGCTGGTGGTCTCCTCCCAGACGTCACGGACCTACCAGTCCGAGGCCCAGGTCTTCGTCTCAGCGGGACACACTGCCAACGCCGGCGGCGCGCTCGACCGCGCCCGCTTTGCGCAGGAGCGCATCAAGTCCTACATCCCGCTCGTCACCAATCCAGCGGTGATGACCGCGGTGGCCAAGGACCTGAAGCTGCGCACGGCACCCGACCGCCTCGCGGAGCAGATCACGGCGAGCTCGCCCCCCGACACCGTCCTACTGCGGATCATCGCGCGGGATGGCAGTGCGAAGACGGCCCAGAGCCTCGCCAACGCCACCGCGACGCAGTTCTCGAGATACGCCGTCGCTCTGGAGGGCACGGACGCGGGAGCACCGGCCGTCGAGCTGAGGATCACCAAGCTTGCGGACCAGAGCGGTTCACCGGTGTCCCCGCGGCCGTTGTACAACCTCGCGCTGGGGCTCCTCATCGGGGCCGCAGCGGGACTGGCTGTCGCCTCGTTGCGTCAGCGTTGGAGCCCCCTGCCGCGGACCCGTGAGGGGTTCGAGGAGACGAGCTGGGCACCGCCCACGTTCGTCAGCGCGCCGGAGCCACGTCGTGCGGTGCGCCCGCACCGCTGAGGCCCCACGTCCTTACGAGACTGGAGGTCGCATGGCCCAGAGCGTTGGCCGAGTGCTCATCGTCGGCCCGTCGAGGGTGGGCGACATGGCCTGGTTCCTGGCCCTTGCCTACCGGCGGCTGCGGTGGCAGGTCGTGCAGTTCGACGACCGCGCTTTCGTGGGCAGGCGTCTGCCGGGCGTGGCCGGGACGGCGTTGCAGGTCCTGGAACGGGACCACCGCCTGACGGACCGGACGCGGCGGCTCGGTCAACTCGTTCTGGCGAGAGCTGGGGACTGCGACCACGTGGTCACGGTCAAGGGTGAGTACTTCCTCCCGGAGGACGTGGCGGCCATCTCCTCGCGCGTGCCATTCCTCAACTGGCACCCCGACCACCCGGTCCTCGACCAGAGCTTTGCCTGCATCCCGCACTACACGTCCTTCTGCCCCAAGGACTCCTGGAGCACGCAGCGCCTGCGCAACATGGGTCACCTCAACGTGACGACGCTGCCGCACGCCTCGGACCCGACGCTGCTCGGTGGTCCGCAGCAGGAGGCAGCCGGGCCCTCGATGTCCGTCGTGGGCGGCATGTACCCCTACCGTCGGCACTGGATCGACCAGGCCAGGGGGCTCGGCCTGAACGTGCGCATCTGGGGGAACGACGGTGGGGCAGGCGATCCCGCGGTGATCGCCCGCAAGCGACAGGCGCTCGGTGTCGAGCAGGGCCGTGCCTTGCGGGCCGGCTGCTTCACCCTGAACACGCACCACCCGCATGATGTCGCCGGTGGCAACCAGCGCCTGTTCGACGCCGCCGCGGCCTGCGCGCCGCAGCTCACCGAGCGCCTGCCCGAGTCGGTCAGGCACTTCAAGCCCGACACCGAGATCGCGACGTTCGAGGACCGCGATCAGTTCCTGAGCCAGGTGAGGGAGCTGGTTGCGAACCGACGTCTGCGCGAGAGTCTCGGACGCAACAGCCACGAACGAGTGCGCGAAGAGCACACCTACGAGCACCGGGTGCAGACCATCCTGACGCTGCTGGGACATCCGCTGGAGACCGCGTGCTGAAGCTGGAACGACTTGCCTTCGAGGACGTCGACTGGGCGCGGCTCGACGCGCTCGAGGACCGGGTGCTGTTTCAGACGAGCGCCTGGCTCTCCTTCGTCGCGGAGACCCAAGGAGCAGAGCCTGTGGTCGCCGTTCTCCGGGAGGGTGGCGACGATCGCGGTTGGTTCACCGGGCTGGTGTGCCAGCGGTTCGGGGTGCGGGTCCTCGGTGCCCCCATGCCGGGGTGGAGCACGCAGTACCTGGGCTGCAACCTGCTTCCTGGCACGCCGCGCCGAGAAGCGCTTCAGGCTCTGGTCCCCTTCGCGTTCGGGGAGCTCCGGTGCAGTCATCTCGAGGTCTGCGACCGATGGGCCTCGGTGCCGGACCTGTCGGGCCTCGGTGGGCAGCACGACGACGTGCCGACGTTCGTGGTCGACCTGAGACCGAGTGAGGGGGAGATCCGCGCGCGCATGACCAGCGGGACTCGGCAGAACCTGCGCAAGGCGGTGCGCGGCGAGCTGGTGGTCGAGGACGCGGCGCCCGAGGGCTTTGCTGCGGAGTACTACGCCCAGCTGCAGGACGTCTTCGCCAAGCAACGGCTCGTCCCCACCTATCCGCTCCGGAGGGTGGAGAAGCTCATCGAGCACCTCCACCCGACGGGAAGGCTTCAGCTCATTCGGGTTCGTGCTCCGAACGGCAGGTCCATCGCCACCGCACTGGTCGCGGGCCTTGGCCAGACCGCGTACTTCTGGGGCGGCGCGAGCTGGCGCTCGCAGCAGCAGCTGCGTCCCAACGAGCTGTTGTTCTGGCATGCCTTCAGCACCTGGAAGAGTCGCGGCGCGCTGGAGTTCGACTTCGGCGGGGGCGGCGACTACAAGCGCAAGTACGGCGCCAGCGCCTTGTCCGTGCCCCACGCACGGGTGTCGAAGTGGCGGGTGCTGGCCCATCTGCGGGACGCAGCGAAGCGCTCGGTAGCTGTCCGGCAGCAGGCCGTGGGCGCGCTCCACGGCACGTCGGCCAAGCGGGGGAGCAGCACAACGCCGGCGTGACCTGAGGTCACGCCGGCGCTGTGGTCATGCATCAGCGGTTGTGGTGGTGCTGCTCTGCTAGTGGCCGCCCTCGTAGGCGCCGATGTCCACGGCCGGGCCCTGGGGTCGTGCGGCCAGGTCCATGTCGTAGGTCGGAGCGCCCTGGCTCGTGCCCTTGTTGATGGCCGGGCTGGCGGCGCGAAGGTGGTAGTCGCCACCGGTGCTCGCCTGGTAGTTGACGAACTGCGGGTCCCCGGTGATGGTGCCCGTCGGCGTGGAGCCACCGATGAGGCTGTAGCCGCCACTGGCGTTGCCGTTGAGCAGGTTGTCCGCGTAGGTGTTCTGGCCGGCGCGACCCATCTCCCGGATGCCGTAGTACCCGTTGTTGACGACGATGTTGTTGGTCACGACGTTGTTGCTGGCGATGCCGGGGGCGATGTCGTTGCCCTCGAGCGAGCCGCCGATGACCATGCCGCCCTGCTTGTTCTCGAACACCGTGTTGTTGGAGATGGTGATCGTGTTGGCGTTGTGCCAGAGGTGAATGCCCCACCCGCTGGTCTGGTAGACGATGTTGTCCAGGATGCGGCCGCCGTTGGGGCCTTGGTAGTAGATGCCGTGGATGAGACCGCAGCCGCTCGTCGGCGCGAGGATGTCATTGACGACGTTGCCGATCGAGTCGTTGTTGTGCTCGGAGTAGTTCTGCAGCTCGATACCGGCACCGCCACGGCTGCAGCCCGGCGGGACCATGTGGTGGATGTGGTTGCCGAGGAACTTGCCGTTCGAGGCGGTCGACATGATCCCGCTGTACTGGGAGTCGGCGATGTCGAAGTTCTCGATGACGATCCAGTCACCGGTGTTGGTCCAGGCATTGGTGCTGCCCGGTGCACTGATCTTCGCGCCCCACTTGCTGCTGGACAGGAAGATGATCGGCGCGCTGGACGTGCCGCTGTTGCTGGAGGTGACAGCGCCGTAGGTCCCTGGGGCAACGTGGACGACGGTGCCCGCGCTGGCGACACTCGCGGCCTTCTGCACCTGCCGGAACGGCTGGCTGCTGGTGCCCGGGTTGCTGTCGCTACCTGTCGGCGAGACGTACAGCGCATGGGATCCCGTGGTGGGCCAGGGGTTTGTCGGCGTGCTGGTCGGCGCGGTGCTCGCCGTCGGTGCTGTGGTCGGGCTGGTGGTGGGCTTGGTAGTGGTTGCAGCGGTGGGACTGGAGGTCGGGGTGGCGGACGGCGCCGGTGCCGGGGTGCTCGTGGCCTGGACCTCGATGCCGTCGATCTTGGCGTTGTTCACCGCGGCACTGAAGCCCACATCGACCTTCGAGTCGGTGGTCCGGACCGGCACGCTGACGTCGTAGGCAGTCGTCGCCCCGATCGTCTTGACGAGGTCCAGGTTCGCCACGACTGTCTGTCCCTCCGCCGTGACCGAGAACACACGCTGGCCAGGCCTGTTGGCCCAGTTCTCGGTGAAGTGCAGCTTGAGGTCGTAGATGCCCGGGGCCGGTACCGGGATGGTGTACCCGCTCATGCCGTACCGCTCGTCCTGGTAGGCGGTCTGGTCGGTGGTGTTGGCGACCGTCCGGTGGTTCGTGGCCGCGGTGCCACCGACGAAGTAGCGATCGGCGAGCCACTGCTTGCCTTGGGAGTCGGTGAAGCCGGGACCGCCCGAGTTGATGCGGACGCTCCATGGCCCGCTCGTGGCGGCCGAGGCGGACGCGGTGTGTAGCGCTGCTGCCGCTGGCACCAAGGCCAACGGCAGCAGAGCGAGTGCAGTCTTCTTGAGACGCATACGAGAGAACTCCTGAGTTATCGGGGGCTACCTCCCGTGTTTCGACGGTCACGCAAAGTTGCTGAACCGATGTGTACCGAGTTTCTGTCACTCCATGTAGCCCCAAGATCACCAACAGTGGTCGATCTCAGAGTGCACACCGGCGGCGTGACCCTGTGAGGCCACGCCGCCGCTGAGGTGCTGTCCGTGTTGCGACATCGCTCGTTGCGACGTTGCAGGTTGCGACCGTGCTGAATGCGACCGTGCTGACGGCATTCGTGCCGGTTGCGACTCAGTGGCCGCCCTCGAAGGCGCCGATGTCCATGGCTCCGGCCTGGGGCCGAGGCGCCAGCATGAGGTCGTAGCGGGGTGCACGTAGCGTGGTTCCCCTGTTGACTGCCGGACTGGTGCGGCGCAGGCGGTAGTCACCACCGCCGGCGGCCCGGTAGTTCACGAACTGCGGGTTCTTGGCGATGGTGCCCGTGGGCCGGCCTCCGCCGATCAGGCTGTAGCTGCCGTTCGAGTTGCCGTAGACCAGGTTGTTCGCGTAGGTGTTCTTGCCGGCGCGACCCATCTCCCGGATGCCGTAACGCCCGTTGTAGACGGCGATGTTGTTGGTCACGACGACGCCTCGCACGATGCCAGGGGCGATGTCGTTGCCCTCGAGCGAGCCGCCGATGACCATGCCGCCCTGCTTGTTCTGGAAGACCGTGTTGTTGGAGATGGTGATGTTGTTGGCGTTATGCCACAGATGGATCCCCCACCCGCTGGTCTGGTAGACCAGGTTGTTCAGGATCCGACCGGCGTTCGGGCTCTGGTAGTAGATGCCGTGGATGCGGGCGCAGTCACCGGGCGCCATGATGTTGTGGATCACGTTGCCGATGCTGTCGTTGTTGTGGGCCGAGTAGTTCTCGGCCACGATGCCGGCGCCACCCCTGTCGCAGGTCGGAGCGGCGAGGTGGTGGATGTGGTTGCCGAGGAACTTGCCGTTGGAGCTCGTGGTCATGATGCCGTTGTAGTCGGCGCCCGTGATGTTGAACTTCTCGATCACGACCCACTCGCCGGTGTTCGTCCAGGCGCTCGTGTTGTGGGGCGCGCTGATAGTGGCCCGCCACTTGCTGTCGGACAGGAAGATGATCGGTGCCCTGGAGGTTCCGTTCCTGGTCGACGTGACGGGACCGTACGTGCCCGGGCGGACGTGCACGATGGTGCCCGCGGCGGCGACGCTGGCGGCCTTGTTGACCTGCCGGAAAGGCCGGGCCTGGGTGCCCGGGTTGCCGTCGCTCCCGGTGGGGGAGACGAAGAGCTGTCGCTTTCCGGTGGTGGGCCAGGGGTGCGTCGTGGCGGTGGTGACGCTGGCCGAGAGGCTGGTAGCCGAGGCTGTGGAGCCGGTAGGCAGGACTGCGGTAGCTGCCAGTAGCGTCAAGGGCAACGCCGCAAGGGCTGTCTTGGTGAGGTGCATGCGAGGAGGTCTCCTGCGTGTTCGGGGGTACCTCCTTTCGTTGTCGACGACCTCGCGTCATTGCTGAAACGATGTGCACACGCTCGGAGCTGGGCGCACCCTCGAGCGCGGCCGAGCAGCCTCGCTGGGGTCAGTGACCGCCCTCATAGGCGCCGATGTCCACGGCAGGACCTTGTGGCCGAGGGGCCTCGAGAAGGTCGTAACCGGGTGCCCCCAACGTGGTCCCCGCGTCGAGTGCCGGACTGGTGGAGCGCAGCCGGAAGTCGCCGCCATCAGACTGGTAGTCCACGAACTGCGGGTTCTGTGTGATGGTGCCCGAACGCGCGGCCCCGCGCCTGAGGCGGTAGCCGCCCTTGCTGTTGCCGTAGACCAGGTTGTCCGCGTAGGTGTTGTGGCCGACGCGACCGCTCTCACCGATGCCGTAGTGCCCGTTGTAGGCCGCGATGTTGTTGGTCACGAGGATGTTGCTGGCGAGGCCTGGGGCAACGTCGTTGCCCTCCATCGACCCGCCGATGAGCATGCCGCCCTGCCGGTTCTGGACGAGGGTGTTGTTGGAGATGGTGATGTTGCTCGCGTTGTGCCACAGGTGGATGCCCCACCCGCTGGTCTGGTAGATCACGTTGTTCAGGATCCGACCGGCGTTCGGGCTCTGGTAGTAGATGCCGTGGATGCGGGCGCAGTCACCAGGCGCGAGGATGTTGTGGATCACGTTGCCGATGGCGTCGTTGTTCTGAGACGTGTAGCTCTCGGCCACGATGCCGGCGCCACCGCGCGAGCAGGTCGGAGCGGCCAGGTGGTGGATGTTGTTGCCCAGGAAGGTGCCGTTGGAGCTCGTGGTCACGATGCCGTTGTAGTCGGCCCGCGTGATCGAGAACTCCTGGATCACGACCCACTGGCCGGAGTTGCTCCACGCGCTCGTGTGCCCAGGCGCGCTGATGATCGCCTGCCACCTGCTGTCGGATCGGAAGGTGATCGGCGCGCTGGACGTACCGCTTCGGCTGGAGGTCACCGGGCCATACGTGCCAGGAGCGACGTGTACGACGGTGCCGGCGCCGGCGACCTGGGCGGCCTTGTTGACCTGCCGGAAGGGTCGGCTGCGGGTGCCTGGGTTGCTGTCGCTCCCCGACGGGGCGACGAACAGCTGCCGTGTTCCCGTGGTGGCGGTCCCTGGGCCTCCTGTCTTCGAGGGCAGTGTCAAGACCGCGGCCAAGATCACCAGTGGCAACGCGGCAAGGGCTGTCTTGGTGAGGTGCATCCGGGTAGATCTCCTGTGCCCGGAGCGTACCTCCGAGGGCTCGCGGGGCTCGCGCGCCACGGTCGCGCTATCTGGTTGGCTCGACATCCGGCACCTTCAGCTCGGGCACGGTCCGACGTCGAAGCAGCGCGTACCCGACCACCGCAGCCAGACCTTCGCCGCACAGGAGTGCGGTAGGCATGGCCCAGCTACGACCGGTCTGCAGACCGGTGAGGACGGCGGCGACCACCAGCACCGGTGGGACGATGTTCATGACGATCCGTTGCGCGTCACCGAACGTTGCTACGAGCCCGATCTCGATGACGTACTTGGGGCCCCAGACGACGAGCAACAGCGCGCCCAGGGCTGCGTAGCCACCGGCCTGCGCGTAGCTCGAGCCCAGTGCCGGCGCCAGCAGCGGGTGCCACAGGAGAACGGCCACACCGACCCCGAGCAGCGGTGGCATGGCCGCCCCGATCGCGGTACGGGCCGTGACAGGGCGGGTGCCGGTGAGCAGGTGGGGCAGCGCGTTCTGGAGCAGGAGCCACAGGGCGTTGGCGGCCGCTGCGGAAGCCCGCATACCGAGTGCGAACGCCCCGGCCGCCCGCGGGTTGCCGGTGGAGGCCATGGTCGCGAGCGCCAGAGGCACGGAGATCTGGCCCCCCACACCTGCCGCACCGAACATCAAGGACGTCCTGAGGTGCCGCAGCCAGGCGGTCCAGGACGGTGTCCAGGTGGGTAGGGACCCATGCCGGGCGAGGATGTACATCGCGACGGTGGCTCCTGCCAGGGGGGACAGCCCGTACCCGAGGGCATACGCGACGCCGTCTCCCGACGGCACCAGGATCCAGGCCACCACAAGGGTGACGACGGCCGCCCAGTTGGCAGCACCTAGCTGCAGCAGCTGGCCCCTGGCGCGCAACCACCAGTCCGGAAACAGCGCGTACGCCAGCAGGTAGGGGCTCATCGCCAGGAGGAGCCGCCCATCAGGGGCGTGGTAGGCCCGGGTGAGGAGCAGCACGGCGACGAGTCCGGCGCTGACGACCGCGGCAAGGGCCAGGTAGAGGCTGAAGATCTCGCTGCCCAGCCGTTGTTGCGCAGCCCCGCTGCTGGCAGCGAGGGTGCGGATGGAGTAGCCGGCCTGGCCAAGGTCAATGGCCCACCAGGCATAGCCGGTCCAGCTGAGGGCTACCGCGAAGAAGGCGAACTCCGAGGCACCCAGCCGCCTGGCTACGAGCAAGACACCAAGGAAGGCGACCAGCTTTGGCAGCCAGTCGGACATCACGGTCAACAGCACGGTTCGCCGCACCAGGCTGCTCAGCCCTCTTTGGGCAGTGCCGGGTGGTCGGGTCGGCCTTTCCGCTGCGTCACAGTGGGTTGCCCTCGTCCGGCGTGGGTGGCGGCACCTGTGCCGTCGTACAACAGGGCAGGTGGTCCGCTGCCTGATACACGCGAAAGCGGCCATCTCGGCGGTCCTCGTCGCGGGTGTATCTGCATCCTTCGAACCCACCTCTCCTGGGGAAGGTTGTGCTTGGGGTGGCGTGCTGAGTGGGTGAGGCGACATGAAGACCCTGAGTCGGGTCTCCCGTCGTGCGCTCCTCCGCGCGGGGTCGAGCGAAGCCGAGTCGCGCGAACCGGCAGGTGACCTCGATGCCGTCCTGCTGGGCGAGAACATGGACATGGCTCACGCGCTTCGAGCCACCGGAGCGCGCGTCACGGTCGTCGGTGGGCGGCACACTCCCGCGAGGTTCTCCCGCTACGACTTCCGCTGGCGGGCGGATCCGCGCCCGGGCGATGCGCGGCTCGTGGGTCGACTCATCGAGCTGGCCGCTGCCCGACCCGCGGCGCTCTTCTACGAGACGGACCGGGACCTGCTGTTCGTCTCCCGGAACCGACATCTGCTGGGCGACGGGCTGAGGCTCGTGCTTCCTCCCGCCGGCCTCATCGAGCAGCTGGTGGACAAGGGAGCGTTCGAGGCCCTGGCCCAGCGGTTGGACCTCTGCGTCCCGCCGAGCTGGGTGATCCGCACGGGCCGCCCGCGAAGAGCCCTCGACGTGCAGTTCCCGGTGTTGGTGAAGCCGTGCATGCGGGATGCGCTCTGGGCGGGGAGGGCGCATGGGCAGAAGGCCTTCGTCGTGCATGACGCCGCTCAGCTGGATGAGTTCCTCGGGGGGCTGGCCGGGACCTACGACACGGTGGTCGTGCAGACCTACGTTCCCGGCTCGGAGACACGGGTGGAGAGCTATCACGTCTACATCAACGCAGCGGGCCACATCGCTGCAGAGTTCACCGGACGCAAGATCCGCACCTGTCCGTCGGAGAACGGCTTCTCGACGGCGCTCATCACCACGGACAGCGCGGATGTCAGGGAGCTCGGCAGGTCGGTCGTACGTGCCCTGAACCTCGTCGGAGTCGCGAAGCTCGACTTCAAACGAGACCCGGACGGGAAGCTGTGGCTGCTCGAGGTCAACCCCCGGTTCAACCTCTGGCACCGGATCGGGGCCAAGGCAGGCGTCAACATCCCTCAGATCGTGATGGCCGACCTGTGCGGACGTCCGCGCCCGCCAACGCCCGCCGCGCGTCCCGGGGTCGCTTGGTGTCATGTGCCGAAGGACCTTCTGGCGGCGCGCGAAGCCGGGCTCACGTGCCGTCAGTGGCTCAGCTGGGCGCGAAAGTGCGACACCACCACGGGTCTCGACGTCACCGACCCGCTTCCCTTCCTCGCGGGCAGGCTCTGGCCACTCGTCGCGGCAAGGGTCCGACCGACCACCGCGGTCCGTGGTCACGCGAGCCCGCCATCCTCCGACGGCACGCAACCGCTTGCAGGCTAAGACATGCGCTACGCCGTTCTCTCCGACATCCACGCGAACCTGCACGCCCTCCGAGCAGTGCTGACAGCACTTGAAAGCCGCGGTGTCGAGAGCTACGTGTGCGCCGGTGACATCGTGGGCTATGGACCCTTCCCGAACGAGTGCGTCGAGCTGGTCGCAGGGCTGGGAGCGCAGTGCGTGGCAGGCAACCATGACCTCATCGCGGCGGGGGCCCTGAGTGAGGCACGTTCCGGCACGCTCGCGCGGCAGACGCTGGCCTGGACCCGTGACGTCATGACGGCACAGACGCGCTGCTACCTCGCCGGACTGCCCCGTACCCGCACGTTCGGCGGCCTCCTGGTCGCGCACGGCTCACCGCACGACCCGGAGGAGTACGTGCGCACCCCCGAGCGGGCGCGTGAGCTGATGAACGAGGTCGCTGACCCGAGGGTGCATGCGCTCGTCCTTGGTCACACCCACCACCAGTGGGCAGTCAGCGCGCGGGACGGGCAGCTGCTGCACCGCCATCCCGGCAGCGTCTCGCTGCGACCCGAAGGGCGATACGTGCTCAACCCGGGCAGCGTCGGCCAGTCACGTGACGGCGACACACTGGCTCGGTTCCTCGTCCTCGACACGACCGCGTGGACCGCTGAGTTCTGCACCGTGCAGTACGACGCCATCGCGTCCGCCGGCGCGTTGCGGCGGGCGGGCCTCCCCGTGCGGAGCCTGCACGCAGGCGACCGGTCGCTGCGAGAAATCGCGCTGGGAGCCCGGCGACGGGTCTCGGGCTGGCGCGGGCGCGTGCCACCCCTCAGCGGCCGGCACAGCTAGCTCGCACTGACGTATCAAGCCCTGTCGCGAAGGGCTCATACGGGGGTCACCTGGGGCCCGCCGCGCGTCGGGCTACCGACCGGAGGTTGGGTTCGTGGAGTTCGGCTGGAGCGAAGAGCAGTCAGCCCTGCGTGAGCAGGCGGTGCGATTCGGCCGCGAGATGCTCGACGGCGGCGTCCTCGAGGACGACCTGTCCGGCCGCTTTCCCGCCGAGAAGTGGCGGTTGCTCGCTGACTGGGGCTACTTCGGGCTCGCGGTGCCGGAGGAGCTCGGGGGACCCGGACTGGACCCCATGACCGGACTGCTCGTCACCGAGGGCTTGGCCGAGGGCTGCCAGGACTTTGGCCTGCTCTTCTCGGCAAGCGTGCAGGCATGGGTCGTGATCGGCGCGCTGCTCCGCTTCGGCACCGAGGACCAGCTGGACCGGCACCTGCCCGGGCTCGCCGACGGCACGACGGTCGGTGCGCTCGCGATCACGGAGCCCGACTGCGGGTCCGATGCCCTGTCCCTCCGCACCACCGCCCGCGAGGTCCACGGCGGCTGGCTCCTCCGAGGTCGCAAGGCGTACGTCACCAACGCGCCCATCGCCGATCTGGTGCTCTGCTTCGCGTCCTCCGGGGCAACGCAGCTGCTCGGAGGCATGAGCGCCTTCCTCGTCGAGACGTCGCGCGAAGGTGTCCACCGCGGCTCGGTCGAGCCGAAGATGGGCCTGCGCACGTCGCCCTTGGGCGAGCTCGGTCTCGATGACGTCTTCGTGCCCACCGGGGAGCTGCTCGGCAAGCTCGGCCGCGGCGTCGCCGTCTTCCACGACGCGATGGCCTGGGAGCGCACCTGGCTGACCGCCCTGCAGGTCGGGACCCTGCAGCGCCAACTGGACGAGACCAGGGCTTACGCGTGCGAGCGCCGGGCCTTCGGCATCCCCATCGCCGGCCACCAGTCGGTGGCCCACCGGATCGTCGACATGCACCTGCGGCTGGAGTGCGGCCGGTTGCTCGTCTACCGCGCCGCCGCCGCCATCGCCGCCGGTCGCCCGGCGGGGACCGAGGCCGCGCTCGCGAAGCTGTGGATGAGCGAGAGCGCGCTCGCCAGCAGCCTGGACAGCCTGCAGGTGCACGGCGGCAACGGCTACCTCAGCTGTAGCGGTGTGGAGCGCCAGGTGCGCGACGCCGCAGGCGGCCAGATCTACTCCGGTACCTCCGAGATGATGCGCAACCTGGTCGCGGACAGCCTCGGTCTGCACGCACGACCCACAACTGTGGCCGTGGAGTGACGGGGTGGCCTTCCGCGTCGAGCACCTGCTGAGGGACGCAGCGGCTGCCCGGCCTCTGGCGACGGCCCTGCGTGCCGGGGACGCCGAGGTCACGTGGGCCGAGCTCGACGCCGCCTCCGACCGCGTCGCCAGCTGCCTGGTGGGCCAGGGCATCGGTGTCGGGGACCGGGTGGGCCTCTACCTCGACAAGGGCGTGGAGGCCGTCGCCGCGCTCTACGGCACGATGCGCGCCGGCGCAGCGTATGTCCCCATCGATCCTGATGGCCCCGTGGTACGCGCGGCTGCGATCGCGACCGACTGCGCGCTTGCGGCGATCATCTCGGACCCCAGGCGGGTCGCGGCGCTCCGGGCGGTCGCCCCGGCGGCGGCGCCCGGCGGCATCGTGTGCGGCGACGCCATCGAGGGGTTCGTCTCCTGGACGCAGGTCCAGGAGAGCCAGCCCCGGGAGCCTGCGCGCCCGGTCGTAGAGACGGACCTGGCGTACGTCCTGTACACGTCCGGCTCCACCGGACGGCCGAAGGGCGTGGCGATCACCCACCGCAACGCGCTCACCTTCGTGAGCTGGGCACGCGACGTGCTCGGGCTCCAACCTGACGACGTGCTGTCCAATCACGCGCCGCTCCACTTCGACCTGTCGACGCTCGATCTGTTCGGCGCAGCGTCGGTCGGCGCAACCACGTGTCTGGTGCCCGAGGCGGCCGCCAGCTTCCCGGCGCAGCTGGCCCGTTGGATCGACGACTCGGGAATCACGGTCTGGTACTCCGTGCCCACGGCGCTGTCCATGCTGGTGCGCTACGGCAACCTGGCGTCGGTTCCCTTCTCCGCCCTCCGGCTCGTCCTGTTCGCAGGCGAGGTCTTCCCCAACCGTTACCTGTCCGAGTTGATGCGTCTTGTTCCAGATCCCCGGTACTTCAACCTGTTCGGTCCGACAGAGAGCAACGTCTGCACCTACTACGAGGTCACCGAGCCGCCGACCCTGCACAGCTGCCTCCCGATCGGTACGGCCTGCGCCAATAGCCGGTGCGAGGTCGTGGACGAGGCGGGCGTCGTACGCCACGGCATCGGCGTACAGGGCGAGCTGGTTGTCACGGGCCCAGGGGTGGCGCAGGGCTACTGGGGCAACCCCGAGCTGACCGCGGAGCGCTTTCCGGCTCCCCACACCTACCGCACCGGCGATGTCGTCGAGGTCATGGACGACTCCCACAACCCGTCCTTCCGCTTCCTCGGTCGTCGGGACCAGCTCGTGAAGACCCGCGGGTACCGGGTGGAGCTCGGCGAGGTCGAAGCGGCGCTGTACGCCCACCCGCATGTTCGCGAGTGCGTCGCGGTGCCTGTCCCCGACGAGGCCGTCGGCAACCGCATCCTTGCGTTCTGCGCCCCGGCGGGCACCGTGTCCGAGGGGGACCTGGCTGAGGCGTGTCGAGGGCGCTTGCCCGCCTACATGGTTCCGGAGCGGATCGTCTTCGTGGACGCCCTCCCCACGACACCGAACGGCAAGTACGACCGGAAGCGGCTGGCGGAGAGTGCCGCTGGTCTGACAGGAGTGTCCAGGTGAAGGACCACCAGGAGCAGACGCCGGTGGACGCGGTCAGGCAGGTGCTGTCCTCCGTGGTGGGTGCGAACCGCGTGCAGCAGGTGCGCGACGACGACCTCATCTTCGAGCACCGGGTCATCGACTCACTGCACGTGGTCGAGTTCGTGGAGAGGATCGAGACGACCTTCGGTCTCGAGGTGGACGGCGCCGACCTCACCTCGGAGAACTTCTCCTCGCTACAAGCGATCGCGCGGTTCGTCGAGGCCCGGCAGGCGGTGTCGTGACGCGGGGGGAGGCCGAGCGGAGTCGGTGCTCCACCCTCCTGGCCAAGGCGCGCAAGGTCGGAGGGGCGATGCTGCGGAGGCTCGTCTGCATCCACACGATTGATGTCGTGGGGCGCTCTACGGCGACGGCTCCTCCCACCGTGCGCTGCGACCCGCAGCTCGTCCTGCACCAGGTGACGAGCCTCGACAGCGTCGTTGGAGCTGCCCCTGGGCAGCGTGACTGGCCGATCATCGACCTGGTGGCACGGATCCGACCCCTCGGCCGGCGGTTGCGCGCCCGCCGCAGGGAGCGGAACGCCGAGCGGCTTGCGAAGGGCGACCTGGCCTACGTGGCCACGGCTGGCGCGGACGTGGCGGCGTGGATCTGGGTCAGCCGTGAGCCGTCGGTCCACTGCCGCTGGAGCGGGCTGCACTTCTCCCTGGAGCCCGACGAGGCCTACATCTACGACCTGTGGTCCTTCCCTGCTCATCGAGCGACGGGTGCCGGCGCCTTCGTCATGCAGGGCCTGCTCGAGGACCTGCGCCGCCGCGGCGAGGTCAGCAGGGTCTACGGCTACATCCTGCGGGACAACCGACCCAACCAGGTGCTGACCCGCGTCGTCTTCGGCTTCGAGCAGGTGCAGCGCGTCAAGGACCTGCGCGTCCTGAGCCGGCTGGCGTGGCAGCTGCCCTTCACCGAGGACCCCCGCGTCGGGCCGTGCTCGCGTCCGCCCCTGGCCTCCCGACGGCGACCACGTGGCGGCGCGGTGTACTCGGCGGATTCTGCGCGCCTGTCCTGAAGCGGGCCGGAGGCTCCTCGAACGGTGTGACCTGGCTCACTTACCGGCGGTAACACCTGGTCGGTAGGCTGATCGTCCGCAACACCCCCGAGACAGGAGCGCCGGTGCTGGACCCCCAGGTGGCCGCCGACGGCGGTCGACCGCTCCGCATCGTCCTCCTGTCCTATCGGAGCAAACCGCACTGCGGCGGGCAGGGCGTCTATGTCCGCCACCTCTCCCGCGAGCTGGCAGTCCTCGGCCACGAGGTCGAGGTGCTCAGCGGACCGCCGTACCCGGAGCTGGATCCCGGGGTGACGCTGACGGTGATCCCGTCGCTGGACCTGTACCGCGAGCCCGACCCATTCCGGGTGCCGTGGCCCAAGGAGTTCAAGACCTCCATCGACGTGCTGGAGTTCGCCCTCATGTGCACGGCGGCGTTCCCCGAGCCGCTGACGTTCAGCTTGCGCGCGCACCGCGAGCTGCGTCGTCGCACGGTCATGCCGGACGTCATCCACGACAACCAGACGCTCGGCTACGGGATGCTCCGGATGCAGCGCGACGGGATGCCGATCATCGCCAACGTCCACCATCCGATCACGGTGGACAGGACCCTCGACCTGGCTGCGGCGCCGTTGCGTAAGAAGTTCTCGACCCGGCGCTGGTACTCCTTCCTGCGCATGCAGAGGCGCGTCATCCAGCGGATGCCCACCCTCGTCACGGTCAGTGAGAACTCCCACGACGACATCGTGCGCGACTTCGGCGTCGACCCGGCGAAGATGCGCGTCATCCCCGTCGGGGTGGAGCACGACGTGTTCGTCCCCCCGGCACTGCCGCGCGTGCCGGGGCGCATCGTCGCCACGGCCAGCGCCGACGTCCCGCTCAAGGGCATCGTCCCGCTGCTCGAGGCGGTGGCGAAGCTCCGCACCGAGCGTGATGTCGAGCTCGTCGTGGTCGGGAGGGCCAAGGAGGGCGGCGCCGCGGCGCGCACGATCGAGCGCCTGGGGCTCGAGGACTCGGTGCGGTTCGTCACCGGGGTCAGTGAGGCCGAGCTCGTGCAGGTCTTCGGCTCCGCCCACGTAGGGGTGGTGCCGTCGCTCTACGAGGGCTTCAGCCTCCCGGCGATCGAGCTGATGGCCTGCGCGACGCCGCTCGTGGCCACCACCGCCGGGGCCCTGCCCGAGGTGGTGGGCGACGCCGCCCTCACCGTCCCGCCGGGTGACACCGAGGCGCTGGCCGCCGCCATCGCGCGGGTGCTCGACGACGACGACCTGGCGGCTGCGCTCGGCGCTGCCGGGCGCGAGCGGGTCATGGCGAACTACACCTGGACCTCGGTCGCCGAGCAGACCGTGCAGTGGTACCGCGACTACCTCGGCGAGGCCGTCCCTGCCTCCCCGCAGCCCAAACAGAAGGGGGCCTAGTGCTCACGGTCGACTTCGAGCAGTTCCCGGTCGGCCCCGGGGACCGCGTCCTCGATATGGGCTGCGGCGGTGGGCGGCACGCGTTCGCGCTCTACCGCCGCGGCGCCGACGTGGTCGCGTTGGACATGAGCCAGAAGGACCTTCTCGAGGTCGAGACGATGTTCCGCGCGATGGAGCTCGAGGGCGAGGTACCGGCAGGCGCCAGTGCCACGGCGGTGCGCGCAAACGCCTACGCGTTGCCGTTCGAGGACGCCTCCTTCGACCGGATCATCGCCGCGGAGGTCCTGGAGCACCTGCCTGCGGACACCGACGCGATGGCCGAGCTCACCCGGGTCCTCAAGCCGGGCGGCCTCATTGCCGTCACCGTCCCGCGGTGGTTGCCCGAGAAGGTCTGCTGGGCGTTGTCCGACGACTACCACGAGGTCGAGGGCGGGCACGTCCGGATCTACAAGGGCTCCCAGCTGCGGACCCGCCTCGAGAGGACCGGCCTGGTCCACCAGGGCGGGCACCACGCGCACGGGTTGCACGCGCCGTACTGGTGGCTCAAATGCGCCGTCGGCGTGACCAACGACAAGAACCCCCTCGTGCGGGCGTACCACTCGTTGCTCGTGTGGGACATGGTCAAGCAACCGCTCGTGACCCGCGTCGCCGAGAAGGTGCTGCAGCCGCTGGTCGGGAAGTCCCTGGTCGTCTACCTGCGCAAGCCGACGAAGAGTGCCAGTGCGGCGGCCTGAGCTGCGCGGGCTGCCGGGCGTGCTCACGCAGGTCCAGCTCCAGCAGACCGTGGAGGCCATCGCGGCCGCTCAGCAGCGCTCCGGGTCCCTGCCCTGGCCGGACGGCCACACCGACGCCTGGGACCACGTCGAGTGCGCGATGGTCCTGACCCTCGGCGGCCGACTCGACGAGGCGCAGCGTGCCTATGCCTGGCTGCGCCGCACCCAGGCCACCGACGGCTCGTGGGCCACGTCCTACGACGAGCTCCAGATCCTCGACCCCATGGTCGACGTCAACCAGTGCGCCTACGTCGCCGTCGGCACGTGGCAGTGGTGGACCGTCACGGGCGACCGCGTGCTGCCGGAGAAGATGTGGCCACACGTGCGCCGCGCCCTCGACCTGGTCTGCGACATGCAGGCGCCATCAGGGGAGATCTGGTGGGCGCGCGACGGACTGGTGCCCCGCAAGGAAGCCCTGCTCACCGGGTCCGCGTCGATGTACCAGTCGTTGCGCTGCGGGATCGCCCTCGCCGCGCTGATGGGGGAGCCGCAGCCCGAGTGGGAACTGGCCGCCGGCCTGCTGCAGCACGCCGTCGCGCACCATCCTGACGTCTTCATGGACAAGAGCCGGTTCTCGATGGACTGGTACTACCCGGTCCTGGGGGGCTCGGTTCGCGGCCGGATGGCCCAGGAGCTGTTCGCGGCCCGGTGGGACGAGTTCGTGGTCCCGGGTCTCGGCTGCCGTTGCGTCTCGGACCGACCCTGGGTGACAGGAGCCGAGACCGCGGAGCTCGCACTCTCGCTGCTCGTCACCGGTGACCCGGACGGTGCCCGCCAGCTCCTGGCGGACGCCCAGCACCTCCGTCACGACGACGGCTCCTACTGGACCGGCCTGGTGTACGACGAGGACGTCCGCTGGCCAGCTGAGCGCAGCTCGTGGACTGCAGCGGCCATGGTGCTGGCGGCCGACGCGCTCGCGGGCGGCCCGTCGCTGGCGCTGTTCGCCGCGGACGACCTTCCCACCGGCGTGCTCCTCCCCGCCGACGCCTGCCACGAAGAGGGCGCCCCCTGCGCCGGCGGTGCCCTCCGCGGCTGACCCGCCCCGACCCGACGGCCCACCCCTTCGCCGCGCTCCGACTTCCCTCTCTCGGCCCTGATCCACCAGGACCGGCTGAGCGTGCGGAGGGCCCGGTGCACAGGGCCACGGGAGGGAAGTGGGCAGAGGCGCGCGCGGTCGGTGATCACGAATCAGAGGACCGTCGCAGGACGCGCAGCGAGCCGGTGACAGAGACCTCCTCGAAGGCACCGCTGTCGATGGCGCGGCAGACGACGTTCCACGGCGGGCGACCACCGTCGGCAGGGTCAGGGAAGACGTCGTGGACGGCCAGCAGGCCGCCGACGACCACGTGCGGCGCGAAGGCGGCGTAGTCGTGCTGGGCCACCTCCTCGGTGTGGTTGCCGTCGAGGAACAGGAACGCCAGCGGGCTGCTCCACCAGCGGCCGACCTGCTGGGTGGTCCCGACGATCGCGGTGACCACGTCGTCCAGGCCGGCGTCCCAGAGGGTGCGACGTAGCGACGGCAGCGTCTCGAGGCGACCGGTGTGGGGATCGACGAGCGACGTGTCGTGCCACTCCCATCCGGGCTGGTTCTCCTCGGAGCCCCGGTGGTGGTCGAGGGTCGCGAGCTGCGCGCCGACCGCGCGGGCGGCCGCGCCGACGTGCACGGTCGACTTCCCGCAGTACGTCCCGACCTCGAGCCACAGCCCTGGGCCGGCTGACAGGGCAGCGTCGTGGAGGGCGGCGGCCTCGTCATCGGGCAGGAAGCCCTTGGTGGCGGAGGCGACGGCTAGCAGGTCGGGTGTCACGCACTGTCCTTTGGCGATAGGGTGGAACGGTCGGAGGGGAGTATCCCCGTCGCACACGGCTCGTCAGCACGGCGTCCTCCTCGGATGCCCGGTCCGTGTGGCCCACCAGGGTGGGAGAGACCTCCGGTCGGACAGTTGTGTCCAGACCGGAGGAGTGCTCGTGCTCGACGTTTCCCTGTACACCTGGGTCGCCACGATCGGCGGCCTGATCCTGGTGCTCGGCTATGACCAGCTCGTGGCCCATCGCAAGGGCGAGCACGAGTTCAGCGTGGGGGAGGCCCTGCGCTGGGTCGGCTTCTACGTCGGCCTGGCCGTCGCGTTCGGGATCGGCCTATGGGTCGTCGGCGGCCACCAGGCAGGCGCGGAGTTCTTCGCCGGCTACCTGACCGAGTACTCCCTCAGCGTCGACAACCTGTTCGTCTTCGTGATCATCATGAGCAGCTTCGGGGTGCCGCGGGCGTACCAGCACAAGGTGCTGCTGCTCGGGATCGCCCTGGCGCTCGTGCTCCGCGGCGGGTTCATCGCGGTCGGCGCGGCCGCCATCAACGCCTTCGTCTGGGTGTTCTTCCTCTTCGGCGCTTTCCTCGTCTACACCGCCTGGAAGCTGGCCGTCGCCGAGGACCACGACGAGCCGCAGGAGCGCGAGAGCCTGCTCGCGCGGCTGGTGGCCCGGGTCCTGCCGACCGTCGACACCTACGACGGCGCCAAGATCGTCACCAAGGTCGCGGGCAAGCGGCACGTCACCCCGATGCTGCTCGTGATGATCGCGATCGGGTCCACCGACCTGCTGTTTGCGCTCGACTCGATCCCGGCGATCTTCGGGCTCACCAAGGAGCCGTACATCGTCTTCACCGCCAACGCGTTCGCCCTCATGGGGCTGCGCCAGCTCTACTTCCTGCTGGACGGGCTGCTGGACCGTCTGGTCTACCTGTCCAAGGGCCTGGCCGTCATCCTCGGCTTCATCGGCATCAAGCTGGTCCTCCACGCCTTCCACGAGTACGGCGCGAGCTGGGCCCCTGACATCGGCATCGCCGTGTCCCTCGGCGTGATCATCGCCAGCCTGGCCGTCACGACCGTGCTGTCCCTGAGGGCCACCAGGGACCGCGGGACGGTCCGAGTCGCGGACTGACCGCCGTACCCGGCCCTTGCCGGCCGCGATCGGAGCGGAGCGCTACCAGCCGCGGGTGCGCCACTCGGGAAGCGAGGGGCGCTCCCTGCCCAGGGTGGTGTCGCTGCCATGGCCCGGGTAGACCCAGGTCGAGTCCGGATAGGGCCCGAACAGTTTGCGCTCCACGTCGTCGATGAGCGTCCCGAACCGCACCGGGTCCTTCTCGGTGTTGCCGACCCCCCCGGGGAACAGGGAGTCACCGGTGAACAGGTGGCCGCCCTCCGGCTGGTAGTGCAGGGCCACTGAGCCGGGGGTGTGGCCCACGAGGGTGATCGCCGTCAGCCGGTGCGACCCGACCTCGACGACGTCGCCGTCCTCCAGCACGCGCGCGGGCGCGACCGGCAGGTCACCGGCGTCGTCCGCGGTGGCCAGCACGGGTGCGCCGGTGGCCTCGACCAGGGCCACCAGGGCCTGCTGGTGGTCCCAGTGGCCGTGGGTCTCCACGATCCCGACCAGCCGGCCGTCGCCCAGGGCCTCGAGGAGCCGCTCCGGGTCGCCCGCGGCGTCGACGAGCAGCGTGTCCCCGCTGGCGTCGTCGCGCAGCAGGTAGCAGTTGTTGTTGAAGGGGTTGGTCGCGACCTTGGTGATCGTCAGCCCGGGCAGCTTCCGTACGTCGAACGCGCCGCCGACCTCAACCTCACCTGTGTAACCGCTCACTTTCGCTCCTCACCGGATGACATTGCCTCGACGTTAGGTCACTCGCGGTGCTGGATGCGCGAAGGCGCCGCCCGTCGAGGGGTGAGCGATGCCACGTCGGGAAGGTCTTGTCGGAGGGCCCGGTTAGCATCGACAGCCCCCTGCACCAACACCGACTCGAAGGCAGCTTGTGGCCGACCGTCTCGTCGTGCGCGGCGCGCGCGAGCACAACCTCAAAGACGTCTCTCTCGATCTGCCACGCGACGCGCTGATCGTGTTCACGGGGCTGTCCGGGTCCGGCAAGTCCAGCCTGGCGTTCGACACGATCTTCGCGGAGGGCCAACGGCGCTACGTCGAGTCCCTGAGCGCCTACGCCCGCCAGTTCCTCGGCCAGATGGACAAGCCCGACGTCGACTTCATCGAGGGCCTGTCTCCCGCCGTCTCGATCGACCAGAAGTCGACCAACCGCAACCCCCGCTCGACCGTCGGCACGATCACGGAGGTCTACGACTACCTGCGCCTGCTGTTCGCACGGGCCGGCACCCCGCACTGCCCGAAGTGCGGGCGGGTGATCGCCCGCCAGCAGCCGTCCCAGATCGTCGACCGGGTCCTCGAGCTCGAGGAGGGCAGCCGGTTCCAAGTGCTCGCCCCGGTCATCAGGGAGCGCAAGGGTGAGTACGTCGACCTGTTCGCCGACCTCCAGACCAAGGGCTTCAGCCGCGCGCGGGTGGACGGCGTCGTGCACTCGCTGACCGAGGTCCCGAAGCTCAAGAAGCAGGAGAAGCACACCATCGAGGTGGTCGTCGACCGCCTCACGGTGAAGGAGTCGTCCAAGCGCCGGCTGACCGACTCGGTCGAGACCGCGCTGAAGCTCGGCAATGGCCTGGTGACCCTCGACTTCGTCGACCTGCCGGAGGACGACCCGCACCGGGAGCGGACCTTCTCCGAGCACCTGGCGTGCCTCTACGACGACCTGTCGTTCGAGGAGCTGGAGCCGCGCAGCTTCTCGTTCAACAGCCCGTTCGGGGCCTGCGTGGAGTGCCACGGCCTGGGCACCCGCAAGGAGGTCGATCCCGAGCTGGTCGTCCCCGACCCGGAGAAGACGCTGGGCGAGGGCGCGATCCAGCCGTGGTCGAGCGGTCACAACATCGAGTACTTCGGCCGGCTGATCACCGCGCTCGGTGATGCGCTGGGCTTCACCCTGAAGACGCGCTGGGCGGAGCTCACGGCCAAGCAGCAGAAGGCCGTTCTTTACGGCCACGACACCGAGGTGCACATCCGCTACCGCAACCGGTACGGCCGAGAACGCAGCTACTACACCTCGTACGAAGGGGTGGTGCCGTTCCTGGAGCGGCGGCACGGCGAGGCGGAGACCGACACCAGCCGTGAGCGGTACGAGGGCTACATGCGTGAGGTTCCGTGCCCGGCGTGCCACGGCGCTCGCCTCAAGCCCGAGGTGCTGGCCGTCACCCTGTCCGGCAAGTCGATCGCCGAGATCGCGGCGCTGAGCATCGCCGAGTGTGCCGAGTTCCTGCGCTCGCTCGAGCTGGACGACCGGCAGCGGATGATCGCCGAGCGGGTGCTCAAGGAGGTCAACGAGCGGATGGGCTTCCTGCTCGACGTCGGCCTCGACTACCTCTCGCTCAACCGGCCGGCGGGCACCCTCGCCGGTGGTGAGGCGCAGCGCATCCGGCTCGCCACGCAGATCGGCTCCGGCCTCGTCGGGGTGCTGTACGTCCTCGACGAGCCGTCGATCGGCCTGCACCAACGGGACAACCGGCGGCTGATCGACACGCTCGTGCGGCTGCGCGACCTCGGCAACACCCTCATCGTCGTGGAGCACGACGAGGACACGATTCACCACGCCGACTGGGTCGTCGACATCGGCCCGGGGGCGGGGGAGCACGGCGGTCAGGTCGTGGTCAGCGGCACGGTCAAGGAGCTGCTCGAGTCCGAGGACTCGATCACCGGCCAGTACCTCAGTGGGCGCCGCTCTATCGAGGTGCCGGCGACCCGCCGGCCGCGCGACCGGAAGCGGCAGCTGACCATCGTCGGCGCCCGCGAGCACAACCTGCGCGACGTCACGGTCGACATCCCGCTCGGTCAGCTGGTCGCGGTCACCGGGGTCAGCGGCTCGGGCAAGTCGACGCTGATCAACGACATCCTTGCGGCGGTGCTGGTCAACCAGCTCAACGGCGCTCGTGAGGTCCCGGGTCGGCACACCCGGGTCAACGGCCTCGACCAGCTCGACAAGGTCGTGCGCGTCGACCAATCGCCGATCGGCCGCACCCCGCGATCCAACCCGGCGACCTACACCGGCGTCTTCGACCACATGCGGAAGCTGTTCGCCGAGACCACCGAGGCCAAGGTTCGCGGCTACCTGCCCGGCCGCTTCTCCTTCAACGTCAAGGGCGGTCGCTGCGAGAACTGCGCCGGCGACGGCACCATCAAGATCGAGATGAACTTCCTGCCCGATGTCTACGTCCCGTGCGAGGTCTGCCACGGGGCCCGCTACAACCGCGAGACGCTCGAGGTGCACTTCAAGGGCAAGACCATCTCCGAGGTACTCGACATGCCGATCGAGGAGGCTGCGGAGTTCTTCGAGGCCGTCCCCGCGATCAGCCGGCACCTGAGGACGCTCGTCGACGTCGGCCTCGGATACGTCCGGCTCGGCCAGCCCGCGCCGACGCTGTCCGGGGGCGAGGCGCAGCGCGTCAAGCTCGCCTCCGAGCTCCAGAAGCGGCAGACCGGCCGCACCATCTACGTCCTCGACGAGCCGACCACGGGCCTGCACTTCGAGGACATCCGCAAGCTCCTCGTGGTCCTCGGGCGTCTGGTCGACCAGGGCAACAGCGTGGTGGTCATCGAGCACAACCTCGACGTCATCAAGACGGCCGACTGGGTCATCGACATGGGTCCCGAGGGCGGCTCAGGCGGCGGCACGGTGGTCGCTCAGGGCACCCCGGAGGACGTCGCCGCGACCCCCGCGTCGCACACGGGGCGCTTCCTGGCGGAGGTCCTGGCGGGCCGCCAACTGGGTACCGCGGCGCCTGCCAACGCTGCGCGCAGGGCCCCCGCGAAGGCGGGGAGCAAGCCCACCAAGGCCGGGAGCAAGCCCACCAAGGCCGGGAGCAAGGCCCTGCCGCGGGTGAAGACCGCCGCGTCCCGCTGACCTCGCGCAACCTTTCAGGTGTCGAGTGCGTCTTGAGGTTGCGGCGCGCATGCGCCCGGTACCGTATGTGACGGCTTGGTCACTTTCGCCGAAGGGCAACCGGATGTCCCGCTCGGTTCTCAGCACGCTGTCCCTGCGCTCGGCGCTGGTCGCCTCTGGCACCGCGCTGCTTGTCGTGCTGCCGTCGCTACCCGCGTTCGCGGCGACGCCGCCCAGTCCGGCATCCGCCCTGAGCGTCACGGTCGGTGACCGCTTCGCCGACCTCACCTGGACCGACGGTGACGGAGCCGGTGCGATCGTCCGCGACGTGACAGGTGTCGCCGCCCCGTACACCCCGACGTCGGGTCGCAGCGTCACCGCGAGCAGTGCCTCGACGGCGCAGGACACCGGTTTCCGCAACGTAGGGACCACGACCTACGCGATCTGGTCGACGGCGAGCGACGGCACGCCGAGCGACACGCCGCTCGTCCAGGACGTCGCCGCGGCGGCGCTGGTGCCGACCACCCTGGCCCTGGACGTCTCGCACACGGTCGGTGCGTACGGCCTGCCCGTCACCGTCACCGGATCGCTGACCCGGCCCGGGAGCGTTCCCGTCGCCAACCAGCGAGTGGACCTCTACGGACGGTACGGCGGCACGACCGCCAACGTCCTGCTGCGGCACCTGACCTCGGCCTCCGACGGCGGCGTGCATGCCACGTTGTTGCCGAGCCGCACGCTCGCGCTGACTCTCAGCTTCGCCGGGGACGCCTTCTCCGCCGCTTCGACCAGCGTCGCCAGAAATGTCAGGTTGGTGCCGCGCATCTCGGCGAGGCTGAACCCGCCGGCCATCGTTCGCTCCGAGACCAGCGTGCTCTCCGGTGCGGTGGCACCGCAGTACGGCGGCGCGCGGGTCGTTCTCCAGCGCTGGACGAGCAAGGGCTGGAGCAGCATCGCCGCCACCAAGACCAACGTGAGGGGTGCGTACAGCTTCCGGCTGAGTCCCGCCGTCGGTGTGTACCGGCACCGCGCGGTGCTGGCGGGGACGGCGGCCTGGGTCATGGCCGGCTCCGCGCCTGTGGTGCTCCGTGTCGACACGCGTGATCTCGCGAGCGGCCTCCGGGGTAACGACGTGCTCGCGCTGCAGCGCCGCCTTGCCGCGCTCCACTACCTCGTCGGGGCGCAGGACGGCGTGTTCGGCTACAACCTCACGCACGCCGTGATGACCTTCCAGAAGGTCGAGCACCTGCCGGTCACCGGCCGCTGGACCAAGGCCGAGCGCGTCCGGGCGGGGCACCCGACGGCCTGGAGGCTGCGCTACAGGACCGCCGGACTGGCTGCCGAGGTCGACATCACCCGGCAGGTGCTCGTGCTGTCCAAGGCGGGCGTCGTCCAGCGCATCGTGGACGTCTCCAGCGGCAGCGAGCGCGTCTACTACCAGAGCGGTCAGCGCAACATCGCCCACACGCCGCGCGGCCGGTACGCGATCACGTGGCGGATCAACGGCATGCACGAGAGCGAGCTGGGGCTGCTCTACCGGCCGGTGTTTTTCTTCCAGGGCTACGCGATCCACGGCAGCGGCAGCGTGCCTGCCTACCCGGCCAGCCACGGATGCGTTCGCGTCACGAACCCGGTGATGGACATGCTGTTCCCGATCCTCGTCAAGGGCGTGCCGGTCAGCGTCTACGACGAGTAGAGCACCCGGTCGAGCAGGGCGTCGACAGCCGGCCCGCCGGCCTCCTGCCCATACGGCACGTGCCCCTCGGTCTCGGCGAGAAAGTCGGCGACGACCCGACGGGGGACCGAGATGCAGGCGGCCCTGCCGGGTCGGTCCAGCTCGAGCCAGATCCGGTCGCGCACGTCGTCGGGACCGATCTTCACCAGGCCGTCCCCGGTCGGCGTCCGGAGCCCCTCGCGCAGGGAATCGCGCAGCACGACCCACCTGCCGCGGGGCAGGGCAGGGTGCTCCGGCAACGCCGTCAGGTGCAGTCTGACGGCGTACGGATCGGCCGGCATCCAGCACAGCCGGAGCACCGTGTGCCGACGCGGACCGTCGTCGATGACGACCTCGACCGTCACCTCGATCGTCATGCGGGCAGGGTCGCACGGACGGTTCCGGGGCCGCCAATCGCCGCTCCGGGCGGACGCTCCCGAGACGTAGTGTTGGGGGGTGGCCGACCCGTCGACGTACCGTCCCGCGGCGGGGACGATCCCCGTCGCGCCAGGCGTCTACCGGTTCCGCGACGAGCGCGGCCGGGTGATCTATGTCGGCAAGGCGAAGAGCCTGCGCCCACGGCTGTCGTCGTACTTCCAGGACGTGCAGGGGTTGCACCCGCGCACCCGGCAGCTGGTGACCACCGCGGCCTCGGTCGAGTGGACCGTGGTGAGCACCGAGGTCGAGGCGCTGCAGCTCGAGTACTCCTGGATCAAGGAGTTCGACCCGCGCTTCAACGTGAAGTACCGGGACGACAAGAGCTACCCGTCGTTGGCCGTGACGCTGTACGAGGACTTCCCGCGGCTGCAGGTGATGCGCGGCCCGAAGAAGAAGGGCGTCCGCTACTTCGGCCCCTACTCGCACGCCTGGGCGATCCGGGAGACGCTCGACCTGCTGCTGCGCGTGTTTCCGGCGCGCACCTGCAGCCCGGGGGTGTTCAAGCGCGCCGGCCAGGTCGGCCGCCCGTGTCTGCTCGGGTACATCGACAAGTGCTCCGCGCCCTGTGTCGGCAAGGTGTCGCAGGAGGAGCACCGGGCGATCGTCGACGACTTCTGTGACTTCATGGCCGGCTCGTCGGCGACGTTCGTCAAGCGCCTCGAGCAACAGATGACCGAGGCGGCGGAGCAGCAGGACTACGAGCGGGCCGCCCGGCTCCGTGACGATGTCGCAGCCATGAAGAAGGCGCTCGAGAAGCAGACGGTGGTGCTGGCGGACGGCACCGACGCGGACGTCGTGGGGATCGCCGAGGACGCGCTCGAGGCGGCTGTGCAGGTCTTCCACGTGCGCGGCGGTCGGATTCGCGGTCAGCACGGCTACGTCGTCGACAAGGTCGAGGACCTCACCACCGGTGACCTGGTCGCGCAGTTCCTCACCCAGGTCTACGGCGAGGACGAGGACGAGTACAGCGCGATCGACCGGCGCCTCGCCCCCGGTGCCGGTGTGCAGGCCGGAGTCGACATCCCGCGTGAGGTGCTGGTCCCGGCGCTTCCCCCTGACGCTGAGGCGATCACGAACTGGATGCGACAGCTGCGGGGCACCAACGTGTCGCTGCGGATCCCGCAGCGCGGCGACAAGAAGACCCTCATGGAGACCGTCGAGCGCAACGCCCAGCAGGCCTTCGCGTTGCACAAGACCAAGCGAGCCAGCGACCTCACGGCGCGGTCCAAGGCCATCGCCGAGATCCAGGAGGCGCTCGAGCTCGACGACGCCCCTCTGCGCATCGAGTGCTTCGACATCTCCAACCTGCAGGGCACCTCGGTGGTGGCGTCGATGGTCGTCTTCGAGGACGGGCTGGCCAGGAAGTCCGAGTACCGCCGCTTCGCCGTGAAGGGCGTGGACGGGCAGGACGACGTGGCGTCGATGCACGAGGTGGTGACGCGACGCTTCGCGCGCTACCTCGAGGAGGCGCCCAAGGCCGAGCTCGACGAGGAGACCGGCAGGCCCCGCCGGTTCGCCTACCCGCCCAACCTGGTCGTCGTCGACGGGGGTGCGCCGCAGGTGGCTGCGGCGCAGCGGGCCCTCGACGAGCTCGGCGTCAACGATGTCGCGGTCTGTGGGCTGGCCAAGCGGCTCGAGGAGGTCTGGCTGCCCGGGCAGGACGACCCGGTGATCATGTCGAGGACCAGCGAGGGCCTCTACCTGCTGCAGCGGATCCGGGACGAGGCGCACCGGTTCGCGATCACCTATCACCGGCAGAAGCGGTCCAAGGCGATGACCACCAGCGTGCTGGACGAGGTCGTCGGGTTGGGTGACACCCGTCGCAAGGCGTTGCTGCGACACTTCGGTTCCCTCAAGAAGCTCAAGGCGGCGACCGTCGAGGAGGTCATGGAAGTGCCGGGCATCGGACGTCGTACGGCGGAAGTGGTCGTGACCGCGCTCGCCGGGGACGCCACGGCTGTACCGGCCTTCGACCCGGTGACCGGCGAGGTGATCGCATGACGCTGCGGCTCGTGGTCGTCACCGGCCTGTCCGGCGCTGGCCGGTCGACCGCCGCCAAGTGCCTCGAGGACCTGGGTTGGTTCGTCGTCGACAACCTGCCGCCTTCCCTGCTGGGGACGATGGTCGACCTCGGGACCCGCTCGCAGGGCGCCGTCAGCAAGATCGCCGTCGTCGCCGACGTCCGGTCGCGAGCGTTCTCCTCCGACCTGCGGACCGCGCTGGAGGAGCTGGAGCGGCGCGACATCCACGCCCGGGTCCTGTTCCTCGAGGCCTCCGACGAGGCCCTGGTGCGGCGGTTCGAGTCGGTGCGTCGCCCCCACCCGATGCAGGGCGAGGGCCGGCTGGTCGACGGGATCGAACGGGAGCGTGCGCTGCTGCGCGAGCTGCGCGGCGACGCGGACCTCGTCCTCGACACCAGCGTCCTCAACGTCCACGAGCTGCGCAGCAAGGTCACGGCGGCCTTCGGCGACGAGGACCTGTCCGACGCGCTGCAGCTGACGGTGATGTCCTTCGGCTACAAGTACGGCCTGCCGGTGGATGCCGACCTCGTCGTGGACTGCCGCTTCCTCCCCAACCCGCACTGGATCCCCGAGCTGCGGCCACACAGCGGCAAGGACCAGGACGTTCGCGACTACGTCCTGGCGCAGGCCGGCGCGATCGAGTTCCTGGACCGCTATGAGGACGTGGTGCACCTGATGGCCGACGGCTACCGTCGAGAGGGCAAGCGCTACGTCCTGCTCGCGGTGGGCTGCACGGGCGGCAAGCACCGTAGCGTCGCGATGTCCGAGCAGCTGGCTCAGCGCCTGGCCGGGCCGGGCATCGACGTGCAGGTGCAGCATCGCGATCTGGGACGCGAGTGAGTCTCAAGGTCGTCGCCCTCGGAGGCGGCCACGGGCTCGCAGCTTCGCTGCAAGCATTGACCGGCGTGACTCCCGAGCTGACGGCGATCGTCACGGTCGCGGACGACGGCGGGTCCAGCGGCCGGCTTCGTGACGAGCTCGACGCGCTGCCCCCTGGCGACCTGCGCATGGCGCTGGCCGCTCTCGCCGGTGACGACGACTGGTCGCGCACCTGGGAACGGGTCCTGCAGCACCGCTTCGGCGGCACCGGGCCGCTGGCGGGTCACGCGGTCGGCAACCTGCTCCTGGCAGGGCTGGCCGAGACCACCTCGGGGGTCGTGGAGGCGCTCGACCTGGTGGGGCGCCTCGTCGGTGCGCGGGGTCGGGTCCTACCGGCCAGCGTCACGCCCCTTGAGATCGTGGCCGAGGTCGTCGGGCTGGACGCGGCCGACCCGGGCGCGGTCTCGCAGGTCGTCGGGCAGGTCGCCGTGGCCAGCACCTCCGGGTCGGTGTGTGCGCTCTGGCTGCAGCCGGAGCACCCCCCGGCCTGTGCCCAGGCGGTCCAGGCGGTGCTCGACGCCGACTTCGTGGTGCTCGGCCCGGGCTCCTGGTTCACGAGCGTCCTGACCCACTTGCTGGTACCTGATCTGCGTGAGGCGCTCGCCAAGACGGAGGCTCAGCGGGTGGTCGTGCTGAACCTCGCACCGCAGGTGGGGGAGACCGACGGGTTCTCGCCCGAGGCGCACCTGGAGGTGCTGGCAACGTACGCACCGGAGCTCACCTTGGACGTCGTGCTGGCCGATGAGGCAGCGGTCGTGGACAGCCGTGGTCTGATGTCGTCTGTCGAGTCGGCTGGGGGGAGGCTGGTGCTGGCCGCCGTCGCTCTCGGGGACGGTACGCCGCGGCACGACCCGCAGCGGTTGGCCGAGGCCTACGCCGGGATCATGGGTACGCACGTGAAGGGTGGCAGCGTGAAAGGTGATGGGGCATGGCGATGACGGGTGCCGTCAAAGATGAGCTCTCCCGGCTGACGATCACGAAGCCGTGCTGCCGAAAGGCGGAGATGGCCTCGCTCCTGCGCTTCGCCGGGGGGCTGCACCTGGTCTCGGGGAAGATCGTCATCGAGGCCGACCTCGACGCTGGTAGCACCGCCCGACGCCTGCGCAAGGAGATCGCCGAGGTCTACGGCCACGCCAGTGACGTGCACGTCGTGGCTCCAGGTGGGCTGCGGAAGGGCAACCGCTGGGTCGTCCGAGTCTCCAAGGACGGCGACGGCCTGGCGCGTCAGTCCGGTCTCGTGGACGGCAACGGACGTCCCGTCCGCGGCCTCCCCCCGGCCGTCGTCAGCGGGGGTACCTGCGACGCCGCGGCAGCCTGGCGGGGCGCGTTTCTCGCGCACGGCTCCCTCACCGAGCCTGGCCGCTCCTCCTCGCTGGAGATCAGCTGCCCGGGCCCAGAGGCCGCGCTGGCGCTGGTGGGTGCCGCCCGGCGACTCGGAGTGCAGGCGAAGGCGCGCGAGGTGCGCGGGGTGGATCGGGTGGTCGTCCGTGACGGCGACGCCATCGCCGTGCTGCTGACCCGGCTGGGCGCCCACGAGGCCCTCATCGCGTGGGAGGACCGGCGGATGCGCCGCGAGGTCCGAGCCACAGCCAACCGGCTGGCCAACTTCGACGACGCCAACCTGCGCCGCTCCGCCCGGGCGGCGGTGGCGGCGGGCGCCCGCGTCGCCCGCGCGCTCGAGATCCTCGGCGTGGACGCCCCCGAGCACCTGCTGTCGGCCGGGCGCCTGCGCATCGAGCACTCCAACGCCTCGCTCGAGGAGCTCGGTGCGCTGGCCGACCCGCCGATGACCAAGGACGCCGTAGCCGGCCGGATCCGCCGCCTGCTGGCCATGGCCGACAAGCACGCGGCCGACTTGGGCATCCCCGACACCGAGGCCTCGGTGACCGCGGACATGCTCGCCCCTTGACCACTTCTCCCGCCGATCATGGGGTTGTTGCCCGCCCCCTGAGCGTGGCCGGCGGGCAAGAGGTCCATGATCGGCGGGGTGGGTGAGCGCGGCGATCGCCCTGGCCGGGGCGGTCGACGGGGCGGTCCTGAGGGCCGCCGGCTGGCAGGTCCGCGGGGCACTGCACCTCACGCCGTACGACGACGTGCGGGACGTGCCCTCCTACGCCGGCCTCGAGGACCTGCTGGCTGACGCGTCCCTGGACGCGGTGGTCCTCGACGGCGATGACCCCCTCCTCAGCCGGCACCTCCCGATCCTGCTCGAGCACGGCCTGCACGTGCTGCTGCCGTCCCCGGCGCCCCTGGACCCCGAGCTCCTGCGGGCGGCGCGCTCGGTGGAGGAGCCGGGCTGGGACGGCGAGCGCACGGATCGGGTCCGGCTCGCGGACCCCTTGCGGCCGGCCCGCTCAGGGACCGCACCGGCCGACGTGGCGGCCGCACTGGTGCAGCGCTGGGAGCCGTGGGCGCTCACCGCTGCGGCCGCGATCCCCCTCGTGGGAACACCCGTCCTGCAGGCGACCGTCCGGGGCTGGCCCCGCGGGGTGGCTGCCGCCGCGGAGCTCGTTGACCTGGCGCGGGCCTGGTGCGGCGACGTCGTGTCGGTGTCGGCGGCGCCGGCACCGCTGCCGGCCGCCGAGCTGGGGGAGGGCCTCCGCGTCGCCTGGTCCCTGTTGCACGCCTCGGGCGCCACCACCCTCGTCAGCCACGAAGGCGCGCCACCGTTGGCGCGGCTGTCGTTCGACACCGCCCGGCTCGAGGCCGGGCCCCTCGGCGCCCGCTGGGTCGGTGGCATGGAGCTCCCGTTGCTGCCCACCCCCGACCGCCGCGAGCTGCCCGACGACAGTCCCGATGCACCGCGGCGTCTCCCCGTACCTCCGGGCACGCCCGCAGGGCTGCTCGCCAGCGCGGTGGCCCTCCTGCACGCCGTGCCCCTCGGCGAGGTCGACACCCACGCCTGGCCCTGGCCGGCCGACCTCGGCGATCTCCAGGCCGTCAGCCGGGTGCTTGCGGCCCTCCGGGAGTCGGCCCGCGCCGAAGCCCCCGCCCGGGTGGCCTGACGGGCGCCGGCGCCACCAGCGGCCTGACAATTCGGGAGGGGTGGTTCCGGAGCTGCCGCGCGGGTCGGTAGCCTCCCCCACGCAATGTCTTGTTAACAGGGAAGCCGTCTCAACTGGGGAGCATCCGAGTGACTGTCCGCGTGGGCATCAACGGTTTCGGCCGCATCGGCCGCAACTTCTTCCGTGCCGTACAGGCGTCCGGTCAGGACATCGAGATCGTGGCCTTCAACGACCTCGGCGACCTCACCACGATGGCCCACCTGCTGAAGTACGACTCCATCCTGGGCCGGTTCCCCGGCACCGTCGAGGTCGTCGGCGACGGCATCAACGTCAACGGCAACATCGTGAAGGCGCTCGCCGAGCGCGACCCGGGTGCCCTCCCGTGGGGCGACCTCGGTGTCGACGTCGTCATCGAGTCGACCGGCTTCTTCACCAAGGCCGCCGATGCGCGCAAGCACGTCGACGCCGGCGGCGCGAAGAAGGTCATCATCTCGGCGCCCGCCAACGACGAGGACCTCACCGTCGTCATGGGGGTCAACGACGACAGGTACGACGGTTCGCAGACCGTGCTCTCCAACGCGAGCTGCACCACCAACTGCGTGGCCCCCATGGCGAAGGTCCTCCAGGACACCTTCGGCATCGAGAAGGGCCTCATGACGACGATCCACGCCTACACGGCGGACCAGAACCTGCAGGACATGCCGCACAAGGACCTGCGGCGCGCTCGCGCCGCCGCGCTCAACATCGTGCCGACCAGCACGGGCGCCGCGAAGGCCACCGCGCTCGTGCTCCCGGAGCTCAAGGGCAGGCTCGACGGCATCGCGATGCGCGTGCCGATCCCCACCGGCTCGGTCACCGATCTGGTCGTCACGCTGTCCCGCGAGACGACCAAGGACGAGATCAACGCCGCGTTCAAGGCGGCAAGCGAGTCAGGGCTGAAGGACATCCTGGTCTACACCGAGGACCCGATCGTGAGCTCGGACATCGTGACGAGCCCGGCGTCCTGCACCTTCGACGCGCAGCTGACGATGGCCCAGGGCGACCAGGTCAAGATCGTCGGCTGGTACGACAACGAGTGGGGCTACTCCAACCGCCTCGCGGACCTGACCGTGCTCGTCGGGTCCCGCCTCTCTTGACGGGCGGCGCAGCTTGAGGCTCGCAGAGGACCTGCAGGTCAAGGGGAAGCGGGTCCTGGTCCGCTCTGACCTCAACGTCCCGCTCGACGGTTCCAGCATCACCGACGACGGCCGCATCCGTGCGTCGCTGCCGCTGCTGCGCTCGCTCGCCGAACAGGGCGCGAAGGTCGTGGTAACGGCCCACCTCGGACGCCCGAAAGGCACCGCGAACCCGGCGTTCAGCCTGGCGCCGGTGGTCAGGCGCCTCGAGGAGCTGCTCGGGCGTCCGGTCCGGTTCGCCCGTGACGTCGTCGGCCCGGATGCGCAGTCCTCCGTGGCTGAGCTGCGCGAGGGCGGTGTCCTGGTACTCGAGAACGTCCGCTTCGAGGCCGCTGAGACGTCCAAGGACGACGCCGTGCGTGGCGCGTTCGGCGACCGGCTGGCCGCCTTCGGTGAGCTCTACGTCAACGACGCCTTCGGCGCGGTGCACCGCAAGCACGCCAGCGTGTACGACGTCGCGCTGCGGTTGCCCCACGCGGCCGGTCCGCTCGTCGCGGCCGAGGTGGACGTCCTGCGCCGGCTTGAGGTCGAGCCGGAGCGGCCGTACGTCGTCGTCCTCGGCGGCTCGAAGGTCAGCGACAAGATCCAGGTCATCGCGGCGCTGCTCCCCAAGGTCGACAAGCTCCTGGTCGGCGGAGGGATGTGCTTCACCTTCCTGAAGGCCCAGGGCCATGACGTGGGCAGCAGCCTGCTCGAGGACGAGATGCTCGAGCAGTCCCGCACGCTGCTGGAGTCCGGCAAGATCGTGCTGCCGGTCGACGTGGTAGCGGCGACGGCCTTCAGCGCCGACGCCGAGCACGACGTGGTCGACGCCGACAAGATCCCGGCTGACCGGATGGGCCTCGACATCGGGCCCAGGAGCGTCGCGCTGTTCAGCGAGGCGCTCGCCGGTGCCCGGACCGTGTTCTGGAACGGTCCGATGGGCGTCTTCGAGATGGCGCCTTACGCCGAGGGCACGCGCGGCGTGGCCGAGGCCGTCGCGTCCCTCAAGGGCGCGCTCACCGTCGTCGGCGGGGGCGACAGCGCTGCCGCCGTCCGTGCGCTCGGCATCGGCGAGGACCGCTTCAGCCACATCAGCACCGGTGGGGGTGCGAGCCTGGAGCACCTGGAGGGCAAGGTCCTCCCCGGGCTCAGCGTCTTGGAGGACCAGCAGTGAGCTCTTCTTGCGGCAGCCGATCAGTCGGCTCGGGCGGGGAGGAGCAGTAATGCCGCGGAAACCGCTCATGGCGGGTAACTGGAAGATGAACCTCAACCACCTCGAGGCCATCGCGCTGGTCCAGAAGCTCGCCTTCTCGTTGTCGGACAAGGACCACGACGCGGTCGAGTGCGCGGTCCTGCCGCCCTTCGTCGACCTGCGCAGCGTCCAGACCCTGGTCGACGGCGACAAGCTCCGCATCGGGTACGGCGGACAGGACCTGTCCCAGTTCGACTCCGGCGCCCACACCGGCGACATCAGCGGGGGCATGCTTGCGAAGCTTGCCTGCACCTACGTGATCGTGGGCCACTCAGAACGCCGTAGCGCGCACTTCGAGACCGACGAGGTGGTCCGAGCGAAGGTGCTCGCCGCGGGCCGGCATGGCCTGGTGCCGATCCTGTGCGTCGGCGAAGGTCTCGAGGTTCGGCAGGCCGGCAACCATGTGACGCACTGCCTGACGCAGTTGGACGCCGCGCTCGCGGATGTCCCGGGAAGCGTCCTGAAGACCATCGTGGTCGCGTACGAACCGGTCTGGGCGATCGGGACGGGTGAGGTCGCCACCCCAGAGGACGCGCAAGAGGTCTGCGCCGCTCTCCGCACCAGGCTCGCCGAGCTCGCGGGTGGCGACGTCGCGGACGGTATCCGGGTGCTCTACGGCGGGTCGGTGACGTCCTCCAACGTCGCCGCGATCATGGCCCAGCCGGACGTCGACGGGGCTCTGGTGGGCGGTGCGTCACTCGACGCGGTCGAATTCGCCAAGATAGTCCGGTTTCCCGCCCTTGAGCCCGCCTGAGGCGCTCTGTCGCGCCGGCGCACCGGCGTTTGAGTTGTGACAGGGTTTGGCACTGAGGTCACCGGTTGGTCACGATCTCGGCTCAGGCGCGTGTCCTGCCTTCCATCTGGCTCCCTGACGGATCTACAGTCCGCTCACAGCCCTGTGTCAGGGACGCATGCCCTGACCAGGGGCCCGCGACCCTGGTCCACCCGACCGACCGGAGAAGAGAACTCGTGACGGCTCCGCTCGACGTCGACAGCTCGGCAACCACGGCGACGCCGGAGGCCGTGCTGCGGGGGCAGAAGGCCAAGAGCATCGAGGGCCGGTCACTCGGGCAGATCGCGTGGATGCGGCTGAAGCGCGACAAGGTCGCGCTCGGCGGCTTCGTGGTGATCGTGGTGCTCATCCTCATGGCGGTGCTCGCCCCTGTGCTCGTCAAGCTGTTCGGACACCCGCCGGACGAGTTCCACCAGGACCTCATCGACCCGACCTTCCAGGTCCCGAAGGGGAAGTTCGGCGGGATCAGCTCCAGCTACCTCCTCGGCATCGAGCCCGGCAACGGTCGCGACGTCTTCAGCCGGATCGTCTACGGAGCCCGCATCTCGCTGCTGGTGGCATTCCTCGCGACGTTCGTGTCGGTCGGGATCGGCACGGTCCTGGGCGTCACGGCGGGCTTCTTCGGCGGCTGGATCGACGGGCTCATCAGTCGGGTGATGGACATCCTGCTTGCCTTCCCCCTGCTGCTGTTCGCGATCGGCCTCGGTGCGGTGCTGCAGAGCGGTAATGGCCTGCTGGGGCTGTCGGGCACCTCGCTGAGCGTCGCCGTGCTGGTCTTCATCATCGGCTTCTTCAACTGGCCCTACATCGGACGCATCGTCCGGGGCCAGACGCTGTCCCTGCGCGAGAAGGAGTTCGTCGACGCAGCGCGAAGCCTTGGCGCGACGAACGCGCACATCCTGTTCAAGCAGCTGCTTCCGAACCTGGTTGCGCCCGTGCTGGTCTACTCCACGCTCATCATCCCTTCCAACATCTTGTTCGAGGCGGCCCTGTCCTTCCTCGGCGTCGGCGTCCGGCCACCCACACCGTCGTGGGGCAGCATGCTGTCGGACGCCGTCGCGACCTACTCGATCGATCCGACCTTCATGGTCGTCCCGGGCACGGCGCTGTTCATCACGGTGCTCGCCTTCAACCTGCTGGGCGACGGACTGCGCGATGCGCTGGATCCGAAGGCCGGCCGCTGACCCGACGTGTCGAGCCGTCCACGCGACGGCTGGCTCGTCGTGCACCAAACGGAGCGGGTCGCCGACCCGTCCGGCGCTCAACACTTTGAAGGGAGCACCGCCCACGATGTCCCGAAGTCACCTGTTAAGGGCCGGTACTGTCGTAGCCGCCCTCGCTCTGGGTGCCGCCGCTTGCGGCGGCGGCAGCAGCGGCAGCAAAGCACCTAAGACGACCGGGGTCGCGGCGGCCTACAACGCTGCCGTCAACGGCGTGGTCAACGCCTCGTCCAAGAAGGGCGGGACGCTCAACTACGTGGCGGCGTCGGACTTCGACTCCCTCGACCCCGCCCGTACGTACTACGCCTACAGCTGGAACTTCCAGCGCATCTACCAGCGCACTCTGATGATGTTCCAGACCAAGCCTGGTGCGGAGGGCGCGCAGGTCACCTCTGACCTCGCGACGGCGCCGGGCGTGGTGACCAACAGTGGCAAGACGGTCACCTACAAGCTCCGCGACGGGATCACGTTCGAGGACGGCACGGCGATCACCTCTGCCGACATCAAGTACGCCCTTGAGCGCTCGTTCGCCGAGGACGTCATCAACGGTGGCCCCGGTGCCACCTACCTCAAGCCCGTCCTGGTCGGCGGCACGGCGTACAAGGGTCCGTACAAGGACAAGGCGGGTCTGGCCTCCATCAAGACCCCGGACACCAAGACGATCAGCTTCGACCTGGTAAAGCCGTTCTCGGACTTCGACTACCTGATGGCGCTTCCCATCAGCACACCGGTGCCGCAGAAGAAGGACACCGGCGCGCGGTACCAGTTCCACCCCGTCGCGAGCGGTCCGTACAAGATCGACACCTACCAGCCCAACAAGCTGCTCAAGCTCGTCCGCAACGACAAGTGGAACGCGGCCAGCGACCCCAACCGCAAGGCCCTGCCGGACCAGATCATCCTGACCGAGGGGCTGCAGTCCGATGACATGGACGCGCGCCTGCTGAACGGGTCCGCTGACCTGGAGATCGAAGGCACCGGCGTCCAGCCGACCGCCGTGTCGAAGATCCTCACCAACCCTGAGCTCAAGAAGGCGGCCGACGACCCGTCGACCGGCTTCACGCGCTACATCTCCATCCAGGAGAAGGTTGCTCCCTTCGACAACATCCACTGCCGCAAGGCCGTGCAGTACGCCGCGGACAAGGTGGCACTGCAGTTCGCGCGTGGCGGCCCCATCGCCGGTGGTGACTTCGCCGGCCAGATGATGCCGCCGACACTGCCGGCCTACAAGCAGTTCGACGCCTACCCGAGCGGTCCCGACCACAAGGGCGACCTCACCAAGGCGAAGGACGAGCTGAAGCTGTGCGGCAAGCCGAGCGGCTTCACGACCAAGATCGCGACCACCAACAAGGGCAAGGGCCCGAAGGTCGCGGTGGCGCTGCAGCAGGGCCTGGCGAGGGTTGGCATCAAGGCCGACATCATCCAGGTGGACAGCTCGACCTACTACAGCGGCTTCATCGGTGTCCCGGACAACGTGCACAAGCGTGGCCTCGGCCTCGCGGTGGCCGGCTGGGGTCCTGACTTCCCGACTGAGTACGGCTTCTTCGAGTCCATCGTGGACGGCCGTGCCATCAAGCAGCAGGGCAACAGCAACTACTCCGAGTTCAACGACCCGACGGTCAACAGCCTGATCGACCAGGCGCAGGCAACCAGCGACGTGGCCAAGCGCAACGACCTCTGGAACCAGATCGACCACAAGGTCATGGACGGCGCGGACTACCTGCCGTTCGTGGCGGACAAGGCGCTGGACTACCGCGCACCGCGGCTGAGCAACGTGTACATCACTGGTGCCTTCGGCATGTACGACTACGTCAACATCGGTATTGCCTAGCTAGACCGCTCACACCTCATCCTGAAGGGCAGGTGACGGCCGCTGCGGCCGGGAAGCACAGCTCCCCGGCCGCAGCGGCCACCACATATGGGTCGATTCATCATCCGACGGTCGATCGGCGTTGTCGTACTGATGGTGATCGTCAGCATGGCGACCTTCACGATCTTCTTCCTCGCGCCAAAGCTGGTCGGCACCAATCCGGCGACCTTGTTCGCGGGACGCGTTGCGGACGCCGCGACCATCAAGCAGGTGGAGATCAAGCTCGGCCTCGACAAGCCCATCCTCGTGCAGTACGAGCACTACCTGGTGGGCATCGTCGCGGGACGGCACTTCAACAACGGGCCGGACCAGACCTACTGTCCACCGCCGTGCCTGGGCTACTCCTTCAAGAACGACCAGGCGGTGTGGCCGCTGATGCTCGACCGCCTGCCGGTAACGGTGTCGCTGGCCATCGGCGCCGCAGTGCTCTGGCTGGTGGCGGGGACTCTGATCGGCATCCTGTCGGCTCTGCGACGAGGGAGCCTGTTCGACAGGGCCGCCATGACGGTCGCCCTTGCGGGCGTGTCACTGCCGGTCTACTTCACCGGGCTGCTCGCCCTCTCCCTGCTGAGCTATCAGTTCGATGTCCTCCCGAACGTGCACTACGTCGGCTTCACCGCCGACCCTGTCCAATGGGCACGCAACCTGCTCCTGCCCTGGATCTGCCTCGCGTTCCTCTACTCAGCGACCTATGCGCGCCTCACCCGCGCGAACATGCTGGAGACCATGGGTGAGGACTACATCCGTACCGCGCGGGCCAAGGGGCTGCCGGAGCGCACCGTCATCGCACGGCACGGGTTCCGTGCTGCCCTCACGCCGATCGTCACGATCTTCGGTCTCGACCTCGGCGGCCTGCTCGGGGGCGCCGTCCTCACCGAGACCGTCTTCGGCTTCCCGGGCGTCGGCAAGCTGGCCGTCGACGCCATCGCGGCCTCGGACCTGCCGATCATCCTCGGCGTCACCCTGTTCGCCGCCTTCTTCATCATCGTGGCCAACCTGGTCGTCGACGTCCTGTACGCGTACGTCGACCCGCGCGTCCGGTTCAACTGATCGTCGGGCGTTCGGCGCGTACCCTTGAACCGGCCCTCCCAGCCCCTCGACTCGACCAAGGAAGCCCTGTGACTGCAGTCACCCTGGAAGGCACGCAGGCGCCGCGGCCCGCGCCGACGGCCTTCCTGGAGGTCCGTGATCTCCAGATCCACTTCCCCACCGATGACGGTCTCGTCAAGGCTGTCGACGGATTGTCGTTCCAGCTCGAGAAGGGCAAGACGCTCGGGATCGTCGGCGAGTCCGGCTCGGGGAAGAGCGTCACCAGCCTGGGGATCCTCGGCCTGCACAAGGGCACCCGCGCCCGGCTCGGGGGTGAGGTGTGGCTGGACGGCAGCGAGCTGGTCTCGGCCACCAAGGAGGAGGTCCGCAAGCTCCGCGGCCTCAAGATGGCCATGATCTTCCAGGACCCGCTGTCGGCCCTGCACCCCTACTTCACGGTCGGTTCGCAGATCTCCGAGGCCTACCGCGTCCACAACAACGTCTCGAGGAAGGCCGGCCGGGCTCGTGCCGTCGAGATGCTCGACCGCGTCGGCATCCCGACCCCCGACAAGCGCGTGGACGACTACCCGCACCAGTTCTCCGGCGGCATGCGCCAGCGCGCCATGATCGCGATGGCGCTGTCCTGCAACCCTGAGTTGCTGATCGCCGACGAGCCGACCACGGCACTCGACGTGACGGTGCAAGCCCAGATCCTCGACCTGATGCGCGACCTCCAGAAGGAGTTCGGCTCGGCGATCATCATGATCACCCACGACCTCGGGGTCGTCGCGGAGTTCGCCGACGACATCCTGGTCATGTACGCCGGAAAGGCCGTGGAGTACGGCCCGGTCAACGAGGTCTTCTACCAGCCGCAGCACCCCTACACCTGGGGCCTGCTCTCCTCGGTGACGCGTCTGGACCGGCTCCGGCAGGAACGCCTCAAGCCCATCGCCGGCGCGCCGCCCAGCCTCATCAACGTCCCGAGCGGCTGTGCCTTCCACCCTCGCTGCCCCTACGAGCCGCAGACCAACGGCAAGGGTGCCACCGAGGTGCCGCCGCTCGTGGACTCGGGCGGAGGGCACCTGGTGCGCTGCCACCTGTCCGCCGAGGAGCGCAAGAGCATCTTCCTCGAACAGGTCAAGCCCACGCTGTGACAGGCACAGTGACAGTCGCCGTGACCCTCATGACTCTGGAGACCCACGCATGACCGCCGTCGACGAGAGCACCACGGGGGCACCCGCGACGGGCAAGGAACCGCTGCTGGAGGTCGAGGGCCTTCAGAAGTACTTCCCGGTGACCCGCGGGATCATCTTCCAGAAGCAGGTCGGGGCAGTGAAGGCCGTAGACGGCCTGAGCTTCACCGTCAACAAGGGGGAAACCCTCGGCCTGGTCGGCGAGACGGGCTGCGGCAAGTCGACCACCGGGCGGCTCCTGACCCGCCTGCTCGAGCCGAGCGACGGGCGCATCACCTTCGAGGGCAAGGACATCACCCACCTGTCCCGCTCGGCCATGCGGCCGCTGCGCAAGGACATCCAGATCATCTTCCAGGACCCCTACAGCTCGCTGAACCCACGGCACACCATCGGGTCCATCGTCGGCGCCCCGTTCCGGATGCAGAAGGTCAAGACCGACAACGGCATCAAGAAGGCGGTCCAGGACCTGCTGGCGCTGGTGGGTCTGAACCCCGAGCACTACAACCGCTACCCGCACGAGTTCTCCGGCGGCCAGCGGCAGCGCATCGGCATCGCCCGCGCCCTGGCGCTGCGGCCCAAGCTCATCGTCTGTGACGAGCCTGTCTCCGCACTCGACGTGTCGATCCAGGCCCAGGTCATCAACCTGCTGGACGACCTGCAGAGCGAGTTCGACCTCACCTACGTCTTCATCGCGCACGACCTGTCGGTCGTCCGGCACATCTCCGACCGGGTGGCCGTGATGTACCTCGGCAAGATCGTCGAGATCGGTGACCGGGTGTCGCTCTACGAGCACCCGATGCATCCCTACACGCACGCTCTGCTCTCGGCCGTCCCCGTGCCGGACCCGGTCAAGGAGAGCAAGCGCGAGCGCATCCTGCTCAGCGGCGACGTCCCCAGCCCACTCAACCCGCCCCCCGCCTGTCGCTTCCACACCCGGTGCTGGAAGGCTCAGTCCATCTGCAAGCAGGTTGAGCCACCCTTGGTCGAGATCCAGCCGGGTCACGAGGTGGCCTGCCACTTTCCCGAGGAGCGCGTGCTCGTCTGATGATCACCTTTCTTTCCGTCGTACTCGTGCTCGCCAGTCTTGGCATGATCGTGCTCGTGCTGCTCCACAAGGGGAAGGGTGGCGGCTTGTCGAACATGTTCGGCGGCGGCGTGTCCTCCTCGCTCGGTGGCAGCGCGGTGGTGGAGAAGAACCTCGACCGCCTCACGATCATCTGCGGGCTGGTGTGGTTCGTCTGCATCGTCGCGCTTGGCCTGCTTCTCAAGACGGCCTAGCGGCCGCTTCACCGGCACCAGCGCGTAGACTGCGCCTGTTCGGTACGGCGTAGTCGGTTCGACCAGTCTTCGGTAATACGAGCTTCAGGAGTCAACGTGGCAGGCGGCAACGCGATCCGAGGCAGCCGCGTCGGCGCCGGTCCGATGGGGGAGGCCGAGCGCGGCGAGGCAGCTCCTCGGCGTCGGATCTCCTTCTGGTGCGCCAACAAGCACGAAACGCGTCCCTCCTTCGCGGAGGAGGCGGCGATCCCCGACACCTGGGACTGTCCGCGGTGCGGCTTCCCCGCCGGGCGTGACAAGGACGCGCCGCCTGCGCCTCCGAAGACCGAGCCCTACAAGACGCACCTCGCGTACGTGCGCGAGCGCCGCAACCAGGAGGACGGCGAGGCCATCCTCGCTGAGGCCCTCGCCAAGCTCCGCGGCAAGTAGCCCCGCACATCCCACGCCCCGCCCCCCTCCCGGGAGGCGGGGCGTCGTGCTCCCGAGGGAAGCGCCGCTCCCACCCGCGACCTCGTCCGGTCGCGCATCGATGCACGCGAGCCACGGCGTGTCGCACGCCGATGCACGAGAGCGCCGCGGCAACCTCCCAGCTCTCGTGCATCGGTGCGCGGAAGGGGGCGCTGGCCGAGCGAGCACACACAGGAACCTCCTCGTTGACCGCGACCCGGGGAGGGCGCACGCTCCGGGCATGAATGTCATCCCGCTGGCGACGCCAGGACGCTGGATCCACGACACGCGGGGCCCGGAGCGGGCACTGCGCGTCTCGGCGCACCCGGCTGCCGGTTTCCTGGTGCTGAGCACCTGGCGGGACGGCGCGTGCGTCGGCACCGTGCGCGTGAGGCCTGCCGAGGCAGCGGAGCTGGTGTCGGGCCTGGTGCACGGACTGGCAGACCTTGCCGAGCACGGGGACGTCGCCGAGCAGATCGGCCCCGGCGCGGCGACGGCGGCGACCGTCGAGCTTCCACCGGTCTAGCCCGCGCGAACGGTCAGACTCACCGGGCAGGAATCTCCCGTGAGGTGGCGAATCAGGCAGCACGCCCTGCCCCTCGCCCTTGCCGGAGACTGCGTTGACCCGACGGCCCATGGCCCTGCTCGCTGTTGCTGCTGTGCTCGGGGGCGTTGGCCTTCTCCAGGCCAGCGCCTCCACGCCGCCGAGCGCCACCCTCACGACGCCCTCACAGCCGGGCGCGGTGACCGCTAAGTGGACCGGGACCATCCCTGTGGGCAGCAACCCGCAGAGCACCTGCGCCACCCCCGGCACCGACGACCAGCACGCCCTCAAGGTCGTGGTGCCGAGCGGCGCGAGCCGCTTGGTACGTCGGCTCGCGATCGCGATCACCTGGACGCCGACCGGCACCGAGACCGTGCACGACGAGGTCCTGACCGTGCTCGGCCCGGACGGCAAGGATGCCGGTGACTCTGACGGCGGTTCGACGACGGAGACGGTGGTGCTCAACAACCCCAAGGTGGGCACCTACACCGCCATCGCGTGCGGCTACGCCAACATCTCGCCTCAGACCTACACGGGTACGGCGACGCTGTCGGCCGCCGCACCGGCGGCACAGCGCTCCCTGCCCACGGTCGACCAGGGCCTCGGTTTCGGGCCGAGCACGCCCAGCGACGTGCAGCGCGACATCGGTGAGCCGGCGGTCACCACCGACCGCGCCGGCAATATCTACACCTGCGGGCCGTCGGGCTTCAGCAACGTGGCTGACTACGCCAACGTCTCGACGGACGGCGGCGACCAGTTCCACCTGCTCGGCCAGCCGCCGCGCGGGCAGATCTCCGGAGGTGAGGGTGGCGGTGACTGCGCGCTCGCGACGGCGGTGACCAAGAACTCCCAGGGCAAGTACGCGCTTGCCTACGCCGGTCTCGGCCCGTTGACCAACTTCTCGACGGCGACCTCGGCGGACACCGGCCGCACCCTCTCGGTCAGCCCGGTCAGCGAGTCGGTGCCAGGCGTAGACCGGCAGTGGATCGCCTTCCTCGACGACAAGACCGCGTTCTTCACCTACAACCAGCAGGCGCTCAACAAGGTCGTGCAGAAGTCGACCGATGGTGGCCTGACCTACGACACCCCCGGAGTCCAGGCGGCCGACGAGGCCGGCCGGATCGGCCAGATCCGCGCCTTCACCCCGCCGGGCAAGCAGACCGCGACCCAGGGCGTCGTCTACTTCCCGTACAGCAGCGGCACCAAGGTCAAGCTGGCCGTGAGCCGGGACAGCGGGAAGAGCTTCACCACGTGCACCCTCGCCGACGCCCATGTCAGCCCCGACGCGGGCTTCGTCGGAGCCGACAACGACGACGCGGGCAACATCTACGCCGTCTGGGCCGAGTCAGGCGGCGGCCACGACAGCTACCTCGTGACGCTCCCGGTCAACCGCTTCAGCAGTTGCGCGGCTGGCAAGCAGGCCATGACGAGCAAACCGCTGCTGCTCAACCGGGAGGGGATCGACACCGTCGTGATGCCCTGGGTGGCGGCCAGCGGCGCCCCTGGCCGGGTGGCGGTCGCCTTCTACGGGACCCGCTCGGTGGGCGACCCGAACCAGAGCACCTTCAAGGGCAGCTGGAACGTCTTCGTGACGCAGAGCACCGATGCGCTCTCGGCAACGCCGCACTTCGACCAGGTGCAAGCGACCACGCACCCGTTCCACTACGACTCGATCTGCCTCAACGGCTTGGGCTGCGACCTCTCCGGAGGCGACCGCAGCCTCGTCGACTACTTCACGATGGAGTACAACCGGGGCTCGGGGAAGCTCAACATCGTCTACAGCAACGCCGCCAAGAAGCCCGGTGACGCCGCCGGGTACGTCTCACAACCCACGGTTGTCGTGCAGACCAGTGGCCCCAGCAACGGCGGCGGGGTCGTCCACAGCAGCCGCAAGGTCCTCGCCACCGGCAGCACCGACCCGGCGGGTGATGCCCTCTCGCAGTACTCCGCCATCGGGACCCGGACCCAGCCGTCGGTGAACTCCGCGGCCCTCGACATCCGGTCGGTCGACGTCACGCCATCGCAGACGGACTTCACCGTCCGGCTGAAGCTGTCGGACCTGTCGGCAACCGCCCTGCAGCAGGCCCTGCAGGATAACGCGCCGGCCAGCAGCCTGGCATGGATCTTCCGTTGGGTGGACGGCTACCAGCCGGTCGCGGTGTCGATGCACTGGAACCCGGCCGAGGGCTTCCGCGGGGGCTTCGACGGCTACCTCACGGACCGGACCGCGGGCGGCACCATCCAGAAGTACCCCGGTTCGGTCTCCCTCCCGGACCCGATCAAGGTCTCGCAGAGCGACGGGACGATCACCTTCCGCGTGCCGAACAGCCTGCTCCACAGCCTGGTCGGCCCGCAGGGCGACGGGCAGCGCCCGCAGCTCGAGAAGGCCGTGCCCGGAACCCGGTTCTACGACGGCTACGCCGGGTCGTTCGCCGACCTCACGACGAGCGTCGCGGTCGGGACGACCACCAGCACCGAGTCCTACCTGTACCCCGCCGACAACGCCCCGACGTTCGACTTCACCTTGCTCCCGCGCACGGTGACCCCGGAGCAGACCCGGGGCGCGTCAGCGGCAGCGCTCACCTTCGAACCCAGGACCGGGGGCGTCGGGGGCAGCCTGGCGGCAACCGGACTCGAGACGACCCTGCCGTGGCTCGCAGCGCTGGCCCTCGCCATGCTCTTCGTCCTGCGGCGGCAGGTGGTCCGAGCTTAGAGGCGTCGCAGGTCGTGGGGCAGTTGTGAGGCCGCGGCCTCGTCGAGCAGCCAGAGGGTCTGCTGACGTCCGATGGCTCCGGCAGCAGGTACCTGGACCCTGCCGGCACCTGAGAGGGCGAGGGCGACAGCCCGCGCCTTGTCCTGGCCCGTCACCAGTAACCACACCGCCCGCGCGGCCTGGATGGCCGAGAAGCCCATCGTGATGCGGGCCGGGGGTGGTTTGGGACACCCGTGCACGCCGATCACTGTCCGCTCGTCGTAGGCCGCGGGCGACTCGGGGAAAATCGAGGCGATGTGGCCCTCCGGACCCATCCCCAGCATCAGGACGTCGAAGGAGGGGACAGCGGCAGTGCCGGGCCCGGCGCCCGCGAGCTCGCGGGCATAGCGGGCTGCGGCAGCGTCGACGTCGTCGCCGTCTGGGCCGCCGAGGGCGCCCATGGGGTGGACGCGGGCCGGTTCGAGGTCGACGGCATCCAGCAGGGCCTGGCGTGCTTGCAGCTCGTTGCGGTCAGGGCTGTCCGCCGGCACGAAGCGCTCGTCGCCCCACCAGACGTCGACGCGCCGCCAGTTGATCGCCGGTCGGGCGGGGGAGTCTCGCAAGGCCTCCAGCGAGGCGATGCCGATGCGACCTCCGGTCAGGACGAGCGACGCCACGCCGCCGTAGGCCTGCGCGTCCACGACCGCCGTCACGAGCCTGGCTGCGACAGCGTTCGCCAGGACGGTGGGGTCGCGGTGGACGACGACCGTCGGTGTGCTGCTCACGTGGTGGTCAGCGCCGGGTCTGGGTCCGCATCGAGCGCCGGGTCCTGCCAGATGTGCGCCCGGTTCGGAGGACGCAGTGACAGCCCGCTGGTACCGGTCGTGGCCTCCAAGGCCTCGGCGAAGGTCTCATCCGCGTCAAGGCGGCGGAGCTCCTCGGCGAGCAGGTCCCCGAGCTCACGGCGCGGCAACGGCATCGCTCGGTCCGGGTGGCCGGTACGGGAGAGCGTCGCGGTGCGCCCATCACTGCGGGTGATGGTGACCGTGTCGGCTCCGACCTGCATCTCCACGCCGGTCACGCCGGGGCCACGGGTGTCCTCGAGTGCCACGTTGACACCGAGCCGGCTCTTCAGCCAGCCCGCGAGCAGCGCGCGGCTCGGGTTGTTCGGCTCCCCGCTCACCGTCAGCGTGTGCACGGGGCCGTGCAGCGAGTCGAACGCCGAGGCGCACAGGCCGCGCCAGAGCGTGGTGCGGGTCCACGCCAGGTCGGTGTCGCCGGGTGCGTAGTCGTCGGCGCGACGGCCCAGGGACGCGATCGGGTCCGCCCCGGCCATGGTGTCGGTGATACGGCGACCGGCGATGACACCCAGCGGGTCGTGCGCGATCAGGTGCGGCGGGTCGCCGAACCACCACGTGACGACCGGGGCGTCCGGTGCCAGCAACGGGAGCACGACCGACTCGGCGTGCAGGGCGAGCCGACCGTACATCCGCATGACGATGGCCTCGCCCGGACCGAGGCGGCCGCCGACGGACACCTCGGCGTCCAGGCGGGGTTCGGGGGAGTCAGGGCGTCGCCGTACGACGACGAGCAGCCGGCAGGGGTGCTGGGCGGCGGCGTGCGTGGCCGCCTGCTCGGCCTCGGTGACGAGGCGCTCGTCCACGACGGCGACCAGCGTCAGTGCCAGCCCCGACGAGACCGAGCCCGCCTGCCTACGCTCGGCCGCCAGTGCCTTGATGACCGCCGAGCCCGACGTGTCCCACAGTGCCGTCATCTGCGCGCCTCCGACGCCACCGACCTCATGGTCGCCTCCAGGTCCGTCCGTCGCGGGCCAGCATCTCGTCGGCGCCCCTCGGCCCCCACTCACCGGCGCGGTAGAGCTCCGGCCTCCTCCCGGAGGCCCAGAACTCCTCGATCGGGTCGATGATCCGCCAGGACTGCTCGACCTCCTCGTTCTGCGGGAACAGGGAGGCGTCGCCGAGCAGCACGTCGAGGAGCAGCCGCTCGTAGGCCTCGGGGGAGTTCTCGGTGAACGCTTCGCCGTACAAGAAGTCCATCGCGACGTCGCGGACCTCCATCGTGGTGCCGGGCACCTTCGAGCCGAACCGCAACGTCAGGCCCTCATCCGGCTGCACCCGGACGACGAGCTGGTTGGCGCCGAGCTCCTCGGTGTCGGAGTGCGCGAACGGCAGGAACGGCGGCTTGCGGAAGATGATGCCGATCTCGGTGACACGACGGGGCAGCCGCTTGCCGGTGCGCAGGTAGAACGGGACACCCGCCCACCGCCGGGTGTCCACGTCCAGGCGGACCGCGGCGAACGTCTCGGTGCGCGATTTGGGGGCCACGCCTTCCTCGGCGAGGTAGCCCTTGACCCGCTCGCCCGCGAGCCAGCCCTGGTCGTACTGGCCCCTCACGGCGTAGCGCGCGAGGTCCTTCGGGAGCTGGGTCGCGCCCAGCACCTTCCGCTTCTCGGTGCGCAGCTCCGCGGCGTCGAAGTTGACCGGCTCGTCCATGGCGGTCAGGGCGAGCAGCTGCAGCAGGTGGTTCTGCAGGACGTCACGCGCAGCGCCAGTGCCTTCGTAGAAGCCGGCCCGGCTTCCGATGCCCACGTCCTCGGCCATCGTGATCTGGACGGAGTCAATGTGGTGACTGTTCCAGATCGGCTCGAACAGCTCGTTGGCGAAGCGCAGCGCCAGCAGGTTCTGGACCGTCTCCTTGCCCAGGTAGTGGTCGATGCGGAAGACGTCCTGGGCGGTGAAGACGTCGTCGACCAGCTTGTTCAGCTCGATCGCGGAGGCGAGGTCGTGGCCGAAGGGCTTCTCGACGACGACCCGGCGCCAGCTGTTGGTCTCGACGTTGTTGGCCATCCCCGTGCGTTCCATCTGCTTGAGCACGGTCGGGAAGGCGCTCGGGGGGATCGACAGGTAGAACGCTGCGTTGCCGCCGGTGCCGTGGCTGGCGTCGAGGTCCTTGAGCGACTGCGCCAGCTGGTCGAAGGCCTGGTCGTCGTCGAACGAGCCAGGGATGAACTTGGTCGCCTCGGCGAGCCGCTGCCAGACCTCGTCCCGGAACTCGGTGCGCGCCCCCTGCTTCGCCGCCTCCCTCGCGACCTGCTCGAAGTCGCCGTCGCCCCAGTCGCGCCGGGCGAAGCCCATCAGCACGAAACCCGGAGGGAGCAGACCGCGGTTGGCGAGGTCGTAGACCGCCGGGATGAGCTTCTTGCGGGCCAGGTCGCCGGTGACCCCGAAGACCACGAGGGCGCACGGTTCGGGAACCCGCGGGAGGCGACGGTCGCGCGGGTCGCGCAGGGGGTTCTGGGACAACCGGCTCATGACAGCACGCTCCGTACCTGGTCAAGGCCGTCCGGGCCGGTGAGGTGCAGGCGCAGCACCGGCCGGCCGTGATCGGCCAGGACCGCGGCGTCACCCGCGGCCTGCGCCGCGATGAGGGTGCCGAAGCTGAAGGGCCGGTCCGGGATCGGCAGGTCCTGCTGCACCAGCCCGGTGAGCTGCAGGAACGACCCGATCGGCGGCCCGCCCTTGTGGAACTGCCCGGTGGAGTGCAGGAACCGGGGCCCCCAGCCGAAGGTCACCGGCCGCTCCAGGCGCTTTGCCAACGGACTGCGTACGGCGGACAGCGACGCGTCCCGCAGCCTGTCCAGGTAGGCCATCACGGCGAGGTACCCGCGCGGCGGGACGGTGGCGAGCAGGGCATCGACCGCGCCGGCCAGGGTCTGCGGTCCGTCGAACCAGCCGGGGGTCGCGAAGACCTCGACGGCGCCGTCGACGAAGACGGGGCGCTCGGGCTCGGGCCGCTTGTCGAGCAGGCCGCGCGCGGCCTGCTTCGCGCTCTCGACGTCGGGTTGGTCGAAAGGGTTGATGCCGAGCAGGCGGCCGGCCACGGCAACGGCGTACTCCCAGGCGAGGAACTGCTCGCCGAGGCTGCCGGTGACGCTGGTGCCGAGGGCCGGGACCTCGGGGCCGATGCGGAGGACGTGGACGTCGGCGGCCGGCGACTGGACCTCGGGGGCGTCGCTGTCGACGACGACGGGCAGCAGTCCCCTGCCGAGCTTGCCGGTCGACTCCGCGATGAGCTGCTCCGCCCAGTCGCCGAAGCCTTCCAACGGCGAGCCGGAGGCGTCCAAGGCGAGCTTGTCGCGCCCGTCGGCGGGGAGCCCCGCGCCGAGCTGGAGGGCGGGGTTGTCGTCGTCGGCGAGCACGGCCAGAAAGGCATCGGCCTGGTCGAGCAGGGTCGCGACGTCGGCGCCGGCCAGTGCGGAAGGCACCAGGCCAAAGGCTGTGAGGGCGCTGTAGCGGCCGCCGACGTGGGGGTCGGCGAGGAAGACCGCGCGGTACCCCTCGTCCTTGGCCAGCTGCTCGAGTGGCGAGCCCGGGTCGGTGACGACGATGACGCGGGTGCGTGGGTCGATGCCCCTGGTCTTGAACGCCTCGACCAGCGCTCGTCGCTGGCTGTCGGTCTCCAGCGTGCCGCCGCTCTTGCTCGACACCACCACGACCGTTCGGCTCAGGTCCCCCTCGAGGGCGGAGCGGACCTGGTCGGGGTGGGTCGAGTCGAGGACTGTCAGGGGGACCCCGGCGGAGCGGCAGATCACCTCAGGCGCAAGGGAAGACCCACCCATCCCGCACAGCACCACCTGGTCCAGGCCCTCGCCGCGCAGGGCGTCGTACAGCGCGAGCAGCGGGGGCAGCAGTTGGCGCGACACCGTGACGGCGTCGAGCCAGCCGAGGCGGATCGAGGCCTCCGACTCGGCGTCCGGCCCCCAGAGCGTTGCGTCGTGTGCGAGCAGCCGTGACGGGACACGGTCAGCGACGAGGGTCGCGAGCGCCTTGCGCTGATCGGCGAGGAGCCCGTCTCCGTGATGCGTGACCGTGACGGTCACGCAGAGGCCCCGGCCTTCTTGAGCTGGTCGGTCACGGAGGCGATGAGTTCGTTCCAGGAGACCTCGAACTTCTCGACGCCTTCGCGCTCGAGCACCTCCACGACGTCGTCGTAGTCGACGCCTGCCGCCTTGAGCTCGTCGAGCGCCTGCTGGGCGTCGGCGTAGTACGGGCGCACCGTGTCGCCCCGGATCACGCCGTGGTCTGCCACGGCCTCGAGGGTCGCCTCGGGCATCGTGTTGACGGTCCCGGGGGCGACGAGCTCGACGACATAGCGGGTGTCGTCGTACGACGGGTCCTTGACGCCGGTCGAGGCCCAGAGGGGCCGCTGAGGCTTGGCCCCTGCGGCGGCGAGAGCCTTCCAGCGATCGCTGGAGAACACCCGCTCGTAGTGCTGGTAGGCCAGGCGCGCGTTGGCGATGGCTGCCTTGCCCCGCAACGGGTGCCCCTCGCCGAGGCGCTTGTCGACCTCGGTGTCCACACGGCTGACGAAGAAGCTCGCCACCGAGCCGATCCCGGCCAGGTCGTGCCCGTTGGCACGGGCGCCTTCCAGCCCGGCGAGGAAGGCGTCCATCACTGCCTCGTAGCGGGCGAGCGAGAAGATGAGGGTGACATTGACGCTGATGCCCGCAGCCAGGGTCTCGGTGATGGCCGGCAGTCCCTCGAGCGTGGCGGGGATCTTGATGAACAGGTTGGGGCGGTCCACGAGCCACCACAGCGCCTTGGCCTCGGCGACGGTGCGGGCCGTGTCCGCGCTGATACGGGGGTCGACCTCGATCGAGACGCGGCCGTCGACGGTGTCGCTGAGGTCGTAGGCCGGTCGCAGGACGTCGCACGCCCATCTCACGTCGTAGGTCGTGAGGGCACGAACCGCTTCGCCGATGTCGACGCCACGGAGGGCGAGCTCGCGGACCTGCTCGTCGTACACGGCCCCTTCGGAGAGGGCTTTCTGGAAGATGGTCGGATTGGTCGTGACCCCGACGACGTGCCGGGTCTTTACCAGTCCCGCGAGGTTGCCTGAGCGCAGCCGCTCGCGGGACAGGTCGTCGAGCCAGACCGCCACACCCGCAGCGGAGAGGTCAGCGAGGGGATCGGTCATGGTGAGGCTCCCTGGGTTATGAGGAGAGGTGGGTCAATTGCCGGTTGTCGAGCCTTTGGTGAGGCCAAGCTTGCTCATGGACGCGTGCGCCGCCGCGACGGCCCGCTCGGCTGTGAGGCCGAACTGCTCGTACACGACGGTGTACGGCGCCGAGGCACCGAAGTGCTCCAACGACAGCGGTACCCCGGCGTCGCCGAGGAACTCCCACCAGGACTGGGCGACCGCGGCCTCGATGGACACGCGTGCCTTCACGTCCGGCGGGAGCACGGTGTTGCGGTAGGCGGTGTCCTGCGCCCGGAACCACTCGACGCACGGCACGGACACGACCCGGGTCGCCGTCCCCTCTGCCTCCAGCCGGTCGCGGGCGGCCAGGGCGATCTGGACCTCTGAGCCGGTGGCCATGATCAGCACCTGCGGCTGGCCGTCGGACGCCTCGGCGAGGATGTAGGCGCCCCGGGCGACGCCCTCGGCACTGGCCAGCACCGAGCGGTCGAAGACGGGGACGTTCTGGCGGGTGAGGGCGAGCGCAGCCGGCCGGTCGGTGTGTCCGAGCACGGTCTTCCAGGCGACGACGGTCTCGTTGGCGTCCGCAGGCCGGACCACGTCCAGACCCGGGATGGCGCGCAGCGCCGCCAGGTGCTCGACGGGCTGGTGCGTCGGTCCGTCTTCGCCCAGACCGATGGAGTCGTGGGTCCACACGTAGGTGACGGGCAGCTGCATCAGCGCGGCGAGCCGGACGGCGCCGCGCATGTAGTCGCTGAAGACCAGGAAGGTGCCGCCGTAGACCCGCGTGCCGCCGTGCAGGGTGATGCCGTTCATCACCGCGCCCATGGCGTGCTCACGGACGCCGAAGTGCAGGACGCGGCCGTACGGCCCGCCCTGGAACTCCTTGGACTGGCGGTCCGACGGCAGGAAGCTCGGGGCGCCCTTGGGGGTCGTGTTGTTGGACTCGGCCAGGTCGGCCGAGCCGCCCCACAGCTCCGGCATGACCGGGCCGATCGCGTTCAGGACCTTGCCGGACGCGGCCCGGGTCGAGACGTCCTTGCCGGCGGCGAAGACCGGCAGGGCGGCGTCGATCTCGGCCGGCAGCTTGCGGGCCTGCACCCGTTCCAGCAGGGCGGCGCCCTCGGGGTTGCCGGCCTGCCAGGCCTCGAAGGCGCTCTGCCATTCGCGGCGGGCCGCCGCGCCGCGCTCGGCGACCTGACGGGCGTGGGCCAGGACGTCCTCGTCGACCTGGAAGGAGCGCTCCGGATCGAATCCGAGGATTTCCTTGAGCGCCGCGACTTCCTCGGCGCCGAGGGCGGAGCCGTGGATCTTGCCGGTGTTCTGCTTCTTCGGTGCGGGGTAGCCGATGATGGTCCGCAGCGAGACGATGGAGGGCTTGGACGTCTCGGCCTTGGCCGCCAGGAGGGCGGCGTGCAGTTCCTGCACGTCCTCCTTGTACTCGCCGGTCCTGGTCCAGTCCACGCGCTGGACATGCCAGCCGTAGGACTCGTAGCGCTTCAGGACATCCTCGGTGAAGGCGATGTCGGTGTCGTCCTCGATCGAGATGTGGT
>JAOPVP010000069.1 GCA_025966135.1 Frankiales bacterium
CCGAGACGCGGACCGAGGTGCGGCCGCACGAGCGAGCGGTAGCCCTCGAGCGTCAGCGGTCGCACTCGGTTCGCGGCGATGTTGTCGAGCCAGTGATCGAGCCACGCCTGCACGGTCGGGGCGCGCCCTGCGGCGTCGACGGCCCCTTGGTCGCGCTTGCGCTCCAGTTCCTTCTTCTTGACCGCGACGTCGGTGCGCCGCGCCCCGGTCACGTGACGTCTGTTCGGGGTGCCGTCGTCCTTGAGGCCATCCATACCTTGGCGTGCCACCGCCCCTGGCGATCCTGGTACCCCCCGCTACAGCACTGTCCCCGCTACAAGACAGAGGCCCGCTGGGCGGAGCATCCACGGGTCGCGGGGGCGAGCGGGGCGAGTACCCGACCGCCGACCCAGAGACTGTGGTAGCCGATCTCTCGGCCGCTTTTGCTACGGTGACAGTGCTTTCCGGGTCGGCGAAGGTGCCTTATTGCGGTATGGCGGGCCCTAGTCGCATGGTTGGTCTCGGGTTTCGGTGGCGGGCGTGCTCGGGACGAGGTTTCGGTGATCTGTCGACTGATGCAGCGGCTCATTCGACGGAGCCAGCGCGGCCGCTCCCGCAAACCTTGCGTCCGGCCCGAGTTCGGCCTCGATGCGCAAGAGCCGGTTCCACTTCGCGGTGCGTTCGGAGCGCATTGTGGAGCCGACCTTGATCTGACCGGTGCGCCAGCCCACCGCGAGGTCTGCGAGCCAGGCATCCTCGGTCTCGCCGGAACGGGCGGACAGCACGGTAGCGAAGCCGGCGTCTCGGGCCTGTTCGATGACGTCGCGCGCCGCTGACAGGGTCCCGGTTTGGTTCGGCTTGACGAGCACCGCGTTCGCGACGCCATCGGCGATACCGCGGGCGAGGCGCTCGCGGTCGGTGACGAACAGATCGTCACCCAGCAGTTGGATATGTGAAAGGACGCCGGCGGCGTGGGGCCAGTTGTCCCAGTCCTGGTCGGCGAGGACGTCCTCGATGGAGACGATCGGGTATTGCGCGCACCATGTGGCCAGCTCGGTGACGAGTTCCTCCGCGGCGATGTCGCGCTGGTCGACCTCGAGCCGGTACCTCTTGCTCCCGGCGTCGTAGAACTGTGTGGCGGCCACGTCGATCGCGATCGCGATGTCGATTTCGGGCCGCAGGCCGCTGGTTTCGATGCCGCTCATAAGTACGTCCAGAGCGGCTCGGTTGGACGGCAGCCGCGGGCCGAGGCCACCCTCGTCGGCAATGAGTGCCGTCGGGAGCCCCATCTGGTCGAGGACGATTGCGGTTCCGCGGCGCACCCGCCAGGCCATTTCGATCGCCTCGGCGAACGAGTCGGCGCCGACCGGCACGACAAGCAGGTCCTGGATGTCGAGGGCCCGCCCGGCGTGGGCGCCGCCGGAGATGATGTTGACCATCGGCATCGGCAGCAGCGGACTCTCGTCCGGTGCGAGGACCTGCCGGTAGAGCGGCAGCTCAGCCGCTGCGGCTGCGGCACTCGCTGTCGCGAGCGAGAGGGCGAGTACAGCATTCGCACCGAGCCGCTGCAAACCCGCGGTGCCGTCAGCTGACTGCAGCGCGGCGTCGACCAGTTCCTGATCGGCCGCGTCCATGCCGTAGACCTCGGCCGCGAGCGGGCCGTTCACGTTGCGGACCGCGTCGCGGACGCCTTTGCCGCCGTAGCGCGTGCCGCCGTCACGCAGCTCGAGGGCCTCGAAGGTTCCGGTGGACGCGCCGGAAGGTACCGAGGCAGTACCGCGCGCACCGCCGGTCAATCCGACCTCGCACGCGACGGTCGGATTGCCGCGCGAGTCGAGGACCTCCCACGCGAAGACGGTCGTGATTGTGGTCTTCACAGCATCTCCCATATGTCGTCCGGTGTGGCCTGCGCTGCGGCGAGTGCCGCGGTCGCGATTCGGCGAGCGTGTTGCCGGGCCGGTTCGTCGAGGTAGTCGACGGGGGAGGTGCCGTCGACGCGGGCCAGGACCAAGGCCGCGACATGCGCGCCGAGGTAGGGCAGGTCGATCGGTCGCGCTGCCGTGCTGCGGTAGGCGTTGAGAAACGTGTCGCCCAGAGAGCGGAGCGCGATGGCCGATTCGGGGTGGTGCAAAGCTTTGGTGATCAGGTGGGTGAGCAGGAACGCCAGGTCGAAGACGGGGTCGCCGAGGTGCGCGACCTCCCAGTCGAGCACCCATTCCCGGGCGCCGTCGGTGAGGATGTTCTTCGGCGAGAAGTCACCGTGGACGAGGCACACCCGACTAGCCAGCACGCGCTCGGTCAGTCCGCTCAACCGGGACTGCAGCGCGGGGTGCTTGCGGGTGACGCTGTTGTAGAACGGCTCGATCCGGAGTTCGACGAAGCCGGACTTGTCCCCGAAACGCTTGACGAGGTCGGGGCGGTCGGTCGTCGCAGAGTGCCAGGTTGCGAGCAGCGCGCCCAGTCGGGCTGCGATGTCAGCTGCGATGCGGCCGCCGAGCAGGTCGTCCTTCCAGTTACGGAAATCCTCGGGCGCCCGCTCGATCACCAACGCGTATCGCTCGGAGTCGATGTCATAGACGGCCGGGACACTGCCGGGCGCGATGGACCCGGCGAGACGCAACGCGGCGGCTTCGACGACGATCCGGTCCGGGTCGGCCTCCCACGTCGTGGCCACCTTGAGTTGACCGAGGGCCTGCTTGACGACGACGCCGACGTCGCCGTTCTGGACCGCGAACACATCGGCCGAAACGCCGCCGCTGAGGACCCTGATGTCGACGGCATCCAGGCCTGAAAGCACCCCGCGTCCACGCAAATACCCCTCCAGGTCCGCTGCGCGCAGGCGGGATCCAGCGGTCGGCACGTCGGTCATCGCGGCGTCACCCGGCCCGCGCAACGGCGATGGAATGCTGCGCGGTCCAGCACCTCCGGATTGATCGGGTACGCCGGGCGACGGCCCTGCAGGATGTCGAGCACGTTGGTGGCCGCCTTGCGCTGCAATTCTTGGACCGCCTCGACCGAGTCGAACGCGGCGTGCGGGGTCAGGATCAGGTTCGGGGCGCGGAGCAGCGGGTCATCGGGGTCGGGTGGTTCCGTAGGCAGGACGTCGAGGGCAGCGCCGGCAAGATGTCCTGAACCCAACGCCGCGGACAGTGCACCGGAGTCGACGACGGCCCCGCGGGCGGTATTGACGAGATAGCTGCCCGCCTTCATCGAGCCCAGCGACCGGGCGTTGATCAGCCCTCCGGTGGCCGGGCCCAACGGCACGTGAAGCGAGACGATGTCGGAGCGGGCGAGCAGGTCATCCAGGTCTGCGGCAACGTCGACGTCCTGGTTCGTCGTGAGGCTTGGGGCGTACGCCAGCACGTCCATCCCGAACGCTCGCATCTTTGTCGCCAGGCTGCGCGCGATCGCGCCGTACCCGACGAGGCCGAGCGTGCGTCCGCGCAACCGATGCATGGGGCCGTGCGCGGTGTTGTCCCATCGGCCGTCGGCGACGTCGCGCGCGAATGGCACGACGTTGCGAGCGAGCGCGAGGATCAGCGCCGCGGCATGGTCGGACACCTCGTCCACGCAGTAGTCGGGCACGTTCGTTACCACCATGCCGAGTTCGTCAGCGTGCGCAACGTCGATGTTGTCCAGGCCGACGCCGTATCGGGCCACGGTGAGGCAGCGTGAGGCTGCGTCGAGGACGGCGGCCGTGACCGGGCGAAAACAGGTCAGGATCGCATCGGCGTCAGCGGCGAGCTCCACCAGTTCGCGCTCATCGCCGGATTGCGCGACGCGCAGTGAAGCGCCAGCCGCTGCGAGCACGTCCCGCTCGATGTCGAGCGACGGCCACGCATAGTCGGTGACCAGCACCGTGGGCATGTCGAGATCGCCTTCTTGGAGTTCAGCCATGCCAGCGCGTGCCGAGGTCCGGAGCAGGACGGCCGGTTACGCAGTGGTTCTCCATCCGGCCCAGGCCCTCGATCTCGGACACGACGACATCGCCGGGCTGCAGGTACCGCGGAGGGTCCTCGAGGGCCCCTACCCCGGCGGGAGTGCCGGTGAAGATCAGGTCGCCGGGCAGGAGCGTGGTTACGGCCGAAAGTAGGGCGATCAGGTCTGCGACCGAGTACGTCATCTCACCGGTGGTGCCCTTCTGGCGCAGTTCGCCGTTGACCCAGCAGCGCAGTTCGAGCGTCGTCGGGTCGGCGAACTCGTCCGGCGTCACCAGCTGGGGGCCGAGCGGTGAGAACGTGCGGAAGGACTTGCCGATCGTGTGCTGTTCGGGGCCGAGGAACTGCACCGCCCGTGCCGATACGTCTTGGCCGACCAGCAGTCCGGCGACGTGTGACCAGGCGTCCGCGACGCTCACCCGATCTGCGGCGACGCCGATCGCAACGACCAGTTCGACCTCGAAGTCGGTGCGCGTGTCGGGCAACTCGATCCGACCGCTCGGCCCGGTGATCGAGGATGGGAACTTCGTGAAGATCAGCGGCAACGCATCGATCTGGACGCCGCCGGTGAGCGCGGCCGCTTCTTGGCTGTGAGCGGCGTAGTTGAAGCCGACGCCGAAGACCTGGCGGGGCGCGGGAACGGCGGGGCCACGTGGCGTGTCGTGCGGATAGTCCGGTGCGCTCGCGTGACGCACAGCCTGCTCGGCCCAGCCGCGAAACCCGGTCCAGTCGGCGAACACGGTGTCGAAGCTGTCGTAGCGCGACGCCGGGGCGCTGGCGACGTCTAGGAAGCCACCGTCGACCGCGAGCGCGGGCGTGCCATTGATGTTGGCGAGTCTCATGACCACACCTTTCGCGTAGGAGCGGCTACCACGGCAACCGGTCGCGTCCGTCGATGAGGCCGTGCGCGCGTGCGCGCAGCTCCGGCTGATACTGGGGCACCTGGCTCGGCAACAGGTCGGCCACGGCCCGGCCAACCTGACCGCCGAGGTCGGGGCGGTTGATCACGCCGGCAGCGGTGAGGAACCAGCGGCCGGCTTCGACATACCAGTCGTGGGCGTAGGGCTGGCGGACGCTGCCGGCGACGAGATGCGCCGCGAACCCCGCCGCCTCGTCGGACAGCGTGTGATGCGCAGCGCGGGCGTCGGTCCAGCCCACAGCCCTGAGCGTGTGGTGCCGCCCCACCAGCACATTGTCCGGACGGAACCGGCCGTGCGCCACACCGATGTCGTGCATGCGGCGCAGCATGCTTCCCGCTGCCCCGAACGTCCGGTGATCGATCCGTCCGGCGTCCAGCAGGTGCTGCCAGTTCGGCGTTGCCTCGAACTCGGTGACGAGCACGCCGCACTGGTCGTCGTGCAGCAGCACAGCCGGCGCGAACGCTGCGGCGCGCCCCATTGTCTGCGCGATCCTCGACATGCGTTCGGGACTCGCGTGTCCTGGACGAGCCGCCTTGACGACGACAGTGCCGATCCGCAGCACGTCGTGTGCCGGTCCGTGCTGCAGCGGCCGGATCGGTGCCGGGCCGTTCGGCCCAAGTCCGCGAGCGGTCAGGTACTGCACCCAACCGGCGACGTCCACGTCGGTTGGGTGGTCAAGTGTCGCGTGCATGGCGAGCCTTCCGGGAAAGGGTTGCGGCAGGGCGCCGGAGGGGGGACACCGCGCCCTGCCGCAGGCGGTCAGACCGACTGGGTCTGGCTCGGGTGCACCGAGTACTGGTCGGTCTCGGCCAGTTGGGCGATCTCGTGGCCGGCCGCGGTGACGCGCAGCTTGGAGCGGGTTTCGATCAGGATCGCGCGGTAACCCTCCGGGACGTTCTCCACCGGACCCTGGTGCGGGAATCCCTTGGGCGTGTGGGTGATCAGGCCGGGCTTGTCGACCGAACCCCACTTGCCGGGGCCTGCGAGGAAGAGGATGCACTCGTCGTAATCGGCGTTGCAGTGCACCGGCGGCCGGTCACCCGAGCGGGCGCTGAGGTCATAGATCAGCGTGTTGGTGGTGTGGTCGTCGAACAGCAACGGCGGCAGCAGCAATCCGCTGCCCATGTCGATCGAGCGCAGGTCGTTGATGTTGATTTTGCTGACGAGGGTGGCCCCGTCGGTGGCGATCGTCGGCAGCGGGTCGTAGTCGGTGAACACCGACGTGAATTCCTCGCCGTGGCGGATCACGGTCTCATACCCTCCGCTGCGAACGGAGGGGTCCGCGTACGGGGTGGGCGTGGTCTTGCGCTTCAGCGGCCCGAGGCCGACTTCCAAGACCGACGTCAGCTGGGTCTCGGAGACCAGGATGGCCTCGCGCAGCTCGCCGGTGATGTCGCTGAAGCGGTAGGAGGTCGCCCGGGGAACGAGCACGAGGTCGTCCTTCTCGACCGCAAGCACGCCGAACTCGGTCTCCAGCGTCGCCGTGCCGCCGAGGATCACGTGCACCTCGTCGGCGAAGACGTTGCGCAGCGCGAACGGCGAGGGTTCGCGGCGATAGTTGACCTCGACGCTGAACTTGGCATCGCTCAGGACCGCGACGGGCAGCGCGCGGGGGTCGGCAAAGGCGTCCGGATCCAAGCCGTGCAGGTCCAGGATGCGCGGGGCGTAGCTGCCGGACACGCTGGTGTACGCGGGCGGGTACTGCTCCCGGACCATCGTCGCCATCGGCCCTGCGAAGCCGTTGCGGGTGTAGAGAACGACGTTCGGTCCTGTCTGGTCGGCCATTGCTGCTCCTTGCGGTGATCGGGCCCGCCGTCGGGCGGCGACAGGCGTTGTGGCGGCGCGAGCCGCCCGGATGCTCAGTTGGTTCAGTGGGTGCTGTCTGCCATGTGCGGCTCGGCCGCGCGGCGCTGAGTGTCGTGCCGCTCGGCGAGGTCCTGGCCGCAGACGATGTCCAGGCGGCTGTCCTGCGCGGCGCGCCGCACCACGTCACGCAATGCGGCGAACGACGCGTCGTCCTCGACGGCCGAGACGAACGGATGGAAGATGAACGTGGCCAGCCCGCCGGTCTCGGCGACGTCGTCGAGCATGCTCTGCCAATCGGCGGAGGCCTGTGCCGGACTCTGATCGCCGGCCGGGTTCATGTGGTATTGCCAGTAGTCGTTCGTGTTCCAGTGGTAGGGGATCGTGACGATGCCCTCGGGCAGTCGCCGCACCCGCAGCGGGTCCTGCTCGGTCTCGTGCTCGATACTGCTGTCGTACAGATAGCCGAGCTCGGCCAGGACGGAGGCGGTGCGGTCACCCCGGTAGCCACCCGGCGCGCGGAAGCCGCGCGGCGTGATACCGGCGAGTTGCAGCGCCGCGGTGCCGTCGAACAGCAGGCACTCCCGGCGCCCGGAATCGAGCTCGGCCCACTTCTCGTGCACCCATCCGTGCAGCCCAATCTCGTGTTCCGCGGCGGCGATGGAGTCGAGGACGTCGCGGTGGTGCAAGGCGTTCCAGCCCTCGACGAAGAACGTTGCCCGCACGCCGTACTCGGCGAACAGCGCGAGCATGCGCGGCACGCCATGTCGCAGGCCGGGCTCGTCAGGATCGGGACGGACTGCGGCGCCGGTGCCGACCTCCAGAGCGCGACCAAGGTTGTCGACAGTGAGGCAGACGGTTCCTCGTGCTTCCATGCCACCCATCCCTTCGGCGTGTTCCAGTTCACATCGGGGTGGACCAAGTGAAACATCGGATCAATGCTTGCGCAAGGATTAGTTGTGCGATCATGCTCAACTCCGGCAGCGCCCGCCTGCCAAGGTGGGGAGGATTCGATGTGTGCGCATAGGATGGATGCCATGGCAGCCACGGACCGGCCCGACGTCGCCGCATGGCGGGCGATGCTGTACGCGAACGACCGGCTGCTCAAGCGGCTCGCGGAGGAAATGCTGCGCGAGCAGGCCCTGGAGCTGTCCTGGTACGAGGTGCTGATGCATCTGGCGGAGGCGCGCCGGGCCATCACCCAGCGCGAGCTGGTCGAGCTCACCCTGATGGGGCAGAGCGGCTTGAGTCGTGTGCTTGCCAAGCTCGAGGCCGCCGGCCTCGTCCGCCGGGTGGCGGTTGAGACCGATCGGCGCAACCTGTCCGTCGAGCTCACCGATCGCGGTCGTGAGCGACTGCGCCGCGCTGCGCCGTTGCATTTGCAAGGCATCAAGCGCTGGTTCACCGATCCGATGTCGGCGCGACAGGTCGAGGCGATCCGGGCCGGTCTGGAGCGAGTGCTGGACAATCTCGCCGAGGATTCGCGGGGGCCGCGCTCCGAGCCCGAGCCGGTTGCGATCGGGCCGCAGTTGCTGTCGCTCTCGACCGACGGCGTGTTGACCGCGGACGCGATCGTCGTTCGCGATGCACTCGAACCGGTGATGCTGGCCGATGCGGTGCGCTACGCGCGGCCAGAGGACGTGGGGGAGTTGCGGCGTCTGCTCAGCGTGATGACCAGGCGGCTCGACTCGCCTGTTGACTTCTTGCGCGCGGACTGGGCGCTGCACCGGCGGATCGCGCAGATATCGCCGAACGAGGTGCTGCGCCAGATGTACCTGTCGCTCGTCACCACGCTCGAGGACAACGTCGACGCGATCGTCCCGGACAAGAGCCATCCCGACTACCTGCAGCGTCGACTGCGACTGCACGCGGACATCGTCGAGGCGATCGCGGACTCGGACGCCCGGGCCATCGCCGAACTGGTAGACCAGCACCGGCTAACGACCGCGGCCGACCCTGCTCCGGCCACACGGGGCGGAGTGAAGGCTCGGCGTCAGTCGACCCGGTAGTCGAGGTTGCGCCAGCGGCCCACCATGCCCTGTCCACGCACCGAGACGCTTCGCCCGTCCTCGATGGGTAGCAGCGTCATCAGACCCATACCAACGTGCAGTTGCGTCGGGATCACGGGCAGGGAAGGGACCCAGTAGACGAGCACGCCGTCGACGGTGAAGCGGACGGAGCCAGCCGCCGCGTCCAGAGCGATGGCACAGTGCTGGTATTCGTCCGGTGTCGTCTGAATGCCGCACAGCGGGGGATCGACGACATAGGTGAAGGCATTCTCGCCGTCCACCAGGCCGGGCACGGCCAAGCGCTCGTACACCGACATCGTCCGGGTACCGGTGTTGATCAGATCAAAGACCAGTAAGGACTGTAGGTCGAAGACGTTGAAGGTGATGAAACCGTCGCGGTGATCGTCCGGGTTGCCGTTGAGCTTGCGCGCCGCCATCTCGATCTCGAAGGTCACGGTCTTGCCTGCGGGCACCGCGAACGCCTGCGTCGACATCACCAGGTGCTTGGCGTTGTCCGGAGACTGCGCGCTGTCGTGCGCGCGGCTAAACCGGTCGATCTCGATCTCGACCGTCCCGTCCGCGACCGTGGTGCGCGCATCGGGCTCCAGATACACCCAGTCACTGCCGTCCGCCTGCGGCGTGATCAGCGGTCGCCACAAAGTCGAGTCGAGCGTCGGGCCCCTGAACGAGTCGTAACGGGCGGCGTCAACCGCCTGGATCTGGGTCATGGCGATCTCCTGTCCGAGTGTGTGGCGGTAACGCTAGAGCGATTTCGATGCTTGCGCAAGGATTATTCGAGGGAACCGGCTTGTTGCATCGGGCGATGCGTCAACCTCTAGGAGCATGAGATGACCGATTACGGCAGAGACCTCGGGTTCGGCTACTTCCTCACGCCGAGCGCTGACAACCCGGCGCGGCTCGTCGCCGCCGCTCAGGAACTCGACGAGCTCGGTTTCGACCTGCTCGGGCTGCAGGACCATCCATACCAGGGCAGTTTCCTCGACACGTGGACGTTGCTCAGCGTGATTGCGGCGCGCACCTCGCGGCTTCGGGTGTTCCCGGACGTGGCAAGTCTGCCGCTACGACCACCCGCGGTGCTGGCCAAGTCCGCCGCAACGCTCGACCTGCTATCCGGCGGGCGCGTCGAACTCGGGCTCGGCGCCGGTGCGTTCTGGGACGGCATCGCCGCCATGGGTGGCTCGCGCCGGAGCCCAGGTGAGGCCATCGACGCGCTGCGTGAGGCCATCGACGTGATCCGCTTGATGTGGAGCGACCAGCGCGCGGCGAGATTCGAAGGCAAGGCGTATTCCCTCGGCGGTGTGCGTCCCGGACCCAGCCCTGCCCATGACATCGGCATCTGGCTTGGCGTGTACAAGCCCAAGGGGCTCGCCCTCGTCGGCTCGACCGCCGACGGCTGGCTGCCCACGATGGGCTACCTCGACCCTGGCAAGGCAATGGCCGAGTCCAACGCGCGCATCGACGAAGCCGCTGACGCAGCCGGACGTGACCCGGCCACGATCCGGCGCATCTACAACCTCGACGGCCAGGCACCCGCCGCACAGCTCGTTCCACTCCTCACCGAGCTCGCGACCGAGTACGGCATGGACGGCTTCATGTTGGGCGGTCCCGCCACCGGCTATGAGATCGCTCGGCTGGCGGCCGAGGTCGTGCCGGCCGCTCGTGAAGCCGTGCGCAACGAGCGTGCCCGATGACCGCGCAGGAGTCCCGTACGGAGGCAGGTCGTCGCATGGTCGAGCAGCTGCGCCTGGCACACAGGCCGCTGCGCAGCGACATCGCCCAGCTCGGCGTCGCGATCGGCATGCTCGAACAGGCGGCCCTGGCCGCAGAACCCGTTCGCGAGATCGTGGCCGGACTCACCGTTGGCCAGTTCGCCTGGCAGATCAAGACCCGGTGCGAGTACTTCTGTGATCACCTGACCCTGCACCACGGCATCGAGGACGAGCGGATGCTGCCCGTCATGCAACGCCAGTTTCCCGAACTGCGCTCAGTGGTCACCCGCCTCAAGGACGAACACGAGCAGGTGTCGATGCTCATCCTCGAGATCAGCACGGCGGCACGGGACCTGCGTAGCGACGATGCCGAGAGTGTCAGCCGATTGCGCGGCCATCTCGAGCGACTCGCAACGTTGCTCGCCCGGCACCTCGACTACGAGGAGGCTTCGCTGTTCCCATACTTCGAACAAATGACCCGAGACTGGCACGGAGGGTGATCGCAGACTCATCGGTCTGATGGCGCGGTGCACGCCAGCCGAGCTTCGTGCGCGCTAACGGCCAGGTGCGTGCGAAGAGGTGCGCGTCTTGCGGCCGGTGTCGCCCAGTGTCACGGCGGCGCTCGATGAGGATCTGGACCGGATCGGTGGGGGGTACCGCTGGTACGGCGCACCGCTCGCCTGGCGGGCACGTGCGGGGCTTGGCCGGCTCGCCGGCGAGAGGTGGTCGCTCGGCCGGGCGGGACCGGTGCGGCAGGGGGCGAAGGTGGACTGGTGGGTGGTGGCACGGCGCGAGCCGGGAGTCCTGATAGTGCGGACAGATGCGTCGCTCGCGAGTATCGGACCCCTTGCTGAGGCGAGCCCGCATCGACATCCGGTCATGCTGCGAACCGGCGTCTGGTGGCGTGTCGCGGAGTGCCCACCCCGCCGGGGCGGCGCTGACGGGACAATGCCGGCATGCCGATCGCACACCGTAGGGAGAAGGAACTCGCCAGTGATCGCCGCGCTGGATGGACCGCCCGCAAGTCGATACGCGAGCGTCATCGGGAGGCGATCAGGGCACAGTGGCGGTTGCTCGCAATGCTCGCCGCCACGGTGCTCCTGATGTTCGGGGTTGCCGCTGTGTTCGCGACTGGGCCGCTACAACGCGGCGTGGTTGTCGGCGCTGGAGTCACCCTTACTGCCTGCTTCGTAGCGGCGCTTGTGGTCCTGGTCAGCGGCACGGCACCGCTCATGATGGGTGAGCTGGCCGAGCAGTGGACGGCGCAGGAGCTGCGCCCTCTGCGAGAGCATGGCTGGAAGCTGGTGAACCACTTCGGGCTTGGCCGGGGAGATCACGACCACATCGTTGTCGGGCGGGGCGGCCTGGTCCTCATCGAAACGAAGTGGGGCGGCACGCCCTGGGACGTGGACGCGGGAGACGTGTTCTTCCGGCGGGCGCTTGAGCAGACCGCCCACAACGCCAAGCAACTCGCGCTTTGGCACGGGGTCGCGAAACACGGTCGCCCCGCCGTCGAGCCTGTGCTCGTTGTCTGGGGACCCGCTGCGCGACAGCTCCGCGAGCATCCTGCCCGCCGGCACGATTCGGGCGTCGTCGTCATGGCGGGGAATCACCTCCGCGAGTGGATGCTCCGACGCGGACGTGGTCGGCTTGGCGCGACGCAGGTCGACGGTGTGGTTGGAGAGATCGACCGACACCTGATCCGTAGGGACGATCGGGAACGAGTTCTGCGCCCGATGCCCCGCTCGCTCGCTGAGATGGCACAGGCCACGGTCGTCGGCCTGGGGCTCGCTGCCGCAGGGTTCGTCATGAACAGCTGGCTACTCCAGGTGGTCGAGTCGCTCGTTGTCTGGCTCGCGGTTGGTCTGGCCTTCTTCGGCGTCTCGGAACTGGCACGGAGACGCAGCAGATGGCCCTGGGAGGCTCGGACGTTCCAGTTCGCGCTCAGCGGGCTCTACCTCCTGACTGCTAGCGCTGTCATTCGCGCCTACGTCCTGACCTGAGCGTCGGGCGAGTAGCCCCAGGCGGTCATCGCACGCTCATGCCGCGACAAGTGCCAGCACCGCGCCGGCCCACTGTTCGGCTCAAACTTCGGTACCTTGCGCGCACATTGTCAGACGGGGGAGCGGCCATGACTACGGACAACAGCACGCTCGGCACGCCGTACGGGACACCTGCCCGCGGGCCGGTGAGCGTCGTCCGCACGGGCGCGGAGAAGTTCTGGTACGTGCTGTGGTGCATCTACTTCGGGGTCGGCTACCTGTCGAAGGTGCCTGCGAAGAAGGCGCTCAGCGACGCGGGACTTGGGGATATGACCGGCGCGGAGAAATTCTGGTACGTGGTCCTGTGCCTTTACTTCGGGGCCGGCTACTTCGCGAAGGTGCCGATCAAGAAGGCGCTCTCCGAAGCCGGACTGTGCCAGATCACCAACGCCGAGCAGGTCTGGTACGTGCTGGAGTGCATCTGGTTCGGCGGTGGCTACCTGCGGAAGGTTCCGATGAAGAAGTCGCTGCACGAGTCGGGACTGGGCAGCATGACGGGCGCCAACTCGTTCTGGTACGTGATCTTGTGCCTACTCGGTGGCAATGGCTACTTCGCCAAGGTCTTCGACAAGAAGGCGCTGAGCGAGTCGACCCGCCTGCCCGGCGCTTGAGCTCTCGGGCTCGTCACCGACACCGCGGACCAGGACGCTGCCCGCGGCCGTCCTCATCTGCCGCGGGTCGCGCCGACGGCTCTGAGGCGACGTTGGGAGACGGCACGTATCTTCACCTTCACGCGGGCGCTGCACGGGTCGCGCTACCGGGGGGTCGCACAGCCATGGCGGAGGACGGAATCGACCACGTAGCAGTGACCTACGAGCGTTGCGGCCACGTCGAAGGGCCGTTCTTCCATGGCACGAAGGCCGCGCTTGGGGTCGGCGACGAGCTGGTGCCCGGCCACGGATCCAACTTCCAACAGGGTCGCGTGTCGAACAACATCTACTTCGCCGCTGCCCTGGAGACAGCCATATGGGGAGCGGAGCTCGCGACGGCGCTGGCCGGTAGCGCGGAGCAGGGACGCATATACGTCGTGGAGCCGCTTGGTCCCTTCGAGGACGACCCGAACGTGACCAACAAGAGGTTCCTCGGCAATCCGACGGCGTCCTACCGCACTCGCCATCCGCTGCGCGTCGTCGCGGAAGTTGTCAGCTGGGAGGGTCACGCTCCCGACGTGCTGAACGCGATGTTGGACAACCTGGCGCGGCTCCGGGAGCAGGGGCTGGACGTCATCGAGGACTGAGGCGACTCC
>JAOPVP010000105.1 GCA_025966135.1 Frankiales bacterium
TATCGGCGATGACCGTTCCGCCGCTCAATGCACGATGTGCGGTCTTCTCCGGCTCCGTCAGTTCCCGCCCGAAGATTCTGCCTGCAAAAAACAGGCGCGCTTCCGTTGCGCTCGCATACTGCTGGGAGTTGCTTACTCGGCTGAACTGGTTTTGATGAATGCGGTAGCTCAGCAGCGGGGCAGGCAGATTTCGCAATTTCGTCGCGAACCCGAGGTTGATCCAGAACCAAAGATCGTGTGCAGCCACGTCCGGATACTTGATGCCGGTTTCCTGGAGCACGCGTCTGCGCAGAAAAGCCGTAGGATGGCCTATCGCTGCATTATGAAGAAGATGATGGATTTTTATATCCGAGTCGTGCACCGGATGATCGTAGGTACCGCATGCGTGTCCAAAGGTGGTGAACCACGTGCCGCAGACGCCCACTTCGGGCGCGCGGTCCATAAGGTCGACCTGCCTGGCAAAGCGCTGTGGAAGCGACAGATCATCGCAGTCCATTCTCGCGATGTATTCTCCGCGGCATACATCGATACCGGCGTTCAGCACTTGCGCGATGCCGGTGTTTGTATCATTGAGCAGCAGTTTGATCCTGCGATCACGGCTGGCGTATCGCTTCAGGACTTCTCTGCTTTCGTCAGAGGATCCATCATCGATTATGACGAACTCAAAATCGTCGAACGTCTGCGCGAGGATGCTATCGATCGCATCCGTGAGGAACGGCATGCCGTTGCAGACCGGCATCAGCACTGAGACTTTAGGTGACGCTGTCACCATGGACGAATTCTCCCAGCTATCATGAGTGAAATGCTGATCTACTGCTGAAAACTGCCCCTGCGGCAGTGCGGATACGCACCGCGCCCCGCGCTGCAACGCATCCGCTAAATGACATGCCAATGCGACGGAAATAGATCGACCGGCGCGACTTGTGTTCGGAACCACTGCTGCGGTGCCACGACCAGCTGACCAGGACGCTTCGCAAGCCACGCGCCCCACCAGCTGAATGTGCTGTTGGCGATCACGTGATGGGCGCACTTCGACATGAGGCGCATGTCATCGCAGTCGAGACGCGTAACGTCGCTATCGATGACCGTCGTGCGCTCCGGCATCGCAATGTTCTGTTTTACCCATTCCGGGTCATCCGAAAAGAAGAAGAAACTCGGCTCCTCTACCCGCGCGATCATGAAATCGATCGCGTTCCGATAGTAGTCGAGAGTGCACAGGCCATGCACTTCGTGCGCTCGGCTGTTCGTGGCATAGTCCCCCCTACGCACATGCACCGCGATTGAGTTTCCCGTATCGATCGATGCGGACAATTCTCGATCCCTGTCCGGTTGCTCGTACTGAACGTCGAACTCGCGCAGAATTATTTGACGAATGTGCTCGAAATACTTGTGAGACTGCCAGTATCCGTCCATGTACAAATGACCTGTCGCCGTGGCGAGGCGGGCGTCGAACTCGAAATTACGCTGCTCTCTAAGTAAGGTGCCACGTGCGCTCAGCAGGCGAGCGGCGTGGCGCGACCGGAGGGTGCTTGCGATGACCAGAGCCAAGCGTTCAGAGCGGCTGAACGTGCGGCCCGTGATGTCAGCGATTTCCGCGGGGTCCGCAAGGTTCTCCCAGACGCGGAATGCATTCAGCCCGTAATGCCGCTGGTCCTGGGTGTCGAACCATCCGAGATCCAGCTTCAGCACAGATCCGAGGCGATGGGCCAGCGCCCGCGCCGCCGCGTACTGAAACATCTGGTTGCCCAAGCCGCCATAGAGGCGAACGATTACCATTGCGGGTCAGTTTGGCACATGACTTACTCTCTAAATCGCTTCATACCGCCCCATCGCGCCCGTGCTTTCTGGCGTTCCGTATAGGCTCAGAATGTCGCAGAAGATGACCTAAGTCGTAGTCGTAGCTCTCTGGATCGAACTTTCCGGTTCCAGCCGCGGGGTGCAGTGTAATTTCGCCAAAGACAACTCGGCCTACGTCGTACAAGTCCACGCGGATGAAAGGCTCGTCAACGGCGAGTGCCTCCGCGATCTGCAGCATCGACGCGAAGCAAGCGGGCCGCGCGAGGGGGCCAGTGTACCGCGGGTATATCAGGCCCAGATTCATGCGCTCGAAGTTCCGGTCGACAAAAGCTCTCGTGTGGTGTTTGAATCGATCGACGTCCACCTGTACGCAGGCGATCCGGCCGTGTATACAGAAGAACTTGTAGTCGCGAGGTATCTCGCCGTAGGCATCCGTCAGCAGCTCTTCTATGAACAGGACCGGTTCAATCCACCGATACTGCCACTCACCGCAGTAGGTTGAGTAGTCCGTCTGCAGCCATTCGCGCGCCGTCTGGGCGGCGCGTATCCAGTCGAGAGAATCCCGATCCTGTACGATGAGATTCGTGCCTGACGCGTGATTCGCCTTAATCACGAACTTCGTGGGCAAAGCCTCCTTCGGCACTGACGTCAGATCTGTCCCGGTCCAATACAACTTCGTCAGAACGTCGGCGCCCACTCGCTCGCTTACGTATGCCCGAACCGCAATTTTGTCGGCGAGCGTCGTATGGAGACGTCTGCGCCGGAATAACTTGTTGTGTTGAACGATCTCGTTGAACGTCTGCGGCCGCAGCAAACGCGGCGATGCGCCGAACGACCGTCGATACCCGCGCCACGCCGTCAGCGCGTCATTCGGCCACAGTAAGGCGTCTATGGCGCGTCGACCTAAATATGATGATCCCCAGCCACGTCGTTTCAGGCCGTTACCCAGACGCTGCGCGAATCCCATGGCTTTGGCCGTCATACCGACGCGGGGCGGCGCCACGAGGTAATGATGATAGGAAATTGAAAACGCTCCGGCGCGGCGTGCTTCGCGCGAATCGAGCCAAGCCCATCCCAGCCGTGTTCTCGGTTGCATGACATACGGCGAATCCATCGACACGAACCGCTCTGGGTGGAATCTGCTCAGGTAGTATCCGTAGGTCTCGAATTCGGAGAACGACGAGCTTTCGAGAGGGTCTATGGCGTCGACGATTGCGTCATACCAATTAGCCCCCCCGGCACGGACCGAGATTACCGCTAGTAAGTCGTCAACGAGATCGACATCGAGGACCATGTAGTCTCTGATGAACGACGCCTGCCGCTCGGGCAGATAGCCGAGCAGCTTTTCGTAGGTATGAAAATAAGGCAGACGATATTGCGTAGCCCGATGAAAAACGGAGCGACCGTCGCGCACGAAAGGGGTGGGCCGGATGAGCACCGTATCCGCGTCCATTACCAAATATCGTGTCGTGGCCGAGTGCTTTCTTAACGCATATTTCACGAGCTGTTGATAATACCAACCCGTACGATCCCCAGCCTCAGTCACGAATCGGCGCATCTGATCACGAGCAAAGAGATCACCAACGGCGCCCTCGTGTAACCAGCCGGCCGCTTGCCTCGGCACGACACGGCGGAGTTCCTCTTCCGGAACTCCACACACGACAGTTATGTTAGCCGGTCGCGGTCTCGCGTATCGGCGCAGTGCCTTTATGCAGAGTGGCAGCACCGGGAAATCTTTTGGGTGCGCGGGGATGAAGACGTCGACCGGGGGTTCCGTAGGAGCCATTTATTTTTTAGCTTCGACTATCGTTCGAATCAGCGCTTGAGTTGCGTTTTTATGCGTCGATATAGCCGGCGCAGTGGCGAATCCCGCGGCGGCCGCTGCGCTTCATCAGCGAGCATTTGCTGAGCATAGGCCATCTCTTCGAAGTGCTTCTGATAGTTGAATAGAGTCTCAGGAAAAATGAGCGATGCCGAGTCGATACCCAGAGAATCTACAAGATTCTTTCGCACGAAGATCAGGTTGCCGGTGTGGCAAACGAGCTTGTAGCCCTTGTGCTCTCCGAGCGCGACTAGCGCGGTAAAACTGGAGCCTTGGCAAATGCCAGGCTGGTGTACCTGCCATATGCCCGGTAAGACCTGACTGTTGCCTTCGATGATGACGATCTTAGGAGAATAGTTTGTTAGTGAAAACCAGACCTGGAAGTCGTACGAGTCGATATCGATGCTCAGGACATCGAATTCTAGTGGGATAAACGTCTTTGATAGAAGCTCGTCCAGCGAATCCGGGCCGCAAACTCCTACGTATGCGCACACGGCGACTACGCTGTCGCCATGAGCTTCTTTCATTTTTAGTAAGTCTGCAAAGCGGGTTTCGTCTCCTTCAATGTAAACGCCTTTCCAGCCATCAGCGAGTAACGCATACGTGTTCGACAGGTGTTTGCCATCCCAGGCGCCGAACTCCACGAACGAGCCGGAATTCAGCCGCAGACGCCGACGAAGTTCGGCCAGAATTCCGTCTTCGCCACACTGGCTATGGACATTGCGACTGTAAGAAATCAGGGGAGCTTCTGGCATGGGTCTGCTCTTTAAGGG
>JAOPVP010000092.1 GCA_025966135.1 Frankiales bacterium
TTGCTGAACCCGATCGACAGCCAGTCGAGTTGGTTTCGAGAGAGGTTCTCCGGCAGTACGATGTCATCGTCAACCAGGACGAACTTGCTCACGCCGCTTCGAGCAAGCGAGACAGCAACTTTGCTTCCGATAGAGCCGAGTCCGACGACGGCGACCTTCTTGTCAGCCAAGGCCGCGTAGGCGTCAGGCACGCGCTTGCCAGTTTCGGGTCCTTGGAACAGCGCGTATTCGGAAACATCCCCCGTTTCGTCGGTCGGCACAGAAAGCGCTCGCACGTGCTTCTCGGCGTCCACCAGCACGATGAATGCCGAAATGGTCTTGACGTCAGTCCAGGGAAGCGAGTGTCCCTTACCTGCAGCGAACGCCTTAAACGCACTAACTGTGCAACCGTCAACGAGACTAGTGATCTCGTCGCAATGCAGGATCCATCCTTGACGAGTGTACCAGCCGCCCAAAAAGTGATCGACCAGCTCTGGGGGCGACCGTGCAACGCCCGTGGCAAGAGAAACACCATTGACATCGCCCACGTACCCGACGAATTCCCAGAACCGGAGCGCCGTGTGAACGGTGAGCGGCGTCATAGGGGCGGTAGCGTCAGCGATTACGACCTCACGCACGGCCGGCGGGAAGTACAGGCGCCACGACTTTCCCCGCAATTGCTGCCCGAGCGTGAGGGAATGCCGTGATGGCACAGGAATGCGCAACGCGCCCGCGGACTCGGAGACGAGCAACTGGTAGGTGCTGCGGATGAGATCCGCAGCCGTGATGTCGGAGCGCCAATTGTCCGGACCCCATTCCAAGCACAGGGTGCCGGTAGTCGGGTACTGATGGATGCTCCACCGCTGCGTTGCATCCCGCGGTCGAACGAAAGCGGGTACGTCTGGGTAAAGCCCCGCGAAGACGAGTACGGCCTCGAACGTCTTCGAGCCGATGATAAGGTCGAAATTGACGCAGACCTCGCCCTTCTCGGAGAGGGTCCACTCCACTTTGCTGAGCCAGTCGACCTCGGCAGCCAAGGCCTGCAGACCGCGATGGTCCTCCAGGAGCCGGGGCGCTTGATCGAGGAAGAGAAGCATCAGGCGAACCCTTGGGGCTTGTTCGGCGGTTGCACCTTGTGTGCGGGAAAGGCCAGTACAGGCGCCGCGGCAGCGGTCGCAAGCAACCCTGCTCCGACGCGGGTCGCGATGGCCAAACCGAACCGCTCGCCGAAGACGCGCCTGTAGAGCGCCAACGCCTTGTCCGGGTCACGCTCAACCTGCGCACGGCGCAGCAACTGGGCATGCGCCTCCGCCAATTCGTAGAAGCGCTTGAACTCTTCCGGCTTCACGCGGGAGAAAACGTTGTTCCCGGGCACGCTCGGATCTTCAAGCTGCGGCACGCCGCCGAACTGACCCTGCCAGCCGTACTCATCGACGATCTTCTCGAGGAATTCGATGAAGCGTTCCTCCTGGCTCACGTCGCGCATATCCATGTGGGCGGAGACCAATGTCTCCAGGATGAAGCCCTTCGGTCGCCTCAAGTGCGGAAGGCCTTCGCGTTTCCACCACTTCACGAGCTTGACGAGTGGGATGAACGCCCCTTGAGCCCGCTTGTTCACTTCGGTGGCCCAGGTGTTGTGGCCAAGAGGATTGGTGGGAAGCCACATGTCTTCGTCCTTGTCCGGGATGAGCCAGCCCGTGTGGCTACTCTCATCGCTGATGATGGGAACGACGTCCATCTCGACGTTCGACATCGTCACGCTGACCGAGCGACGGTTCGAGTCCAGTTCCTCATAATCAAGCTTGCGAAGCGTGCGCCGGATGAGGGAGATTACGTCGGCCGGGTTGTCGTATCGCGTGTGGTTCGTCACCACGATGATGTCGACATCGGGCCGGCGCAGCGTGCCGTTAGACTTACGCGGGCGAATCGCAGTCTGCCGCGCGTACGAGCCAGAGAGGTAGGTGTTGACGTGAACATTGCGAAAGTGGGGATGGGAAGCGAGCCCGTCACGCAAAGTGCGGTGCGCGGCCGAGCAGTCCTTCTTCGTACTGTCGCTCGGCTCAATATCGCGCAACAAGTCTTCGAACTGTCTTTGGGTCGCCATGGGCTCCTCGTTAATTCGATAACAAAACGCGACGAAAGCAATCCCCTACTAGATGTAGCGAAAAAACTCTGCCATTCTACTACATACGGTATCCCAGAGATACGTGTCGGCCACCGCAATAAGAGACCACTCGAGGCCACACAAATTGTGATTTCGGTCCGCTACACTGTATGTTAATACAGTCGCGCGGAAATGTGCGAGCGCGTTGAGTTCTATCTCGATAGGGAACGATTCGAGGGGTGCCTACGGGGAAGACGCGTCGAACTCCGCATTCCTCCGCCATGGCTCCAGCTTCTTGCACACCAATAGACCCATATAGGCGCTGAGTGAGCGCCGATGAGGACGCGATGAGAACAATTGAAGACTTACTTGCTAAAAGACGGCTACAACCCGCGTATGACGAAGAGCTCTGGGATTTCATGGAGGCCCAGTTTGGCCGGAACCTGATGAATCTTTCGCTAGATGAATTGCAGCAAAGGCTCCATGCTTTAGAACGCAACACTCTCTATTTAGACAATGGGCAGACGCCGCGCGACGATTTGCACGCAGATCGTGGCTGGCTAAGCCCATGGTGGTGGCTGCGCGTCCGCCACTGGACGATTCGAGAGTTCGAGCATAGGGGCGCGAAGCCGGTTCCAACGCAGCCGATCGCGGAACCAGCGGCGCTGCGCGATGAATTCGTTGGCGTAAACGGTGGCGGCTCGCGTCTTCTCGTCCGAATTGGTTCCACAGACTGGCTGCCTGACATGCTTTCGAAGGGGCGCCTGCGATTCGTCCGCGCAAGCTGGTATCGCAACGCCGGACTGGACGTCGCGCGCCGTGATGATGAGCTAAGCAAAGCATACAAGCGCCCAGGGCAGGCACTTCGCATTTCCATGGCGGATGGCGCCGAAATGAAAGCGATCGGCGATGTGGAATTTGCCTCAAAGCGAGCCGTGGAGAGCGGCGGGGCACTGCGCGAGATCGAATACTGGCTATGCTCGTTCAGCAGCGAACTGGACCCCCGGCTGTTCCAAGAGTTCAAGAGCGACGACCCCGCCAAGGATGCCGTTATTGTGATTTTCGAACCCGATGCGTTCGTTCGCCAAGCGCTCACGTCGCTAAACCGAGCGGCGCCTGTCGCGGTAAAACAGCTTTTCCCCATCAACTACTACGATCCGCGCTATCCGCCGCGTGACCGGCTCTCTCCACTGAACTGGAAGACGTTCGAGTTCGCGTTGCAGCAGGAGATGCGATTCGCCTTGGACCCTGAGGACGGCCCTGCATTAAGCGCGACGGATGAGTTCTTCGTGGAAATCGGATCAATCAACGCAATTGCGGGCGTCTACCGGCCAGATGGCGTGAAGCTAGCCGGCGCAGGTCCAGATAGTTTTATGAAGCGATAACATGACCCAGCCAATCGCCATCGCATAATGGGCCTCGCTGCATGGAATTCGAACAGAAGCAGATTTCTCCTCCGAGCTCATGGGAACACTTTGAAAGCCTGTGTCTCGCCTTGTTTCAGGAGATCTGGTCTGACCCTACTGCCCAAAGGAACGGCAGAAAGGGCCAGAGACAAAACGGAGTGGACATTTTCGGGGTCCGGGGCGGAAGCGGTGAGCAGTTGGGCGCGCAGTGCAAACTTAAGACGCTCCTAAATGATTCACAGTTAACCTTCGACGAGGCGTTGGCGGAGATCAGGCAGGCGGAGGCATTTCGACCCAGGCTGGCGGAACTGTTAATCGCGACGACGGCACGCCGCGATGCGACTCTCCAAGAGAAGATTCGACTCTTGTCTGAGGAGCGGAGCGCAAGGGGAGGATTTCGCGTCAAGCTGTTGGCTTGGGACGATCTCGTTAGCCTTATTGCGAGTCAGCGGGTCGTGCTGGAGCGGTTCTACCCCGAGCATCGAACCGACACGCAGGCGTTGCTCACGAGGCTCGCGGACCTGAAACCGCGGAATGCGACTGAGCCGGCTTCAGCACCGTCGAACCCATGGTTGCCACTCCACTTTGAGGAAGGGCGAGATCTCGGTCCAGCACTACTAGGTCGAGATCTAGGCCCGGGGGATGCGCTCGTATGCCCTCGTTTGGTCGAGGCTGATGCGCTAGTGAGCGAACTGCGCAGGAGCTTTAGCGTGCGACTCATGGGGGTATCTGGTGCGGGGAAGTCAGTGTGCGCATTCCAGGCCGCTCACACTTTCTGGCAAGAGGGTTGGAGTGTCGTCCAGTTGCAGGATGCAACCCTTGACTCCGTTTCGTTGAACGCCGACCCAGCTAAGCCAACCGTGTTCCTTGTAGACGGTGGGCATCGAATGGGTAGCCACGTGTTGAATGGACTTGAGCACCAGACCAGTCGCACGAAGTATCTCGTCTCGACGCACACTTTGGAAGCTAACCCGTCGACGCATCGAGGGGCGGTGATGCTCGACGCTCAACGGGCAGTTCGAACGATTGCCGCAGGGCTCCGAGCGGACAAACGCGCGACGTTATCTGCAGTGAAGCGTGCAGACGACCACATCGGAGATGGCTATCTAGACGAAGAATTGGACCGAAGGATTGCCGCTGCCGAGCACAGCGCTCTTTATCCATGGCAGTTCTGCTTCATTCTAGGCGGGGGGTGGCGGCGCACCGCAATGATAGTGGACGCATGTCGAACTCAGGGCACAAGCCTTGTGCTTGCCGCGATAGCCGCGCTGCAGCTGGTGTCGCGGGACGCAGCGGCGGCGCTTTCAGATGTCGGAGAGCTAATCGCCGGCTGTGACCTCGCTGATCAGGAAGTTGAAGCGAGGGTGAGGTGGCTCGTGTCGGAGCGTATCGTGATCTCGCACTCCGACTTGCGGTGCGCGCATCAGAGGTTGGCAGCTGCCTTTCTAAGGAGGGCTTTCGATGGACTTGATAGCGGCGCACGGGCAAACGTGCAACGCATTCTACGTAAGGCAATGTCCTCGCCACATTCAACGCTCGCAGGCTGTCGCGATCTTCTCCAGGAGACTGGCTTTTCTGAGTGGGTTGGATTGCACCCGGACCATTGGTTGGACGAGCAAACCAGCGCTGGCCTCCTGGCACGTTGCTTTTGCACTACTTCGGCAGAAGATCGAATGTTTGCCTGCCTGCTACTCGCGGCGCTCGGCGGCGCGTCAGGGGTACCTTGGAGGAATTTGATAGATGCGGCCGGAGTGCGACTGCTCGCCACGTGGATTTCAACCGCTAAGCACCCGCTGGGCCATGGGTTATATCGGCTAATTAACAACGTTTGGAATGACGACGAGCAACTCGCATGTGAGATCGTGACAGCCTCAGACCCGCTTTCGGTTGCACATATTGCCTCCAATATCGATGTGGACAGTGCGTACTCGGTCGCACAGATGGTAGACCGGATCGCCCTCACGCGCGACCACGAGCCATGGCATCGTGCCTTCCGCGGAGGCTTGGATTGGTCGCCAATCTTGAAGATCGTTTCGACGTGGCCTGAGGGCAGTGATAATTTGTTCTTTTTAAGCAAGTACTGTTCGGCAATCGGCATGCACGATCGCGAACTCGGCTTCAGCATTCTCGAAGTTGCCACTCCGCAGATTCAAAAAGCATTCGCTGAAGATGCGGTCGACACATTCCAGGCAATTGACGATATCGTCAGCTACTTTCTGGGGACGTGGGATATTCTCGGCGTACGAGGGAAGCCCAGCCCTCGAGAGATTGCCGCGACTAGGAAACTGTTGCGGCTCGTTCAGCCAGGTCGAGTCGCGGAGCAGTTGTCTGCGAGTTCGGTGCGCGACTTCGAGCCCGGCCCTCGCCTGCTCGGCTTCTTGAGCGAAGTGTCCTCGCGCTTGGCAACGGAAGTGCGAAGGAAAGTCGATCTCGAGCGAGTCAGTTCAACCATCGGTGAACGGTGGGCCAAGCCTACCCACGAAGTCAAAGTGTTTATCAGTGTTTTGTCGCAAGGCAAACACGTGATTAAGCGTGTCGTAGCCCTTCTCGAGGCGAAGGCCAAAAACATCAAGATATTGCCAGCCCGTCTTGCGGCAATTGCCCCCGGAGCCGCGATCACCGTGCTTCAGCAGGGCAACACGATAGCGCTTGGGGAATGCATGGTACTTGAGTGGCGAGTAGTGGCGTATGTGGTTCATGTAATCCACGCACGCCGCCCGGACCTCGTAGCGCCTATGCTTAGGCCTCATATCAGCAAGGCGGTTGAGGGCATGCAAAGCCATCAGATCAACACCTATGAAGGTATGGCAGAATTCGTCTCGGTCATGAAGGAGGCTGCTCCTGCTCTTCTTGACGATTTACTCCGTACTCTCGTCCCGGGCACTGCAGAGCGGCATTGGACTGAGTGCCTCAAGTCGGGCGGACGTGCGGCTCAAGGGGCAGCATGCTTAGTGGAGGCCAGCTTGGCCTTACAAACACCTCTACGTGATGTCGCTGCCCGACTACGCAAACGATTCCCTAGCAACTCGCAGCCGAAGAAGCGCTTTGTGTAATTGGGGTCGAGTGAGGTCCCTGCTGTACTTCTTAGAAGTGGGATAACTGGGCGTTTCAGCGGGATCTTCTGAGTAAGTCCTTCACAGTGTCTTTTGCACTGCCCGCGGTGGTGCTGCCATCTTCGGCTAACTGTCTGCCCGATTGCTTAAGGAGCGATTTCTTGGATGCGAGAGTGCCGTCCGGTGCTGGGGCAAGGTCAGCTTTCGCATCAAATCCCACAGAGGCGGCGTCGGTCTGCGTCCGTATGCCCCTCCCGCGGCTTTGAATTTCACCCCGTACATTTGACGGTGTAGGTGCGGCGGCGGGCTTAGGTATCGAAGGTTCGAAGCGGGAAACTTCCTTCCTGTGATTCTCGCCATGCGCCGGAATGTCTGGATTCAGATGCGGTTTCTCACCGAGGGCATTGTGCTGAGTGCGAACGTCGTCGAATGACATCGGCAGAGCTGTGCCCTCAGTAAGTGCCCGATTCGGCTGAAGACCACGGCGCGCGAGCTCCGCGTCGAACATCGCAAATGCGGCCGCGCTGTTCCCGCCGTATTGCTCCGCGTACCGCAAGAACATTTCGGCATTATGCGGGTCCTGCGCGATATCGATCGAGATCGTCTCGCCCCGTTCGCGTGCCGAGGACAATCGTTCCGCAAAAGCTGTGCGCTGGGCATATGTCGCGTCCGCGCGCTCTGCCCGCGACGTCGTGGTAGCCAGGCGGGAGGCCATTTCCTTGGCATCGCGTGCATCGGTCGCGACGACGTTCATGAAGCTGGAATCCCGCGACACGCGGTCGCCGAACTGCTTGAACTCGGCGATCTGCTCCTGGGTCATCTCGGTCAGCACCTTTTGCTGATTAGCTGACAGTCCGGTCAGATAATTTTTGCCGGCGCTTGCCTGGACTTGCGCCCCGGCGACAGGCGTTGAGAAACCCAGGTGCCCCGATGCACCAAACGCGATCTGAGCGACTTGGGCTTGGGTAAGGCCGGTACGGTCCGACACGCCCTTCGTAATCTGGTCCAGCCGACCGAGGTTTTCGCCCAATTGCTCGAAGCTGCTGGACGAGGTGCCACTGGTGCTGCGGGATGATCGCAATTTCGCCAGACCGCGCGCAAACGTATCCGTGAGAACCGCTGACCGTTCCGTATTCGCGGAGACCGCTTCGCCGCGCGCGGAATCAGCCTGCTTGTTCGCTTCCGTCACATCCTGCTCCGACACTTTCATCGATACCACTCGGGACGCAAAGCCCTGGTTCCGCAACAGGCTGATGCCGGTACGACCATTGAGGACGTTGGAAGAGATGGTGTTGCCGTTGACGTCGTCCTGCCAGGTGTTCATAAAGGAGGACGTGCGATTCGGTGCGAGTTGCATCTGATCCATCGCTACGTTGCCCAAGCTGACGTTGCCAGTTGCCGCGGCTCCTGTCGCACCGGTCAATGAGCCCTGTAGGCCTGGCAGCCCGCCGACGAGAGCCGTGCCGAAGTTTTCCATCCGCTTCAGCGCCGCCCAGGCAATAACGGGAATGCTGATCACCAAGTACCCAACGACAGCCTCACCCGAGATAGCGGTGGAGTAAATGGTCGAGGCTGTTTGCAAAGAAAGGCTTTTTACACCGCCCCCGAGGTCGGCGGCCGCAGCAAGGTCGTACGACGCGTAAATCGACGCCATGTAGTTGAGGACGGCGTATAGCGGCGGCCACAACTGGATCCAGATCAGAATCGCGACATACGACTTCAACGCCAGCATCGTGTCCCGGCCGCTCGTGAGCAGGAGCAGCAGCACGAACAGCGGGAATAAGGCGTAGGTCAGCGCTTCGACAACGTTGCGGAAAACCGGCAGCGCCTGTTCAGCGACCTTGCCGTAGTTGAGCCACGACGCATTCGTTTGCGCGACGGCTTGCGCACGTCCGACTGCCAATACCATAGAAGCGGGGTCGTTCACCTTCTGGCCGATCAACTTACTGGTGTCGTTTATCGCATTGATTACTGCGTTCTGACGGATCAGATCGGCCGCGGTTGCTGCGGCGTCCGCGATATTGTTCTTGAAGTAGGCCTGCTGTATCTGATTCGCGATGAGCGCCGCCGCAGCCGATCCCGGTAGGGTCGGGTTGAGCTGGAATGCCAGGCGGCCTTGAATCTGCGAAATCTGCGCTGGCAGGCGACCATTCAGGTTCTGATAAACATTGGGGCATGTATCAACCGTTACGCTCCCACCGCCTCCGGTGAGCGTGCTGAATCGCGCTGGATTGGGGGAAGCCATCAAAGGCCACACGTCGCCTGAA
>JAOPVP010000084.1 GCA_025966135.1 Frankiales bacterium
GGAGCGGGATGCGTGGCTGGACGCGGGACGTGCAGCGGCGTGACGGCCTCGACGGCGTTGGCCACTGCGGTCTGGGCGGGGGCCGGGAGCTCGTTGGCGGCTGCGGCACCGAGGATCAGGGCGAGACAGCTGGCGCCTGCGAGCGAGAGCTGGAGAGGAAGCGCCCAGGTGCGTTGCCGCCAGGAGACCGCGAAGCTGTGGGGAGCGACCGGAAGCGCCAGCGTGGTCGCGTCCAGACCGTCCTCGAGCATCGCGGCGAGCGCGGACGAGGGGGTCGGGACCGGAAGGTCGGCGAGGGAGCGCAGCTGCCCGATGAGTTCACCCAGCTCCGGTTCGTCCTCGACATCGCGACCGGCGAGCAGCGCATCGGCGGTGCGATCGTCGAGGTCGCGGCGGCGGGTCACGTTGCTGTCATCGTCGAAGGGCCTCACAGGGTTACTCCGTCCGGGTCGCCTGGCGCGGCTTCCAAGATCCGGCGCAGTGCCAGCAGCCCGCGGCGCTGCAGCTGCTTGACCGCGCCGGAGGACTTCCCGAGCGTCTCGGCCACCTGGTCCACGGTGAGATCGCCCAGGATCCGCAGTGAGAGCACGTCCCGCTGGTCAGGCGCGAGGCCGTCGAGCAAGCGTCGTACCCGCTCGGTTTGGAGCCGGGCGAGCGCGTCGTCCTCGGACGACGACGTCGTACGAGGGTCGGTGGCCGCGTCGTACTGCGTGCTCGGCTCGCGCCGGCTGCGCTTGCGGAGGTCGTCGACGAGGCGCGCGTGGGCGACCGAGAAGGTGAACGTGCGCAGGCCCGCCGCCCCGCCGGTGATGCTCGCGAGGCGGGGGAAGACCGCGAGGAAAACCTCGCTCGTGAGGTCTTCGGGCTCGGCGGAGCCCCGGCTCCGCAGGTAGGCGTGCACGCGGGGGGCGAGCTGGTCGTAGACAGCACGAAGCGCCCAGGCCTGTCCGGCCTGGGCGGCAGGGAGGACGTCCTCCAGGAGCTGTTCGCTCACCCGCGCTCCGGACGATGGAAGAGCGGGCCGGGTGTCCGGCCCGCCCTTCATCATGCCCGTCCGGTACCTGTCAGATCTCGTTTCGTCCTAGTTGCTGCCGTCGCCACCCTTGTCGGCGCTGCTGTCGTGGCCGGACGTGTCGTCAGGCGCGCTCTGGTCCTGGCCACCGTTGCCCTGACCCTGGTGGACGCCATCGCGGTGCTCACCGTTCTTGTCGTCGCCGTGCCCGTCCCGGCCTTCGTTGCCGTCGCAGTCACCGTCGTGGTGCTCGCCCTGCTCGTCCGTGCCATCGGCGTGCTCGGCAGCGTCCTCAGCGGCCTCCTCGGCGGCCGTCTCCGGCGTGCAGGTGGCGCTCGGCGTGGCGGTCGCAGTGGGCTTGACCCGCGGGCTGTGGGTCTCAGCCGGCTCGGCGCTCTCGCTCGCCTTGGCGTCGGGGCTCTCCGTCGCCGAGGCCGTCGGGGAGACCGTGGCGGTCGGGTCGGTGCTCGCCGTTGGGCTGTCGCTCTCCGTCGCAGCGATGCCCGCCGCCTGATGCCCGGTGCCGCTCGGGAGCGCTACGGCCGCGCCGGCGGCGCCCATGCTCACGACGGCCACGCCGCCGACGAAGACCACCTTGCTGGCGGCGCTGGCTGCCGCGATCTTGGTCGTGCAGAGGTGGAGCAGGTTCTGGAGCATGTACGTCGTCCTCACTTCCGCCGCTCCCAGTCCCGAGGGGGTCGGCTGGGAACGCTGCTGGCTGCCATGACGGGCAGGTTGCCCTCTTCGGCGTGGTCAGAGGGGTCATCGCCAGTACGGGTTGGAGGGGTACGGCCGCTTCCAGGAACTTCTCAGACCGTGGTCAGAGCTTGCGCAGAACCGTGACGACGCGACCCAGGACCGTCGCCTCGTCACCGGGGATCGGTGCGTAGGCGTCGTTGTGGGGGAGCAGCCAGACGTGGCCGTCCTTGCGCTTGTAGGTCTTGACGGTCGCCTCCCCGTCGATCATCGCGGCGACGATGTCGCCGTTGTTGGCGGTCGGTTGCTGGCGCACCACGACCCAGTCGCCGTCCGCGATCGCGGCGTCGACCATGGAGTCGCCGACGACCTTGAGCAGGAACAGCGTGCCCTCGCCGACCAGCTCGCGGGGGAGCGGGAACACCTCCTCCACCACCTGCTCCGCCAGGATCGGACCCCCGGCGGCGATCCGGCCGATGACCGGGACGAAGGCCGGCTGCGGGAAGCGGCTGTGCTCGGCGCCATCCTCCAGGGCGGGGCTGCCGTTGGGGATCTCGCTGGGCAGGCGCACGTCGACCGCACGCGGCTTGGTCGCGTCGCGCCGTAGGAAGCCCTTCTTCTGCAGGCTGATCAACTGGTAGGACACGCTGCTCGTGCTCGCGAGACCCACGGCGTCACCGATCTCACGGATGGTGGGCGGGAAGCCGCGCTTGTCGACCGACTCCTTGATGAACTCGAGGATCTTTCGCTGGCGGACGGTCAGACCCTCGTTGTCAGCCGGGCCGTCGGGAAGGTTGTGGATCTGCGTGGTCTTGGCCGGGACACCAGCCTTGCGTCCGGGTCGGGTCGGACCGATGGGGACGGCCGGCTGCACCGTCGCCTGAGGTGTGCTCTTGGTCCCGCTGGTCTTGCCTGCCACGTCGAACTCCTCGCCTCGCCCGGGCCGCTCGCCGGTCCAGTGGTGATCGCTGCGGACGCTAACGCGCGCCCCCGACTTTCTCAAACATCTGTTCGACGTGTCGTGGATTTTGTCGGAGGCCTCTGTTAGACATTGGCTCAGACGTTCGATCGAACCTCCGTTCGACGTGAACCCTGAGGAGCATGGCATGACCTGGACCGCCCACCCCAGCACCGCCTCCTCCGGCGCGCCGGCGAGCAGCGTCCCCCGCACGGGGCTGCGGCTCACCCGTCGCGGTCGCGTCGTGCTGGTTCTGGCCATGATCAGCGTTGCTCTGGTGGCGTTCACCCTCGGCCGGGTCGGGTCCTCGCAGGCGGCGACCGAGCCCACCACACCCACGCCGTACTCCCAGACCACGGTCCACACGGGCGACACGCTCTGGTCGGTGGCCCAGCGCGTCGCCCCCGGCCACGACCCGCGCCTGGTGGTGGAGCAGATCCGTCGGCTCAACCACCTCGACAGCGCTGGGCTCCAGGCCGGACAGCAGCTGCTCCTGCCGCACGTCGCCTAGTCGCCGCGCACGAGTTTGGGTGCGGCCCGCTCGGTCATCTCCACCCGAGGCGGAGAGAAGGAGCCCCTGTGGACAACGAGCGGCACGGGCAGGGGCCTGTGCCTACCGTGCCCGGGTGGCCGGATATGACCCCTCTTTCTCGCTGTGGTGCCCGCCGGAGCTGACGGCCGCGGCTGTTCCCCTGCGCAGGGTCGGCGAGCTGTTGCGCGCCCTGTCCGACGACCGTCGTGGCCTGGAGCACTTCACCGACAGCAGTCCGAGCGCGGAGGTGCGCAGGGCGTTCGTCGAGTTCGTAGAGCGCTGGGAGCTCGTCCTGTGGTCCGTCGGTGGTACGGCGCGCTCCTTGTCTGACGAGCTCCGTCGAGCGGCCGAGGACTACGTGGGGTCCGAGGCCGACCTCGAGCGACGCCTCCTGCTCGCGTACGGCGGCGGGCGCCGGTGACGTTGCTCCGGGACGTGTGCCCTGAGGACTTCTTGCGTGCTGGGGCCGTCTTCGGGCAGGTCGCCGAGCAGGTGTCAGGGGCCAGCTCGCAGGCCCGTCACTCCGCTGAGGTGCGTTGGGTTGGGCGGCCACATCAGCAGTACCAGCAACAACTCGGTGGGCTGGTGCGTGATCTCACGAGGATCCAGCGTGCGTACGACGACGCCTGTGACGCCCTGTTCGCCTACAGCCGCGCCCTCGGTGCGGTCCGTGACCTTGCGCTGCAGGCCGACCTGATCGCCGCGCAGGCGGAGGACATGCACCAGGCGCGAGACCTCGACCTGGGCATGAACGTCTTCTACGCACCGATCACCCTTGCCGAGCAGGCGCTCGTCGACCGGGCGCGGCTCCTGCGGATTGAAGCGGAGGACCAGGAGCAGGTGGCGTCGGCGCGGTTGGCAGCGACACTGCGTGCGTTGGCCGACGACGCCCCGCACCTGAGCTGCTGGACGTCCATGAGCCGCTTCGTCGCGGATGCGGCGCAAGGTGCCGGCGACCAGGTCAAGGGCGTCGCGGACCTGGCTGAGGATGCCTTTCTGAGCATCCCCATGGTCGGAGACGCACGGTCGCGTGCCGCGTCCCGTAAGCAGTTGCGGGAGGCCGCAGCGTCCATGGCGCAGCCGTGGTTGGCGATCGAGGACCTTCTCCAGGAGTTGCATGACGGCGAGTACGGCTATGCGAGCGGCAGCCTTGCCGGCGCCCTGGTCTTGCGGAAGGCGGGCGCTCGCGGCAAGAAGCTCGACATCTTCGGCGCCCACGACGACATGCACCTCGGCGTCTTAGGCGCCGTGCGTCGTGCCGGTGCTGGAGCAGACCTGGCGGCAACAGAGCGATGGGTCGCGCAGCATGCCCAGCGCGAGTTCCTGGACGAGCTGACCCGGCTCCAGCACGTGCCCTTGCCTCCGGTTGACGACCTGATCGCGAACGGAGCGGATCTCATGCTGCAAGAGGCTCACGGCGGCCACACGTTGCTGAGGCACGTAGGGCGAGACGTCGAGTTCCTACGGTGGCGCCAGGTGCAAGAGACGGCGAAGGCCGGGCCCACAGGCAAGAGCACATTCGTGCACATCGATGAGGCAGAACGAGTCGTTGCGCAGGCGTTGGCAAGCGGCGCGGAGGATCTGCGGAGCTGGGCGAACGGCAGCAAACCGTCGTACACCCTGCGCATGCCACTACCGAGTTCGGCAGGACTTCTGGTGAACGGCCTGGGCGACGCAGCGGATGCGGAGGTCGCAGTCCTCAGACTCGCCCACGCCCAAGATGGTTCGATCAGGATTGTGACCGCCTACGTGGAGCTCGAGAACCGATGACACCTTCACGGGAGTCGTTCGAGGAGATCGACCAACTCATCCTCTGCCAGCTCGGTGAGGACTGGATGCACGACTTCGACGGCAGCTACGAAGCAGCCGAGGCGTGGATCATGGAGATCCCCGACGAGAGCCGTGCCGCGCTGGCTCGTGAAGTCGATGCCCTGTTCTCCTGCACCGTTGACGCGGCATCTCGTCGCAAGCTCTTCTCAACCCATTACGCCTTCAGCGACAGGGACGACAGCTTTGATGTGTGGCTGCGCGCGGTACGGCGACGCGCTACGGAGGCGCTGGCAGGCATTCACACAGATCCCCTGGTGGATCCGTCGGGCGGGATGCCGGAGGGCTGACCTCGCACGGCTAAGGAAAGGATCAGTGCGCGCTTGGCTAGGCCGCTACGTGGAGCTCGGCCCGCTCGGCCGCTGCCGGGGCCGTCGACACGCGGAAGCGCTGGCCGTACCGCAGAGCCGGTGATTCCACGAGGACCCATGAGAGCTGGGTGCACAGCAGCGTTCCGGCCACGCCGAGCGGGATCGCGGGCCAGAGGCCCAGCTGCTGGGTCCACGTCGCCCAGACGTAGTGCCACAGGTACATCCCGTACGACCGCTTGCCCGCCCACACCAGCGCGCGGGTCGCGAACACCCGTGACAGCAGACCTTGTGTCTCGGCGAGGTGCGGCACGATCTGCGAAACCGCCAGGCCCAGTAGCGCGGGCATCGCGAGGAACTTGATCGGCTCGTTCCCCAGGTAGCTGGCGATCACGAGCACGAAGACCAGACCCGCGAGCGCACGGGCTCCGCCGTACCGGGTGAGACGTCCGAGGGTGTGGCGCTCGTGCCAGACCAGGGCGGCGAAGGCGCCGGCGAGCAGGCCGACGGCGCGGGTGTCGCTGCCGAAGTAGACGCGGTTCTGGCCGGCGCCACCCTGCCAGTACAGCCACGGGAGAGCGGCGGAGACGGCGAGCATCATGCCGACGATGATCAGGCGCGTCCGGCTGCGGAGCAGGAGCAGGGCCAGCAGCATCGACGGCCAGAGCAGGTAGAACTGCTCCTCGACGGCCAGCGACCACAGGTGCGCAAGGGGCGCTTCCATGTTGCCTGCGATGACGTTCCAGTTGGCGAGGTAGACGACGGCGAGGCCGAGGGATGCGAAGGCGCGCGGCACGTCGATCAGGCGGCCGCCCTTGCTGCCGGGGGTCGTCGCGAGCCAGGTCCGGTCGTGGAACACGAGGAGCACGACGCTCCACACGGCGAGCAGCAGCAACAGCGCGGGCAGCAGTCTGCAGGCGCGGCGCGCGTAGAAGCGGCCGAGGTGGAGCCGCCCGTGCACGCGGCGCTCGTCGAGGATCAGGGCGGTGATCAGGAAGCCTGACAGGCAGAAGAAGATGTCGACGCCGGCCCAGCCGCCGAGGAGCACGTGGTGACCCGCGAAGTGGAAGACCACCACGAGGATGACCGCCAACCCGCGCAGGCCATCGAGCGCGGGGGCATGCCCAAGAAGCGCAAAACGCACCTTTCGGCGCGGAGCGGTGACCAGGCGGGCGACGGGAGAGGCGGTGGGCCTCAGGCGCTGCGGGGCCAGCGTGGTCGGGGGGCTCACCCGTCAAGGCTGCCCGCATCTGCCTGTGGGCAACCTGCGCACAGCCTGAGGAGACGGGAATCTCACCCGACCTCCAGCCGGCTCAGGACAGGGGTAGCTGCGCCTCGATGGCGGCCAGGAGCGCGGGGTCCAACGGCTCGGTGCCCGGACGGAAGCGACCCACGACCTCACCGTTCGGCGACACCAGCCACTTTTCGAAGTTCCACTGCACGTCCCCGGCCTCACCGGCGGCGTCCGGCACCGCGGTCAGGTGCGCGAACAGCGGGTGCCGGTCCTCACCATTGACCTCGAGTTTCTCGAACAGCGGGAAGGAGACGCCGTACGTCGCCGAGCAGAACTCCGCGATCTCCTCAGCCGTCCCGGGCTCCTGGCCCAGGAACTGGTTGCACGGAAAGCCCAGGACGGAGAAGCCCCGGTCGGCGTAGGTCTTGTGCAGCTCCTCCAGACCGGTGTACTGCGGGGTCAGGCCGCACCTGGAGGCGACGTTGACCACCAGCAGCGCCTTGCCCTCAGGCAGCGAGGTGGGGGCGCCCTGCAGGGTGTTCAAGGGGATCTCGTAGAGGGACATAGTCGTCATCATGGCCTACCACGCCCGGGCGACCCAGCCGTCCTCGACGCGTCACCTAGTCACCGGTGACGAGCACCACCCCGAGCGTGCGCGGGCCGTGCACTCCCTCGACCCGGTTGAGCTCGATATCGCTCGTGGCCGACGGGCCGCTGACGAACGTGAGCGGTCGGCGCGGAACCAGAGCTGCTACGGCGTCCGGGACGCTGCGCACGACCTGACTCAGGTCGACAACGACGACGTGGCGGTCCGGGGCGCGCCGACCTGAGAGGGCGTCGGGACAGCGGGGGGCCTCGGTAGTCATCCCTGACGGCAGGCACGCAACGTTCACCTGCCGCACTCCCAACGGTGTGCCCTTCGAGACCTCGCGCTGTATTCCTACTCGCACAGTAGGAGATAAAAGTCACGAACCCGGCACTTGCCACATTGCGGGCGCAGGTCCAGAGTGCCTGCCATGACACCGGCCGACCTCGAGCGCTTCTGGATGCGCCGGCGTGCCATGTCCTTCGACGAGCTGTGTTGCCGCGACGTGCCCACGCCGCGCCCCAGCGCCAAGTAGAGCGCTGGGGCACCTTCCGAAGAGAGCTCCGTCGTGCCCGCACTGCCTCACTTCCTCACGCGCAAGTCGGTCGTCGTCCCGGTCGCCTTGGTGCTGTTCGCTGTCGTTGCCTTTGAGGGCTACGCCAGCTACACCCGAAGCAAGCCGGTCGACTACAGCCGCGGCGGCGAGCAGTTCGCCTCCCCTGCGTCCAGCACATCCCCTGCCGGCGCGGGCAGCAGCCCCACCGCGCGACCCACCGTCAGGGCCACGCCCGCCGCCGGCGGCAGCTCGTCCTCGCTGCCACGAGCCGACGCGAGCCCGACCCTGAGTGTGACCCCGACCTTCACTCAGGGCACGACCCAGGGCGCGACGGCCACGGCGACCGCGACCGTGGCCGGCGTTGTGCTCGCCGTGCCGCGGACCGGGACCTACTAGCTCGCCGTGGCGGGGTCGGAGAAGGTCAAGTTCGGCATCGTCAGCTTCTGCAACCAGTCTCTGCCCACGAAGACGCATCTGGTGATCAGCAAGGCCGCGGGGGAGTCGGCGACGTCGTACAACTTCGACGTCCCCTACTTCCCGAACAACGCCGGCCAGCACGATGAGCGGCACATCTACCGCTACACGTCCAAGGGCGCCTACCTCCAGTACGAGGCCGCAACCGTGACCTGCCAGGGCGTGCGGCAGAGCTCGGAGACCAGCTTCGCGCCGCCGCAGCTGCGGGCCCAGCTCCCCTTGTCGGTCGGAAGTGCCTGGACCAACAAGGGCGGCGACGCCCAGCGCCAGGAGAGCGCATCCAGCAAGGTCACGCGTACAGAGATCCTGCCAGTGGGTCACGAGAAGGTCCTGACCTACGTGATCGAGACCACCACGTCCTTCACGGGCAGCGAGAGCGGCTCGCGCACCCAGACCTGGTGGTACTCGCCCGCTTGGGCCATGCCCCTGAAGTGGACCGAGAGCATCAGCGGCCAGCGCAGCGGGGCGTCCTACAACGAGAACGTGACGGTCTCCGTCCTCTCGCGTCCCTGAACCACCCACATCCCCTGAGAAACAAGGAGTTTCGTCATGCAAGCACCCCTTCGAAGGCGCAGGGCCAAGGTCCTCGCGCTGGCCTCAGCCATGGTGGCGGGAGGCCTTGCCGTCTCAGCGAGCCAGCCCGCGGAGGCGGGCGTGACGACACTGCTGTCCTCCATCAAGGCCTCCAACGGACAGACCATCACCGTCACCAACCACCTCACCAAGGCGGCGCAGAGCACGATCAGCGCGAAGGCGGCCGGGGCAGGGGCGCGCAAGGAGTACCTGCTCGTCTGGGCCGGTGACGCCAACATCTCGGACACCACCGGCGCGGAGATCAAGAACACGCCGCTGGCCGTGAACCCGGTGCGCGCACTGAACATCGACACCGACGCCCTGCCGGCGCCCGACTTCCTCGCCGTCATCGATGCGACGAAGGGCTCCGCTGACTACGGCAAGGTCGTCAACACCGCGACCGTCGGTCCGCTCGTGGAGAACGAGCCTCACCACATGCAGTACATCTACAACAAGGGCGACAAGATCTTCGCGGGTGGCCTGTTCTCCGACACGACCTATGTCTTCGATGTCGCCAAGCTCCCTGCCCTCACGTTGAGCGGAGCGAACCTGCCGACGGACACGCTCTGTGGCTCGATCCCGGATGCCTACTGGGTCCTGAAGGACCACACTGCCTACGGCACCTACATGGGCGGCCCGGACGCCCCCGGTCCGTGCGTCTACTCCAACGGCGAGACCCGCATCGGCAACGGCTTCGGCGGTTCGCCGGGCGAGATCGTGCGCATCGGCACCGACGGCAAGACGCTGTCCGAGACGCCGGCAGCGCTGTCCACCAGCGAGGATCCGGTGGACTGCATCAACTACCCGGTCCTGCCGCAGGCCACCTGCGCCAACCCGCACGGGATCCAGGTCCGTGAAGACCTCGGGGTCCTGGTCGCCAGTGACTACGCCGAGCCGCGCAACATCGTGCTCGACCCGGTGAAGCCACAGGACGCGAACATCTTCCGCGACACCGTCCGTACCTTTTCCATCAAGGACAAGAACAACCCGAAGCTCATCTCCGTCGCGCACATGCCGAACGGCCCGCGCGTCGAGCGCAACCCCGGCCACGAGGAGCCGCGCGGGATCATGGAGACGACGGTGACCAACCTGCCGGGCCACAAGGGCGCGTTCGCCAGCTCCATGTGCGGCGGTGTCATCTACTACACCCCTGACATCACGGCGGCCAAGCCGGTCTGGCGTGAGGTCTTTGACGACACGACGGCTGCCAAGAGGCTCAACCCCGACACTGTCGAGGGTGGTGGCTGTGACGGTGGTGGCTGGGTGCAGACGTCGCTGGATGACAAGTACCTCTACCACGCGGTTATCGGTCGTGGCCCGCTCTCGCTCGACAGCTACGACACCGGCGGCGCGAAGATGGTCTACACCCTCGACATCCGTAAGCTGCTGGCGGCGGGCACGAGCACCACCTGCTCGGTCAACACCATCCGTGAGGTCTGGGACGGCGGCAACGAACCCGACTGCCCGACCCTTGCCGGCGACCTGGCCATCAAGGACCTCACCTCGGGTGGTCCGCACTGGGGGACGCTCGACAATTTCGCCCTGGCCGGCGACGGCTTCTACCACCAGACGACCGACGTGACACGGATCGCGATCAGCAACTACTTCGTCGCCCGCTCCGGCGTCGACGGCAACCACCGCGTCTGCATGATCGACGTCTCGCCGACCGGAGGGCTGACCCTCGACTCGACCTTCCGTGACGAGAACGAGGGCACGCCCTGCGTCGACTTCAACCGCAGTACCTGGCCGCACGGCAAGTACGGCAACGCCAAGCCGCACAGCGAGCTGTTCGTCGTAGCGGATGCTGATCTCAAGTAGGTCTCTCGACGTGGCCGTCGTGCTCGCGCACGACGGCCACGTCGTCCCCACGCTGCCGGTCTCCGTGGTAGCCATCCGCTGGCTGGTGCTGCTGCTTGCCGCCCTCGTCGTCGCTGCCCTTCTTCGTCGTACGACGAAGAGCTCGGTGGCTGTCGCCGGGGTCGTGGCTGTCGGCTCCGGGATTGCGGCGACCTCCGCGTCGACGTGGACCTTCGCACTGGTGTCGGTGACGCACCGGGCCGCGGCTGCGTTGTGGCTGGGGGCGGTGCTCGCGTTGGCGGTGACGCGGTCGTGGCGTCGGCTGGCGCCGCTGGGGATGGTGGCCGCCACTGCGGTGGCGGTCAGCGGCTTCGTGCAAGCCCGGCTGGACCGGGTCGGGTTGGATGCGTTCGCCTTTGACCAGCTGGTGCTGGCGAAGGCGCTGCTGTTCGCGTTGGCCTGCAGTCTGGGGCTGCAAGGGATCCGGCGAGCGGCCTCCGGGAGGTTGGTGCTGCTGGAGTCTGCGGTGCTCTTTGTCGCCACCGTCGCGGGCTCGGCGCTCACGCTGCTGCCGTCACCGCCCAAGGTCGGCGTCCCCCTGGTCAGTGCGGCGGGTCCGCTGCAGGTGACGGTCGTCCCCCAACGCCCCGGGCTCAACCTGGTGCATGTGTACACCGACGTACCGTTGCTCATCGACGGCCAGCGGACCACCACCTACCCGGGGGCCTCGGGGCAGTGGGCCCGGATCACCTTGCCTGCAGGGCGAAGTGAGGTCCGGGTCGGCAACCGCACCCTCCTCGTCGATGCTGGGCACAGCACGGCCGGTCCCGTGCCGGACGGCCCCGAGTGCGCCTCGGCCTTCCTCGGTGCCTCCCTCGCCCACCGCGCGCTGCGCAGCTGCCCGAGCAGCGCCCTGAGCGTGCAGGATCGGCACGCCCTCGAGACGCTCACCGGCTGGCTGAAGGCCCGCGGCGTGATGCACGTGCAGGTGCTCGGCGACAGCACTCCGCGCTCGAAGCAGGCGGCCTCAGCCCTGACCGGCAAGGGCGGGACGGGGACCGTCGGGGCGGTCTTGCTCACCGGGAGCTGGGACACGGCCGCCCGGCAGCTGGCCGCGCTGTCGGGCCGAGCCGTGCCCAGAGACGGGGTCTATCTCGCGCCCTGGCTGCTCTCCGCTCCTCTGCTTTCGTCGTACAGCACGACGGCGCCGCTGCTGGCACTGCCGTTCGACCCGCACGGGAGTGCGGCGAGGCGCTACCTCGTCCGGCTGCCGGCGGGGGAGACTCCGACCGGGTCCGGCTACGCGGCCTTCACGTCGGCGCAGGCCGCAGTGCAGATCTGGGCGACCGCGCCGGTGTCGATCTTCCCGAAGGACCTCGGCCACGCGCACGCCACGGCGGGTTGGTTCCCCGGGGGGACCTTGACGGCGGTGACTTTCCTCCGTTGACGCCGCAGCCAGGTCTGTTGCCCAGGGAAGGTGGCGGGCGAGGGAGGAACCGCCACGGCGGGTGTCGAAACACAGGGGCAACGCCCCCTACGTGACGGAGCCCCCGTGAGACGCCGTACTGCCCTGCTCGTGGCCGCAGCGCTGGTCGCGACCGTCACGCCCGCCGCGGTGGCGGCGACCAGCACGAAGCCGACGTACGACGTCACCATTCGGATGACGGAGTACGGCATCCCGCACATCGAGGCCAAGGACTGGGGGTCGCTCGGCTTCGGCTATGCCCACGCGTTGGCGCAGGAGACGATCTGCACGCTCGCCGACACCTATACGACGGTGCGCGGCCAGCGCTCGAAGTACTTCGGTCCGGACGCCAGCTACGTCTTCCGCGGCAACGGCTACACGGTCAACAACCTCAGCAGCGACTTCTTCTTCCAGCAGATCATCGACGACAGGCGGATCGAGAAGCTACTCGCGCAGAAGGCGCCGCTGGGGCCCAAAACTGAGGTGCGGCAGGCGATCACGGGCTACGTCGCCGGCTACAACGACTACCTGCGCAGCGTCGGTGGCAGCAACGGCGTCCCGGACCCGACCTGCCGCGGCAAGGACTGGGTCACAGCGATCACCGAGATCGACGCCTACCGCCGCTTCTACCAGCTCGCCCTGCTCGCGAGCTCCGGCGTCGCCATCAACGGCATCGGCGCGGCCCAACCGCCGACGCCCTCGCTGCCGATCCCGACGCTCGACACCAAGCAGGTGGCGACCGCGCTCGGGCAGGAGCTCAAGGGCCTCGCGATCGGGTCCAACGCAGTCGCCCTCGGCGCGTCTGCGACAGCCAACGGCCACGGCCTGCTGCTCGGTAACCCGCACTTCCCGTGGCTCGGGTCGGAGCGCTTCTACCAGGCCCACCTCACGATCCCCGGCACGCTCGACGTCGCCGGCGGGGCCCTGCTCGGCGTGCCGGTCGTGCTCATTGGCCACACCGCGCACCTGGCCTGGTCGCACACCGTCTCGACCGCCTACCGCTTCACGCCCTTCCAGGAGACCCTCGTCCCCGGCTCGCCGACGACCTACCTGTACGACGGGAAGCCGCAGGCCATGTCCTCGCGGACCGTGATGGTGAAGGCCCTGGTGGGCGGCAAGCTCGAGACGCGGACCCGGACCCTTTACTCCACGATCCACGGCTCGATCTTCGATAACCTCGTCGGCATCCCCCTGCCCTGGACACCCGCCGTCGCCTTCGCACTCGGCGACGCCAACGCCCCCAACTTCCGTTACCTCAACCACTTCTTCGAGGTCGACCAGGCGCAGTCGGCCGCCGAGGTCCTCACGGTGCTCAAGCGCAACCAGGGCATCCCCTGGGTCAACACCCTTGCCGCCGACGACCAGGGCAACGTGCTCTACGCCGACATCTCGGTGACGCCGCACGTCACCGACGCCCAGGTGCAGAGCTGCGGCACCGCCCTCGGTCAGGTGACGTTCGCCGCGCTGCGGCTGCCCGTGCTCGACGGCTCTCGCTCGGCCTGCGAGTGGGGGAGCGACCCGGACTCGTTGCAGAAGGGGACGTTCGGCCCGTCGCACATGCCCTTCACGCTGCGCAAGGACTACGTCACCAACTCCAACGACAGCTACTGGCTGTCCAACCCCAAGGCGCCACTCGAGGGCTTCGCCAGGATCATCGGCGACGAGCGGACCGAACGCACCACACGCACCAGATCTGGTCTCGTGATGGTTGAGCAGGGCCTGGCCAAGGGCGGGACGTTCACCCGGCAGAAGCTGCAGGACCTGCTGTTCTCGGACCGGCAGTACTCCGGGGAGCTCACCCGCGACGACGTGGTCACGATGTGCAGGGCGTTCCCGGGCGGCTACGCGCCCTCGGCCAGCGGTCCCGTCGCGGTCGGCAAGGCTTGCGACGTACTCGCGAAATGGGATGTCCGTGACCAGCTCAGCTCGCGCGGGGCACTGCTGTACCGCCGGTTCTGGTCGCGCGCGACTGCGGTGCCCGTTGCCGTCGGGGCCACCACGCAGCAGAAGGTGCTGTGGCTCGTGCCGTTCGACGCCAGCGACCCGGTGAACACCCCTCGGTCGCTCAACATCCTGAATCCCTTGGTGTGGAAGGCTTTCGGCGATGCGCTGAACGACCTTTCCGGCGCGCACATCCCGGTCGACGCGCCACTCGGCCAGTACCAGGCGGACCTGCGCCCCGATGGCACCCGCAGCGCCCTGCACGGCGGCCCAGGGCCTCTCGGCGTCTTCAACGCGCTCGCCGTCGCCTGGGACCCGGTCAAGGGGTACGTCGGTCCGCTGGCGCACGGGTCGTCGTACATCCAGGTCGTGCAGTTCACCGGCAGCGGTTGCCCTGACACGAGGACGATCCTGACGTACTCGCAATCGACGAACCCGACGTCGCCGCACTTCGCCGACCAGACCAAGCTGTTCTCGGCGTCGAAGTGGGTGACGGACCACTTCTGCCGGGATGACGTGCTGCGCGCCACGGTCTCCACCGAGCGACTGCGGGGGTAGGGCCGGGCTCAGGTGGCAGGCTGGCGGGTCATGACGACCGTTGCTGTCACTGGTGCCGCCCGGGGGATCGGGGAGGCCATCGCGCGCGTGCTGGCAGAGCGGGGGTACGCGCTGCTCCTAGGGGACCTCGACGCCTCGGTGGTGGACCTCGCCGCCTCGCTGGGCGGGGTCGGGGGCGTCCTGGATGTCACCGACCAGACGTCGTACGAGGCGTGGCTGTCTCTCGTGCCCTCGGTCGATGTCCTGGTGAACAACGCGGGCGTGATGTGGGTCGGGGCTTTCGACGCCGAGCCGTCCCGGGTGGCCCGTCGGCAGTTCGACGTGAATTTCCACGGTGTGGTCCGCGGTACCCAGCTGGTCCTGCCCGCGATGCGCGCCCGACGGTCAGGGCTGGTCGTCACGGTGGCGTCGGCGGCGGCGTACATCTCACCGGCGGGCGAGGCGACCTATGCCGCGACCAAGCACGCAGTGCTGGGCTGGATGAAGGCGGTGCGCCAGGAGCTGGCCGGCAGCGGCATCTCGTTGGCGCTGGTCATGCCGACCGTGGTGGAGACCGAGCTTGCGGTCGGGACGGTGTCCGGTGGGGTGCCGCGGTTGTCCCCGGCCGACGTGGCCCTCGCGGTGGCGTCGGTGATCGAGAAACCGCGGTTCGAGACGTTCGTGCCGGCGCGGGTGTCGGCGCTGACCCGGGTGCTCGGCGTGCTGCCACAGCGGGGGCGTGACGCGATGTATGCGCGGCTGGTGCCGAATCAGGTGCAGGCGGCAGACCCGGCTGCGAGAGCGGAGTACGAGTCCAAGCGGTTGTAGGGCAGCCAGGCGTGCAGCTGCTCGGGGGTGAGCGGGCGACTCAGCAGGAAGCCTTGCGCGAAGTCGCAGCCCAGCTGCCGCAGGATGGCGAGCTGGCCTTCGGTCTCGACGCCTTCCCCGACAGTCTGCACACCCAAGCTGTGCGCGAGGGAGATCGTTGAGGCGACGATGGCGGTGTCGTCGGCGTCCACACCGAGGCCGCTCACGAAGGACTGGTCGATCTTGATGCGGTCGACCGGGAACTGCTTGAGCTGCGCCAGCGTCGAGTAGCCGGTCCCGAAGTCGTCGAGGGCGAGGTTGACGCCCAGGGCCTTGATGGACTCGAGGGTGGTGGTCGCCTCGTCCAGGTTGCCCCACGCGGCGGTCTCCGTGACCTCGATGACGATGCTGGCCGGCGAGCAGCCGTTGTCCTTGATCGCCTCCTGCAGCATCTCGACCACACCGGGCTCGCCGAGCTGGCGCGCCGACAGGTTGATGCTCATGCTGTGCGGTCCGCTGTCGAGCTGTTCGAGGTCTGCTGCCGTGTGGCAGGCCTCCTGGGTCACCCACTGGCCGAGCGGCACGATCTGCCCGGTGCGTTCCGAGGCATCGAGGAAGTCCGCTGGGCCGAGCAGCCCAACGCCCGGTCGTTCCCAACGCACGAGGGCTTCGACGCCGATGAGCTGGTTGTCGCTGAGCCCGACGATCGGTTGGAAGTGCAGCCGCAGCTCGTCTCGTTCGATGCTGTGCTGCAGGCCCTCGGCCACGCCGTCACTGTTAGTCAGGTCTATGCGACTGCCTGCGACCCGGGGAGCTGGAGCTCGCCGCCGGGTGCGCCGTGGGTTGGCGACTGGCCTGACCCGCTCGCCCCGTTCGGGTTGCCGAGGGACAAGCCTCTGGCCGGGGGTTGGATGTTGCTCAGCCACGCCGTCCTCCTGACATCTGGCACAAAGCGGTACTGCCAGACGAAAAGGGACTGGCTGAACTGCGTTCGCTACTGACGCTCTGCAGTACCCCTTGGCGCCTCGGGCCACGCCTCGTTCCCGACGTGACCTGCGCCTCACCGGGCCCCGTTAGCCTCTCATAGGAGGTGAGGGACGTGGAGACGGCGGACGTTCGGACGCGGCCCGCGGAGCTGCCGCGCCGCTGGCTGGTCCACGAGGTCTGGCTGGTGTTCGCGCTGTCCCTCGGCGCGGCGGGCGTGCAGGCTTTGGTCTCTCTGCTCGGTGATCTCACCTCGGGCAAGTCGTTAGCCTCGCAGACAGCGTTGCTCAACGGCTCGTACGCACCAGGGCGGCCGTGGCTCGACCTGGTCCTGCAGCTGCTTGGCACGGCGACGGGCATCGTGCCGGTGCTGCTGGTCGGGCACCTGCTGGTGCGCTCCGGTGACGGCTTCGCCGCCATTGGCCTCGACCCGAGACGTCCACGACAGGACCTCGTGCGAGGCGCCGTGATCGCGGCCGCGGTCGGCGGGACCGGCCTGGCGCTCTACCTGGGGGCGCATGCCCTTGGCATCAACCTCACCGTCGTAGCCGAGGCCCTTCCTGCGGTGTGGTGGCGCGTTCCGGTGCTCGTGCTGTCGGCGGTCCAGAACGCGCTGCTGGAGGAGACGCTCGTCGCCGGTTACCTGCTGCTCCGGCTGCGGCAGCTCGGCTGGTCTGACAACCGGGCACTGCTGGTCAGTGCGCTGCTCCGCGGCAGCTACCACCTCTACCAGGGGCTCGGCGGCTTCGCGGGCAACGTGGTGATGGGCTTGCTGTTCGGCAGGCTTTACCAGCGGTGGGGACGCGTGACCCCGCTGGTCATCGCGCACGCCCTCATCGACACGGTGGCCTTCGTCGGTTACGCCCTGCTTGTCGGCCATGTCTCCTGGCTGCCCAGCTGACGGCGGCCTCAGCGCCAGGGGGACAGGTGCTGCAGGAACCAGTCCCGGGCAAGGTGAGCCGCCGGTTCGAGCGTTCCGGGTTCCTCGAACAGGTGGGTCGCCCCGGGGACGATCGCCAGCCGGGTCTCCCCGATGAGCTTCTCCCTCGCTCGGCGGTTGAGCTCGACCACGGGGGTGTCCTTCTCGCCGACGATCAGCAAGGTCGGCTGGCGGACCAGGCGCAGGAACTCTCCCGCCAGGTCTGGTCTGCCACCGCGTGAGACCACGGCCCGCACCGGATACGGTCGGGCGGCCGCGGCCACCAACGCGGCCGCCGCGCCGGTGCTGGCCCCGAAGAGCCCGACGGGCAGCCCTGCGATCGGCTCGAACCCGGTCATCCAGTCGGTCAGGGAGATCACGCGCACGGCCAGCAGCGCGATGTCGAAGCGCAGCTCCGCAGTGCGGCTGTCGAGGTCCTCCTCCTGACCGGTGAGCAGATCGGCGAGAACGGTGGCCAGCCCGGCGTGGTGCAGCTCGTCGGCGACGTAGCGGTTCCGCGGGCTGTGACGGCCGCTGCCGCTGCCGTGCGCGAACAGCACCACACCGCTGGAGGGCGTGGGGACGGCGACGTCGGCCTCGAGCACCACGCCCGCGACCCCGATCCGTTGGCTCTGCGCCACCCACATGACCTGGCCCTACACGGTTCCGCCAGCCGGGTCGTCAGGATGCCCAGTAGACGCCTCGGAACGACCCTACGCGCGCCGTCCGGGGGACGGCCAGAACTGCCGCGGGCGTATCAGCCGCCGCTGCCGTAGGGCCGCGTGATGATCTCGAGGACGTGCCCGCTCGGGTCCTCCCAGTAGACGCCGCGGCCCCCGTCGTGGTGGTTGACCTCGCCGCCCTTGGTGCGTGCCGGGTCGGCCCAGTAGGTCAGGTCGCGCTCGCGGATCCGCCCGAAGATCTCGTCGAACTCCGCCTCGCCGACCAGGAAGGCGTAGTGCTGCACCGTCATCGGGTCGGGGTCGTCGATGAAGTCGAGCGACACGTCGTTGTCGACCTGCACGACCAGGAACGGGCCGAACGGCGTGGGCGGTGCGAGGCCGAGCACGTCGGCGAGGAAGGTCGCCGACTCCAACTTGTCGCGGGCGGACACGATCGTGTGGTTCAGCTGGACGGGCATCGGGACTCCTTCGGGCCTCGGACCCATCCATACCTACTCCCGGTGCGTGTGCCTGGCTAGGAGAGCGGTGCACGGATGCACGAGAGCTGCCCGCGGTGAGCGCAGGTCTCGTGCATCGGTGTGCGACACGCCGCAGCTCGCGTGCATCTGTGCACCCGACCGACCCCAGAATGTCGGACCCCCGCGACAGGCTCAGGGTGTGGACAACAGGCCCCGGGACGAGCTGGCAGCGGCGGTCGCACGACACCCCGCCGGCCGCAAGCGGGACGTGACCGCGGTCACAGGATCGCGACACGCCGACCGAACCGGACACTTGTCCCTCGTCCCACGCTCAGAGCCCCGTGAGAGCGAGATTCACACTGCTGAGTCCTTGATCCCAGCCTTCCCGAGGCCTAACGTCCCGGGCACAACATCTAGTACTTACACCGGTGTAGTTCTCCACATGCTGTGGAAGCGGACACCCACAGGCTGTGGAGGACGACCCCCGATGCGCTGCCCGTTCTGCCGTTTCGCGGACACTCGCGTGGTCGACAGCCGGGATGCAAACGAGGGGGACGCGATCCGCCGCCGCCGCAACTGCCCCGAGTGCGGAAAGCGCTTCACCACGGTCGAGGAGATCAGCCTTGCGGTGGTGAAGCGGTGCGGGGTCACGGAGCCGTTCAGCCGCGCGAAGGTCATCAGCGGCGTCCGCAAGGCCTGCCAGGGCCGACCGGTCGACGAGGACGCGCTGGCGCTGCTGGCCCAGAAGGTCGAGGAGAGCATCCGCGAGGGGGGCACCGCCGAGGTGCCGGCCCACGAGGTGGGGCTCGCGATCCTGGCGCCGCTCAAGGACCTCGACGAGGTCGCGTACCTGCGCTTCGCCAGCGTTTACCGCGCCTTCGACTCGCTCGCCGACTTCGAGGCCGAGATCACCGCGCTGCGGGCCAGCAAGCCCGCTCCCCACGAGACCGGCCCATCCCACCTGCTCATGCCCGCCAGCTAGACCGGCAGGCGAGCCCCAGAAAGACGCCGTACAGGCCCGAAGGCAATGCCGCGTCGCCCGCGGTTGTTGAAACTACAGAGGATGGAAAGAGGACAAGGCATGACGGAGACGATCGGCGCTGCGCCCAAGCAGACGACCCGGAAGGGCGGCAAGCTGCGGTTGGAGAGGCTGTTCACGACCGCGGGCACCCACCCCTACGACGAGGTCAGCTGGGAGCGCCGCGACGTCGTCATGACCAACTGGCGGGACGGCTCGGTCAACTTCGAGCAGCGCGGCGTGGAGTTCCCCGAGTTCTGGTCGGTCAACGCGGCGAACATCGTCACCACCAAGTACTTCCGCGGCGCTGTCGGCCACGACAACCGCGAGTGGAGCCTCAAGCAGCTCATCGACCGGGTGGTGAAGAAGTACACCCAGGCCGGCATCGACTTCGAGTACTTCTCGACCCCGGGCGACGCGGAGATCTTCGAGCACGAGCTCACGCACATGCTGCTGCACCAGGTGTTCAGCTTCAACTCACCCGTGTGGTTCAACGTCGGCACCAGCGCGCCGCAGCAGGTGAGCGCGTGTTTCATTCTCGCCGTCGACGACCACATGGACTCGATCCTCAACTGGTACCGCGAGGAGGGGATGATCTTCAAGGGCGGCTCCGGCGCCGGCCTCAACCTCTCCCGGATCCGCTCCTCCAAGGAGCTGCTCTCCAGCGGTGGTACGGCGAGCGGTCCCGTGTCGTTCATGCGCGGTGCCGACGCCTCCGCGGGGACCATCAAGTCCGGTGGCGCCACCCGTCGGGCCGCGAAGATGGTCGTGCTCGACGTCGACCACCCCGACATCGAGGAGTTCATCGACACGAAGGCGCGCGAGGAGGACAAGATCCGCGCGCTGCGTGACGCCGGCTTCGACATGGACCTCGGCGGCCGCGACATCGTCTCGGTGCAGTACCAGAACGCCAACAACTCGGTCCGGGTCAGCGACGAGTTCATGCGCGCCGTCGACAACGGCACCGACTTCGGGCTGCGCGGCCGGCTCACCGGCGAGGTCATCGAGACCATCGACGCGCGTGCCCTGTGGCGCAAGCTCGCCACCGCCGCGTGGGAGTGCGCTGACCCCGGCATCCAGTACGACGACACCATCAACGACTGGCACACCAACCCGGAGTCGGGTCGCATCAACGCGTCCAACCCGTGCTCGGAGTACATGTCGCTGGACAACTCCTCGTGCAACCTGGCGTCGCTGAACCTCATGAAGTTCCTGCGTGAGGACGGCACGTTCCAGTCGCGCGAGTTCGCTCGCGCCGTGGAGTTCATCATCACCGCGATGGACATCTCGATCTGCTTCGCCGACTTCCCGACCGAGCCGATCGGGGAGACCACCCGCAACTTCCGCCAGCTCGGCATCGGCTACGCCAACCTCGGCGCCCTGCTGATGGCGACCGGCCATGCCTACGACTCCGATGGTGGCCGGGCGCTGGCCGCCGCGATCACCTCGCTGATGACGGGTACGGCGTACAAGCGCTCGGCTGAGCTGGCCGGTGTGGTCGGCCCGTACAACGGCTACGCGCAGAACGCCGACGCCCACCAGCGCGTCATGCGCAAGCACGCCGCCGCCAACGACGCGGTCCGGGTCGTCGGTGCCGACGACGCGCGGATCCTGCACGAGGCCACCAAGGCCTGGCAGGACTGCCTCGCGATCGGCGCCAAGAACGGCTACCGCAACGCGCAGGCCTCGGTCATCGCCCCGACCGGCACGATCGGTCTGATGATGGACTGCGACACCACCGGCCTCGAGCCGGACCTGGCGCTGGTGAAGTTCAAGAAGCTCGTCGGTGGCGCCTCGATGCAGATCGTCAACCAGACGGTCGAGCGCGCGCTGCGTGCCCTGGGGTACCAGGAGGAGCAGATCGAGGCGATCATCGAGCACATCGCCGAGAAGGGCCACGTCGTCGACGCGCCCGGGCTCCGGCAGGAGCACTACGAGGTCTTCGACTGCGCGATGGGGGAGCGGTCCATCTCCCCGATGGGCCACGTCAAGCTGATGGCGGCCATCCAGCCGTTCGTCTCGGGCGCCCTGTCCAAGACCGTCAACCTGCCGGCTGAGGCCACGGTGGCCGACGTGGAGCAGGTGTACTTCGAGGGCTGGAAGCTCGGCCTGAAGGCGCTGGCGATCTACCGCAACAACTCCAAGGTCGGCCAGCCGCTGCAGGACAAGAAGGGCTCGGAGGCTTCGTCCGCTGATGAGGTGCTGGTGGCCTCGCGCCCGACCCGCAAGCGCCTGCCCAAGAAGCGCCGTTCGCAGACGGTGTCCTTCTCGGTCGCCGGTGCCGAGGGCTACATGACGGCCGGCGAGTACGAGGACGGCTCGCTCGGTGAGGTCTTCATCAAGATGAGCAAGCAGGGCTCGACCCTCGCTGGCGTGATGGATGCCTTCTCGATCAGCATCTCCATCGGCCTTCAGTACGGCGTGCCGCTCGAGGCCTTCGTGTCCAAGTACATCAACATGCGCTTCGACCCGGCCGGTCTGACCGATGACGCGGACGTGCGGATGGCCCAGTCGGTCATGGACTACCTGTTCCGTCGCCTGGCGCTCGACTACCTGCCGCTAGATACCCGCACGGAGCTGGGGGTCTTCACGGCCGACGAGCGGGCCGCGACGGTGGCTGCCTCCTACGGGACTCCGGTTGTCGAGGAGGACGTCGACGTCGAGGGGCTGGCGCAGGGGGTGCCGCTGGAGCCGCACCACCAGGAACTGCCGGTGGTGGGGTCTTCGGTGGAGCTGGCTGAGGCGCAGCAGGGGGTCGGGGCGGATGCACCGCTGTGCATGACGTGTGGGGTCAAGATGCGTCCTGCAGGTTCCTGCTATGTGTGCGAGAGCTGCGGCAGCACCAGCGGCTGCAGCTGAAGTAACGAGGGCTGAAGGGCGTCGGAGTATCTGCTCCGGGTCCCGTGGCGACAGCGCACAGGTGGCCGGAGCGTCGGTCGTGATCTCGGTATGAGCCCGAACGGAATGGACGCGGCATAGCCCGCCGAGGGCTGTTGGGCATGTTCTGCCCTGGCGGCCTTCGCTCGTAGCCACCAGCCCGCATCCGGCGCTGAGCTCATCGACGCCGTCGACCTCCAGGTCGTCGCACCGCCACAGCTGGGCGCGTACCTCCGGGTCGAGCTCGTCGTCGTAGGCGCGAGCAAGCCACTGCGGGTGGTCCCCACTAGCGACGGCTCGGCACACGAAGTCGACCCTCGGGTTCGCTCACTGAGTGTCGCGGCCGTTCAACTCGAGGCAATCCACAGGTACGGCGGTGGTTGGCGCATCCGCCGGCCTCCCTGTCGGACCGCGCTGCAAGAGTTCTTCACAGCCGGGCCAAAGGGGGTTGCGCGGGCCTCCTCGCGGAGTAAGATACGAATACAGAAGCGATACCGGGGAGGTGACGTCGTGCAGGACCTTTCGCTCTGCGGGCCTCCTCCTGAGCAGGATTGTGGCTGGAGCGAGCTGCCGGACGTCATCCCTGACTGGGTGCTCGAGCAGTACCCCTTGCCCGAGCCGCTCCCTTGCGACTGCGGATGCGCCTGCACGAGCCAGGGCACTGCCGTGGCGGAGGAAGCGCCGCAGCGGCTCATCCCAGGCGTGACCGGACGGGCGCCGACGCCCGTCCTCCCCGCCGTGAGCGATGTGGTCGCCGCGGTCCAGACCACCGTGCGGCGGTTGGAGGCCGTCGACCCCGCGTGCCTTCCCGGCGCCCAAGCCCTAGCCGACGGCCAGGCGCTGCTCGTCGTCGAGCAGCAGTTGCGGGTGCTCAACCTGCGTCGGGTCTCCGATGTCGCGGCGCGCGGGCTGCATGAGCTGGTGGGTTTTCGCAGCGCGAAGTCCTGGCTGCGCACCTATCGTCCCGATGGGGACGCGGCCGACGCGGCGCTCGCCTCGCAGCTCCGCGACTTCACGCTGGTCCGCGAGGCGGTCGACACCGGACGGGTGCCCCTGGCCGGCGCGCGCAAGGTGTTGCTGGCCCTGCGCAAGGTCGCGCCACACGTCGACCGCCCCGACGGCCTGATCGACGGCCAACCGGGCGACGAGGTCGTCACGGCTGTCGTACGGCACGTCCTCGCTCTGGTCTGCCGGTCCATGTTGGGGCTTGCGGACGAGGACCCGCGGCTGGTTGCTCTCGTCGACCGGGCCAAGCAAGTCCTGGCCGCCGGCTCGCAGCTGGACGTGCTCGAGGCTGCCCTCACCTGGCTCGCCGAGGAGCTGCCCGCGCGGCACCTGGCCGGGCCCCTGGACGAGGTCGTGATGGCCCTGCTGCCGAGCAAGCTCGAGGAGCGCGGCGAGCTGGGCGGCCGGCGACGCGGCTTGAGCCTCACCCCGCTCGAGGACGGCACGGGGTGGCACCTGTGCGGCGACCTCGACCTCGAGTGCGGCGAGCAGCTCTGGGCCGCATTGGGTTCGGAAGCTGCCCGCGACCCGCACAACCCGCAGGACACCGCCGCCTGGGCTGACGCGACGCGCGAGGACAAGGACGCCTGGCAGGTCGGCGCCGAGCTGGCCGGCAGCGAGCACCCGCGCAACCGGCGGGAGCGCCTCCACGACGCGCTGCAGCGCCTGTTGGGTCGTTACCTCGAGCACGGACTCGGAGGTACGGCGGGCAAGGTCCCCGTCCAGGTTCACGTGACCCTGACCGAGCCGACCGTGAGCGGCGCACCCGGAGCGCCACCACCTCGCACCGACAGCGGGAGGCTCGTCCCACGGGCCCTGGTCAGACGATGGTGGTGCGACTCCTCGATCACCGCCTTCGTGCTCAGTCTCGGAGGGAGGGCATTGAGGGTCGTCCACTCCCAACGGACCCTGACCGCAGATGAGAGACGGGCCCTGGCCGTGGAGGGCGGTGACAGGTGTGTCGGAGACGGCTGCTGCTCCGGCCTGCCCGATCCGCTAGTGGCGATCCGCCCGCACCACACGACGGGCTACGCCGAGGACCAGATCACCTGCCTCGACGAGACGCTGCCCGTCTGCGACGTGCTGCACCGCGACCTGCACGAAGGGCACAAGACCGTCCGGCTCCGCGATGGCCGATACCTCAAGGAGCACGGCTTCGTCGACGAGCCGAGCCTTGACGACGAGCCGCCCTTCTGATGCCCGGCTCGAGGCACTGATGGCGGCGCCGACGCTGGACCCGGCTCCGCCGACACCGGCCGAGCTCCGCGCCTGGGCGGTCGGTGCCGGGCTGACGGTGGCCGACCGAGGGCGTATCAAGGCCGACGTGGCGCGCGCGTATCTCGCTCGGGGGAGTGAGCAGCGATGAGTTCAGGGGGGCCAGATCGTCGTATTGTCCGACGAGGAGGTGTGCCATGGCTGGCGTGAGGGTGCTGGTAGGGACCCGCAAGGGCGCGTTCGTGCTCACGAGTGACGAGGGACGGCGGGACTGGAAGGTCGACGGGCCCCACTTCGGCGGCTGGGAGATGTACCACCTGAAGGGCTCGCCGGTCGACCCCGACCGCATCTGGGCGAGCCAGTCGACGGGGTGGTTCGGCCAGCTGGTGCAGCGCTCCGACGACGGCGGTCAGACCTGGAACGCGGTCGGCAAGGACTTCAGCTACGCCACCGTGCCCGGCACCCACCAGTGGTACGACGGCACGCCGCACCCGTGGGAGTTCGCGCGGGTGTGGCACTTCGAGCCGAGCCTCACCGACCGCGACACCGTCTACGCGGGCGTCGAGGACGCGGCGTTGTTCAAGACCACCGACGGTGGCGCGACCTGGAACGAGCTGAAGGGCCTGCGCGAGCACGGCTCCGGTCCGCACTGGCAGCCGGGCGCGGGCGGGATGTGCCTGCACTCGATCCTGCTGCACCCGACTGACGAGCAGCGCATCTTCACCGCGATCAGCGCGGCGGGTGCGTTTCGCAGCGACGACGGCGGCGAGTCCTGGCTCGCGATCAACAAGGGCCTGCAGTCCGGGGAGATCCCGCAGGAGGAGGCCGAGGTCGGCCATTGCGTGCACAACCTCGCCATGCACCCGGACCGGCCCGACACCCTGTTCATGCAGAAGCACTGGGACGTCATGCGCAGCGACGACGCGGGAGGCTCCTGGCGGGAGGTGAGCGGCGACCTGCCGAGCGACTTCGGTTTCCCGATCGAGGTGCACGCGCATGAGCCCGAGACCGTGTACGTCGTACCGATCCTGTCCGACTCCCAGCACTTTCCACCCGAAGGGAAGCTGCGGGTCTACCGCAGCCGGACCGGTGGCGGCGAGTGGGAGCCGCTGACGAAGGGGCTGCCGCAGGAGAACTGCTACGTCAACGTGCTGCGCGACGCGATGACGGTCGACCGGCTCGACGACTGTGGGGTCTACTTCGGCACCACGGGCGGGCAGGTCTACTGCTCGCCCGACGGCGGGGACACCTGGGAGGCGATCGTGCGCGACCTGCCCGCCGTGCTGTCGGTCGAGGTGCAGACACTGCCGTGACGCGCGTCGTCCTGCCCTACCACCTGCGGGCACTCGCCAAGGTCGACGGTGAGGTGGTCGTGGCAGCCGGCACCGTCGCGGAAGTGCTGGACGCGCTCGAGGCGGCGCACCCGGTCCTGTGCGGGACCCTGCGCGACAGCAGTGGGAAGCGGCGGGCGTTCGTGCGGTTCTTCGCGTGCCAGGAGGACCTCTCGCACACCTCGTACGACGAGCCGTTGCCGGCCGCGGTGCTCGAGGGCAAGGAGCCGTTCCTGGTCGTCGGCGCGATGGCAGGTGGGTGACCGAGCCGTCCTCTGGTTGACCCGCACCGTCGCGTCGCTACGATGCGCAGGTCAGTGAAACACGTTCTACTTTCGCAGGGGACTGGGTCATGCACCTCGCGTACACCGATGAGCAGGAACAGCTGCGCCGCGACCTGCGGGCCTACTACGCCGAGCTGCTCGACCCGGACACCCGAGCACGGCTCGACGACCACGACACCCACGACACCGCCATGCGGGAGGTCGTCAAGAAGATGGCCTCCGACGGCTGGCTCGGGATCGGCTGGCCGAAGGAGTGGGGCGGCCAGGGCCGCGGCCACATCGACCAGTGGATCTTCTTCGACGAGTCGATGCGCGCCGGCGCGCCGGTGCCGATGCTCACCATCAACACGGTCGGGCCGACGATCATGGCGCACGGCACCCAGGAGCAGAAGGAGCGGTTCCTGCCCGCGATCCTGCGCGGCGAGATCCACTTCTGCATCGGCTACAGCGAGCCCGACTCCGGCACCGACCTCGCCTCGCTGAGCACCCGCGCCGTTCTCGACGGCGACGACTACGTCATCAACGGCACCAAGCTCTGGACGAGCTTGGCCGCCACGGCTGACTACTGCTGGCTGGCGGTGCGGACCGACCCGGACGCGAAGAAGCACCGCGGGCTGTCGATGATCGTCGTACCGATGAGCACTCCGGGCATCACGCCGCGCCCGCTGGAGCTCATCGGCGAGCACCCGATCTGCGAGGTGCACTACGAGGACGTGCGGGTGCCGGCGGAGAACGTCATCGGCGGGGTCAACAACGGTTGGTCGCTCATCACCGGGCAGCTCAACCACGAGCGCGTCACGCTCTGCACGCCGGGCATGGTGGACAAGTCCCTGACCGACGTACGCGCCTGGGCGCAGCGGACCCGGCTGCCGGACGGCCGCCGGGTCATCGACCAGGAGTGGGTGCAGCTCAACCTGGCGCGGGTGCACGCCGGCTTCGAGTTCCTGCGGCTGCAGAACTGGAAGGTCGCCTGGGACGCCGAGCGCGGGGTCCTCGAGGTGGCGGATGCCAGCACCACCAAGGTGTTCGGCACCGAGCACTACCTGGACGCCTGCCGCCTGCTGATGGAGGTCGTGGGCCAGCCGGCGTACCTGAAGAAGGGCTCGCCGGAGGCGGTGCTCGCCTCCCGGCTCGAGTCGATGTACCGCTCGCTGGTGATCCTCACCTTCGGCGGCGGCGTCAACGAGGTCCAGCGCGACCTCATCACCGTCTTCGGCCTGGGCATGCCCATGATCAAGCGCTAACGGGGGACGACATGGACTTCGCACTCACCGACAACCAGGAGACGATCCGGGGCCTCGCCGCCCAGGTCCTCTCCGACCACTGCACGCCCGACGCGCTGCGCGCCTGCGAGGACTCCGACTCGGCAGGGTTCGACCGCAAGCTGTGGTCCAAGCTGGCCGACGCCGGACTGCTGGGCATCTGCATCCCCGAGGAGCACGGCGGCTTGGGTTTGGGGCTGGTCGAGGTCGCAGTCCTGCTCGAGGAGGCCGGACGCACGGTCGCCCCGGTGCCGCTGCTCGGCGCACTGGCCCTCGGTGCGCTGACGATCGCCCGGCACGGCTCCGCAGCGCAGCAGGCCGCCCTGCTCCCCGGCATCGCGGACGGCTCGACCCTCGTCACGGCTGCGCTCGTCGAGGCTCTGGGGGAGGAACTCACTCCTGCGACGACGGCGCGCCGCGAGGGTGACGGCTGGGTCCTGGACGGCACCAAGGTCTGCGTGCCCGCCGGCCTCTACGCCGACCAGCTGCTTGTGTCCGCCACGACCGACGCGGGCACCGGGGTGTTCCTCGTCGACCCGTCGGCAGCGGGCGTGACCCTGGAGCGGCAGGACACCATCAGCTACGCGCCCGAGGCGATGCTCGTCCTCAACGGGGCTGTCGGGCAGCAGGTCGGGGACGGCGCGACGCTCGCCGATGTCGTCCAGGTCGGCACCGCGGCGGTGTGCGCGGTCCTGGCCGGCGTGGCCGCGCAGGCGGTGCGGCTGACGGCGGACTACACGATGACCCGGGAGCAGTTCGGCCACCCGATCGCGCACTTCCAGGCGGTCGGGCAGCGGGCTGCCGATGCGTTCATCGACACCACGACGATCCGGTTGACGATGCTCCAGGCGGTGTGGCGGGTGGCGCAGCGACTGGAGGCCGACAAGGAGGTCGCGGTGGCGAAGTACTTCGCCTCCGACGCCGGCCAGCGGGTGGTCCGTGGCGCCGCCCACCTGCACGGCGGCATGGGCGTCTCCCGCGAGTACCCCCTGCACCGCTACTACCTGTGGGCCAAGCAGTACGAACTCACGCTCGGCAGTGGCACCCGACAGCTCGCCAAGCTCGGTCGCCTGTTGGCCGACGAACCGGTGGGGGTCTAGGTCCGACAACGTTCCTTTTCGCTTCGATACCGTCTGGTCAGGTCGAACGCGAGGGATCGCATGTCGGAACACTCAGCCAGCGCCCAGGAGGTCAGGGCTGTCCTCGCGAAGTGGACGGCGAACGACTGGCGCCGGGCCTTCGCGCTCGCCGAGGGGCTCGAGCGCTCGATCCGGCACAGCTGCGAGGTCCCCTCTCACGAGCCGCTTGCCAACAACGCCGGTGCGCTCGCGATGCCGGTGCTCAGGCGCCTCGGGCAGCTGACCCGGGACGAGCTGGTGCACGCCCTGGCGCCGCTGGCCATCGAGCTCGAGTCCAGGCTGAGCAAGCTCGGCCAGGACGTGCCCGAGGCACTGGATTCCCTGCAGGCCCAGGATGATGTGGGCTCGGGGCTGGCCAAGCTCGCCGCCTGCCGACTCGGTCTCGACGCTGCGCTCGCGGAGAGCGATGCCACGGAGACGCAGGGAGACCTGACGCAGGCGGTGACTGCGCTCGAGGAGCAGCAGTCACGGCTGGTGGCGATCGCGCGACAGCTGCTCGCCGACGCGGAGCATGGCCGACCGGTGCGTGAGGTCGACCTCGGGCACGTCCATCGGTGGAACCAGGCGTTGTCCCGAGCCGCGTCCCTCGCCGGCTCCCCGGTCGCCTCGTCGCTGGGGTCGCTGCGCGCCCTACTGGTTGAGCGAGAGCAGGCGGGCTCGGACGCCGAGAGCACCGCGGCCCTTTCCCGACTGCTGCGGGAGATCGCCGATGCACCCGTGCCCGAGGGGGCCCGCGACGTGGTCGCGACCGTCCTCGAGGAGGCAGGCGCAGCCGCCGCTGACCCTGCCGTCTTGACCCGGGAGCGCAACGAGGCCTTCCGCGCGCTCCACCGGCTGCTGTCCCAGGCCTCCTGGCAGGCGAGCGATGCGGACGTCGAGGTCGTGGAGAAGGCCTTCGGGCGCAAGGTCGCCCGTGTTGCCGGCGCCGAGGTCACGCTCGCCCGCTGACGCCCGCAGGGGATCGTCGTCGACCAGGACGGTCAGAAGCTCATGCCAGCTCGCCTGCCAGCACAGCGGCGTGGAAGCGCACCAGCGCATCACGCGAGACCGCCGTGCCGCCTGGGAAGCGTTGCTTCCAGGTGCTGTGAGGAACGTTGTCGGCGAGCCCAGCGCCGAGCCGCCTGACCTCCCGCGCTCGCCAGGTGGAGAGCTGGTGTTGGAGCGACAAGCCCTGCAACAAGGCCTGGGTCGCTACGGCTTGGTGCTCTGCATCGTCGGCGAGGCTGATGTACCGCTGGTTCATGATGCTGTGCCGGCCGAGCGGCAGCGTCAGTCCGAAGGCCTGGTCCGGGGGGAAGCTCTCGGCTTGCAGTCGACACGTGTCGCAGGCGAGCCAGGACCAGCGGCTCGGGCCTCCCGCCGTGTCCTGAGCGCACACCACGCACAGCTGGAACTTCTCGGAGACATCGTGCCCATCCCACTCCTCGCGCGGCTCGCACGGGCAGGATTGGTAGCGGCCGACGTAGTCGACGTACCCCCTGATCCCACCACAGGGGACGTGGACGAAGGGCCCGGTGAGGGCCGAGCGCAAGGAAGCTGACCGGCACACAGAAGACCTCCGGGGTCGTTGTGGACCCCGGTACGTGCTGCCCGGTGGTCCGCCTTGCCCCCGCGGTCACGGGGGCCGTGTCTTCCTCCGGGGGCACCTTGGGCGGAGCCAGGTTGCCTGCTCGCAGGCCGGAGGGCCTGAGCGCGAGCTGTCGTGACAGCGCAGAAGCATAGGTCGTGGGTGCGACAAGGCGCAACTGACTTACGGAGATGCCACGGGGCTCCCCACTGCTCCGGGGCAGCAGGCGCCGTGACCAGTCTCAGATCTGCGAGGGGTCGACGTGGCGCCAGAGCCAGACGTCCTGGTTGAGCTCCGGCGGCCGACGAAGGAGCTCTGTGAGGAAGGCTCGGCATTCACGTTCGTGGGGGGACGGCGCGAGGGCGACCGTGTGGGCCCCCCAGTACTTCAGGTCCTCGCGGGCGAACCGTCGTACCCCCGGCGTGATGAGGACGGATCCGCCTTCGGTCTGCAGCCGGACCAGGAGCCGCGCCGTCGGACGGACCGGGTAGACCCCGAAATGGGCCTGACCGCCGCGGTGAGGTCCCACAAAGTAGCCACCCGGCATGGCGAATCGCATGCCAGCCTCGGCTTGCCAGCTCATGGCGACGGGGTTGCGGACCGTGGCCATGGGAACCAGGAGCACTGTTCCGCGGAGCCCGGGTGCGCCGCTGCGGAAGAACGCGGGGGTCCCGACCGGGGAGATGTTCCCCAGCTGATGCGGGAGGATCGGCACCAGTGCCAGGGCCAGCAGGCCGATTCCTGCGGTGCGCGGCCAGCGCCCGGTCGGCAGTCGCTCGACCCACACGCCCACGAGCAGCGCGACCAGCAGGTCCACGATGAGCATCCAACGCACGGGCAGCAAGCTGCCTATGACCGGAAGATCGGAAGTGAGACCCCAGGGCAGCGGTAGGTGCTTGCCGCCTCCTGCGAGGTGCAGCGTGTACCCCAGTGCGATGACTCCCAGAACGGCGGCACCGATCCCTGCGGTGCGGGCTACCACGTCGTGACGGCGGACCCACACGACGGCCGCGAGCAGAACCAGCATGGGCAGCCCGAGATAGCCCATGTCCTCGGCGTTGTTGAGCCGCAGCACCGGAATCTGATGGAGCAGCGGAAGGTTCCGGAGCAGGGGGACGCTGTTCGGGACGAAGAGGGCCACGGGGTCGAGGACGTAGATGTCGGGAGTCTGGATCTCCCCGTGGACCGCCTGGGGACCGAAGAACTGGATCAGCAACGGGTAGCCGGCGAGCAGCAGCAGCACGGCGACGCCGACAGCCGCGCTGACCGCCAGCGGCAGGACCCGCTCACGCACCCGTTCGGGGTACTGGGCTGCGAGGGTGATCAGCACCACCGCTATCGCGACGCAGGTGAGGACGAGCACCTCCTCGCCGATCAGGACCTGACCGGCCACGAGCAGTCCGAGCAGAGCGCCGGACTGCAGCGGACCGCGCCGGCCGGTGGCCGCGTCCACCGCCGTGAGCATGAGCGGAGGGACGAGGGGCAGCAGGGTCAGCTGAAGGTGGCCGAGCTCCGCGGAGAGCAGGGCGGGGGAGAACCCGAACACCAGACCCGTGATGACCCGCGCGGACGTCCTGCTCAGGAAGCGACCGCTGCACAGGTACGCCGACCAGGCTGACAGTGCCGGCCCCAGTAGCAGGAGCAGGTTCAGGGTGAGGACGGGTCCTGCGAGCTCGGTGACCGAGGAGAGGAGGAGACCGGGGAGGAGCAACCCGGTGTTCCACATGACGTTGATCCCCTGGGGGGCGTTCAGGGCGTGCGTGACGAGCAGGCCGTGGCCATGGTCGTGCCACAGCGCTGTCGAGCTGTTGGTCAGGAACGACAGGAACAGGGCTGCGTCTCCGCCGCCGCCTCCCACCGTGCTGTGCAACGGATCGCGCCACAGGGATCGCGTGAGGGCCCCGGCGGCGAGCAGGTATCCGCAGAGCGCCACCAGCGCGAGCTTCCAACCATGCAGCTGCCGCTTGCTCGCGCGCGGGGTAGGGCCGCCCTCGATGACGATCCCCTCCTCCCCGTGATCGCAGACCGCTGGCCGCACTCTAGGCACAGCAGCTCTCCCTGACCGGCCGCGAGAACTCGCCGTTCAGGGTGCCGTCAGACGGACAACGTCTCGCCGGGGGCGAGCTTCTGGAAGTCCGTGCCTGCTGGGCCCAGGTTGCTGAACTGGCCGTACCAGAGCGCGAGGCCTGGCGGCGAGAGCACGGCGTCGTGCACGGGGAACGCGATGCGCGGATGCACGTCCCGCAGCAGCCCGACAGCCTCGGTCAGCTTCAGCCAGGGCGCGGCCGTCGGCAGGCCGAGCACCTCGACGTCTGCCTCGGGCACCGTGAACGCGTCGCCGGGAGTGAAGAAGCGGCCGCCGACCAGGTAGCCGACGTTCGGGATCCGAGGCAGGTCAGGGTGGATGACGGCGTGCTGCGAGCCGATCACCTGCACCGAGGACCCGAGCTCAACACTGTCGCCCTCCCGGACGACGGCGTGTGGCAGGTCGGCGAGCTGCCCGACCGAGCCCTCGTCGCAGTGGAGCTGGGCCTCGGGGTTGGCGTCGAGCAGCGGACGGAGCCGTTCGACGTCGAGGTGGTCGGCGTGCTGGTGCGTGATGAGTACGCCGGTGAGCCCGCGCAGCTGCTCGAAGCCCTGCGAGAAGATCCCGGGATCGAGCAGCAGTCGGGCGTCGTCGTGCTCGATCAGCAGGCAGGAGTGGCCGTAGCGGGTGATGCGCATACCTCCGTCTTACTCTGCGCCGCCTACTACTGCCAGCCGCGTTCGTCCACGCCGCCGGGGATGACGTCCGCCGGTGCGTAGGGCGTGCGGGTGAACACGAACGTCGCCAGGTTGAACGACAGCCCGTCCGCTGCCGGGCGCAGGACCTCACCGGCGTAGTAGCTGTCGAGTCCCACCCAGGTACCGTCGCCGCGGCTCACGAACCGTGAGGCGCTCGCCTTGCGGCCGAGCCCCTCGAGGTGTAGCACCCCGTCGGCGCGCAGCGTCACGCTTACCGGCGTGGGTCCCCAGTACCAGGGACCGACCAACGCGAGCGCCTGCGCGTCGTACGACGTCGCCGGCCGCCAGGCGTCGACGACGTGCGGCTCGGCGTCGCGCACGATCCGCAGCAGGTCGGGCAGCAGCGCCCGGTCGCCACCGCTGGTCGCGTTGGACAGCGACACGACGCCGGTCTGCTCGAGGCGGTCGACGAAGACACCTGCGAGGAAGCCCGGCATCGAGCCGCTGTGCCCCAGCAGCGTGCGGTCACCGGAGGGCACGACCATCACCCCCAACCCGTAGGCCGACCAGTCGGCGCCCTCGACGGCCGCTCCGGAAGGCTCGGACATCTCCTCGAGCGTCGCGGTCGTGAGCACGTCAGCTGTGTCGCCGAGCAGGAACGCGGCGAACCGCCCAAGGTCGGCCAGCGTCGACCAGAGCTGGCCCGCCGCGGCCATCGACACCGCATCGTGCTCCGGTTCGGGGAGCAGCAGGTCGGCCCACGGGTGGACCGCAAAGCCCTGTGCCGCAGGGGATGTCGGCCGCGGCGTCGTCCGGGTCATGCCCAGCGGTAGCAGCACCTCATCGCGTACGACGTCCGACCATGGCCGGTTGCGCACCGCTGCCACGAGCTGGCCCAGGACGCCGAAGCCCAGGTTGGAGTAGTGGAACCTGCGGCCTGCGGCGAACGGGCGGTCGGCCTCGCTCAGGCCGAGCCCGGCGAGGCTCGTGCCCGGGGTGCGCTCCCACCACTCACCGGGGCTCTCCGCGCCGGCGCCGGCCATGTGTGAGAGCAGCTGGCCGACGGTGCGCCGGCCGAACGGTGTGCCCGGCACATGCTGCTCGAGCACGTCGTCGAGGTCGAGCAGGCCCTCGTCGCGCAACCGCATGACGGCGACCGCGGTCACGGTCTTCGTGATCGAGCCCAGGCGGTACTGCACATCTGTGTGCGGCTCGGCGACGTCGCCGCGTCCCGCCGACCAGGCCAGGGTTCCGCCGCGGACGACGCCGGCCACGAGCGACGGGGCGCGGCCATCGCGCTGGGCGCGGGCGGTGCGGGCGAGCAGCTGGGCGGCGGTGGTGTGGAGCATTGCGCGAAACTAGCCGACCACTCAGGGTCGAAGCAGGACTTTGACGGCCTCTCTCTGGTCCATCGCCCGGTACCCGTCGGCGACCTGCTCGAGGGGCAGGGTGAGGTCGAAGACCTGGCCCGGAGCGATCGCCCCTGAGAGCACGTCCGGCAGCAGCTCCGGGATGTAGCTGCGCACCGAGGCCACGCCTCCACGCACACCCTTGTTCTCGCTGAACATCTGCTGGATCGGCAGCTCGGCGCCGAAGGGCACCCCGACGTAACCGACGATGCCGCCCGGCCGCACGCTGTCGATCGCCTGCTGCATCGACTCCTTGGTACCGACGCACTCCAGCACCGCGTCGGGGCCGATGCCGCCGAAGAGCTCCTTCACACGTGCCACGCCCTCGTCGCCGCGCTCGGCCACGATGTCCGTCGCGCCGAACGCCCCTGCGAGGTGCTGCCTGCTGGCGTGTCGTGACATGGCCACGATCTGCTCGGCCCCCAGCCGCCGGGCGGCGATGACAGCGCACAACCCGACCGCGCCGTCACCGACGACGACGACGGTGGAGCCGGCCGTGACGCCGGCCGTGAGCGCTGCGTGGTGGCCGGTCCCCATGACGTCGGACAGCGCAAGCAGACCGGGCAGTTGTGCCTCGTCGGGCAGCTCGGGCAGCGCCACGAGGGTGCCGTCGGCAAGGGGGACACGCAGGGCCTCGCCCTGACCGGCGTCGGCGCTTCCCCCGGCGCTGTCGGTGCTGCCCCACCAACCGCCGTTCAGGCAGGAGGTCTGGACGCCATTGTGGCAGTTGGCGCACGTCCCGTCGCTGATGGAGAAGGGGGAGATGACGAAGTCGCCGGCCTTCAGGGTGCGTACGTCGGCACCGACTTCCTCGACCACGCCGATGAACTCGTGGCCGATCCGCTCGGGGCCCCCGCGCTCGGCGATCCCCCGGTAGGGCCACAGGTCGGAGCCGCAGATACAGGCCGCAGCGACCCGCACCACCGCATCGGTCGGACGCTCGATACGGGGGTCAGGTACGTCTTCGAGGACGATGTCGCGGGGTGCACGCAGCACAGTGGCTCTCATTCCGAGATTATTCCAGACGGGCTTCGACCCTCGACCTGAGCCCCTGACCTGAGCGGATTGTGCTCTTGGCCGTAAATGCACGACGATCCGGGCTCAGCTGATCAACGAGCCCGGACCGCGGGTACTGACCGGGTGGTCTCTATGGGCCGTTCTGGTCCTTAGGTCCGAACCGGTTCGTGCCGATGCACGTGGCGTGGCCCCTCCCTCCGCGGGTCCTGCCCCGCTCGACGTCCCGGGATCGTCGTCGCCACGGCGACCGGTGAGAGACAGCTTGCGGGCCCGGTGGAAGCGGTCGTTCGGCGTGCTCGGGCTGACGCTCGTCATCGGGGGCCTGTCCGCAATCTCCGGCACCCAGTACCTGATCGGCTCCGCACGGGGAACGGCCCAGCGCCTGGAGTTCGAGTCCGGTCAGCTTGCCCTGCTGCGCGCCGACATCGTCCCGTACGCCGTCCTCGCCGCCAGCGCCACCGCCAGCACCCGCGACGCGGCAGGCCGGCAGGAGGCAGCCCAGCTCAAGGCGTCGGTGGACGCCCGTTTCGCCCACGACGTCGCGAGGTTCCACGCCGCCGGCACCCGGCAGCTGCTGGCCCAGGCTGATGCCGCCTGGGTGACCTTCGGCGACGAGCTCAACGGCGTCGACACGACGCTCCCGGCCGCGCAGCAGGCGGCGGCCCGTGGCACCGTGGTCGGAGCCGCGGTGCCGAAGCTGATGGACTTGCTCGACAGGACGGGCGCGGCCAGTCGCGCGGCCGCCCACCATGACCTCGCCCGCCACGCGGTCTTCGAGCAGGTCGGCCTGGCGTGGCGCATCGTCATGTTCCTGTTGGGACTCTTCGTGATGGTCCGGCTCGCGCGACGTCTGGCCGCCGAGGTGCTCGAGCCGGTCAGCCTCCTGCGCGAGTCCGCCAACCAGGTCGCCGCAGGGGATTTGGCACATCGGGTGCAGGTCGTGCGCGCGGACGAGATCGGCGACCTCGCTATGAGCTTTAACGCTATGGCCGAGGCGATCGCAGACAGTCACCAGTCCCTGACTCAGCAGGCCAATCACGACTCGCTGACCGGCCTTCCCAACCGAGCGAACTTCCGGGCGCGGGTGATCGCGTCCCTTTGCCGTCCCGAACAGCGCGCCGGGACACAGGCCGTCCTGTTCGTGGACCTCGACGACTTCAAGGACGTCAACGATGTCCTCGGCCACCCCGCCGGCGACGAGCTACTTCGCGCGGTCGCGGCCCGGATGACCGACGTGCTGCGGCCAGGGGACATGCTGGCCCGGCTTGGCGGTGATGAGTTCGCGGTCCTGCTCGAGGGCATTTCGGATGACGCGGCCGCCTCCCAGCTGGCGCAGCGGGTCGTCGCAGCGTTGGCGGCACCGCAAGTCATCCAGGGACAGCACGTGCAGGTCGGCGCCAGCATCGGGATCGCGATGCGACACGCCGGCAGCGACCTTGCCAGCCTGATGCACGAGGCGGACGTCGCGATGTATTCCGCAAAAGCGCACGGTAAGAACCGGGTCGAGTTGTTTGGCGCATCGCCAGAGAGCCGTGATCGACCATCGCCCGGTCATGTCTCCGTCTCGTCGAGGTAGCTCGCTAACGACCTGCGGCGCTCGACGGCGTGGCACGGGCGTGCAGACCCCGAGGCGATCTCACACCTACCCGAGCGCTCCACGGTGTCGGAAGGGCCCTCCTGCGGAGGCGATATTTTGAGGAGACGGATCAGAGTTTGACTTCGGCTGCGCGACGCACGCGAGCGCTCAAGCTCCGCAACTAGAACGGCACGAGGGTTGCGAGAGCGGGCTCGCCGCGGCCCGACAGGCCACGGCAGAAGTCCACCGCCTCCTTGGACACCTCGGTCCCGCCGGAGCCGAAAGCCCAGCGGCCACCGGCCGGGCCGCTCAGCTGCACGGTGCACGGCTGGCCGTGGCGGCCGGCCCACTCCGTGACGACGTCCGCGACCAGCACGCCGTCGTGCTTGCCGGTGAGTTCGACGTCCAGTCCGGTCGCCCTCGCCACGTCGACGCGGTGCATCCAGGTGTCGCGGGTGAGGATCACGTCGACGAGGAAGCCGAAGGTCCATGCCTCCCTCGATGACCCCACCGTCTGCAGCATCGGCAGCGTGCGGCCGCGCACGAAGCCCGGAGTGCGCCGGCGACCCTTGGCGGCCTTGGGACCAACGACCGCGTAGCGCGCGACGAGCTGCTGGGTGCTGTCGCCGACGTGCTTGGCGACCTGGAGCGCCGTCAACGCGTCGATGAACTCACCCCCGGCCTTGCCAGCGGCCCGCATCTGCTTGAGCTGCTCGGGCAGCGACGCCGACATCTCGGTCATGCCGACGACGTGACCCACCAGCGCGCGGACGTCCCAGCCCGCGCAATCGGTCGGCTTGGTCCAGTCCCCCGGCTGGAGCCGGCGTAGCTGGGTCAGGAAGCGGTCGTACTCGGTCGCGGCAAGCCGCATCGCGGTCGTCCGCTCGAGGGCGGACCGACGAGCGGTCGCCGTGCTCGTCTTGGCCGTCGTAGTCATCGACCGGCCCCGACCGGGGCGTCATGGCCGGGCAGCGCCTTCGCGGGGACCGCCGCGGCCTGGCAGCCGAACCGGCTCTCGTACACGTCGGCGAGGTCGCGCAGCAGCCGGGCGCAGTCACCGTTGTAGGACGAGCCGTGCATGACCGCCAACGTGGTCGGCTCGAGGTCGGCGAGCCGCCGGTAGGCGGCCGGAATGGCCGGACCCATCGAGGTCTGCCAAAACATCTCCTCGGCGGCGATGGCCGCATCGAGCAGGTCGTGGTCGGTCACGGGGGCGCCATCGCCGAGTTGGGTGCACAGGTCGCCGCAGAACAGCGTGCGGGTCTCCTGCTCGAAGAACACGTGCGACTCCCAGTTGTGCGGGACGTGCGGCGTGGCGACCTCCAGCACGCTCCGGCGCAGTCCGGCGCCGCCGATGTCGAGCACATCACCGTCGGCAAGCGCCCGCGGTGGCCGGTTCAGCATGTCGTTCAGGGAGAGCATCACGCCCATCGTGCCGTGGGCGACCTGCGCGTGTGGCGCGGCCTCGAGGAAATCGTTGACAGCCCCGCACTCGTCGGCCTCAACGTGGGCGAAGGCGACCCAGCGAAGCCGTTCGATTGGCAGCACCTTCTCGACCGCCTCGCGGACCAGGGGAAAGAGCTGACGCATGCCCGTGTGGTAGAGCAACGGCTCCTCGGCGTCGACCAGGAACTGGTTGAACGTGAAGCCCCCCGGTGCGATCTCGGGGATACAGGTGGAGATGCGATAGATCCGATCGGCGATCTGGTCGACCCTGGTGTCGTTCATGACTTCCCCTTCGGTCGTGGGCGAGTGGGCGTGCCGTACTGGGTCAGGAACATCGAGACGAGATCGGGCAGGGTGGCGGTGAACGCACCCTCCTCGAAGGACACGTCAGGAGCGTTCGCCAGCTGCTGAGTCATGACCCCGCTAGTGAGGACGGTCCAGGTGCGCAGCAGCAGCTCGACGTCTGCGTCCGGTCGGAACAGCCCACGATCACGCAGCTGCTCGAAGCTGGCGTGCGCCGCGGCGAGCATCTCGACGGCAGGCTCGTAAGCCAGGGCGGACGGCTCGTACCCAGGCACCGGGCGCCAGCACATCAGCTGGGCCTGGACGGGGTGCTCGAGCATCCAGCCCACGAACAGCCGGGCACAGGCCAGGAAGTACGACGGTAGGTCGGCGGCGGCGTGCACCCCGTCGTACGCCGGCGCCATCGTCTCGCGGACCGCCCGCCAGCCGCGGGCGAAAACCGCGTCGTAGACCGCGTTCTTGGAGTCGAAGTAAACGTAGAGCGAGGGCGTCCGCATCCCCATTCGGCGTGCCACCTCACCGAGCGAGAGGCCACCGACGCCGTACTCCGTCATGACCTCGATCGCGACGTCGACGATCTCCTCGATCGTCTCGAGCCGGCGCCGGTGCCGCCGGTCGAGTCGGACGGGTTCGGCGGTCATGCGGACACTGTTCTCCTAATAGTATTAGGAAGTCAAGCCTTCGTAAGTATTCCGTCGTCCGCGCTGTCTCCGAGCAGGCGCGATGCCGGGGCCACCGCCGTGACGCGAGCCCCGGTCGCGTCCATCTTTTAAGGACTAGAGGAGCTGGGATTCCAGGCTGGCGGCAAGCCATCTCTCGAAGTCGGCGCGGGACCAGCCGCGGTCGTGACACAGGCGGTGGTAAAGGCTGGCGTCGATCAGGGCCCACACGATGTCGCCTGCCTGTGCCAGGTCGAGCCCGGCGCGTAGCCGGCCCTTCGAGCTCAGAATCGTCACGAAGCCACGGGCGCCTTGGAGGCGTTGTTGCTGGATGTCGGCCCACAGGTCGCCGATCTCCGGATCGCTGACGCTGGCCGCGCGGAACACCTCGTAGATCGCGCTGAGCCGTTCGCCGATCCCGGCGATGACAGCGGCGTACAAGCTGATCGCTCGCCGCTGGTCCGGTTCGTCGCGCACCGCCATCAACTCAGGACGCTGGGGCAGCGGGATCGGCAGGTCGTCCCCGACCGTGGCGACGTCGTACGCCGCTTTGAGCAGCTGCGCCTTGCCCCCCACCGAGTTGAACACGGTCGCACGACTGACCCCGGCCGAGTCGGCGACAGCCTGCACCGACGTCCCCTCGTAACCGTGCGCCGGGAAGAGGCGGCTCGCGGCCTGAATGATCGCGACCCGGGTGGCGGCCGCCTTCGCGCGGCGCAGCGGCCACGGGGACTCCACCTTGCCCTCCGACATCATTAGACCTACAGTCTATGCAAGTTGGCAGGCGAGAGGGAGTCCCATGAGCACACGATCGCAGACCGGCCTACCCGCGCACGCCGCCACGCCATCGACGCGACCGGGGCACGCGCCACCACGCCTTGCGGTCCGCATCGCCACCATGCTGCGTCGTTTCTTCCTGCAGGCAGCGGACCGGATGATGCCCACCCATCTCGCGGTCGCCGAGCACGCCCACCACCTCGCCGCCGCCCACATCCTGTCGGCCCTGGCCGACCTTGGCGTCGCCGATCAGCTGACCCACGGCCCCCGCACGGCCGCCGAGCTGGCCCCCGTGCTGGGCTGCCAGGCCGAAGCGCTGCATCGGCTGCTGCGGGCGGCTGCGATCTTCGACTTCGTCAAGCTGGACCGCCACGGTCGCTTCCACCAGACCCGCAAGACGCAGGTGCTCCGGGTCGGCCACCCCAGCGCCACCGCGGACTGGTGCCGGCACGTAGCCGCGCCCGCTCAGCAAGCAGCCTGGGGCGAGCTGGTCGGTGCGGTCCGCACCGGCGACAGCGGGTTCCGTCGAGCCCACGGCACCCCGATGTTCGACTGGCTCAACGCCCACCCACAGCAGAGCGCGCACTTCTCCGCCGGCCTCGGTGGTCTGACCCAGGCGGAAGCCCCCGCCATCATCGCCAGCTACCCCTTCCCCAAGACCGGCACGGTCTGCGACGTCGCCGGCGGCCGGGGGGTCTTGCTCGCGCAGATCCTGCACGCGCGTCCAGGCCTTCGCGGCATCCTGGTCGAATCCGCGCAGGTCCTGGAACAAGCCCGCGACTACCTGGACGGTCACGGCCTGCTGGACCGCGTCCAGCTCATCCCCGGCGACCTGTTCACTGAGCTTGACGCCACCGCAGACCTGTACCTGCTCAAATGGATCCTGCACGACTGGGACGACGCCGCCTGCGAGAAGATCCTGCGCAACGTCACGCACGCCATGCCTAACGGCTCCCGACTGCTCACCATCGAAGGCGACCAAGAACCCAGCGACGTCCACAACCGCTTCTCGATGATCGACCTCGTCATGCTCGTGGCCACCGAAGGCGGCAAGGAACGCTCCCGTCAGGAACTCACCGAACTCATCGCCAACAGCGGTCTCAGGCCAGGCCGACTCCGCACCTCCGCCACCGACCTGATGCTGCTCGAGGCCACCAAGGCCTGAACCCAACGCGCCCTCGGAATGGACGACCCGTCACGACGGACCGACTACCGCCCGCCGGCCCTCAGCGAGCCGCGGGGGTGGTGCGGACCGCGGCCACCGCTCCTGCGACGGCCAGGCCGACGACGACCCACCAGGCGTGCCGGAAGGCGTTGACCGGGTCCCCGACAGCGAGCACCGCGACCAGGATGCTGATGCCGAGCACCGCGCCGATCTGCCGGGACATGTTGACGATGGCGCTCCCGGTGGAGGCCTGGTGCGGCGCGAGGGCAGCCGTCGCCGAGGACAGGATCGTCGGTAGCGCCAGCCCCACTCCGATGCCGCCGATCAGCCAGCCGGGGAGGAAATCGGTGGCATAGGAAGGGGTCGGGCCGATCGAGGTCAGCACCAGCACCACCCCGACGCCGAGCAGCAGGCTGCCCGCCGCCGTGACCTGACCGACCTTGAACCGCGACGTCAGCCGGTGCCCGATGGCGGCGAAGACCGGCACCATGAGCGGTCCCGGGGCGACGCCCAGTCCGGTCCTCAGCGCTGACCAGTGCCAGACGCCCTCCATCCAGAGGACGAAGGACAGCAGGTTGGCCGCGAAGGCGGCGGAGAACAGCAGCGCGGTGGCGTTGGACCAGGCGAAGCTGCGGTGCTTCAGCAGGCCCAGCTCCACCACCGGTACGGGGTGGCGGTGCGAGCGCAGCAGGAAGCCGACCAGCGCGACCGCCGACAGCAGCAGCGCCCCGATCGTTGAGGCAGAGCCCCAGCCCCACGCGGGCGCCTTCACCAGCCCGGTGGCCAGCGCCCCGATCGAGATAATGAGGATCAGGCCGCCCAGCAGGTCCGGCAGCAGCAGCCCGCGGTCGTGCACGGAGTCGGGGACGAGCAGGAACGCGGCGATGAGGGCCGCGATCCCAAAGGGCAGGTTGACCAGGAAGATCCAGCGCCAGGACGCCTCGACCAGCAGGCCGCCGACGACCGGCCCGAGGGCGGCGGCCAGCGACCCGCTGGCGGCCCAGGCCCGGACCGCGCTGGCCCGCTTCTCGGCCGGCGTAGCGGCGAGCAGCAGTCCGAGGGAGGTGGGGGTCAGCAGGGCGGCGCCGGCGGCCTGCAGCAGCCGGAAGGCCACCAGGACCGTGAGGTCACCGCTGAGGGCGCAGCCGAGGCTGGCGAGCACGAACACCGCCAGCCCGAGCAGGAAGCCGGACTTGCGGCCGAACCGGTCTGCGAGCCGCCCGGCTGGGACCAGCAGCGCGGCGTAGATGATCGCGTAGCCGTTGAGCACCCAGCTGAGGTCCGACAGCGACCCGCTGCCGAGGTCGTGCCCGATGTCGCTCAGGGCGACGTTGACGATGAACAGGTCGAGGCTGGCCATGAAGGCCGCGGCGCTGAGGATGATCAGCACCGCCCGCGGCCGGACCACCGGCACCGCCCGGTCCCGGACCAGGGTGTCGAGCGACATGAGCAGAGCCTCCGAGGTGGGTTGGTTCTTCCAACCGAGGTAGGAAAGCACGGTGGGTTGGAAAGCACAACCTTGGCTGGCACACTCGAGGGCGTGACCACCCCCACGACCACCCCGCGCGCCTGCAGCGTCGCCAACGCCCTCGAGGTCGTCGGCGACCGCTGGTCGCTGCTCGTCGTCCGCGAACTGTTCTTCAAGGCGCACCGCTTCAACGAGATCGCCGCCAACACCGGGGCGCCGCGCGACATCCTCACCACCCGGCTGCGCAAGCTCGAGGAGGTCGGCGTCCTGGAGCGCCGCGCCTACTCCAGCAGCCCGCCCCGCTACGAGTACCACCTCACCGACGCCGGCCGCGCCCTGTCCCCGGTGATCCAGGCGCTCCGCCAGTGGGGCGACGACTTCGTGACCGAGGGACCGCCGCCCGCGGTGTTCGAGCACGACTGCGGGCACCCGTTCGTCGCGGTGCTGTCCTGCCGGGCCTGTGGGGCCGCCGCAGACCGCGGCTCCTTGCACCTCCAGCACTAGGCCGGTTCCCTCCGACCCAGGTCGGGTGCATGCTGCATCCGGGAGATCTGAGGCAACCCGCAGGCTCACCCGTCTCGCGTGACATGGCAACCTCAGATCCGCCACTCAAGGCACCGCAACAGCTCGATGGTCTGGGCAGGCTCGATGTCGAGCGAGCGGGCAGGCAACCCACTCAGGGGGCGGGCTGGTCACGGAGAGGATCCGGCTGGTCACGGAATCAGCCGTTCCGGTGTGGATGCTCGAGGTCTAGCGTCAACGGTGTTGAGGCCGGAAGGGGTCCACATGTTCACACGTATCGTGACTTTCACTGGAGCCAAGGACATCGACGCCGGGATCGCGTATGTCCGCGACACCGTGGCGCCGGTGCTCCACCAGCAGAAGGGGTTCCGCGGCACGACGGCGAGCGCCGACCGGGCAGGCAAGGTCTTCTCGGTTTGGTCGCTGTGGGACACCGTGGCGGACCGGGAGGCGAGCGAGAGCGCCCTGCTGAAGGTCCGCGAGGAGGGGCAGCAGATTGTCGGCGGCCAGTTGGCGGTCGAGCTCTTCGAGGAGGTGCTTGTCGAGTTCGTCGGCATACCCAGTGTGGGCGCGTCCCTGCTGGTCCGGCGGGTCAGCATGGACCCGGCGAAGGTCGAGGACAACCTCGCGTTCTTCAAGACCGAGGTGCTTCCGCAGATCAAAGCCAACTCCGGTTTCCTGGCAGTGCGCCAGCAGGTCAACCGCACGACGGGGGACGCGATCGTCGGCACCGTCTGGACGGACAAGGCATCAATGGAGGCCGCCGCCGCTGACGCGGAGAAGCGCCAGGGTCAGGCAGCCGGGCGGGTCGTCTTCGGCGAGCAGAGCCAGCGCGAAGTCGTGTTCGTCGACCTGAAGTAGCCCTTTCAGCTCCAAGCAAGGCCAGGGGCTGGGTCGGGCAGGACCCGGCCGATGTCGGCGAGACCTGCGACCCGGCGGACAACGCTCAACGTCCGACCAGACGGGCCTCCGGCAACCCAAAGACGCCCACCCAGTCGTCAGCCGAGGGCATACCGACGTACTGAATCGTCCCGGGCATAGCACCCGCTCAGGATCCGGTGGGTTGCCGTCGACCGTCTGCCACTGGTGCGTTGCCGGAGGCGGTCAGCAGGAGGCCGGTGGGGCTGTCGAACTTCTCGTTGCGGGTCAGCTCGGTGCCGGTTCGAGTGAACGGGTGTGTCTGTTCCGCTGCGGCGCAGATTTCTGGTTGCACTTCCCGCAAGTCGTAAGGGCAGACGATGGTCGCGGCCATGTCAACGAAAGCCACGGTCAGTAGCGCCTCGTAACGCGTCCATGCGCGCACCTCGCCTGGGGTCCGTTCCGCCCAGATTGGCTGACCGATGATCCGCACCCAGTGGTATCCGCTGTCGAGGTGCTTGCTGACGAACTGTTGGTAGGCAGCAAGCGCGGCAGGCGGCGAGCGATACCAGGTGCTCGCTCGAGCGAAGGTGACGGCGGTGGTGTCGGTGGCTGCGCGCAGAAGCCGGGTATTGCGGGTGCTCGTCACCACCAGGACCGGTTCGTTCTCGACGACGCCGCTGTCGATGAACGGAACGGCAGCCTCCAGGAACTCCTCGTCAGACGCGTACGGCAGCATCTGGTGCTCGAGCAAGGAATGTGGGTTCTCGTGTCGCCCCAGTAGGTAGTCGAGCGGGACCTCGAGGGCGTTGGCCAGCGCGACGACCGTGCCAATCCTGTTGTCCGTCCGACGCCCGCTTTCGACTTGGACGATGGCCCCGTAACTCATCCCGGCCGCGTGCGCGAGCGCCTCGCGAGATAAGCCACGGCGACGTCGGGCGGCCCGAACCCGCTGAGCCGCCGTGGCTTGCGTCTGTTCCGCCATGCTGTTCCTACGACCCGTCCCAGTTTGGCCAACTCACAACCAAACAGTAGCGCCGCAGCATGCAAGTGTCAGACGACATATGTCATATGACATAGTCGTGTGATACATGAAGGGCCTCAGATGGAGGTTCAGACGATGGCCGACATGCCGAGCACGCCCGTTGGCCCCGACGAGGCAGCAGACGCAGTTATGGGACTCACGGACAGCCAGACTCGCGCGATCCTTGCAAGCGCTAGTGACCTGTCCGCGCTCCTTGACGCGGAGGGTCGCGTTCTGTGGGTGAGCCCGGCGTTGCCCGCTCTCTGGGGCTACACGCCCGACAGCGTCGTGGGTTCGTCGGGCTGGGACTGGCTCCACCCAGAGGACCTGGACGAAGCCCAGTCACTCTTTCGGCGCGTGGCACAGGTCCCGGGAGCTCACGACCGGATAGAGGTTCGTCTACGGAACGGGAGCGGCGACTGGCGCTGGACCGAGCAACGGTTCACCAACCTCCTCCACGATCCGTCCGTCGCCGCGATGGTGGCCACCACCGTGGACGTGACCGAGCGGCGCGCCGCACACGCTCAGTTGGCGCGCCAGGACGAGTTCTTCCGGGCCGTCTTGTCGGGTGCCGCTGACATCGCGGTCGTCTGCGACGCCGACACTACGATGAGGTGGGTCAGCCCGTCTGTTCCGATGGTCTGTGGGCACGATCCGGCTCGGATCATCGGTACGAAGTTGGTCGATCTCGTGCACCCGGAGGACCGCGGGGGGTTCGACGCGATGATCGCGTCAGTCGCGTCGCAGGCGGGGGCTGAGGACCGGATCGACACGCGTGTTCGCCACGCTGGGGGCGACTGGCGGTGGTCCGAGCACCGGGTCACGAACCTCCTTGCTCATCCTGGTGTTCGGGGCCTGGTGTTCAACAACGTGGACATCACGGATCGGCGCAGTGTCCACGAGGCACTGCAAACGCGTGAGCAGTTCCTCCGCGTCGTGCTGGAGACGGCGCATGAGGGCGTTTGGGTTCTCGACGCTGACGGCAGGACGAGGTACGCGAACCGGCGCATGGCAGAGCTGCTCGGGGTGCCGGTCGACATGTTGCTCGAGCATCCACTCGAAGACCTTCTGGATCCCGCGCTTGCCTCGGACCTCCGTGGGCGGCTGGTCAGGCGTGCAGAGGGCGTTGCCGAAGGTCACGAACTGCTGGTGCATCCACCCGGGGGCTCTGAGATATGGCTGGCTATTTCGGCGACGCCGTTGCCTGCAGGGTTCGCGAAGGCAATGCCGGAAGGCGGAAGCGTCGCCCTGGCGACGGACATCACCGACCGCAAGGCGCACGAGGAGTCACTGCGGCAGCGGGCGCTCTACGACCCGCTCACGGGATTGCCAAACCGAGCGCTGCTCCACGAGCACCAACGCAGTCTCGACGAGCGGTACGCCCGCGAGGGCGACCACTACGGCTACCTGCTCTGTGACGTCGACGGACTCAACCTGGTGAACAACGCCCTCGGAAGCCTCGAGGGAGATCGCGTCCTGCAGGAGATCGGACAACGTCTGGCCGACGCGTCGCGGGCCGGCGACTGCGTCGCCCGGACGACCGGCGACCGGTTCGTCGTGCTCTGCCCGGGCGCGGAGACCTTCCAGGCCCGACGGCTCGCCGAAGACCTGGTCGCGGGCGTTGAAGGTCGCCTGCCCGCCGGTGGCTCGATCCTGTGGCCCAGCGTCAGCATCGGGGTGGCCTCAACGACAGACGTAGAACCCGGCGCGCTCGCGTCCGCCGCCGACTCCGCCCTGTATCGCGCGAAGCGCCGCGGTCGCGGATCAGTTGACGTCTATGACGCTGCGGCGCCCCGCGACCACCGGTCGAGCCTGCAAATGCTGGCCGACCTGCGCGAAGGTATGCACACCGGAACCCTTCAGCTGCACTACCAGCCCGTCGTCCAGACCCACACGAACCGCGTGGCGGGGGCCGAAGCCCTGATGAGATGGAATCGCCCCGGCCACGGCGACGTCCCGCCCTCAGTCTTTATCCCGTTGGCCGAAGAAGCTGGCCTCATCAGTGACCTCGGCGCGTGGTCCCTCCGCCAAGCCTGTCGGGATGCAGCTGGCTGGCCCAGCCAGCAGCATGTCGCAGTGAATCTTTCCGCGCACCAACTCCTGGACGAATCGATCGTGAGCACCGTCAACTCGGCGCTCACAGACTCCGGGTTACCAGCCGAACGCCTCTGGATCGAAGTAACGGAAACGGCAGTGTTCACCGACCTGCCGGCCGCGGCCGCACGGCTCGGCGCCATCGCCAACCGCGGTGTCAAGATCTCGTTGGACGACTTCGGAACCGGCTACTCGTCCCTGGTCTACCTGCGAGAGCTTCCCGTCCACGCCATCAAGATCGATCGATCCTTCGTGGCCGGCGTCGGCCGGAATCGTGACGACGAGGTGATCGTCAGCACCCTTATCAGCCTCGCGACGACGCTCGGGCTTCGGATCATCGCGGAGGGCATCGAGACGGGGGAGCAGCTGCACCTGCTACGACGCATGGGATGCAAGTACGCGCAGGGTCACCTGTGGAGCAAGGCGGTTCCGGAAACCGAGTTCGGTTCGGTCGTCACGGACATCGAACGGCGCCCGGCCCGTCGGGCACTCGATCAGGCATCGCGCCAGGAGCGCGCGTCGAGCGTCGATCCGCTGTTGAAATCGCGGGTCATGTCCATGCACCGCCAAGGTGCCTCGCCGGCGAGTATCTCGGCGGCGCTGAATGCTGACGGCATCCCGGCTCCGTCCGGGAAGAAGTGGCACCGAGTCACGGTCGCGCAAATCGTTCACGACATCGACTCCGCGACCAGCGGTTGAGATTCTCCCACATTGCAGGCGGGCTGTTCGCGCCGATAGGGAAAATGTCCCCGGACCCCGTGAGCACTGCCGTTCTCTAGAAAGACCCCTGCCCGAGCATCGTGGCTCCGGCACGGCGGGATGGATCGGTTGTTCACCGGCATCCACGCCCCGTCGACGTTCGGGACGTTCCTGCGGACCTTCACCTTCGGTCACGTCCGGCAGCTCGACAGCATCGCCGCGGGGCTACCCGAACGCAGTCTGGGACAGGACGAGCAACGGCTGGGCTCTGATGCGGCGATTGCCGAGATCGAACCGACCGGTGAGCGCCGCACGCCCACAGCCCCGACCAAGATCAACAAGCCCTCCGGCTCGTCACGAGATCACGCGACGGTGGATCCGGGCCTGAGTGAGTCGGGGCTGCTTAACAACGGTGTAATGACCGTGTGTGATCTTGTTTGGGGACCTCACCTGAACCCAGAACGGACGGTTCACACCACATGTCGGAGCACAGCTGGTTCGCCACGACCAGGATTAATGAGGACACCTACCTCATCGGCGAGCCGCCACACGTGAACAACTACCTGATCATCGGGCGCGAGCGCGCGGTCCTCTTCGACACCGGTATGGGAATCGCGAACATCCGTCAGGTCGTCGAGGAGCTCACCGACCGCGATGTGCTCGTCGTCAACTCGCACTACCACTTCGACCACATCGGCGGGAACGCGCTCTTCTCTGACATCGCGATCCATGAATCCGGGGCCGGGCCGCTGGGGGAACAGGTGCCCTCGGAGTGGCTGATCGCCTACGGGGAGTTCACCGGCCGGATGCTCGACGCCTGCCGGGTGTTCCGGGATGCCGACGACCGGTTCTTCCACCTCCTCAGCGACCAGATCACCGCACGCGACCTGCCGCCGGACTTCGACTTCAAGAAGTGGCGCATCCCGCCGTCCGTGCCGACGTCGTTGCTGCACGAGGGTGATGTCCTCGACCTGGGTGGGCGCACGCTCGAGGTGCTCCACACTCCTGGGCACACGCCGGATGGCATCTGCCTCCTGGACACTGACAGCGGGGCGCTGTTCGCCGGGGACACCCTCTCGAGCGGCCCGCACTACGCGCACATGCCGGACTCCGATCTCGCGAGCTTCACCAAGTCCACGCTTCGGCTGGCCGATGAGGTGACGCGGATCTCGACGGTCTATCCAGCCCACACTCTCCGGTACGGCATGTCGTCCGACTTCGTGACGTCGGTGGCCGACGGCTTCGCCCAGGTCAGCGACGGTACGTCGAAGGCCGTCGTCGGCGTGGATGTCTTCGGCGATGCCGTCGCCGAGCACTGGTTCGACGGCTTCTCGGTCGTGCTGCCGGCGAGCACGGCAACCGACTGAGAGTTCCGCGAGGTAGTTGCGCCCTCTCAAGGAAGGTAGCGCGCTAGGCCGGGCGAAGTCGTAAGGTCGGCCCTGGTGGCGTCAGTGGCACAACCTGTAGCGCGACGCCGCAGCAATCCAGATGGTTCCGACAAAGGAGGCATGAGGATGAGCGTGCTGATGACCTTGCGCATTTCCGGTGACGCAACCAAGCTCGAGGGCCTTGCGGACAGAGACCCGGCTGCTTTCCCGGCGGTTTCCGCGAGGGCCAAGGAGCATGGCATGACGTCGCACCGCTTCTACGCGACGGAAGATCAGATCCTGGTCGTGGACGAGTGGCCCAATGAGCAGGCTTTCCGCGAGTTCTTCGAAACCAGTCCTGAGATCGGCGGCTTCATGCAGGAGGCGGGAGTCACCAGCCCGCCCGAGGCCACGTTCTGGCGCCGCCTCAACCTGGGTGACGAGGTGGGCTGACCGCGAAGGCGGCGTAGCGCGAGCTGAGGGCTTCCTGCGAGGGACGGTCGACGGCTCGACGGGGGAGCTCCAGGCCCCAGCCGTGCACGTCTTGCAGACCATGCCGAAGCATCGGGCCGTCCACCTCCTCGAGGATGTCCGGCCGGATCTCCACCACGTAGTCGGGCCGAACTCCCAGGATGCCGCGGTCGTAGGCCGCGTGGTGGATCTTGCACATCGCCAGGCCGTTGGTGACGACCGGCTGGCCGCCGTCCGAGTCGCTCACGATGTGCGCGGCGTCCAGGAGGTCGACGTGCTTGAGCCGGCAGATCGTGCAAGCACGGTCGTAGGCGGCGAGGACCTGCGCGCGAAACACCGGCTGGTGCAGCCGGAGCCGGGTCAGGCGCTCTGCGTAGGCACGGGAGTCCGAGGAGGTCGTCGTACCGGAGAGGAAGCGCAGGGACTCGTCGACGGCGATCTCGACGTAGCGCTCAACCGGGTTGTCGGCGACGACGTAGACCGGGAAGACAGGGACGAAGACGCCCGGAGAGATGCCACGCAGCAGGATCAGCGGGAGGCCCGTTGCCGCGGCGCGGCGGAGCTTGCGGTTGTCGCCGCTGTCCGGGGGACCGGTGCGGTAGGCGTAGCGCAGAAGCCCGTCCTCGGTCTCGACGTCGTGGTACGGACCCTGTGGCTGGCTGAGCAGGGAGATCGTGGCTGACAGCTGGCGGGGGTTGCGGATGCCGCGCGACTGGTCAATCAGCTTCAGCTGCTCGCCGGCATAGGTGAAGGCCTCGAGGTCGGAGCGGGTCACGACGCCACCGGAGAGTTCGCTTCGCTCGGCGACGTAAGCCATCGCGGCCCGGCGTACGTGGAGCTCGTCGAGTATCACGCCGGTTGTCTACCAGCCAGGGCTTGTCCCAGCAGCCGGGCGCGCGGAGACTCAGCCAGGGGTTCAGTTCTGAGGAGGACGGCGATGTCCCGATACCTGTTCGAGGTCAGCTACACCGGCGAGTCCTGGGCGAACCAGGTCCACGCACACGCCAATGTCGTCGATCGCATCTCGCCGCTGGCGCAGAAGCTCGGAGGCCGGATCGACTCCGTCTACTACACCTTTGGAGATCGCGACCTGGTCGCGCTGATCGACTTCCAGAGCGCGGAGGACGCGGCGGCGTTCTCACTGGCGGCGACGGCTGGGGGCGCGGTCAAGTCCATCAAGACCACGCCGCTGCTCACCGTCGACCAGGGCATCGCTGCCATGGCGAAGGCCGACAGCGCGGCGTCCGTGTACCACGCACCGACGGGCACCACCGCGCAAGTGCGGTAGTCGGACCCGGCAGCCGCCCCAGGCTCACGCCAGGGGCGGCTGCACCGTGCGCGGACCCTGTTGCTGCGCGGCTACACCAGGGTGACCTGAGCGCGCCGTCGACGAGTTTGCCGGCCGTACCGGTAACTTGACGCTCGACGTGGATCGTCCGCTCAAGTCGGACGGCGAACTCGGCGAAGACAGAGGGACCACCGGGCTATCGGGCGATGCCCGGGCTGTGGGGGGCCAGTCAGGAAGATGGCAGGGCGTGATGAGCGTCCTGATGCGGGCATGGCTCGAGGCTCATTGAGCGTGGTGACCTCGTCAACGTAAGGGAGCTCACGTGCACAGCCCTCGGTTATCCCGCCCGCGACGGCAACGCGCAACGCGCGTGCTGGGGGCCGTCTGCGCGGGGCTGAGCGTCGTGGCTCTGGGCGGCGCGAACGCGCCGGCCGGGGCGGCAACACCGACGCCCACTCCCACGGCCAGCGCCTCCGCGACTCCGACGCCGAGCAGCACGCCCACCGCCAGTCCGACACCGGTACCCACTCGGACTCCGACTCCCACTCCGACTCCGACCGCGAAACCCGCCGGGCCGGACGTCGCCTCCTACCAGCACCCGTCCGGGGCCGCCATCAGCTGGGCTGCAGTGAAGAAGGCGGGCGAGTCCTTCGCGTTCGTCAAGGCCAGCGAGGGCGCGTCCTATGACAACCCCTACTACGCCGCCGATGCCGCGGGAGCCCGCCAGGCCGGGCTCATCGTCGGCGCCTACCACTTCGGTCGGCCCGGCTCGTCCGCCAGCGCCGCCGCGCAGGCGCGACACCTCGTCAGTGTCGCCGGCCTCGCCCGTACCGATGGGACGCTGCCGCTCGTCCTGGACCTCGAGGACAGTGGCGGCCTCAGCCCTGCTGCGCTTCAGGCCTGGACCAACCAGTTCCTGAGCACGGCGCAGGCGCTCACCGGCCGCAGGCCCGTGCTCTACACCTATGTGAGCTTCTGGCGCTACCAGATGGGCAACGACACCAGGTTTGCTCCCTACCCGTTGTGGGAGGCCAGGTACGCCTCGCACTGGGACAGCATCGGTGGCTGGAAGTCCCCGACGTTCTGGCAGTACACCTCCAGCGCCACCATCTCCGGGGTCCGAGGAGCGGTCGACCGCAGCCTGTTCCTGAGCAGCAGAGCCGCGCTCACCACCCTCAGCCAGGGGAGCAAGGCCAGCGCACCGACGCAGCACATCGGGCCGCCCCGCGGCGTCACGAGCCTCGGTGCCAGCATCCTGGACGGGGTGCTCAGAGCCGGGTACGCGCCGCCGGTGGACAACGGTGGTGCGCGCGTCACCGGGTCCGACGTACAGCTTCTGCGCGGTAGCACGGTCGTGAAGAGCTGGCACTTCACCAGCGGCCGCGGAAGCGTCGTCCTGCAGGGGCTGTCGTCGGGTGTGACCTACCAGCTGCGGGTGCGAGCGGTGAACAGCCAGGGCGCTGGCAGCTGGGTCGTTCGGAGCCTGCCGAACGTCGCCAGTACCCACCTCGGGCTCAGTGCCAGCAACCCCAAGCCGACCTGTGGGCAGCTCGACATCCTGAACGCCCGGCTCGGCTCCGGGCCCAGTTCCAGCGCCTTCGCCGGCCAGACCCTGACGGTGTCCGAGTCCAAGGCGGGCCATCCCTACGCCACGGTCGGCCAGATCCGGACCGACAGCCAAGGCAGGGCAGCACTGCGCCGAACGATCACGCGAAGCAGCCGTTACCTGGTGACCTACAACGCCAGCACCTACCACCGGGCGGGCCGTACCGGGCTGGCGGTCGCATGCACCCCGGTGGTCCAGGTGGCCCTGCCCACCACGGTGGGCGTCAACAAGAAGTTCACGTTCCACGTCGCGAGCACCTCCGGAGACCTCAGCGGCAAGGGCGCGCTCCAGGTGTTCAACGGCAGGGTCTGGGTGAGCATCGCCCCGCTCGGGTTGGCTCGCAGCCAGGGCGCCCTGCGGGGCACCGGGACGCACACCTTCACGCGCCGAGGGACCTTCACCTTGCGGTTCGTGGTCGCCGAGACCGTCGGCGCCGCCCGGGCGGTGTCGAAGTCCGTTCGTATCCGGGTGGTGTGAGGCAACCCCACCCCTACGACGGCCAGGTGTCGACAGCGGGCTCACCGGGTGCGCAGACTGGGAGGCAGCGTCGGGCAGGGTTCGCCCGTCGGGCGGCGCTTGGCGCCTGGAGGTGCACATGCGCGCGATCTTCAAGAAGCGCTTCGACCAAGCCGAGGACGTCCGGCCGTTCGCTGACAACAAGGGTGAGCTCGCGATGCTCGACCTCGACGGCGCGTCCGTCGGCAAGGCGACGTTCCAGCCGGGCTGGCGCTGGTCCGACCACGTCAAGCCGATCGCAGGGACGGACAGCTGCGAGGCCGCACATGCCGGCTACGTCATCACCGGTCACATGACCGTGCGCATGAACGACGGCACCGAGGTGAACTTCGACCCCGGCGATGTCATGGTCGTCCAGCCAGGACACGATGCGTGGGTCGTCGGTCAGGAACCGTGCGTGGTCATCGACTGGCAGGGTTACACCGACTACGCCAAGCCGACGGCCAGCAGCCGCTCCGCGAAGGCGTGAGCTAGGTTCTCGGCGCCGCGACCGACAGGCTGTCGAGCACGACGATGCCGGCCTCGGAGCCGGCATGCTTGGCTCGGTACATCGCCAAGTCGGCTTCCTGCAGCAGGTCCTTCGCGCGGGAGCTGTCGCGCAACAGCGCGCCGCCGATGCTGATGCGCGGGCGCAGCAGGTGGTCGTTGATCGTGACCGGCTGCTGAACGACAGTTCGCAGGCGCGCCATGATCTGCGCCAGTTGATCGGGGTCGGTTGCCTCGAGCACGACGGCGAACTCGTCGCCGCCTAGACGGGCGACCAGGTCGTCTTCACGAGTCGCCCCGATCATCCGGGTTGCGACGGTCTCCAGCAGTTGGTCGCCGACGTCGTGCCCGTAGGTGTCGTTGACCGTCTTGAAGGCATCGAGGTCGCAGTACAAAACACCGATAGGTGTCCGGCTGCGGCGGTGCCGGGCGACGGCCGCGTCCAAGCGGAGGTGGAACAACCGGCGCTGCGCCAGACCCGTCAGCGGGTCGTAGAGCCGGTCGTCCGCCAGTCGTCGCAAGGCCTGCTGACGCTTCTGGTGGAACGAGACGAGCATCAGCACGACCAGCGTGAGGAGAACGATGAGCACCAGGGTGTCCTGTTGGCTTCGTGCCCGCACACCGGCGGAGAACGGGGTCGCGGCTTGCAGCGTGAGGGCGGTCCAACCATGCCCGGCCGGGGCGTAGGACAGCACCATCTGGCGATGGTTGCGGGTGATGGTGACGACGCCGCTCTGCCCCGAGGTGGCCGTGGCCGGAAGGCCGGTCAGTCGTTGGCCGACAGCGCTGACCACCCCGGAGGCGGTGACCGCACCGGCGGCATCGACGACGTACGGTTCAGCGGACTCGCCGAGAGCCAGCTTCTCGTCGTAGCCCTGCAGCGGCCAGGTATGCACATCGGCGTAGGTGAGCAGCAGGGCGACGACCCGGGCGCCCCGGTGCACGGGTACCGCGAACGCCACGATGGAGGTGCGCCCAGCTGTCATGACGTTCGAGACGCCGCCCTGACCGGCGGCCAGCGCGGCGCGTAGTGGCAGCAGACCGGGATCGCGTGCCGAGGGAAGACCTCCGATCGCATGCGACGTGAGGGGCTGGCCCGTCAGGCTCGCCAGGGTTGCGCCGTACCTGCTCAGTGGGGACGTGGCCACGACGTGCCGCAAGGCGCGCTCGTCACCCAGGTCGCCCGGCTTCAGGCTCCAGGCGACGGAGTCGGCTGCTTGCTGAGCGTCGTGAAGCGTGAAGTCGAGGTACTGACCGGTGAGGCCGGACAGCGTCGACTGGAGGTGCAGGCGGTCAGCCCGCTGGACTCCCTCCACCTGGTCCGCCGTCCTGATCTGGCCCCAGGCAGCAAGGACGCCGAGGATCAGAATCAACACCAGGCTCGCCGGGAGCAGCACCCCCGAGCGCGCCCTCGTCAGCATCGTGCCCCCCCGTAGATGACCCGTCGCCCACCGCGCGCTGCGACGGGATCAGACAAGGGTGCTTCGGCCGCTAACGAGGCCGGATGAAGCCGCTATGTCGAAATTGAGCCGAATTGCTCCGCTCAGCCCGCGTGGGTGGCGAACCAGGGGTGGTGGATGTCGTGGAACCTCACGTCCTCGAGCAGCGACATCTCCTCGTCCATGACCTGCTTGACCTCGGCTGGCAGCTCCTGCTTCTCGGCGAGGCGCGCTTGGTCCTCGGAGGTGAAGAACACCGTCTCGGTGACGTATCCGTCCGCGTCGATCGCGATGGTCGCGCCGAGCACGTCCGGCCGGTACTTCGAGATCATGGAGCTCGACTGCTCCATCAAGGCGTGCACGCGGTCCCGGTCCCGGACGCGGCCTTGGATGATCTGGACGAACGTGGCGTCGTCCGAGCCTCCGCCGACGAGCATCGACACGTCGTTGCAGTCGTGGAAGGTGATCTCGCCGGTGAAATGCCGGTTCATCTGGTCCCACCAGACGCTCTGCTCCGGGCGGTCGCTGTTGCTGCGGGCCGCCTCCTCGGACTCGAACCGGACCACCGCGATGAGCTCGTCGTCGTCGGTGATGCCGTAGGTGCCGCCGAGCCACCCCTGAGCACCTGGCTCCAGGTCGCGCTGCCAGCGGTCCATGGTCTCCTTGGCCGCGTCCGCGTCGCCCACGCGGCCCTGAATGATCTGCACGAACATGACATCTCCCGTCGTCCGGGGTCGTCATCTCGCGATGTCCCGCTCACGGGACGGCGGCCTCGCTGGTGTACCTGATGGTGCGGCCGAGGTTACTGCTGGCGGGGCCTGTCGTCGACGAGTTCCGCCGCTGCTAGATCCCCTTTGCTGCGAGCGACGGATGGCGGGCCAGCACCTGAGCACCCGCCGCCGCGATCAGCGTCAGGGCGGCGGCGGCCACCACCAGACCGGGTACGACGGCTCCCGCCGGCGTGGACTGCGGGTTCGCGACCAGCACCCCGGTGGGTGCGGTCGGCGCCAGCTGCGGGACCACGGCCGCGACGACAGGGGCCGGTGCCGCAGCCGTCTTCGTCGTGGGGGCCGTGACGGCCGGCAGCTGCAGGCTGCCGGTGGCCGCGGACAGGAAAGTCCCGGTGACCGGCGCTGCCGGCGGCACGACCGTGCTGGCGTGCACCCGCTTCGCCGCCGGAGGCTTGGGGGGCGTCTGGGTGCTGTTCGCCGGCTTTGAGGCTGCAGGCGTCGGCGCCGTGCTCGTCGTGGTCGGTGTGGGGGTCGGGCTCGGTGCCGACAGGCCCGGGACGGGCACGGGCACGGGCAGTGGCGCCGGGAGCGCCGGTAGGAGCCCCGTCACCTGCTGGACCAGGGTGCTGGGGACGGGAAGGGGCACAGCAGCCGAGGCGGGCTGCGTTCCGAAGCAGACGGACAGGCCCGTGACAGCAACGACGGGAACGATCGAGAGGGTGCGATGCATCGGTGGGGCCTCCGCGGACGGGTTGCAGCGTGGTCGCGGTGCCGCTGAGGACTCCGCACAACGCCCAACGCCCTACCCGCGGAACGGTGACGGGCAACCTCTTGATCGCCGGGAAAGAACGAGGAAGCGTAGGCCCCATGGGCCTCTACCGTGACCGCCTCTTCCCACGGATCATGAACGTCGTCATGAACACGAAGGAGGTCCGCGCCATCCGGGCCAGGGTGTGCGCGGATCTCAGCGGCGAGGTCGTCGAGATCGGGTTCGGGACGGGTCACAACCTGCCGTACCTGCCGGCGAACGTCACGCGACTGCGGGTGGTCGAGCCCTCCGGCCTGGGCGTGCAGCTGGCCCAGGCGCGCATCGCCGCCGCCACGTTCCCCGTGGAGGTCGCCGGTCTGGACGGGCAGGACCTGCCGTTCGAGGACGGGTCGGCCGACCATGTCCTGTGCACGTGGAGCCTGTGCACCATCCCGGACGCGGTGCGGGCAGTCCGGGAGGCGAGGCGGGTACTGCGTCCCGGCGGGACGTTCCACTTCGTGGAGCACGGGCGGGCTCCTGATGCGGCGGTACGTCGGTGGCAGGACCGGCTCAACCCGGTGCAGCAGCGGCTCGCCTGTGGCTGCCACCTCAACCGCGACATCCCGGCGATCCTCGAGGCCGGCGGGCTGCGGATCGAGCGCATGGACCGTTACTACGGCAAGGGTGAGCCCAAGGCCTTCGGGTCGCTCTTCGAGGGCGTGGCCACGGCAGGATGACTGCTCCGAGCGTCGCGGCGGCGCGGCTCACCGCGCAGCTGCTCTCAGGAACACCGGCACGCACGCCGGGCCAGGTCGTCCAGCGACTGCTCGCCGTCCAGGCACAGGATCTGCGGGGAGGGCGGCTGGCCGTCCGCGCCCGGTCGCAGGAGCTGCACAGCTCCGACATCGACCGTGCGCTGGCCGATCGCGAGCTCGTCGTCACCTGGGTCAACCGCGGGACGCTGCACCTGGTGCGGGCGGAGGACTACCCGTGGCTGCACGCCTTGACGACCCCGCAGCTGGCCACGGGCAACGCCAGCCGGCTGAAGCAGGAGGGTGTGTCGCCGTCGCAGGCCGAGCGCGGTGTGGCGGTCGTGGAGAAGGAGCTGTGCGACGGTCCGCGGACGCGCCTGCAGCTCAAGGCGGCGCTCGACGCAGCCGACGTGCCGACGGCAGGCCAGGCGGTGGTGCACGTGCTCCTGCTCGCGACGCTGCGCGGGGTGTGCGTGCGCGGGCCGATGCTGGGCAAGGAGCAGGCCTTCGTGCTGGTGCGGGACTGGCTGCCGCCTGGCCGCCCCGTCGACCGGGACGTGGCGCTGGCGGAGCTGGCGCGCCGGTACCTCGCCGGACATGGACCGTCGACGGCGCGCGACCTCGGCAAGTGGGCGGGCATCACCCTCGGCGACGCGCGCAAGGGTCTGGCTGCGGTGAAGGTCTTGGGGGATCAGCTCGTGGACCTGCCCGGCCGTGAGGTCGCGCCGCTGCCGGTGCCGAGGCTGCTGGGGCCGTGGGACGAGCTGCTCATGGGCTGGGCATCGCGCGAGCCGGTCCTCGGTGACCGGACCGGCATCGTGACGGTGAACGGCATCTTCAAGCCGATCGCGCTGGTCCGCGGCAAGGCGGTGGGCACCTGGGGACTGCCCGGCGGGAAGGTCGCGCTGGTGCCGTTCGCGCCGCTGTCGGCATCGGTGAGCAAGGCCCTCGCCCGGGATGCCGCGGACGTGGAGCGCTTTGTGTTGCCCCAGCTGCCATATCGGATCACAGATCGCGACACCAGATCCGATATGGCGCCGGTCAGAGCCAAGGCTGCTCGTCGGCGAGCAGGGCCTGAGCAGCGGTGTACGTCGCCATGACGAGCCCCTCATGCATGGGCAGGTGCACGCCGCCGAACTTCTCGAGCGCGAGCAGGGTGTCCGAGGTGAGGAACAGCGCGCCTCCCGCAGCGGTCTTCGGGGAGCCGGAGTCGAGCGCCACCAGCGACATCGCCAGCAGCGCGGTGCTGTAGACGACGACCGGGATGCGGTCCGACCCGGTGCGCCTCCAGAGGTAGGCGTTCAGACCCCCGAAAGCCGCGAGGTACGGCGCCGCGAGGGCCGGCCTGGCCCGTAGCGCTCCGCCCGTCCCGCGCCGGCGGAGAGCGACGATCCAGGCGACGTGGCCGGCCAGGAAGCTCCCGAGTCCGGCCATGAACGCCGCATCACTCGAGCCGAGCAGCGCCACGTCACCCGCGCCGCCCAGGGCGAGCGCTCGCCGCGTCGGCCGGTCCCGCCCCACCATCAACGTGGGCATCAGCAGCGGCTTGGTGACCCGCCGCTGCCGGTCCCGGCCGGTAGCGGCCAGAAAGCTGTCGGCAGCCGCGAGGGCCGCGAACAGGGCCATGCCGCGACGTGCCACGGTTGTGATCACTCCACCTGCTGGAACTGCCGCACGGCGACGGCCATGAGAGACAGGCCGATCGAGGCGACCAGCGCCAGCTGCAGCCAGGTCGGCACGATCCAGCCGTTCCAGGTGATGGGCGGGTTCAGCAGCGCGCGCACCGAGTCGGACACCTGGAGATGGTTGAACACCGCCGTCCGCACCGGGTGCACGGCGTAGGTGAGCGGGTTCAGGCGCACCACGATGCTGAGCCAGGTCGGCAGGTTGGACAGCGGGTACAGCGCGCCGGACAGGAACGACAGCGGCAGCAGGAGCACCTGCATGAGGCCCATGACCGTCTGCACCTGACGGATGCGGGAGACGATCGCGAGACCGAGGGCCGTCAGGGTGAACGACAGCAGGAACACCTCGGCGAGAAGCGTCAGCCCCAGCCCGACGGTGAGCGGTACGTGCACGAAGGGCGCCAGTGCCAGGACGAGGATGCCCTGGGTGGTCGCCACCGTGGCCCCGCCGAGGGCCTTGCCGAGGATGATGCTGCTCCGCCGTACCGGCGCGATGAGCATCTCGCGGAGGAAGCCGAACTCCCGGTCCCAGACGATGGACACCGCGGAGAACATGGCGGTGAACAGGGTCGAGGTCGCGAGGATGCCAGGGAACATGAAGGTCTTGAGGTCCAGCGACCCGGTGGCCCCGCGGGTCAGGGATCCCAGGCCGGAACCCAGCACGAACAGGAACAGCAGCGGCTGCACGAGCGCGGCCACGAAGCGGGTGCGGTCCTGCAGGGTGCGGATCAGGTCCCGCTGCACCACGATCTTCACGGCTCTGAGATCGAGGGCGAACGCGCGCTGGGGGACCCTGACGGCGGCGACGGCGGTCATCGGCGGCCCGCCATGGCAGCGAGCATGACGGGCCTGGCGGGCGCCTGCTCCGAGTCACGGATGGTGCGGCCGGTGTAGGACAGGAATACGTCGTCGAGCGACGGCCGGCTGATGCTGACGCTCGTGATCGGCACGCCGAGGGTGCCGAACAACCGAGGCACGTACGACTCACCGTCCTCGACCGAGATGACGATGCCGTCGGGGGTGAGCACCGCGTCCTCCAGGACCGCGAGGGCGGCCTGGTCGTCGGCGGTGCGGATCGTCACGCGGTCGGTCCCAACCGTCGCCTTCAACGCGGCCGGCGTGTCCAGGGCCACCAGCTTTCCCTCGTCCATGATGGCGATCCGGTCGCAGTTCTCGGCCTCGTCCATGTAGTGGGTGGTGAGGAAGATGGTGATCTGCTCCTGCTGCCGCAGCTCGTGGATGTAGTCCCAGATCGACGCCCGGGTCTGCGGGTCGAGGCCGACGGTGGGCTCGTCGAGGAACAGCACGCGAGGTGAGTGCATGAGCCCGCGGGCGATCTCGAGCCGCCGCTTCATGCCGCCGGAGAACGTCAAGACCTTCGAGGTGCGGCGTTCCCACAGGCCGACCATCCGGAGGACCTGCTCCATGCGGGGGGCCACGGTCTCACGCGGCATGCCGTAGAGCTCGGCATGGAAGCGCAGGTTCATCTCGGCGGACAGGTAGGTGTCGAGGGTGGGGTCCTGGAACACCAGCCCGATGTGACGTCGCACGTCGTTGCGCTGGGTGGCCACGTCGAACCCGGCGACGCGGGCGCTCCCACCGTCGGCCTTGGCCAGCGTGCACAGGATCTTGATCGTGGTCGACTTGCCCGCGCCGTTGGGGCCCAGGAAGCCGAAGGTCTCGCCGGGTGCGACGTCGAAGTCGACGCCCTTGACCGCCTCGACCTCGCCGTAGGACTTGCGCAGTCCACGCACTTCGACTGCCGTCATGAGGATCTCCGTTTGATCGTTGATTGTTCCAACAATAGGAGATCTCAACGACAATTGCTAGACTCGGGTCATGGAGATGTACCTGCCCCGCCTCGCAAGGGCCTACCGGCACGCCGTGGGCGCGAGGCTGGCCGGAGACAGCGAGTTCGCCGAGTGGGGCGTACGCCCACCGTCGGTGGGGACGCTGCGCGTCATCGACCACCACGGCCCGATCTCCCAGCGCGAGGTGTGCGAGCACCTCGGCATGCACCCCTCGGACATGGTCGCGATCATCGACCGGCTCGAGGCCAGCGGGCTCGTGACCCGCGAGCGCTCCACAACCGACCGGCGGCGGTATGACCTCACGCTGACGCTCAAGGGCCGGTCATGGCTCGACCGGTTCGCGGCGATCGCCCGCGAAGTGGACCACGAGTTCTACGGCGTCCTGTCGGTCGCCGAGTGCCAGCAGCTGGAGAAACTGCTCGGCAAGCTGGTCGAGGCCCACTCCGCGGGTCGATCAACCGCAGAGGTGGCTACCCCAGCTTCAGCGGCACGAACTCCGCGCCAGCGCAGCTGAAGCCCTTGTCACTGGGCTCGAGGCGTCGGTACTTCCCGTCGTGGATCTCGGCCACGACCCAGCAGACGGCCGGGGTCCGCGCGCCGGGGCTGGCCTCCGCGATGGCACCGTCGGCGTCGAACTTCTTCACCTGTCCGACGGCGGCCATGACGTACTCGGGACCGAGGTTCGGCCCGACCTTGATGGCGGCGTCGAAGTAGAGCTTCGCGGCTGCCCAGGCGTAGATGCCGAACAGGTCCGCCTTCGAACCCGGGTGCACCTTGGCGAGCCAGGTGAGGTACTCGTCCACGCCCTTGGACGTGGCCCGGTCCTCACCGAGGAACAGCGCCGTGCCGAGCGGGAGCAGGACGCCTTCGGCAGCAGCCGGGTCGGCCACCTTGAAGAAGTTGCCGTCATACGCAGGTGCAGACGTGATGACCTCAGGGCGCCAGTTCTGCTGCTTGGCAGCTGCCAGCACCCGACTGATCGTCTGGATGTCGAGGCCGTCGAGGCTGAGCCACTTCACGCCCGCGGAGCGCATCTTGATGACGTCGGCGGTGTAGTCGCTCTGCTTGGTGACGTTGGTGGTGACGCTGAAGGCGACCGCGCCACCGATCGTCTTCAGGCCGGCCAGCAGCTGGGTGGTCGTGAACGCGGTCTGCTCGTTGACGATCAGACCGAGCTTCTGCACAGCACCCGGGTGCTTGTCGGAGATGTAGCGGAAGGCGCCGAGCGACTGCCCGAGCGGTCGAGGTGAGGGCGCGAAGGTGTTCGGGATGCCCGACAGCCGGGGATCGAGGATCTGGAACACGTTGGGGATCTTGGGGTACTTCTGGATCACCTTGCCGACGCAGCCATCGAGTCCGGACAGGCTGCCGACCATGGCTACGACCTGCGGCAGGACCTTCTCGTACGCAGCGACGGCGCCGTTGCAGGTGATCTTGCTGTCGGCCGTGACGAGCTCGACGGGGTGACCGCCGATGCCGCCCTCGGCATTGACCTTGGCGACGTAGGCCTCGACCGCTTCGCGGGCACCCTTGAACAGACCGGGGATGACGCCCGTCAGGTCGGCCACGTTGCCGATCTTGATCGGGGTGCCGGTCAGCTTGGGGTTCGACACCGGCACGGCAGTTTTCGAGGTGCTGCCGTTGCAGGCGGTGAGCAGTGCAGCAGCGGCTAGGACGACACCGAGGCTCCTACGGACGTTCGACACGCGATCTCCTTCTCGTGGGGTCATGCCGATCCCTCGGCGTGCAGGTAGGTCGCGAGCACGCCGTCCCGGACTTGGTCCGGGGCGCCGTGCAGGCGGATGCGGCCTTGGCTCAGGACGGCCACTTCGTCAGCGACTTCCAGGGCGGTTCGGGCGAACTGCTCGACGAGCAGGACAGGTGTGCCGTCGTCGGCGATCTGCCGGACCAGGGCGAACAGCTCGGCGACCACGACCGGGGCGAGGCCCATCGAGATCTCGTCGAGCAGCAGGACGTCCGGGTCGGCGGTGAGGGCGCGGGACATCGCGAGCATCTGCTGCTCGCCCCCCGACAGCCGTCCGGCGAGCTGCCGCCGGCGCTCAGCGAGCCGCGGGAACCGTCCGTAGGCGGTCTCCTCGACGTCCTTGCGGCGCACCCCCGGGCGGAAGGTCCACATCCGCAGGTTGTCCGAGACCGTGAGGTTGGGGAAGACCCCGCGGCCCTCCGGGACGCTGCACAGACCGACGCGGGCGAGCCGCTCGGGGCTGCGCCCGGTCACGTCGTTTCCCCGCAACAGCACCTGGCCGGACGACGGGACGGTGCGGCCGCTCGCGACGCGCAGGAGGGTGGATTTGCCAGCCCCGTTTGGGCCTAACAGCGCGACCACACCCCGCGGTGGCAGGACGAGGTTGATGTCGTACAGCACCTGTACGCGCCCGTAGCCGGCGTTGACCCCTCGCAGCTCGAGCGCTGCCGTGACGACGGGTGCCGTCATGACGCCACCGATTCGGCGCCGAGGTAGGCCTGCTGCACGCCGACGTCGGCCTGCACCTCGGCGGGGGAGCCCTCGCAGAGCAGCTGTCCGAAGTCGAGCACGTAGATGTGCGCGCAGATGCGCATGACGAGCTGCACGTCGTGCTCGACGAGCAGGACCGCGGTGCCCTCGGCCGCCAGGGAGCGCAGCAGGTCACCGAGCTGGTGGCTCTCCGCCTCGTCGAGGCCGGAACCGGGCTCGTCGAGGAGCAGCGTCGTCGGTGAGATGGCGAGCGCGCGGGCCAGCTCGAGCAGCCGGGCACTTCCGGTCGGCAGCACGCCGGCCTGGTGGTCGGCGACGGCCGTGAGGCCGACCCGCGCGAGCAGGTCGTCGGCCAGCTCGACGGGAGACCGGCCCCGTCGCCGCAGCCCGCGGTGGAGCTCGGCGGCGAGCTGGACGTTCTCGCGGACGGTCAGGGACCCGAACACCTCCAGCCGCTGGAACGTCCGAGCCAGTCCGGCCCGCGCCCGTTGCTCGGTGCTGTCTCGCGTGATGTCGCGGTCGTCGAGGTGCACGCTGCCGGCGTCCGGTCGCTGGATCCCGGTGACGATGTTGAACAGCGTGGTCTTGCCTGCGCCGTTGGGTCCGATCAGGCCGGTCACCTGGCCGGCCGGACAGGTGAGCGAGACGCCTTTGAGCGCGTGCACGCCGCCGAAGCGGACGCCGATGTCCTCAACTCTGAGCACTGGTGAGCACCTCCTCCCGGATGGGCGGTTCGGTCCGCGGTTGCGGGAGGTTGGGTACGGCCCGACGGCGCCGGGTGGCCGCGACGACCGACCCGACGATGCCGTTCTGGTGCTTGCCGAGCCCGATGGCCCCGAGCCCCACGAGCAGCGGTACGACGCTGCCGACGCCGCTGATGTGGTCCTGCAGCAACGGCGCGGCCTCGAGCAGCAGGGCGGCGATCAGGACGCCTGAGACCGTGCGCACGCCCCAGACGACGGCGAGCAGCAGCAGGGTCAGGCTGAGCAGCAGCCCGAAGTCAGCGGAGCCCACGGCGCCCTGCTGGCCGCCGAGCAGCGCACCCCCCAGCCCCGCCATGCCCGCCGACATCGCGAAGACGCCGAGCTTGGTGCGCCGCACCCTCATGCCGAGCGTCGAGCAGCCGGCCGGGCTGTCCCCGAGGGCGACCAGCCGCCGGCCGAGCGTCGACCGCCGCAGGGCGAGCACGCCGAAGGCGCAGACCGCGAAGGCCCCGCACACCAGGAAGAAGTAGCCGCGCGGGTCGTCGAGCCCCAGGGGCCGGGGGACCGGGAGACCCAGCGAGTCGGTCATCACTGTCGCGTTGCTGAAGAAGGCATCGTCCATCGCGTAGCCGAAGGCCAGCGTCGCGAGCGCCAGGTGCAGCCCCCGCAGCCGCATCGTCGGCAGCGCCACGAGCAGGCCCACCGCAGCAGGTACGGCGATGGCCGCGAGCAGTCCCTCCGGTCCTCCGCCGACCTTTGCCAGCGCGACGGCGCCGATGCCCGCGAACGTCAGCTGGCTCAGCGAGACCATGCCGCCGTACCCGACGAGAGGGACGAGGCTGAGCAGGATGAGGGCGACCGCCATCCCGTGGGTCGCATCGCCCATCCGGGACAGGGGCATGGCCACGGCCGCGAGGGCGGCGACGACCAGGAAGGAGCCCGTGGCCAGCAGGGTCCGCCTGGCTCCCGGTACCGACGGAGCACGCAAGGGAGCGGTCTGCGCGACGCGGAGCCGCGCCTGCGGCGAGAGCACCAGCGCCACGAACAGGAACAGCATCGGGATGACCGGCTGGATCTGGCTGATGAAGTCGAGCGTCAGGTAGCCGACCGCCCAGGCCTGGCACAGCCCGAGCAGCAGGCCGCCGACGAAGGTCAGCGGGAGGTTGGTGAGACGACCGAGCACCGCGGCCGCGTAGCCGTTGACCACGAGCAGCGTCATCGTCGTCGCGTCCAGGGAGACCTGGCTGGCCAGCAGGACCCCGGCGAGGCCGGCGAGCCCGGCTCCGAGCGCCCAGCCGAGCTGGCCGACGCGGGTGGGGGAGGCGCCCGTCAGCGCCGCGAGCTCGCGGTCGTCGACGACGGCGCGCAGCGCGACGCCGGTACGTGACCAGTGGAGGAAGGCCCAGAGACTGATCGCGACGGCGGTCGCTGTCGCGACGATGACCAGCTGATGGGCCGTGAGGACGACCCCGGCGACGGTGACCTCGTCACCGAGGAAGAACGCCTGCACACGGTGCGGTGTGGCCGGATCCCAGATGGTGTTGGCGATGCCGATGAGCAGGAGCAGCAGGCCGACTGTGACAGTCAGGGTCACCTCGAGCGAGGCGGTACCGAGCCGCCGTACCAGCAATCGTTCGATGACAGCGCCGACCAGCGGGGAGATGACCAGGACCGTGAGCAGCAGGGCAGGCAGGCCGGGCATGCCCTGCGAAGCCGTCAGTTCCCAGTAGCTGAACGCCGCGAGCATGCCGATGGCACCGTGCGCGAAGTTGAAGATGCCGGACGTCGTGTAGGTGACGACGAGTCCCGAGGCCGTGAGGGCATACAGGCAGCCCGTCACGAGCCCGGTCACGGTCAAGGCAAGGAAGGTGTCCACGGATCCCCTTCTCGGTCCCTGCGAAAATGCACGGACCTGGAGAGAGGGTGTGACCTGGTACACACCTCTGCAACAGCATCCCGATCAAACCATCCGAAATGACTAGGAGCGCGATGCCCGGTCTAGGCCAGGTAGAACGCGTTCTTGCACGGGACGCTAGCGCAGAATCCGCATTCCGATAGAACGTGTTCTTACCGGCGTGTCCTGCTCCCCGCCGTGGTGAACTACGCGCTCAGTGATGACAACTGGCCCCCGCGGTGGGAGCTGCGGTAGAACGTGTTCTGCTCCGCCATCCGTCACGGAAGCAGGAGAAGCGCATGACGACGTACGACATCGCAGGGCAGACGGTCACGATGCCGGTTGAGGTGCGGGATGCCTCCGCGGGCACCGTCATCTTCGAGGTGGATGCCGCTGCTGCGTCGGCGTTGCTGCCGACGTCGGCCTTCGAGGTCCTCGAGTCCTCGCCCGGCCGGGCGCAGGTCGCGCTGGGTCTCATCGACTACCGCGACAACGACCTCGGGGCTTATCACGAGGTCGGCATCATCTTGTTCGTGCGCCCCGCAGCAGGCGGGCCGGACGGCAGCTTCATCACCCGGCTGCCGGTCGACCAGGCCTTCACCTGCGAGGCCGGCAACGTCATCTGGGGCTTCCCGAAGACCGTCGAGCAGATCGACGTGGTCGACGGCGCGGGCACCACGACCTGGACGCTCACCATGGACGGGGAGCTGGTCCTGCGGCTGACGATCCCGCGCGGTGGCTCGGAGGTCATGGAGGCGATGGCGCTGACGTCGTACACGCTCCTTGATGGCGTCCCGCATGCGACCGCCTTCACGCAGGGCGGATCCGAGTCGTCTCTGGGCTTGGGTGAGGGCGTGGTCCTTGAGCTGGGGTCGCACCCGGTGTCCAAGGAGCTGGAGTCGCTGGGACTGCCGGCGCCGGCAGTGCTGTCCACGTGGACCGGGAAGATGAAGGCCACCTTCGAGACGCCGGTACCGCTCTGAGCGGATCTCTGCACGAGCTGACTTGAGCTGGCCAGTTCGCACAGGGGCGCTATCGTCGCTGCTCTCACGATGAAGGGCAGCAGATGACGGACGGCATGCCACCCTCGGACGGGGCTGCAGCTGCGGCGAAGCCCACCGGGCTCAAGGCCAAGGCCAGTGACGTTGGCCTGAAGGTCTACCTGAAGTCGCCGCCGAAGGCCCAGAACGCGATGCTGCAGGGCTTCATGAAGGCCCAGCCCGTCGTCGCGAAGGTGGCCCCGCACGGGAAGAAAATCCTGGGAGCCGGCGTGGGGGTCCTCCTCCTGCGCAAGCTCCGCCACCGCGGACGGTAACCAGGCCCCGTCGCGTAGGCCGTTCCAGCTCCGCGGCGTGAGAGCATCGGTCGTATGGACGTTGACGTCGTACTTCTCACCGGGCTGGACACCTTCGGCGCCGTGCTCGAGCGGGTCGCGCCAGAGGACTGGGAGCGGCCCAGCCCCTGCCCAGGTTGGAGCGCCCGGGCGCTCACCGGGCACGTGCTCACCGTGCTCGACAGCGCCACCACCGTCATGCGCGGCAGCAGCTTCGACTGGAGCAGCGCCGCCGAGCCGGCCGTCGTCGCTGGCGAGGATCCGCTCGCCGCCTTCCGGCAACGCAGGGCGGCTGCCCGTGCCGCCCTCCAGGATGCCGACCTCGAGGAGGAGATGGAGACGCCGCTCGGCCCCATGCTCGTTCGCACGCGCGTGGCGTTTCCCGCCATGGACCTCCACCTGCATGCCTGGGACCTCGGGCGAACCATCAACGTGCCCGTTGAGATCGCGGACGACGTCGCGCGGTTCGCGCATGCGGCCGTCGACCCCATGCCTGTGGAGATGGTGCGCAGCTACGCGGTATTCGGCCCGGAGGTGCCCGCCCCCGCTGATGCCACCACCACCGAGGCACTGATGGCGTGGACAGGCCGACAGCCCCGCTAGGCGTCTTCCTCGCGTCGCCGTACCGGCTGGAGGTGGTGACACGCCGGCGTGTCACCACAGCGACGCGGCACCCAGACGATCACGCCTCAGTGCGCCGGTCAGTCGGTGACGTCGATGAGAACCTTCCCGACGGCCGAGCCTTCGACCGCGTGGTGCGCTTCGCCGGCTTCCTCGAGGCGGTAGTGGTGCAGCGGTAATCCCGCTTCGAGGCCGACGCGGGCCGCGCCCTGTAGAACCGCGGCCGCGACGTCCTCGACGGCGCGCGCCTTGGCCTGCCGGGGCGCGGTGTAGACGAGCACGAACTGCCAGCGTGCGTTGGGCACCATCAGATCGCGGATCGGCAGGGTGAGCTGCTGCCCACCGTCGTCGGCGTAGAGGGCTACGGCTCCGTTCTTGGCGATCACGGCGGTGTCGATCCCGGCGTTGGCGGCCGGTGCGACCTCGACGATCGAGCTGACGCCATGTGGTGCGATCTTCTTGACCTCGGCGATGACGTCCTGCTGCTTGTAGTTGATCACGTGGTCGGCGCCGGCAGCGGCGGCCAGCTGTGCCTTCTGCGGGCTGCTGACAGTGGTGATTACCACGGCATCTGACCAGCGTGCCAGCTGGATGGCGGCGTTGCCGACCGCACCGGCGCCGCCGGAGACGAGCACGGTGCGCCCGGCGAGGGCACCCGGGCCGAGTCGGTGCGGCCCGTCCTCGGCCACCGTCAGGCATCGGTGCGCGGTGAGGAACGGGATCCCCAGGCTGGCCCCGAGATCGAAGGAGGCCGCATCGGGGAGAGGCACCACCTGGTGTGCGGGGACGACGGCGAGCTCCTGGGCGGTGCCCTCGACCCGTTGATAGGCGCTCTCCCACACCCACACCCGCAGGCCTGTGAGCGTGACATCCACACCGGGACCCACCGCATCGACGACCCCGGCACCGTCCTGCCCGGGCACTTGGGCTGGAGTGACCTCTCTGCTGCCACCGGCGCCGCGCCGTGACTTCCAGTCCGTCGGGTTGACCCCGGCTCTGTGAATCCGCACCCGCACCTCGCCCGGGCCCGGCTCGGACACCGGCTTGTCGATCAGCGTCAGGACGTCAGGGTCTCCCGTGCGGGAGTAGGCAACGGCGCGCACCCCCAGGACCCTAGCTTCGTCAGGGAGGCAGTCCTACAGGAGCTGGAGGGTCAGGGTCTCCTCCAGCCATCGCTCGTACTGCTCCCTCGTCCAGCCGAGCTCGATGACGAGGCGGAAGTAGCCGTCGGGTGCCATGAAGTAGCTCAGGATGTCGACCGCCTGCTCGTGGGACAAGCCCGGCTTGAGCGCTGCCTTGGACAGCAGGATGTCGAGCAGGTGCGTCGCGCCGGTATGGCGCTGCTGCTCCGAGGCCTGCCACAGCTCACGCAGGTCTGTCTCGCCTCCTGCGGCGGCACCGCGCAACACGTGGTCGATGGCGGCGTAACGAGCCGCGAGCTGCGTGATGTGCGCGACGACCTGGTGGAGGGTCTCGTCGACCGTGGCCGCGTCGCGTGCCCGCTGGACGCTGGGGCGCGCAGACACGGGGGTCGGCTCGTCGTCGCCCGCGATGGCGACGTCACGGACCACCTTGAGCAGGGTCTGCTTGTTGCCGACCGCGTTGAACACCGTCGGTTTGCTCACGCCCGCCCGGGCAGCGACCTGGTCGACCGTAGTCGCACCGTAGCCGTGCTCGATGAACAGGTCCCTCGCCGCGGCGAGCACTGCCGCCCGGGTCTCCGCAGCCTGCCGTTCGCGCAGCGCCGAGCGATACGGCCGGGCGTTGACATCAACCATGTGCCCACCCTACTGTCCGAATATTCGTTAGACGAACGGTAATCCAAGGAGTTCCGTTGACCCGTCGGGAGCCAAGATGACCATTACCGAGCGGTACTGGGACGTGCACTCCGCTTCCTGGCGGGCTCCAGCAAGCTACGGCGTGGGCGAGACCGTCGGCGACGTAGTCGGCTTCGGCGTGACCGACGGTTTCGGGGTAGCTGACGGCCTCGGGGTGTCGCCGCCCGGGGAGTCGGTGCCCGGGGCGCTGCTGCCGGCGGTGAACGTGTAGGTGCCGCCCGTACGGCACCTTGTAGTGACTCACCGGCGATAGGTTGCCCGTCGCGGGCAACGATACGGTCACGTCACCAGTGGACCCGTGAGGTAGCGCTGCAGCGTCGGGCCCACCAGCGGCGCAAGCTCGTCGGCGGTCGCGGACGCGACCGGCTCGAGCCGAAGCACGTAACGGATCACCGCCAGCCCCACCACCTGGGTCGCGAGGAGGGCGGCGCGCAGGTCCGGGTCGCCGGCTCCCGCACCCGCAGCGAGCGGCCGCAGGATCAACCGCTGCAGCAGGCCGCGGAGCATGGTGGCCGAGTCCTCGTGGGATACCGCGGAGCGCAGCATCGCCAGCATCGGACCCTGTCCGGGCGTTCCGTCCCACACGCCGAGGAAGGTCCGCACGATCCGTTCGCCGAGCCCGTCGACACCCTCGGCCAGCAGAGCGGGTACGAGGGTGCCTGGGTCGAGCGGGAGCTCCAGGGCGGCGGTGAACAGCCCGTCCTTGCTGCCGAAGAAGTGGGTGACGAGAGCGGGGTCGACGCCCGCGGTGCGAGCGACCGCGCGCAAGGACGTGGCGCCGTACCCCTGCGTCCCGAAGGCCTCTTTGGCAGCGGACAGGATCGCCTGGCGCGTGCCGCTGTCGCCCGGGCGGCGACCGACGCGGCTCACGCGCTGCGGCGCTGGAGGGTCAAGGACCCGAGCGCAAGGGCGAGCACCGACGCGCCGGCGACGACAGCCAGGTCCCGGGCCACGAGGCCGGTCACCGAGCCATCAGCGCTCAGCCGCTGCATGCCGTCCACCGCGTACGTCAGCGGGAAGACCTCCGACAGCCGGCGCAGCAGCGGGGCCATGGCGTCGCGCGGCGCGAACAGCCCGCACAACAGCAGCTGGGGCAGGACGAACGCCGGCAGGAACTGCACCGCCTGGAACTCGGTGCGTGCGAACGCCGACAAGTTCAGGCCCAACGCCATCCCCAGCAGGGCGTCGAGGACGGCCAGCAGGACGACAAGCGCGGGCGTGGCGGCCAGGTCGAGGCCGAGCGGACCGAGCGCCACGGCGGAGGCGACCGAGGTCTGCACCAGCGCCACCAGCCCGAAGGCGAGGGCATAGCCGAACAGCAGGTCGCCGCGACCGAGCGGCGTGGTGAGCAGGCGCTCCAGGGTGCCGGTCGTGCGCTCGCGCAGCATCGCCACCGAGGTCACGAGGAACATCGTGATGAAGGGGAACAGCGCGAGCAGCGGACCGCCTACGTGGTCGAAGACGTCGGGTCTGGCGTCGTAGACATAGCGCAACAACGACAGCAGCAGCACCGGGACCACGAGCAGCAGCGCCACCGTGCGGCGGTCGCGGCGCAGCTGGGTCAGGACGCGCCGCGCCGTCGCCAGCGTCACCCGGGCGCTCATGCCGCGGCCTCGGCGATCGCCAGGAATGCCCCTTCGACGTCCCGGGCGCCGGTACGGCGAAGCAGTCCCGAGGGCGAGTCGTCCGCCACCAACCGGCCCTCCCTCATGAGCAGGAGGCGGTCGCAGCGGACTGCCTCGTCCATCACGTGGCTGCTCACCAGGAGCGTGCAGCCGGCGTCGGCGAGCGAGCGGAACAGCGCCCACAGGTCGCGCCGGAGCACCGGGTCGAGCCCGACCGTCGGCTCGTCGAGGACCAGCAGTTCGGGCGTGGCCAGCAGCGCGGTGGCCAGCGAGACCCGGGCGACCTGACCACCCGACAGCGTCCGTACGAGCTGCCCTCCGAGGTCGGCGAGTGCGACCTGCTCGAGGACCGCGCCGACCCGGTCTCGGGTGACGCCCATGACGGAGGCGAAGTAGCCGAGGTTCTCGGCGATCGAGAGGTCGCCGTAGACGGCCGGTGCCTGCGTGACGTACCCGACTCGACGACGCAAGCTTGCGCTCCCGGCCGCGTCACCGAGGACCGTGACCCTCCCGCGGACCCCGCCCTGCACGCCCACGAGGGCTCGCATCAGCGTCGTCTTGCCGCATCCGCTGGGCCCGAGCAGGCCGGTGATCTGGCCCGACGAGAGGGTGAAGTCGACCCCGTGCAGCACCTCGTGGCCGCCTCTGACGACGACCAGCCCGGTCACCTCGACAGAGTTCATCATGCGTTGAGTTCTACGCCTGCTGAATTAACTCGTCAAGAGGAGTTCGCACTCGTACGGCGAAGCCCTGCACATGCGCCGACTCCTTGCTCTCCTGATGCTGGTCGCGGCGCTGGTCGCCCCTTCGTCGCAGGCCGCGGCTCCGCTGGCCTCCAACACGCCGGCGGTGCTGCACCGCGAAGGGCGCTGGCTGGTGGACGCGCAAGGCCGCGTGGTGCTGCTGCACGGCGTCAACGCGGTCTGGAAGCGCGCGCCGTACGTGCCGCCCGCGACGGCCGCCGGTTTCACCGCCAAGGATGCGGACTGGATCGCCGCGCAGGGCTTCAACACCGTGCGGCTGGGCGTGATCTTCGCCGGTGTCATGCCGTCCCGTGGCCGCGTGGACCAGCAGTACCTCGCGGCCGTCGCGAGGGTGGTCGACCTGCTCGCGGCCCGCAAGGTGTGGGTGCTGCTCGACTTCCACCAGGACCTCTACAGCGAGAAGTTCAGCGGCGAGGGCTTCCCGGCCTGGGCAGTCCACGACGACGGCATCCCGCAGCCTGTCGATGCGGGCTTCCCGGGCAACTACTTCCTGCCTGCCACCAGCAGGGCCTTCGACAACTTCTACGCGAACGTCGACGGGCTGGCCGACCTCTACGCGCAGGCCTGGAGGGCCGTTGCGGCCCGCTTCGCGGCGACGCCCCACGTCCTGGGTTATGACGTGATGAACGAGCCGTGGCCCGGCACCTCGTTCGCGACGTGCGCCAACCCCGTCGGGTGCCCCGTCTTCGACACGCAGTCCCTGCAGCCGCTCTACGAGAAGGTGGTCGCCGCGATCCGGACGGTCGACAGGGCGCGCATCGTCTGGCTCGAACCGCAGGTGCTGTTCAACGACGGCGCGCAGACCGCCCTCGGCGCGCGCAAGCCCTTCACCGACCCGCAGCTCGGGCTGTCGTTCCACCAGTACTGCACGACGGCCGGCGTCACCCACTCCAGCGGCGGGAAGGCCGGCCCGGAGTGCGGGCCGCAGGGAGAGCTGGTCTTCGGCAATGCCGACAAGGTCGCGACCTCGAAGGGCTGGACGAGCCTGCTCACCGAGTACGGCGCGTCCGACGACCTGCCCGACGTCGCGCGGGTGACCGCAGCCGCGGACGAGCACCTGACCGGCTGGCAGTACTGGCACTACAAGGAGTGGTCCGATCCCACGACCGAGTCGCAGGGCTCCGGAGGCCAGGGGCTGTTCACGAACGACAAGGATCTGTCCACCCTCAAGCAGGCAAAGGCGGATGTGCTGGTACGGCCGTTCGCCCGGGCCGTCGCGGGCATCCCCTCAGCCATGACCTTCGACCCGGCGACCAAGGCCTTCACGCTGACCTACACGGCGAAGCCGAAGACCGGCCTCACCGAGGTGTTCCTGCCGGCCCGGCAGTACCCGAAGGGCTACGCCGTCGCGGTGACCGGCGCGTCGGTCGTGTCGGCGCCCGGGGCCACGCTGCTGCTGCTCCAGGCCTCCCGCGCGGGCACGGTCACCGTGACCGTCACCCGCCGCTGAGCAGCTGCTGGAGCAGCGCCAGCAGCTCGTCGGCGGGGGCCTTCGACAGCTCGGTGAACGAGCCTGAGCTCCGGCCGAGGGCCACGCCGGCAAAAGCGGCCACGGCCAGCTCGGCGCGCAGCTGCGGTCGATCGGCACCGGCCTGCTCGTAGCGCCGGCGCAGCGGCTCGACCAGGCGTGTGTGCAGCGCCTCCCGGGCGGCCGCCTGGACCGCCTCGTCCTCGTGAGCGCGCACCGCGGCCTGGAACACCGGCCCCGGACCACGGGTGTCGAGGCGACCCAGGAGCGCTGCCATCCGGTCGGGTGTGAGCAGGTCCGGCGGTGGGCCGTCGCCGAGCTCCACGCGCAGGGCAGCGAGGTAGAGGCCGACCTTGCTGCCGAAGTACCTGGCGATGAGCGCGGCGTCGACGCCGGCCCGCTCGGCCAGGTCACGGGTCGTGGTGCGCTCGTAGCCGCGTTCGGCGAACAGCGCCGCGGCCGCGGTCAGGAGCCGCTCGCGGGCCTCGCCGCGGACGGCCATCAGTCGACCCCGACCGGGCGTGGCTCCTCGGAGGGGATCCCGTCGGCGATGCTCTCCTCGGCGAGCAGCTCGTCGATCTCCTCCTTGCCGCGCTGGGGCAGGGCGGCGCTGAGAAGTCCCGCAACAGCGAGGACCCCGCACCCGACGAGCGCCGCCGTCGTGTAACCGCTGCCAGTCGGCAACTGCTGCCCCGAGCGCGTGTGGGCCTCCAGGATGGTGGCCGACAGCGCACTGCCGGTGGAGTAGCCGACGTACCGAAGCACCTGGTTGAAGCTCATCGCGCTACCTGTCTCTGATGCAGGGACGGCACGGACGATAAGGCCGGGAAGCGCAGCGAAGGTGCACCCGACACCGAGGCCGGCGATGCCCATGATGACGAAGACCTGCCACAGGTGGCCGCGTTCGAGGGCGAACAGCAGCTCCGCGGCAAGGGAGATCGCGCAGCCCAGCGGCAGCACGGCATGCGGCGACACCCGCCGGCTGATGGCGGGGGCGACCCGGCTGGACACCACCGACATCAGCGAGAAAGGCAGCAGCACCAGCCCGGCCATCACCACCGAGGCACCGAACCCGTAGCCCACGCGTGCCGGCGTCTGGACGAAGCGGATCACCAGCGAGATCAGCATGTACATCCCGATCCCCGCGAACAGACCCGTCGCGTCGGCGGTCAGGACGCTGCGGTTGCGGGCCAGTCTGAGGTCGACGAGAGGGTGGGCAGTACGCAGCTCCTGGCGGACCCACCAGAGCAGCAGGAGGGCCGAGAGGACGGTGACGGTCAGCAGGCGTGCACCCGACCAGGTCTCGGCCTCGCTGAGGGCGAGGAGCAGCCCGGCCACGCCGGTACCGAGGAGCGCGGCGCCCAGGACGTCGAGGCGGACGTAGGGGCGCTCCCGGGTCGAGGGGAAGACGACGAGTGCTGCCAGGAAGGCGATCCCGGTGATGATGGCGCCGAACCAGAAGCCGGCGCGGAACGACAGGTGCTGGGTGATGAGGCCGGTGAGCGGGTAGCCGAGGCCGATGCCGGCGACGGTGGTGATGGACAGCACCGCGACGGCTGAACGCGACCGCTCCCCGGTCAGGGCGTCGCGGGCGGTGGCCATCGCGATCGGGGTGAGCCCGAGCCCCGTGCCCATGAGGGCGCGGCCGACGAGCAGGTAGGGGAACGAGAGGGGGAGGGCCGCGAGCACGCAGCCGATGACGACCGTGGCGATCGCGACCAGGACGACGGTACGGCGGTGCGGCCCGTCCCCGAGCCGACCCATCGTCGGGGTCGCCACCGCGCCAACGAGCAGGCTGATGGTCAGCGACCACTGGGCGGTGGCGAGGGAGACGTGGGTGTCGGCCGCAATGGTCGGCACGAGCGGTGCGCCGAGGCTGCTCACCACGGCGACGACCATGCCGAGGAAGACGAGCACGGGGACGAGCGGGCGGGACCGGGTCACGGCTCTCCTTGTCAGCAGGTGATGTCATCACATGGTGACATAGGGAAGGTGGGTGTCGCGAAAGGCGTTGCCTCTGACGTGGAACCGCTGCTCACCGCCCGTGCTGACGCCCTTGCCCGGGTCGCGGCGCTCACGGCGCAGCACGCCGAGATCCTGGCCTCATCCGAGGGGTCCAACGCTGACGACGAGCACGACCCCGAGGGCGCGACGATCGCGTTTGAGCGCCAGCAGGTCTTGGCGCTGCTCGCCCAGGCCAGGGCGTCCCTGACCGAGGTCGACGCCGCGCTGTCCCGGGCCTGCTCCGGCGACTACGGGAAGTGCGCCTCCTGCGGCGGGGAGATCGGCGCCGAGCGGCTCGAGGCCAGGCCCTCAGCGACGCTCTGCATCGCGTGCGCGCGCGGCCAGGCCCGCAGCCACTGACAGCAGGCACATCGCGGCCAGGTCAACGGTCCGCCCCTGCGGGTCGGCAGCCGCGTCCACCTCCGTGATGTCGACGGCCCGGACCAGCGGGTGCCGTCCCGCCTCCACCGCCGCTTCCAACAGCTCGTACGGCGACAACCCTCCCGGCCGGGCTCCCGGACAGCCGGGCACGAACGCGCTGTCGACCACGTCCACGTCGAGGTCGACGTACAGGTCGGTGCAGGTCTGCGCCAGCCGGTCGAGCTGCTCCTTGACGGCGATGCCGACCCGGCCGCGCGCATCGTCGACCCCGACGAGGCGGATGCCGCGGTCCTCGCACCAGTCGCGATAGGCGCGGCTGTTGCTGAGCTGCCCGAGGCCGACCTGGACCACGTGGTCGCCGCGCAGACCGTCTTCGACGAGGCCGCGTACCGGTGTCCCGTTCGTCGGGCCGTCGTGGAAGCCCCTCACGTCGTGATGCGCGTCGAGCGTCAGGAGACCGGAGGTCGCGAGGGGCAACAGGGCGCGCATGGCGGGGCGGGTGACCGCGTTGTCCCCGCCCAGGAGGACGACGAGATCGGCGCGCGGCCGCAGGTCGGAGGGGTCGGTTGGCGCACCAGCGCTATGTGTGATTGCAGATAGCGATACCTGATCAGAGATGGGGCGGGAAGGGGAAGGCGTCCCGTTGTCGGTCAGCCCGCCCGCCGGCTCGCCGGTCAGCTGCAGGCCGGCGCGTGCCAGGGCGCGCTCCACGCGGTCGAGGTGGTCGGCGACGGTCGCGTCCGCCACGTCGAGGTCTCCGTGGTCGGTGACCGACAGCACTTCCAGGTCGACGTCCAGGCCGGCGTGGAAGGTGGCGAAGCGCCGGAGCGCTGCCCGTACCGCGGCCGGCGTTGTGTGGGCACCCGAGGGCGAGATCGAGGTCCTCGACAGCGGCACGCCCAGAACGGACAGCCGGGGTCCGGTGCGACGGCCTCCGGAGCTCAGCCACGCCGAGGCACGAGGCCACAGCGGGTCCTCAGTCACCGAACCGCCACGCCATCTTTGAAAACGCTGTGCACGAGGTCGACGCCGGGACGGTACGCGAGCCAGGTCGGGGACGGCGCCTCGAGGACGACCAGGTCGGCGCGTGCGCCGACCCGCAGGTGTCCGATGTCGTCCTGACCCAGCGCGGTGGCACCGCCGAGCGTCGCTGCCAGCACCGCCTCCTGGGGGGTCATCCCGAGCTCGCGGCAGGCCAGCGCGATGACGAACGGGATCGAGGTCGTGAAGCTGGTGCCAGGGTTGCAGTCTGTCGCGAGGGCGACGAGCACACCGGCGTCGAGCAGGCGTCGCGCCGGGGCGTAGGGGGAGCGGGTGCTGAACTCTGCGCCCGGTACCAGCGTGGCGACGACGTCGGCATCGCGCAGCGTCTGGATGTCGGCCTCGCTCAGATGGGTGCAGTGGTCGGCGCTGAGCGCACCGAGCTCCGCAGCCAGCTGTACGCCGGGCCCGGGCCGGAGCTGGTTGGCGTGGACGTGGACGCCCAGTCCCCGTTCCTTGCCGGCCGACAGGACCTCGCGGCACTGGTCGACGTCGAAGGCGCCCTCCTCGCAGAAGGCGTCGACCGCCGTGGCCAGAGGAGCGCAGGCGTCGAGCATCTCGCCGGCGACGAGCGAGGTGTAGACGGCGGCGTCCCCGTCCGGTGCCACGTGGGCGCCGAGGAAGGTGGCGTGCGGCGTGATCGCGCGGGCCACCTCGAGGCAGCGGCGCTCGTCCTCGACGGTGAGGCCGTAGCCGGACTTCACCTCCAGGGTGGTCGTGCCGGAGCGCAGCGCCTCGTGAGCCAGCCGCTGGGCGCGGGCGAGCAGCTCCTGCGTCGAGGCGGCGCGGGTCGCGGCCACGGTGGTGCGGATACCGCCTGCGGCGTAGGCGGTTCCCGTGATCCGCGCCTCGAACTCCTCCGCCCGGTCGCCGCCGAACACCAGGTGCGTGTGGCTGTCGACGAACCCCGGCAGCACGCAACGTCCGCTCAGGTGCAGCACCTCGTCGGTCGCCGGAGCGGACGCAGCGGTACCGGTCCACGCCACCCGGCCGTCCTCGACGACGAGCGCCTCCACCGGCTCGTCGGCCCAGGTGACGAACGAGCCTCCGCGAAACAGCGTCGACGTCACAGCATGGGCATGTCGACGCCGCGCTCACGAGCCACGCGTCGGGCGATGTCGTAACCGGCGTCGGCGTGCCGCACCACGCCCATCCCCGGGTCGTTGGTGAGGACCCGCTCCACCCGCAGGGCCGCGTCGGCGGTCCCGTCGGCGACCACCTGCGCACCGCAGTGCAGCGACTTGCCCATCCCGACTCCGCCGCCGTGGTGCATCGCCACCCACGCCGCCCCCGAGGCGACGTTGAGCAGCGCGTCGAGGACCGGCCAGTCCGCGATGGCGTCGGAGCCGTCCATCATCGCCTCGGTCTCGCGATAAGGCGACGCGACCGAGCCGCTGTCGAGGTGGTCGCGGCCGATGACGATCGGGGCCTTGATCTGGCCCTTCGCGACGAGGTCGTTCAGCACCGCACCGGCCTTCGCCCGCTCGCCGTACCCGAGCCAGCAGATCCGTGCCGGCAGTCCCTGGAACGCGACCTTCTCGCGGGCCAGCGGGATCCAGCGCTGCACGTACGGGTTGTCGGGGAAGGCGCTCAGCAGCGCCTCGTCCGCCACGGCGATGTCGGCGGGGTCGCCCGACAGCGCGATGAACCGGAAGGGCCCGATCCCCTCGCAGAACAGCGGCCGGATGTAGGCGGGCACGAACCCGGGGTACTCGAAGGCCTCGGCCAGGCCGGCCTCGCGGGCCTCGCCGCGCAGGTTGTTGCCGTAGTCGAACACCTCCGAGCCGGCGCGCGCGAAGCCGACCATCGCCCGGCAGTGCTCCACCATCGAGGCGCGTGCCCGTTCGATGTACTCCGACGGCTTGGCGCGCCGCAGCTCGCCGGCCTCGGTCACCGACAGCCCGGAGGGCACGTACCCGTTGAGCGGGTCGTGGGCGGACGTCTGGTCGGTCACGACATCGAACTGCTCGCCGCGGGCCAGCAAGGCCGGCAGCACGTCGGCGGCGTTGGCCACGACGCCGATGGAGAGCGCAATCCCTTGCGCTGCAGCCTCTCTCGCACGCCGCAGGCCCTCCTCCAGCGAGGGCGCCACCTCGTCGAGGTAGCGCGTCTCGATGCGCTTGTGCACCCGCGCCGGGTCGACGTCGAGGCAGAGCGCGACCCCGCCGTTGAGGGTGACTGCGAGGGGCTGGGCACCGCCCATCCCGCCGAGGCCCGCCGTGAGGACCACCTTGCCGCGGAGGGTTCCGTCGTACCGTTGCTCGGCGAGTGCAGCGAAGGTCTGGAAGGTGCCTTGCACGATGCCTTGCGTGCCGATGTAGATCCAGGAGCCGGCGGTCATCTGGCCGTACATCGTCAGGCCGAGCGCCTCGAGCTCCCAGAAGTCCTTCCACGTCGACCAGGCAGGCACCAGCAGGGAGTTGGCGATCAGGACCCGGGGCGCGTGCGGGAAGGTGCGGAACACCGCAACCGGCTTGCCGCTCTGCACCATGAGCGTCTCGTCGTTGTCCAGACGCCTGAGGGTGCGCTCGATCGCGGCGAGGGAGGCGTGGTCGCGGGCGGCTTTGCCGTTGCCGCCGTAGACCACCAGGTCCTCGGGGCGCTCCGCGACCTCCGGGTGGAGGTTGTTGCGCAGGCACCGCAGCGCGGCCTCCTGCAACCAGCCCTTGCACTCCAGCGGTGACGATGACATCGGTTACTCCAGGGGTCCCGTGACGGCTTCGACAGCCGACAGCAGCGCGCCGCTCTGCACCATGGCCACCGCCGCCTCGATCTCGGGGGACAGGTACCGGTCGGTCCCCGGCCCGGGTACGACGGTACGCAGCGTCCGCAGCGCAGCGCCGGTGCCTGCCGCCGGCTGCAGGGGCGACCGCAGGTCGAGGGCGCGGGCCGCTGCCATCACCTCGATGGCCAGGACGCGGGCCAGGCCGTCGACGGACCGGCGCAGCTTGCGGCCCGCCGACCACCCCATCGAGACGTGGTCCTCCTGCATCGCCGAGCTGGGGATCGAGTCGACGCTCGCTGGGGCGGCCAGCCGCTTGAGGTCGCTGACGATCCCGGCCTGGGTGTACTGGGCGATCATCAGCCCGGAGTCCACCCCCGGGTCGTGGGCGAGAAACGCGGGCAGGCCTTGGGAGCGGTGCGCGTCGAGCATCCGGTCGGTGCGCCGCTCGCTCATCGAGGCCACGTCGGCGAGGGGGATGGCGAGGAAGTCCAGGGCGTAGGCCACGGGGGCGCCGTGGAAGTTGCCGTTGGACTCGATACGGCCCTCGTCCAGCAGCACGGGGTTGTCGATGGCGCTCGCGGACTCCCGCGCGGCGACCAGCCGGACGTACTCGAGGGTGTCCCGGGCGGCGCCGGCCACCTGCGGGGCGCATCGCAGCGAGTACGCGTCCTGCACCCGGGTGTCCTCGGGGCCGCGGTGCGAGGCGACGATCGGGGAGCCCTGGAGCAGGCGGCGCATGTTCGCGGCGGCAGCCGCCTGACCCGGGTGCGGTCGCAGGGCCATCAGCTCGGCGGCCAGCGTCCGGTCGGTGCCCAACAGCGCCTCGACGCTCATCGCAGCGGCCAGGTCGGCGACCTTCAGCAGCGCCGCGGCGTCATGGCTGGCGAGCATGAGCATCGCGAGCATGCCGTCGGTGCCGTTGATGAGGGCAAGGCCCTCCTTCTCGGCCAGCTCCACAGGCTCCAGGCCGGCCGCGCGCAGCGCGTCGGCCGCGCTGATGAGGGATCCGCCGTACCGGACCTGGCCCTCGCCCATGACGGCGAGCGCGACGTGGGCGAGCGGGGCGAGGTCGCCCGAGCAGCCGAGCGAGCCGTATTCGCGCACAACCGGCGTGATGCCCGCGTTGAGCAGGTCGGCGTAGGCCTGGGCGGTCCGGGGCCGCACCCCGGTGTGCCCCGTGGCAAGGGTCTGCAGGCGGAGCAGCGCCATCCCACGGACCACCTCGGTCTCGACCTCAGGTCCGGAGCTGGCGGCGTGCGACCGCACCAGGCTGCGTTGCAGCTGGGCACGCAGCTCCCTCGGGATGTGGCGCGTGGCCAGGGCCCCGAACCCGGTGGAGATCCCATACGACGCAGTCGCGCTGCTCGCGAGCTCGTCGACGTGCGCGCGGGCTCTTGCCAGCAGGGTCAGGCTCTCTAAGGTGAGGGTGACTGGAGCACCGTCACGGGCCACTGCGACCAGCTCCTGCTCGGTCAGCGGGCGGTCAGCGATGAGTTTGACGTCCACAGTTCGTCATCTCACCGCAACGCGACGGTCGTGGACAGCACCGGCGCGATGCAACCGAATTGTCACCCGCGCCCGCTAGTGTCCCGGGCTCCTGTCGAACCTTGGAGGGTTTCCGTGCGCCGCATCGGAGAACTGGTCCTGCACCACCGCAAGCTGGTGGTCCTCGCGTGGGTGGCGCTGTTCATCGCCGGCGCCGTCGCAGCCGGGCAGGCCACCAAACGGCTGGTCATCGACTTCTCGCTACCCGGCCAGCCTGGCACCACGGCCGCGAAGAAAATCATCAGCGAGTTCGGCAACGGCGGCAACACCACGCCGTACCTCCTCACGGTCACCGCCCCGAGCGGGCAGCAGGTCACCGGCAACGAGGCCAAGGTCGCCGCGGCGTTCACGGCCGCGGCCGCCGCCGTCCCGCACTCGCGCCTGGTCGATGAGGCCACCAGCGGGGACCAGGTCTTCCGCACCAAGGACGACCGCACCGCGTTTGCGATGGTCTTCTACCTGCAGCCGCGCAGCTTTACCGACAAGCTCCCGGGCGTCGCGCTCACCGAGGGCATCACGAAGTCGACCCCACCGGGTTGGGCCGGGGCGGTGACGGGTGAGGACGCCCTGGCGGCGGGCAACTCCGACGGCAGCGGGCCCGGTGTGCTCCTCGAGACCTTGCTCGGCGGGGTCGGGGCGCTCGTGGTCCTCGTGTTCGTCTTCGCGTCGTTCCTCGCGCTCCTGCCGCTGGTGGTGGCGGTCGCCTCGATCCTGCTGTCGTTCCTGTTCCTGTGGCCGCTGACCTACGTCACGGACATGTCGTTCATCGTGCAGTTCCTCATCTCGCTGATCGGCCTGGGCGTCGCGATCGACTACTCACTGATCCTCGTCAACCGCTGGCGCGAGGAGCGAGATCACGGCCGCGACAACCACGATGCCGTGGTGGTCGCCATGGAGACCGCCGGGCGGGCCGTCCTGTTCAGCGGCGTGACCGTGGCCATCGGGCTGGTGGCGCTGGTGGTCCTGCCGGTGCCGTTCATGAGGAGCATCGGCATCGGTGGCGCCCTCATCCCGCTCGCCAGCGTCCTCACCACGCTGACGCTCACCCCGGCCATCCTCGGCGGCATCGGACCCAAGGTCGACTGGCCGAAGATCCGACACGAGAACACCGCGAGCCGTGGGTGGTCGACGTGGGCCCGCGGTGTCGTCAAGAACCGCTACGTCGCGCTGGGTGTCTCCGTCATCACCCTGGGCACGCTCGTCCTCGCCTTCCTCGGTATCAAGATCGGGCTCGCCGACTCGAGCTCGCTGGCCAAGAGCGGCCCGGCGTACTCCGCTGTGCAGACCCTCGAGCAGGGCGGCCTGCCCAAGGGGCTCCTGACCCCGATCCAGGTGCTCGCCGAGGCGCCGAAGGCCAAGCAGGTCGCGGCCGACCTGGGCACGGTCGACGGCATCGACCACGTCGTCGTCGACACCGCCCCGTCGAACGTCCACAACGGTCACACCATCGTCATCGCGATCCCGCACCAGGAGACGGCCAACTCCACGTCGGTCGGTCCCGTGAAGGGGGTCCGGGCCGTGGCCGACTCCAACCCGGCGATCCTGGGGGTGGCCGGTGTCGGCGCCGACCAGATCGACTTCCTGCACGCGGTCTACGGCAACTTCCCGCTGATGCTGACCCTGATCGCGCTGCTCACGTTCGTGCTGCTCGCCCGCGGCTTCCGGTCGGTGCTGCTGCCGCTGAAGGCGGTCCTGCTCAACCTGCTGACGCTCGCCGCGACCCTGGGCTTCATGACGCTGTTCTGGCAGGACGGCCACGGCTCGGAGGCGCTCTTCGGCATCGCGGCGACGGGGGCGGTCACCTTCTGGGTGCCGCTGATGGTCTTCGCGTTCCTGTTCGGCCTGTCCATGGACTACGAGGTCTTCATCCTGTCCCGGATCCGGGAGGAGTACGACCAGGCCGGGTCCACCGACAAGGCCGTGATCGAGGGGATCGCCCGCACGGGTCGGCTGGTGACGAGCGCGGCGCTCATCTTGTTCCTCGCCTTCGTTGCGCTGTCCTCCGGCCCCGGGACCGACCTGAAGGTGATGGCCACGGCCCTCGGGTTCGGCATCCTGCTCGATGCCACCATCGTCCGCTCCTTGCTCGTGCCTGCGCTGGTCTCGCTGTTCGGCTCGTGGAACTGGTGGATGCCGTCGTGGTTCGCCAAGGTGCTCCGGGTCCCTGAGCCCGAGGTAGCGGCGCTCGCCGACTGATACGTGTGCGAGGGTCAGCGGGTGGTGATGCCGCTGCTGGCCCAGGACGATCTCGCTGCCGCCCGCCTCCGGCGGATGAAGCTGACGGCGACCGCGCTGCTGGCCGCCGCGGCCAGCCTGTACGTGCTGAGCCTGTCGTTCCACGGCACGGCCGTGGGGTTCCTGCGCTCCGGGGCCGAGGCGGCGATGGTCGGCGGGCTGGCCGACTGGTTCGCGGTCACGGCGCTGTTCCGCCGGCCGCTCGGCCTGCCGATCCCGCACACCGGCCTGGTTCCCCGCAAGAAGGACGAGCTCGCCACCAAGCTGGGCGAGTTCGTCACCGGCCACTTCCTCACCCGCGAGGTGGTGGTCGAGCAGGTCCCCCAGGCCGACGTCGTCTCCCGGCTGGGCCGCTTCCTCGCCGAGCCCGAGGTCGCCGACCGGTTGGCGGTGGAGGTCGCCTTCAACGCCGGCGTGCTGCTCGAGGCGCTGGACGAGAAGGCCGTCGTCGCCTCGGCGCTGGAACTGCTGCGTCGCGACCAGGCCCGCCGGTCCTACGCGCCTGTTCTCGGACGGGTCCTCGACCGGGCGATCGAGGGCGGCACCCAGCGGCCCCTGGTCGACGTGGTCGTCAGCCGTTCCAAGACCTACCTGCGTGCGCACCGGGAGGAGCTCGTCCCGCAGGCCCGTGAGTTCGTCAGCCACCGGGGCTGGCTGGCCTCCTTGCTGGTGACCGACAAGCGGATCCGTGGCGTCCTGGACGGGTTGGCCGACACGCTCGAGGCGGTCGAGCGCGATCCGCAGCACCCCGTGCGGCAGTGGCTCGACGGGCTGCTGCGCACCTTCGCCGCCGAGCTCCAGCACGACCGGCACACCGCGGCGAAGCTCGACGTCCTGCTGGCCCGGTTGCTCGAGGACCCGCAGGCCCAGGCGGCGCTGCACGACGTCATCGCCGACGCGATCGTCTCGATCCGCGAGTCCTTGGCAGACGCCGACGGCGACCTTCAGCAGCGGATCGCGGGCCTGATCTGCTCGCTCGGGTCCCGGGCGGTCCACGACGCCGAGTTCCGTGGCCGCATCGAGTCGGTCCTGGAGGCGGTCGTGGGCCACGCCGTCGACAACTACGGCGACGAGCTCACCTCGCTGATTCGGACCCAGGTCGCGCGCTGGGACGCGACCTCCGCCTCACAGCGGATCGAGCTGGCGGTCGGCCGCGACCTGCAGTTCATCCGGATCAACGGTACGGCGGTGGGTGCCATGGCCGGCCTGACCATCCACGCCGTCACCCTCGCCCTGCCCTGAGGGAACTAGGCGGCGCGGCGGAGGGTGAGGGTGCCGTCCACGGCCGAGCCGAGGGAGGCGAGCAGGTCGTAGGACCGCAGCCGGTCCACGGGGTCATGGGCCGCCGTCGTCACCATCAGCTCGTCGGCGCGAGTGTCCGCGATGAGCCGGTCGAGCTGCTCGCGGACCTGGGCCGGTGAGCCGATGACCTGGCCGTCCATCCGGTGCTCCGCGAACGCCCGCTCCTGCGCCGTCCAGGGATGGGCCTCGGCCTCCTCCATCGACGGGAAGACCCCGGGCAGCCCCTGCCGCAACCGCACGAACGACAGCGCGCCCGGAAGGGCCAGCCGGCGGGCCTGCTCGTACGAGTCGGCCACCAGCACGGAGGCGCACACCATCGCGTACGGCGACTCCAGCACGCCGGGGCGGAAGCTGCTGCGGTAGCGCTCCAGGGCGGGCAGGGTGTTCTCGCCGCTGAAGTGGTGGGCGAACGCGAACGGCAGGCCGAGCAGACCGGCCAGCTGTGCAGAGAAGCCGCTCGAGCCGAGCAGCCAGACCTGGGGGGAGTTGCCCTCGGCGGGCACGGCGTGGATGCCCTGGACGGGGCCGTCGAAGAAGGCACGGAGCAGTGCGAGCTCGCCGGGGAAGTCGTCGGCGTCGCCGCGGCGCAGCAGGGAGGCGGTGCGCTGGTCGGTCCCCGGTGCCCGCCCCAGGCCGAGGTCGATGCGCCCCGGGTGGAGGGCCTCGAGCATCCCGAACTGCTCGGCGATCACGAACGGCGCGTGGTTGGGGAGCATCACGCCACCCGAACCCACCCGGATCCGCTCGGTCGCACCGGCTAGGGCGGCGATGAGGACGGCCGGTGAGCTGCTGGCGATGCCAGGCATCCCGTGGTGCTCTGCGACCCACAGCCGGCCGTAGCCCAGGGCCTCGGCGTGCCGGGCGAGGTCGAGGGACTCCTGCAGGGCCTGTCGGGCGGTGCGGCCGGACGAGATCGGGGCAAGGTCGAGCACGCTGAGCGGGATCACAAGGGGAACAACGCCGGACCGGCCCGCAGCCTTCCGCCTCGTGGCGGCCTCAGGTTCTGTGAGCGCGACGCGGTGCCTGACCCGGCGGCTGGGACGGGCGGGGCAGCAGAGGCTGACGCCGGACAACCGGACGTGTGACGGTCTCCCCATCGGGGACCTCCACCGTCTCCCCGTCGAGGTACAGGACGATGGGGCCGCCCTCCACCGTGTACGTCGCCAGCTCGTGGGTGACCGTCACGTGCAGCAGGGCTCCTTGCCAGCGCAGGTGGAACGCGAGCCGGTTGAGGCCGTCGGGGAGGGCTGGGTTGAAGCTGAGCCGGCCCTCGCTCTCGCGCATGCCGCCGAAGCCCTCGACGAACGCGACCCAGGCGCCGGCCAGCGAGGCCATGTGCAGCCCGTCGCGGCTGTTGCGGTGCAGGTCGCGCAGGTCGATGAGCGCCGCCTCGGTGGCGTAGTCGTAGGCCAGGTCCAGGTGGCCGACCTCGGCGCACATCACCGCCTGGGTGCAGGCTGACAAGCTGGAGTCGCGGATCGTGCGGGCCTCGTAGTAGTCGACGTCACGGGCCTTCTGCTCCGGCGTGAAGTCCTCCCCGCACCAGTGCAGGGCCAGCACCAGGTCGGCCTGCTTGAGGACCTGGCTGCGGTAGAGCTCGACGTACGGAGCGTGCAGGAACAGCGGGTAGAGGTTCTCCTTGTAGGTCCGCTCGAAGTCCCACTCGCGGTAGCGCGTGAAGCCGGCCGACTGCTGGTGGACGCCGAGCTCCTCGTCGTACGGCACGGCGACGGTGGAGGCCGCCAGCTGCCAGGCCGCCTCCTCCTGGTCGGTGACGCCGAGGTCCTTCGCCCGGTGCGGGTGACGGCCGCAGGCCTTCGCCGCAGCGCGCAGGTTGCGTGCTGCCATCAAGTTGGTGAAGACGTTGTCGTCCGCGATCGCGCTGTACTCGTCCGGCCCCGTCACCCCGTCGATGTGCCAGACGCCGTGCCGGTCGTGGTGGCCGAGCGACACCCACAACCGCGCGGTCTCGACGAGCAGGTCGATGCCGACGTCACGGTCGAAGTCCACGTCCCCGGTCGCGGCGCGGTAGCGCTCCACGGCGTAGGCGATGTCAGCGTTCACGTGGAAGGCAGCCGTGCCGGCGGGCCAGTACGCCGAGCACTCGTCGCCGGCGATCGTCCTCCAGGGGAACGCGGCTCCACGCAGCCCAAGGGTTCGGGCGCGTGCCCGTGCCTGATCGAGGATGGAGAAGCGCCAGCGCAGCGCATCGCGGGCCGCTGTGGGGTAGGTCGCGATCAGGACGGGCAGCACGAAGCCCTCGGTGTCCCAGAAGGCGTGCCCGTCGTACCCGGGTCCGGTCAGTCCTTTGGAGCTGATGGCACGTCGCTCGGTGCGGGCTGCGGACTGCAGCACGTGGAACAGCCCGAACCGCACCGCCTGCTGCAGGACCGGGTCCCCGTCGACCTCGACATCGGCGCCCTGCCAGAAGTCGTCGAGGAATTCCCTCTGGGCGGCGAGCAGGCCCTCCCAGCCGCTCACGCGCGCCCCGGTCAGGGCAGCCGAGACCTGGTCCCGGAGGGCCGGCTCCGACCGCACCCCCGACCAGCCGTAGGCGATGTACTTGACCACGCGGAGCCGGCCGCCGGCCGGGAGGGTGGTGGCGAAGCTGGTGCGCGCCCAGTCCTCCCGGGTGTCCTGCTCGACGACGACCGTGGACGGCGCGTCGTACGCGTGGTCATCGCCGGCGGCGACCAGCAGGCCGCTGCTGTGGGTGCGGTGCAGGAGCGTGGCACCGTACGCCTGATGGTCCTGGCTGACCGCGACCAGCGGGTTGGTCAGCGCTGCTGCGATCCGCGGATCCACGGACGGCGGGGGCTGCGCCTCGTTGGCGACCAGCTCCGACTGCAGGATCACCCGCGTCTCGCCCTCGACGGCCTCGACCTCGTAGACGATCGCCGCCAGGGCCCGGTGGGTCAGCGAAACGAGCCTGGTGGACCGGACCCGCACCCGCTTGCCGGCGGGGGACACCCACTCCAGGTCGCGCGAGAGTGTCCCAGCCCGCAGGTCGAGAAGTCGTTCGTGGCGGACCAGGTCGCCGTACCGCACGTCGAGGGGCTCGTCGTCGACGAGCAAGCGGATGAGCTTGCCGTTCGTGACGTCGACGACGCTCTGCCCGGCCTCGGGGTAGCCGTAGCCCGGCTCGGCGTAGGGCAGCGGGCGCTGTTCGTGGAAACCGGCCAGGTAGGTACCCGGGATCGCGTGCGGCTCGCCCTCGTCGAGGTTGCCGCGCAGGCCGATGTGGCCGTTGGACAGCGCGAAGACCGACTCGGTCTGGGCCAGCAACCCGAGGTCGAGCGCGACCTCGCGGACCTGCCACGGCTCGATGGGGAAGATGTCTGGTTCGATCACGACCGCATCACAGCAGGTCCGCCAGGTCCTTGACGACGATGTCGGCGCCGAGCCGGCGCAGGGCGTCGCCGTGGTGCACCCGGTCGACCCCCACCACGAACCCGAATCCCCCGGCCCGTCCGGCCTCCACGCCGGCCAGCGCGTCCTCGAAGACCGCGCACTGCGGGGGCTCGAGCCCGAGCTCTCGGGCCGCCTCGAGGAAGGTGTCGGGAGCCGGTTTCCCCCTCAGCTTGAGCGTGCGGGCGGTGACCCCGTCGACCCGCACCTCGATCAGCGCATCCAGGCCGGTGGCCTTCAAGATGGCCTCGGTGTTGGCGCTGCTCGAGACGACCGCCCTGCGAAGGCCGGCCGCGGCGCACGCCTGCAGGTAGCGGCGGCTGCCGTCGTACAGGAGGACGCCTTCGGTGCGGATCTTCTCGAGGAGCAGCACGTTCTTGCGGTTGCCGAGCCCGAAGACCGTTCCTGCAGTCGGCGGATCGTCCGGGTTGCCCTCGGGCAGCGTGAGGCCGCGGCTCGCCAGGAAGTCGCGCACGCCGTCCTCGCGCTTCTTGCCGTCGACGTACGTCACGTAGTCGTTGTCGTTGAAGGGCCGCTGGCCGGGGTGGGCCTGGAGGAACTCGTCGAAGGCCTGCTTCCACGCGGCTGCGTGGACGGTAGCGGTCTGCGTCAGGACCCCGTCGAGGTCGAACAGGCAGCCCACAATGGAGTCCGGAAGACCGAGCACGATGATCACCTGCCCTCATCGATCTCATCGTGATCGCCCGCCGGAAGCTGCGCGACCCGGGCCAGCATCGCACCTTGTCCGAGGGAGGGTTCGAGTGAGGGGTGGCGCGACCGGCATGCTGGGCGGGTGCAGCACGCTTCCTGGCTGGCCCTGGAGCCGGTTCCCTTCGTCCCCGAGGTGACCCTCCACCAGGCGGACGACCTGCAGGGTTTGTGGGAGACGGTCGGGACCCCGGCTCCGCCGTACTGGGCCTTTGCCTGGTTGGGAGGGCAGGCGCTCGCGCGCTACCTGCTCGACGGCGAGGCCGTCCGGGGCAAGCGGGTGCTGGACCTCGCGACCGGCTCGGGGCTCGTCGCCGTAGCCGCGATGAAGGCCGGCGCGCGGTCGGTGCTGGCGGCGGACGTCGACCCGTTGTCGCAGGAGGCGGTCGCTGCCAATGCGGCCGCCAACGGCGTGGACGTGATGTGGACGGGCCTGGACCTGCTGGACGGGCCGGTGCCGCACGTGGAGGTGGTGCTGGCGGGCGATGTGCTCTACGAGCAGCAGATGGCCGCCCGCGTCCTCACCTGGCTGGGCGGTTTCGCGGGCACCGTGCTCCTGGGGGATCCGGGCCGGGACTACCTGCCGCAGCAGGGACTGGTCGAGCTCGCGGCCTACGACATCGCGACGACACGTGAGCTCGAGGGTGTGCCGGTCAAGCGCGTGCGGGTCTTCACGCTGCCGCAGGGAGCGCCACCACCGGGAGCACCGTGATGGCGGAGCCGAGGAGCTCCTCGCGCAGGTCGGCCCACAGCGCGTGGTCCTGTGGCAGCAGTTCGGCGTCCGGTCGTGCGATCGCGATCTGCAGCTCGCGGGCGCCGATCTCGGTCAGGACGTGCGCGATGTTGGCCCGCAGCACCGGGTCCCAGTGGTCGGCGAGCCCTTCGACCTCCTGGACGACCGCCAGATCGGTCAGCAGGGCGACGTCGCCGTTGCACATCGGGTGCTCCCGGTAGGCCTTCAACACCTTCTTCCTGTTCTTCATGACACCGAAGCATGGGGGCTCGAAGGGCGTCACGACGGACCGCCCGCAGATCTGTGGATGGCGGCGGGGTCTTGTCGGCGGACGAGGAGGGCAGCTGGTGCTGGGTGGTTTCACCCGGTTGTAACCTCGCTGGAACGCGGCCGAGGGAGGCTCATCGGGTGATCGTCAAGCGTAAGCGTCTCGCGAAGGTGCAGGTCACCTTCGTCCAGCCATACCGGGACGAGGCGCTCTTCGTCGCCGGCACCTTCAACGACTGGGCACCCGAACCCCTCAAGAAGGCCAAGGACGGGACCCTTCGGGCGACGGTGGGTGCCGCTCCCGGAGAGACGCTGGCCTTCCGCTACGTGACGGCGTCGGGGGAGTGGTTCGACGACGAGGCTGCGGACGCGTACGCGCCGAACGGGCACGGCAGCACGAACGGGCTCGTCGAGGTCTGACCCGCGACGGCGTGCAGGAAACGCGCCGGCAGGGCCGGCCCGCCTTCGTCCTGCAGCAGTCGTACGACGACGGCCACGAGGCGACGCCTGGTCGCGATCACCGGGAGTGCCGCCTGGCCGCAGGCGCCCACCCCGATCACAGGCCCGGTGCTGACCGGGGGCGGCCCAAGGTTTTCGTGAGGTTGCCCTTGCAGCTTTGCGGACGTGGCACACCTGTTGGTCGTCGATGACGAACCGCGCATCTGCCGGTTCGTGTCTCGTGCGCTCGAGGGTCACGGGCACACCGTCGAGACGGCCCGCACCGGTGAAGCGGCGCTGGCCGCCGTTGCTGGTCGCGACTTCGCACTCGTCGTGCTCGATCTGGTCCTTCCAGGCATCGACGGCTACGCCGTCCTGGAGCAGCTCCTGTCGCAGGACAGCCGGGCCCGCGTGTTGGTGCTCTCCGCGGTCGGTGACGTCGAGTCGCGCGTCCAGTGCCTGCGGATGGGGGCCGTCGACTACCTCCCCAAGCCCTTTGCGGTGGCTGAGCTGCTCGCCCGGGTCGATGCGCGTCTGGCCGAACGCCAACCGCGCGCACCGTTGCGATGGCTCAACGTCGGTGCGGCCCGACTGGACCTGCAGAAGCGGGTGCTGCACGAGGGCAAGCGGAGCGCGACGCTCACTCAGCGGGAGTTCGTGCTGCTTGGCCATCTGATGCGTCGAGCGGGGGAGGTCTGCACCCGCGACGAGCTCCTCGCTGACGTCTGGGGCTTCTGCTTCGACCCGGGCAGCAACGTGGTCGACGTCTACGTCGGACGGCTCCGCGGCAAGCTCGAGCGGCAGTACATCGAGACGGTGCGCAATGTTGGCTACTGCTTCAGTGCGTGAGCGGCTCCTCGTCCCCGCGTGGCTGGTGTTCGCGGGTGCCAATGCCGTGCTGATGTTCTTCGTGCCCGGCGCCGAGACGATCCCGTTCCACTTCGTCTGGGTGAGCACGGCGCTGGTCTACGGCCTCCAGCCCTGGTCGCTGCGCTACATGTGGTTGACATGTGCGGTCGTGACCCTGGTGACCGGCATCCCCTTGGCACTGCACGCGCGGAGCGGAGGCATCGGCTGGCAGGAGACGACCGAGATCCCGCTCATGGCACTGCTGTTCCTGGTCATGGTCTGGCACGTCCGAAGGCGCATGGCCGCGACCGCCGAGGCGCTCCGGCTGACGGAGGTCGAGCGCCGAAGCCGCGAGACGCAACGCCGCTTCGTCCGCCTGGCCTCCCATGAGCTGCGCACCCCGATCACGGTCGCTCGTGGGTTCACCGAGCTGCTCCGCAACGGGCACGCCGAGCTCGCCGCGGATGACGACGTCGCTGTCGTGCTCGATGAGCTGGACAAGCTCGCGGCCATCGCCGCAAGGCTGCTCGCGCTCGCGCAGTCGGATGAGGTCTCCGCGCACCCGGAGATGGTCGACCTCGCGGTCCTGCTCGAGCGCACTGCACGCCGATGGCGCGCGGCCGCACCCCACCGCAGGTGGCTCGTCGAGTGCACCGAGCTCTGCGTTCGGGCCGATCCGGCGCGCCTCGAGGCGGCCATCGACAGCGTGGTGGAGAACGCCGTCCGGCACACCGAGGAAGGCGGCACCGTCGTGCTGCGGGGGACGGCCCGTGGCGATGAGGTCCTGCTCGCGGTCGAGGACGACGGCCTCGGCATCGCGCCGGCCGACCTCGAGCTTGTCTTCGAGGCGTTCCACAGCGCAGGCCCGCACGCCGGGACCGGCCTGGGCCTGGCCATCGTCAAGGCGGTGGCGGAGACGCACGGCGGCCGGGTGTCTGCGGCGAACGGCGAGCGGGGCGGCGCGGTCATCACCTTGATGCTTCCCTGCATCCCACGTGAAGTGCCCCTGACGATCTGATGACAGGTCCGTCATCCTCCGCCAGGCCTCGGCGGCCGGGAGCAACCTGGTGAGACAGCATGTACCTAGGGGGGACCATCGCATGAGCAGGCACTGGAAGATCGCTCTGACCGCAGGGACGGCAGCGCTGTCGCTCACCGGCTGCGGCCCGCAGTACTCGACACAGGCGACCCAGCAGGTCCAGACACAGCAGCTGCAGCAAGCGCACCAAGGCCATCTGGCGGCTGGTTCGGCAGCGACGGTGACGACCACGGGGCAGCTGCGCACGTACTACATCGCTGCTGACGAGCTGCGCTGGGACTACGCGCCCGACGGCACGAACGACATCACCGGCGAGCCGTTCACGCCCGAGGAGGAGGTGTTCACCAAGCAGGGCCCGAACCGGGTCGGGCACAAGTACTGGAAGGCGCTGTACCGGGGCTACACCGATGCGTCGTTCACCCAGCGCATCGCTCGCCCGACGACCTGTGCCGCCACCGCCAAGGTCTGCGATGACACGCTCGGGATGCTGGGCCCGGTGATCCGGGCCGCCGTCGGGGACAGCATCAAGGTGGTCTACAAGAACAACACGACCCGACCGACCTCCATCCACCCGCACGGCGTCTTCTACCAGAAGAACGGGGAAGGGGCGCCGTACGACGACGGGACGTCGGGAGCCGCTAAGGCTGACGACGCGGTGCCGCCGGGGGCGACCTTCACCTACAACTGGCAGGTGCCCGACCGGGCCGGCCCCGGCCCGATGGACGGCTCCTCGGTCCTGTGGATGTACCACTCGCACACCGATGAGGTGGCCGACACCAACGCGGGGCTGATCGGTCCCATGGTCATCACGGCCAGGGGGAAGGCCGACCCGGCGACGGGGACGCCACTGGATGTCGACCGGGAGATCTTCTCCTACTACACGGTCGAGAACGAGAACGTCAGTCCGTACCTCGACCGCAACCTCCAGGACCTGGCCGGCCCACCACACGTCATTGCGCCAGGGGACGAAGATGCCTTCACGGAGAGCAACCTGATGCACTCCATCAACGGCTACGTCTACGGCAACGGCCCCGTCCCGACCGTGCGCCGGGGCGAGCGGGTCCGCTGGTACACCTTCACGCTCGGCACCGAGGTCGACCTGCACAGCCCGCACTGGCATGGCAACACGGTGACGACCAACGGCATGCGCAGCGACATGCTGCAGCTGCTGCCCGGCATGATGATGGTCAGCGACATGGTCCCGGACAACCCCGGCACCTGGCTGTTGCACTGCCACGTCAACGACCACATCGTCGCCGGTATGCAGATGCGGTACCGCGTCACCTGAGCAGGGGGGAAGCGGGTGGCGGGTCCGGCGGAGGTCTCGCCGGACCCGCGCTCCGCTACAGCCGGGTGCGGGCTTCCCACAGGGTGGGGAAGAAGCGGCGGGTCAGCGTCGAGCGGAGGTAGGCGGCGCCGGAGGAGCCGCCGGTGCCGGGCTTGAGGCCGATCTGTCGCTCGACGGCCAGCACGTGCCGGTGCCGCCAGTGGCCCACCGCCTCGTCGTAGTCGAGCAGCGTCTCGGACAGCATGGTGAGCAACGAGGGTCCGGCGCGCAGCACGTCGACGACGTCGGTGACGCCCGCCCGCTCGAGGGCGCCGGCGTAGGCGTCGGCCAGCGTCGGCGCGTCCAGCCGGGTCTGCAGCCGCCCGCGCTCGCGCTCCGACAGCCAGGGCGAGGACAGGTACGTCGGATCCTTCAGCCCCGAGGCGAACTCCAGCTCGCGGAACTGCGCCGACTGGAACCCGCTCCCTCCTTCCAACACGTGCCGGAACTCCAGGTAGCCGGCCGGGGTCATCGTCCCGAGGACGTCCCATTGGGCGACCAGCTGACGCATGATCGTGACGATCCGGCGCAGCCGCGTCTCCGCCTCCGGAAAGCGGTCGACGTCGATGAGGCGGGTCGCCTCGTCGAGCTCGTGCAGCGCTAGCTTGAACCACAGCTCGTGCGACTGGTGGAGCACCACGAACAGCAGCTCGTCGTGAGCCCGGGGCTCCTGCTGCAGGGCCAGGAGCTCGGGGATGCGCAGGTACGAGGAGTACGTCACGTCGGTCACCTCGCCACGGTAGGCCGGTGTGCGCTGTCGATGACCTCACAGGTCATGGTCTCCGGACACGGTGGTCTCTAGGTTGAGGCCATGACCGTCCTCGACACCCGCAGTGTCGCCGGCAGTGGCATCGGAGACCTTCTCAAGGCCTGGCGCAGCAGGCGGCGTCTGTCGCAGTTCGACCTGAGCCTGCTGGCCGACGTCAGCACCCGGCACCTGAGCTACGTGGAGACCGGCCGCTCCAAGCCCTCGAGGGCCTTCGTCCTCCACGTCGCCGAGCACCTCGACGTGCCGCTGAGGGGCCGCAACGACCTGCTCGTCGCGGCCGGCTACGCCCCCCTGTACGGCGAGACCGACCTGGACGCCCCCGAGATGGTGGCCGTACGGCAGGCCCTCGACCTGGTCCTGGAGCACCACGACCCCTTTCCGGCGCTCGTGGTCGACCGGACCTGGAACCTGGTGCTCGCCAACGCTGGCGCGGCCCTGCTGCTGGAGGGCGTCGCCCCGCAGCTGCTCGAAGGCCGCCCGAACGTCCTGCGGCTGTCCCTGCACCCGGACGGGCTCGCGCAGCGGATCGGCGACTTCGAGGTGTTCAGCGGCCACATCCTCGGCCGGCTGCGCAGGCAGGTCGCGCTGACCGGGGATGAGGCGCTCAAGGACCTGCACGACGAGCTGGCGTCGTACCCCCGTGTTGCGAGCGTCGAGCCGTGGATCGAGCACCCGGGCGTGGTGCTGCCGTTGACGGTCGCGAGCGGCAAGGGACAGCTGAGCTTCTTCACCACGGCTGCGACGTTCGGCACCGCCGCGGACGTCACCCTGGCCGAGCTGACGGTCGAGTCGTTCTTCCCGGCCGACGCGCAGACCCGGCGTGCCCTAACCTCCGGCCATGACTGATATCGCCCGAAATGACGTCGTGAGCGTGGAGCGGGTCATCCCCGCCAGTCCCGAGGCGATCTTCGCCCTCATCGCCGATCCGCGGCGGCACCACGAGCTCGACGGCTCTGGGACCGTCAAGACCGTCCGGAACGCGCCCGAGAAGCTCGAGCTCGGCTCGGAATTCGGCATGAACATGCGGGTCGTGCTGCCGTACGCCATGAAGAGCCGCGTCATCGAGTACGACGAGAACCGTCGGCTCGCGTGGCAGACCGTCCCTGCCTACCCCCTCACCGACAAGCTGGCCGGTGGGCGCATCTGGCGCTACGAGCTGGAGCCGGTCGAGGGCGGCACGCTGGTGCGGGAGAGCTGGGACATCAGCCAGGAGCGCGCCCTCACCCGGGCCATGGTGCGCCAGGCCGCCGCGCAGACGGCGAAGAACATGGAGGCCACCCTCGCCCGGATCGAGGCTGTGCTGACAAAGCAGGCACAGCAGGCGTAGAAAAGCCGAGGCAACGACCACCACGGAGGGGCGCCGTGCAGCAGCTGACCGGTCTTGACGCCGCCTTCCTCGCCATGGAGACGAACGCTGTCTTCGGCCATGTCGGGAGTGTCTGCGTCCTCGACCCCGGGACCTCGCCCGCGCCGGTGACGCTCGGGAGCGTCACCCGGCTCATCGAGGAGCGCCTGCACCTCATCCCGCCCTTCCGCCGGCGTCTGGTGCAGGTCCCGCTCGGGCTCGACCAGCCGTACTGGATCGAGGACCCCGACTTCGACATCAGGTATCACGTGCGGGAGCTCGCGCTGCCGGCACCCGGCGACGACCGGCAGCTCGCCGAGCAGGCTGCCCGGCTGCATGCCCGCCCCCTGGACCGGAGCCGGCCGCTCTGGGAGCTGTACCTCATCCAGGGGCTCGCCGACGGGCGGATCGCGATCTACAGCAAGGTGCACCACGCCGCTATCGACGGTGTCTCCGGCAGTGACCTCCTGACGGCCATCCTCGACCTCACGCCGGAGGGTCGGCCTGCCGAACCCCCAGCGCAGCGGTGGGAGGGCGAGAGCGAACCCGGAGCGGCGTCGATGCTGACCCGCTCGGCCTTGTCGCTGGCCGGGCACCCGATGCGGGCGGTGCGCTTGACGCTCGGGCTCGCCCGCTCGCTGCCGGCTCTGGCCACCGCGCCGGGCCGCCCGCGGCTGCCGGTGATCGACCGGATCCTGGGCCGGGACACCGACCTCGTGCTCCAGGGCGGTGGGCTGCGCGCTCCGGCGACACCGTTCAACAAGGCGATATCACCGCACCGCCGCTGGGCGTTCCGGAGCCTGCCGCTGGAGGACGTCAAGAGGGTCAAGAACCTGGCGGGTGGCACCGTCAACGACGTCGTGATGGCGCTGTCGACGGGCGCCCTGCGGCGCTGGCTGATCGACCACGATGCGCTTCCGGACGGTCCCCTCATCGCGGCGGTGCCCGTGTCCATCCGGACCGAGGCGGAGAAGGGCACGGCAGGCAACAAGGTCTCGACGATGATCGCGCCGCTGCCGACGCACATCGCCGACCCGATCGGGCGACTGCACGCCTGCAGTGCGGCGATGCGCTCCGCGAAGGAGCAGCACGGCGCCCTGCCCGCGACGCTGCTGTCGGATGTCACCCAGTTCGCGATGCCGGCCCTCGCCGGTCAGGCGGCGCGCCTCGCGGCGCGGGTGCGCCTGCTCGAGCGGGTCAACCCGTTCAACTTGTTCATCTCCAACGTGCCCGGGCCCAACATTCCGCTGTTCTTCGCGGGCTGCCGGCTGCTGGGGTACTACCCGCTCTCGGCGATCGCCGACGGGCAGGGGCTGAACATCACGGTCTGTTCGCTCAGCGGTCAGCTGCACTTCGGGCTGATCGCCGATCGCGAGCTGGTGCCCGACCTCGACGTGATGATGGGCTACCTCGTCGAGGAGCTCGAGCTCCTCACCAAGGCCGCCACCGCCTGAACCCGGGCACCGATGCACGCGAGGCTCGGCGTGTCGCGCACGGATGCACGAGAGCTGCGCCAGGGTCGGGTGGCTCTCGTGCATCCGTGCACCGGGCTGCTAGGACAGCGTCATGTTGGGCTCGCCGTAGGCGTTCTTGCCGTTGGCGCCGCGGGTGCAGGTGCCGCCCTTCACGGCCCCGCCGTTCCAGGCCTGGCGGAGGCAGTTGCGCAACGCGAGCTCGCCCCAATAGTTGGGGTGGAAGCTCTCCTGGATGTAGTAGTTCGAGCCGCAGCAGGCCGAGACCGTGCGGATCTGGTTCACCCACTCGGTCACGTCGCTGGCGCCGGCCTGATACCAGTAGGTTAGGCCCTTCTCCTCCAGCAACCCGACGGTGTTCTCGCACAGTCGCCGGCCGTTGAAGGCGCTGGAGAGGTCGAGAACGTTGGTGCCGGCGATCCCGGCCTGGGCGGCGGCGTTCTTCACCGCGTTGTTGATGGTCGGCAGCGCGGTGGCGTTGGCCCAGTTGGCGTCGTTGTTCCAGAACCCGCAGCCGCCGGTGTTCTGCCGCGTGTAGCCGGACTCGGAGTAGCGGATGCCTGAGCCGTTGGGCAACGGCGACTCATACGTCTGGACCACCAACGACCAGGCGCCGTCGGCGTACCCGGCATTTCTCATGGCGGTCCGCAGGTTGAGCAGCCCGTTCTTGATGTTCGCGGTGTGGGTGGTCACGTTGGCGCTGGTGAAGTTGGCCGTCACCGAGCTGTCGTCGTTGCAGTAGTCCTTCCACCAGGTCGGCGAGCCGAGGAAGTCGGTGACGCACTGCTGGATGATGCCGGCGAAGCCGAAGTTGTTGCCGCCGATGGAGACGACAACCGCTTTGACGTTGTGCGACGTGGCAAAGCCCTGCAGCGCCAGGGCCTGTCCCTGACCTCCGGTGCCGTTGTAGAAGTCCAGGCCCGGCTTGAAGTAGCCGTTGCTGTCGGTGAACGTGGAGGTCTGCGCGCCGGAGCAGGCAAGGTTGGCAGCGCCTGTCCCGATGAAGATCTCCGCGGCGGTGCTGCGGTGGCAGCGGTTGATGGTCTCGGCGGTGTGGGAGGCGTTGTCGAAGTACGCCGCGCTCCCACCGGCGTCGTGATAGGGCTCGCCGGTATTGGTGTTGCCTGCCCACCTCCCGGCCTCGCCCGAGATGTAGGAGTCGCCGACGGAGACGACGTACGGCGTCCCGACGCCGGGACCGTCGGCGTGGGCGGGAGTGAGACCGGTGGTTGTTGCCAGACCGAGGGCCAGGCCGAGGGTGGAGAGCAGGGCTAATGGACGACGTGCGCGCAAGGCTCCTCCAGGAGCGTCGACGACAATGGCGGCGCTGGGCTGTTGCTACCGGTGAGTAGCAACAGCGCGGAGTGTGACACACGCCACAATCCGGACAAAGCACCTACGCGAGAGCCGCCTGCAGTCGGTCGAGGAAGGGCTCCTGGGCGGCCCTGATCTTCCGGCGCGCCTCATCGAGGGGGAACCACTGCGCGCGGTCGATCTCGGGGAACTCCTGCCAGCGCCCCTGCCACTGCATGCCGAAGGTGTTGCTCCTCACCTGCGTGGTGTCGAGGTCCCCCTCCAGCGCCCACGCGAGGACGTGCTTGCCGCCCTTCTGCGTGATCTCGCCGAGCGGCAGCGGCTCGCCGTCGGGCGGTGCGATGCCGATCTCCTCGGTGTACTCGCGGTAGGCCGCGGCGAGAGGCTCCTCCTCGTCGGTGTACTCGCCCTTGGGCACGCCCCAGATGTCCTTGCGTGCGTGCAACGGACCACCCGGGTGCGCGAGCAGAACCTCCAGGCCAGGGGTACGGCGGAACAGCAGCAGGCCCGCACTCGTCCTCGGCACGTCTCCACCCTCTCGCAGGTAGTTCACAGCGCCCTGTCAGGCCGCTGGCGGGCTGGCCGTCCAGGTTGTCGGCATGTCCGATTCGACACAGGAGAACGTCATGGAGCAGGACACCTCGGCGCTGCCGGAGGAGCTGCAGGGCCCGACGACCGAACCGGTGCACTCCGAGCTGCTGGAAGGCGGTGCCTCTCGCAAGAGGGGCCGCATCCTCAAGGGCGTGGGCATCATGGCCACCGGTCTCGTGGCCGGTGCCATCGGCGTTGCCGCCATGCAGGGATCGGGCGGCGCGACCAGCGCGGCGAGCACCACGAACACCCCGCAGACCGGCTTCCAGGGCGGCGGCCCGCAGGGGGGCTTCGGCGGCGGGGGCGTCCCGGGACAGACCCGGGTCTTCGGGACCATCGCCTCGGTCGGTGCCTCGAGCATCACGGTGAAGGCGAGCGACGGGACATCGACGACCCTTGCCGTCAACGGCACCACGGAGATCGTCCGCAACGGTGCCACGTCCAGCCTGTCGGCTCTCAAGGCCGGCGATCAGGTCGTCGTGCACGCTGTCCCGTCGGGCAGCAGCACGCTGGCGGAGCGGATCCTGGCGGGCACCTCAGGCACGCAGCGCGGTCCGGGCGGGTTCGGTCGTCGCCAGCCGGGCCAGCCGGGCCAGCCGGGGCCGGCCTCCGGGACGGGCACCACGTCGACGACCTGACGCGGCCGGGGCCATTAGTCTGAGGGCACGATGGAAGTGCCCGACCCGACGCCCTCGCAGCTCAGGGAACGTCTCGAGCAGGTCATGCACCGCGATCGTCGGCGCATCTCCCGGACCCTCGACGACCGGCGGCGCGTGCCCGATCTGGCCCGGGTCGAGGCCGAGGTCGCTGCCGCCGAGCAGAAGGTCGCGGCGCGGCGGGCGTCCGTCCCGGAGATCAGCTACCCGGAGCACCTGCCGGTCAGTCAGGTGCGGGACGAGATCGCCGCCGCGATCGGTGACCACCAGGTCGTGGTACTCGCAGGGGAGACGGGTTCCGGCAAGACCACCCAGCTGCCCAAGATCCTGCTCGAGCTCGGCCGCGGCGTGACGGGCCTCATCGGCCACACCCAGCCACGCAGGATCGCCGCTCGCGCCGTTGCGGAGCGGGTGGCGGAGGAGCTGGGCACCGACCTCGGGGATCTGGTCGGCTACACCGTGCGCTTCCACGACCAGGTGGCGGAGGGCTCGCTGGTCAAGGTGATGACCGATGGCATCCTGCTCGCCGAGCTGTCGCGGGACCGCACCTTGTCGTCGTACGACACGATCGTCATCGACGAGGCGCACGAGCGGTCGCTGACCATCGACTTCCTGCTCGGCTACCTCAAGCAGCTGCTGCCGCGCCGTCCCGACCTCAAGGTCGTCATCACCTCGGCCACCATCGACCCGGAGCGCTTCAGCCGGCACTTCGACGACGCCCCTATTCTCGAAGTGAGCGGTCGGACCTACCCGGTCGAGGTCAGGTACCGCCCGCTGGTCGCCCTGGACGGCGAAGAGGAGCAGGACCAGGTCTCGGGCATCGTCGCTGCCTGCGAGGAGCTCGCCGCCGAGGGCCGGGGGGACGTGCTGGTCTTCCTTTCCGGCGAGCGGGAGATCCGCGACACCGCGGACGCGCTGCGGGCCGCTGTGGACGACCGAACCGAGGTGCTCCCGCTGTACGGCCGGCTGTCGGCCGCCGAGCAGCACCGGGTCTTCGCCTTGCACACGGGCCGGCGGATCGTGTTGGCCACCAACGTCGCCGAGACGTCCCTGACGGTGCCGGGAATCCGGTACGTCGTCGACCCCGGGACCGCCCGGATCTCTCGTTACAGCAACCGGACCAAGGTGCAGCGGCTGCCCATCGAGGCGATCAGCCAGGCCTCCGCGACGCAGCGCGCCGGCCGCTGCGGCCGGGTGGCGGACGGGATCTGCATCCGCCTGTACAGCGAGGAGGATTTCGAGGCCCGCCCGGAGTTCACCGAACCGGAGATCCTGCGCACCAGCCTCGCCTCCGTGCTGCTGCAGATGGCCTCGTTAGGTCTCGGCGACATCGAGGACTTCCCGTTCGTCGAGCCGCCGGACAAGCGCAACGTCCGTGACGGCATCCAGCTCCTCGAGGAGCTGGGGGCTCTGCACGACGCCCGGCTCACGAAAGTCGGGAGGCAGCTGGCGCAGCTGCCGATCGACCCTCGGATGGCGCGGATGGTCGTCGAGGCCGAGAAGCTCGGTTGCGTCCGCGAGGTTCTCGTCATCACCGCCGCGCTGTCGATCCAGGACCCGCGTGAGCGACCGGTCGACAAGCAGCAGCAGGCCGCCCAGATGCACGCGCGCTTCGTCGATCCGACCTCCGACCTGCTGGCCTGGCTCAACCTGTGGCGGCACATCCAGGAGCAGCAGCGCGTCCTGTCCAGCAGCGCGTTCCGACGGATGTGCCGGCGCGAGTTCCTCAACTACCTGAGGATCCGGGAGTGGCAGGACCTGCACGGTCAGCTCAAGCGGGTCAGCCGGCAGCTCGACCTGGCCCACGACAGCGGCAACGCCGACCCCGCGGTGGTGACGCAGGCGCTGCTGGCCGGTCTGCTGTCCCACGTCGGGGTCCGGGACGCCGCGGCGCGGGAATACGTGGGTGCCCGCGGAGCACGGTTCGCGGTCGTCCCGGGCTCGGCGCTGTTCAAGAAGCCGCCGCAGTTCGTCGTCGCGGCCGAGCTGGTCGAGACCAACCGGCTGTGGGGCCGGATGCTGGGACGGATCGAACCGGAGTGGGCGGAGCAGGTGGGTGCCCACCTGGTGAAGCGCACCTACAGCGAGCCGCACTGGGAGAAAAAGCGCGGCAGCGTCGTGGCCTACGAGCGCGTCACGCTGTACGGCGTCCCGCTGGTCACGCAGCGGAAGGTGAACTACGGGCGCATCGACCCGGTGGTGTCCCGTGACCTGTTCCTTCGACATGCCCTGGTCGAAGGCGACTGGGACACCCATCACGCGTTCTTCGCTCGCAACCAAGCCCTGGTCGAGGACGTCGCGGAGCTCGAGCACCGCGCGCGGCGACGCGACATCGTGGTCGACGAGGAGGACGTCTACGACTTCTACGAAAAGCGGGTACCTGCCGACGTCGTCTCCGCCGCGCACTTCGACGGGTGGTGGAAGAAGGAACGGCACGTCCGTCCCGACCTGCTCGACCTGCGCGTGGAGGACCTAATCCGCGGCGATGTCGACCCCGGCGAGCACCCTGACGTGTGGGTGTCGGAGGACCTGCGCCTCCCGCTCTCCTACGAGTTCGAGCCGGGCAGTGCCATCGACGGCGTCACGGTCGACGTGCCGCTGTCGGTGCTGAACCGCGTCTTTGCTGAGGACTTCGCCTGGCAGGTACCCGGACTGCGGCTGGAGCTGGTCACGGCGCTCATCAAGACGCTCCCCAAACCGCTGCGGGTGAAGCTGGTTCCCTCCCCGGACACCGCGAAGCAGCTGCTGGAGCGCCTGTCACCCCGGGAGGAGCACCTGCTCCAGGCGCTGTCCCGGGAGGCTCGTTCCCTGCGAGGAGTCGTTGTACCGGTGGAGGAGTGGGGCCTGGACCGGGTGCCGGCCCACCTTCGCCCGACCTTCCGGGTCGTCGACGACAACGGAGCCGCTGTCGCGGAGGGCAAGGACCTCGAGGCGTTGAAGACGTCCCTCGCCAAGCCGGTGCAGGCCGCGATCGCTTCTGTAGCAGGCGATCTCGAGGTCTCCGGGTTGACGTCGTGGAGCATCGGGGAGGTCCCGGGCGAGGTGTCGGCCGGCCCCGTGGTCGGTTATCCCGCGCTCGTCGACGAGGGCACCTCGGTGGCTCTGCGCGTCCTGCCGACACCGTCTCCCGCTGTGCACCACGCCGGTGTACGGCGCCTCCTGCTGTTCGCCTGCCCCTCTCCGGTGAAGGCCGTCTCAGGTCGGCTCAACAACCGCGCCAAGCTGACGCTGGCCGCCAACCCGCACGGCTCCTTGACGGCGCTGATGGACGACTGCGTCGCGGCCGCCGTCGACGCTCTCATGACCTCCGACCCTCGTACGGCGGCAGTGTTCGAGGCACTGCTGCCCTCGGTGCGCGGAGGGCTGCCCGAGCAGGTGCTGTCGGTCCTCAAGGGAGTGGAGGAGGTCCTCGGACTGGCTGCCGAGGTCGACGCCGTACTCGCGACCGTCGTGCACCCGTCGGCATCACAAGCCGTCCGGGATGTCCGTGCTCAGCGAGACTCCTTGGTGTACAAGGGTTTCGTTACCGAGGTGGGGGCCGCGCGACTGGCTGACCTCTCGCGCTACCTCCGCGGCGCGCTGGTGCGGCTGGAGAAGCTCCCGCGCGACGCGGAGCGCGACCGCTCCCTCATGGCCGGCGTTCACGAGGTCGAGACCGAGTGGGCGCGGCTGCCCGAGGGGCCTGGCCGCGAGAAGATCCGCTGGATGCTCCAGGAGCTGCGGATCAGCCTCTTCGCGCAGACCCTCAAGGCCAAGGGACCGGTCTCCGTGCAGCGCATCTACCGCGCCCTCGACGACCTCTCCTAGCCCCCTCCTGCGGTGGATCGGTCAGTCGGCGAGCAGGAGGGTGCGTTCGTCGTCGGTCAGTGGGCGGGGCTTGCGCTGGTCGTCGAGGGCGACCTGCACGGTGCGCCCGCGTCCGACGACGACATCGCCGACGAGCAGCTCGTGGAGGACGGTGAACGACGTGTTGCCGACCTTCTCGATGGAGATCGTCACGTCGACCGTGCGCGTGCCGCCGCGGATCTCGTTGAGGTAGTCGCACTCGCTGTGGGCGATCACCATGTGCCCGAACAACGACTTCGCCTGCCCACGTAGGAACTCCACGCGCGCGGTCTCCATCAGGGAGAAGAAAGCGACGTTGTTGACGTGGTTGAGCGGGTCGAGGTCGGCGAAGCGGACCTGCACGGGAATCGTCTGCGAGAGCGGCACCGGGACACCTTACGGATAGGGTGCGGGCAGGTGCGCCGGGAAGTCTGGTCGGCAGTCGATGACTCACGACCGGAGGCCGCGGTGCAGGACAGCGTGACGTTTGGCGTCCTGGTGCTCGCCGCCAGCGTCGCGGCGCTGCTCGCCGTGCAGTCGCACCGGCTGAGCGCGCGGGTCCGCATCCCCACGCCGGCATTCTTCCTCGTGGCCGCGGCGCTGGCGGTCGAGCTCGTCCCGTCGCTCCAAGAGCCTGGACACCGGACCGTCGAGCGGGTGGTGACGCTCGCCCTTCTCGTCATCCTCTTCGACGGCGGGTTGCACATCGGAGCCGCCCGTGCGCGCGCGGCCGCACCCGCGATCCTCAGCCTGGGCGTGCTTGGCACCTTCGCGACCGTGGCCGGAGCGGCCGTGCTCGTGCACCTCGTGCTCGGCGTGAGCTGGTACGCCGCCGTGCTCGTGGCGACCGCGATTGCCCCCACCGACCCTGCTGTCGTGTTCTCCGTCCTGGGGCAACGCGAGATCGACGGCCGCAGCGGGACGGTGCTCGAAGGTGAGTCGGGTGCCAACGACCCCGTCGGGATCGCGCTCATGGCGGCGCTGCTGGGTGCCGGGTCGTTGTCCGGCGAAGCGCTCACCGAGGTGGTCGCCACCTTCGCGCTGCAGATGGTCATAGGCACGGCTGTGGGGCTGATCGGTGGTCGGGCGCTGTTGTGGCTCATGCGCCGGTCGCCGCTGCCGGCCGAAGGGCTCTATCCGGTCCGGACGCTCGTCGCCGCGGGGGCGCTGTTCGGCCTTGCGACCGTTGCGCACGGTTCCGGGTTCCTCGCGGTTTTCCTCGCGGGCATCGTCCTGGGTGACGAGCGGGCGCCGTACAAGCGTGAGATTGAACGCTTCCACTCGGCGCTGGCGAGCCTCGGCGAAGTGGTGGCGTTCGCCTTCCTCGGCCTCACCGTGCACCTCGACGTCCTAGGCAGGTATGACGTCTGGGTGCCGGGACTGGCCATCGGCGTGCTCCTCGCCCTGGTCGTGCGTCCGCTGCTGGGTCTGCCCCTGCTGCTGCCTGCCGGGCTCAGCCGCGGCGAACGCGCGTTCGTGCTGTTCGCCGGCCTGAAGGGCGCTGTGCCCCTGTTGCTGGGAAGCCTGTTGGTCTTCCGCCCTGACGGTGAGCGGTTGTACGGCGTCGTGGTGGTGGTGGTCGTGGTCTCGGTGGTGCTGCAGGGAGCGCTCGTGCCCTCGGTCGCGAAGGCGCTGGGCGTGCGGATGCAGACCGTGGAGCTGGAGCCCTTCAGCCTGGGCGTCCGGCTGCGCGACGAACCGCGCGGCGCCTATCGGGTGACGGTCGCCCCCGGGTCGGTGGCCCACGGCTGCCGCATCGAGGACATCCCGGGCCTGGCCGAGGGTACGTGGGTCAGCCTCCTCCTGCGGGACCGAATCCTCGTGCCGGTCCGCGGTGACACCGTGATGCAACCCTGGGACGAAGTCCTGCTCATCGTCGACGACGAGCAGGACCCCGATCCGTTGATCGCCCTGTTCAGCGAGGCTTCCGGGATCACCTAGAGCTTTTCCACAGATTCTCCTCGGGTGACCTGTGCCGGTCATGACGGGACAAGGCTGTGGGCCATGGCCAAGCCCGTCGCCCGCCTCACCAGCCCCGCCCAGATGGTGGCCTCCCTGCCGCTGTGGATGGGGTACGTCCCGACCGAGAGCCTCGTCGTCGTCTGCTGCCACGAGCCGCGTGGGCGAGTGGGGCTCACCATGCGGTTCGACCTACCCGCCCCCGAGCACGAGGCGCTTGTTGTCCGTGACGTCGAGGGTCGAGTGCGTCAGCAGAAGGCCACCCGGGTGCTGGTTGCCGTCTACACCGCGGAGCCGGACGGCGAGGTGAGGGCGCGGACCGCGCTGGTCGATGACCTGCGGAAGCAGCTCGACGACCTCGTCGTCACCGAGGCGGTCCTGGTCCGTGAGGGGCGCTTCTGGTCCTACCTGTGCAGTACGGAGTCCTGCTGCCCTGCCGCCGGCACGCCGGTGGACGAGGCGAGGGAGTCCGCCTCGGTCCGCATGCTTGAAGCCGAGAACATCTTCAACGGCAAGGTGATGCTGCCGGACCGTGACGCGCTGGAGGCCTCGCTGGCCGGGCCCAGCTTTCTCGCGGCGCAAGTGGCGATGCAGCGGTGTGAGACCGCTGCGACGCTGCTCACGGACGCCCTCCACGCGATCGGCGTCGAGCGCGCGGGCGACGCGTCGCTCGCCCGTTGGACGGAGGCTGTGCAGGCGTTCCGAAGCCCACCCGCGCAGCTGGTCGACATGCAGGCCGCGGCCCTGGCTGTCAGCTTGATGGACGTCCGGGTGCGGGATCAGCTTGCTGCCAGCCCAGCACGCGACGTCCCCGCTCTGCTCGCCCTGCTGGAGCAGCTCGTTCGCCGCACGCCTTCGCCGTACGACGCTCCGGTCTGCGCGCTGTTCGCCTGGCTGTCGTACTGCGAGGGCGGGGGAGCGGACGTCACCATCGCGCTGGAGCGGGCGCTCAGGAGCGACCCCGACTACGGATTGGCGCACCTGCTGCGGGAGGCCCTGCTCGCCCAGGTGTCGCCCAAGGACCTGCGGAAGATCACCCGTCGTGGTCGTGGCCTCGAGCGACCTGCCTGTTGACATCGCCAGCATGGCTGAAGATCTGCCCTCCGTTGTCCACATCGCTTGTTCTTTCGCTCGAATGTATGTACCCTTCCCTTATGCCCGAGTTGTCGCCTCCCACCGACGTGCTGACGCGGCATGCCCAGCGGGTCGCGGCGATCGCGCGTCGGGAGCACCAGATCTCGATGCTGATGGCGCAGCAGCGTCTGGACGTGGCGGCGCTGGCGTTGGAGGACACCCCGTTCGGCTACCGCAAGTACGTCGGGGACGAGCTGGCTCTGGCGTTGTCCCGGTCCCCGTGAACCGGGGCCCGGTTGGTCGACGAGGCCGAGCGGTTCGCGGCGTTCCCGTGCGTGCATTCCAGGATCGGGGACGGGTCGTGGTCGTTGGAGCACGCCGATGCCGTCCTGGACGAGGTGGCCGCTTCTGGGCTGGAGCAGGACGACGGTGCCCGGGTGGTGGACCTGGTGGTGTCGCAGCAGGAGGCGGTGACGCCGCATCAGCTGCGGGGGGCGGTGCGTGCCGCGATCGTGCTGCTGGACCTGGAGGAAGCGTGCCGGCGGGTCGAGAAGGTCACGCGGGACCGCGACGTGCGCTCGTGGGACGGCAAGGACGGCAGCGGTTGTGCGCTGATGACCGGTCCGAAGCCGCTGATCGCGCAGCTGATGGCCTCGCTCGACAGCCTGATCTGGCCCAAGCAGCCCGGGGACGAGCGGCTGGCCTCGCAGCGCCGCTTCGACGTCATGATGGACCTGGTCTGCGGCCGGGTGGTGCCCGGGCAGTGGCAGGCCCAGGTCATCGTCGCGCTCAGCACCCTGGAGGGCGATGACTCGCGGCTGGCGGAGATCCCCGGGTTCGGGACCATCTTGCCGTCGGAGGCCCGGGAGCTGGTCGCCCAGGCCGGGATGCGACGGGTCGTCGTCGACGAGCACGAGCAGCTCGTCGCGGTCGACAGCACGGTCAGCCGCCCCGACCTGGACCCGCACGCCGACGTGCCCACCCAGCCGCTGTTGTCCGAGGAGAGCGAGCCCGAGCCGGTCGATGAGCTCCCCGCTGACGTGTGCGCGGACGACCAGGCCTGGCTCGCCCAGCGGCCGCCGGCGGGACCGCAGCCGTCCGACCTGGGTGACCCTTGCGCCACGCTGGACGCCGCGGACGCCGACCCGGCGCAGCACCAGCCGCGGCCCACCGAGGCCGAGAAGCTCTGGTTCGACAGTGTCACTGACCGCGCCGAGGTCTATGCCGACCAGGACAAGGCCCGGGCTCGCCGGCAGGCGGCTCGGGTGCTGCTGCAGAGCGGTCCCCACACAGCTGCCGCCCTCGAGACCGAGCCCACCCCTGACGCCCCTACCGACGTTGGGTCGGATCTGGTCGAGGACGAGCTCGAGGACCCGCTTGCCTGGCTCACCTCGCTGCGCCGGCCGTCGTGGTCGGCGCGCGGGCTGCGGCAGGCGCTGCAGAAGATCCGGCTCGACAAGGTCGTGCTCACCGACCTGCACAGCGACGCGTACGCCATCCCCAAGGCCCTCAAGCGCTACCTCACGCTACGGGACCTGTGCTGCACCTTCCCCGGCTGCGCCCGTCCGGCCAGCCAGTGCGAGAGCGACCACGTCACCCCCTGGCCGCGCGGTAGCACCAGCGCACCCAACCTCGCGAGCGAGTGCAAGCATCACCACCTCGCCAAGCACAGCTACTTCACTGTCGCGCGCCTCCCCAACGGGACGATGCGCTGGACCACGCCCATCGGTGCCAGCTACGACCGCCGCCCCCGGCCACTGCTCCGCGGCTGGTGACGCACCGGGGTCTAGCGGGGATCGTCCCGGTCGAGGTGCCAGTGTCGAGACGCCGCGAGGATCCAGTTCCCGTCCTTCCACGGCGTCAGGAGGAAGCGAGTGATCATGCGCTGGCCGCCCTCGTAGTCGCCGTACATCAGGTCGACGGTGAGGTGCTCGCGTGCGTCGATCGCGGCTCTTGCCGTCTGGAACTCCGGGGCGGACGGGTCGCGGAAAGCCCCCTGCCAGAAGCCCACCTCCGCGAGCGGTATGTACAGGTCGCGAGACAGCCGCCGGAACTCCGACACCGGTGGTGGCCCCTCGACGGTCAGGCCGACGCCCGGGCTGAAGCGCCAGCCGTGCAGCACGGCGATGCCTGTGCCCACGTTCCGTAGGGACGCGGCGAAGTAGACCGCGTCGTCGCCGGCCTCGGCAACGCCCCCGCCACCAGGCGCGAGCACCCACTTGTCGTCGGCGAAGCGGATCTTCTCGTTCGGGTCCTGGGGTCGCGAGGGGACGAGCAGGGGCCGCAAGCCGGCCAGCAGCGATCGCTCGGCGACTCGCGCGGAGCGGTTGGCCGACCGGACCGACCCGAACGTTGCAAGTGCCAGCACCAACGTCCCGGCCGCGGTTGCCAGCGAAGAGATCGTCACCCAGTCCGTCATGGGCGCACCTTAGGCCGACCGAGACAGCTTCCACGCGTAGAGCGCCGCGCTCAGAGCCGTCGCGAGGTTGAGCGAGCTCACTCCCTCCCGCATGGGCAGCGAGACCACCCGGTCGGCCCTCCAGCGCACCTCGTCGGAGACGCCGGCTCGCTCGCTGCCCACCACGAGCACGGCGTTGTCGGGTACGGAGCCGAGCGGCGTACCGCCGGCGTCGAGCGCCAACAGCGGGCCGGTCACCTCAGCCAACGTGCACGACAGCACGGGCAGCGCGTAGTGCAGCCCCGCGGCGCCGCGCAGCACCGACGGGTGCCACGGGTCCAAGGAGCCCAGCAGCGCCACGCCGGAAGCCTCGGCGGCGGCGGCCACGCGGATCGCCGCACCGGCGTTGCCCGGATGGCGGGGGTCGTCGAGCAGCACCAAGGGCGCCACGCGCGCCGAGAGGACCGATCGGTCCTCGACCGGGCGCAGAGCGACCCCGCAGACGCCGGTGGGGTGGTCAACCGAGCCGGGCACCGCCAACGCGAGCAAGGTGTCCCGGACGTCCGGCGCCAAGGCGTCACAGAGCGCCAGCGCCTCCGGGAGGGAGGCGACGGTGATCCGTCGTACGAGGGACGGGGCGAAGCGCAGGGCGTGCTTGACCGCGTGGAAGCCCTCCAGCGCGACGGTCACGCCCCCAGCCTGCCGCACGCGTGGGGAAGGACACGGCCCCGGTTCGGCGTTATAGACGCCGTGGGCTGCGACAATGGGGCCCGCCGGGTGACGACTTCCTACCGAACACGAGCCCCGGGCCAACGACTTTGAGGACGACATCCGAGCATGAGCACGTCCGTACCCACCTTCGCCGACCTCGGCGTCCCTGCGCGCCTGGCAGCGAGCCTGGCCTCCGAGGGCATCACCAGCCCGTTCCCGATCCAGGCCGCCACGCTGCCCGACACACTGGCGGGCAAGGACGTCCTGGGCCGGGGGCGCACCGGTAGCGGCAAGACGCTCGCGTTCAGCCTCCCGCTCGTCGCCCGGCTCATCGGTGGCCAGCGGTCCTCGAGGCAGGCCCGGAGCTTGGTGCTCGTGCCGACCCGTGAGCTGGCCAACCAGGTGCTCGCCGTGGTCAAGCCGCTCGCGCAGGCGACCGGCCTCACCACGGCGGTCGTCTTCGGCGGCGTCGGCCAGAGCCCGCAGGTGAAGGCGCTCGCCCCCGGCGTGGACGTCCTCATCGCCTGCCCCGGCCGGCTCGAGGACCTCATCAACCAGGGGTTCGCCGACTTGTCAGCCGTGGAGATCACGATCCTTGACGAGGCCGACCACATGGCCGACCTGGGGTTCCTGCCCGCGGTGAAGCGCCTGCTCGACAAGACCCCGAAGAAGGGCCAGCGGATGCTCTTCTCTGCGACCCTCGACAACGGCGTCGACGTCCTCGTGAAGCGCTACCTGCACGAGCCGACGACCCACTCGGTCGACCCGCCGGTCGCGCAGGTCAGCACCATGACCCACCACGTCTTCTCGGTGAGCGCTGCCGACAAGCCCGGTGTCGTCCTCGAGCTCGCCAGCGGCATGGACCGCTCGCTGCTGTTCATGCGTACCAAGCACACCGCCAAGAAGCTGGCCAAGCAGCTGACCGCCGCCGGCGTGCCCGCGGTGGAGCTGCACGGCAACCTCAGCCAGGGCGTCCGCGAGCGCAACCTGTCCGCCTTCATGGACGGCAGCACCCGGGTCCTCGTCGCGACCGACATCGCTGCCCGTGGCATCCACGTCGACGACGTTGCTCTCGTCGTGCACGTCGACCCGCCGACCGAGCACAAGGCCTACCTGCACCGCTCCGGCCGCACCGCCCGCGCCGGCGCCGGCGGCGCGGTCGTGACGCTCGCTCTTCCTGACCAGGCCCGCGACGTCCGGGCACTGGCCAAGCAGGCGGGCATCGCGCCGACCACCCGCAACGTCCGTCCCGGAGATCCCGCCATCGTCGCTCTGACCGGTCCGGCGGCCGCCTATGTCGAGCCGCCGGTGGTGGTGGAACAACCACGGCGTACGGCGACCTCCTCCGGTGGACGGGGCCGCCAGGGTGGCCCGAAGCAGGGTCAGGGTCAGGGTCAGCGGACTGCGAAGGGCCACGCCGTCTCGAGCACGCAGTCGCGCGAGGCGACCCGGGCCGCGGCGGCCGCACCCGGCTCCACCGCCGCGCCGGCCCAGCGCAAGGGCCCGCGTCGCGCCGGAGCCC
>JAOPVP010000064.1 GCA_025966135.1 Frankiales bacterium
CTCAGAACCCGTTGGCGTGGAGCATCGTCCGGCGCAGTCGGCTCGTCACGGCCTGGTGGACGGCTTTCCTGCTCGACGGCCTCGTCCGGTGGATCGCCGCGCTCCACCCGACGGACCACGCGCTGAGTTCGCTGCGCTCGACGGTCGAGGTGCGCATGGTCTCGGACGTGGTCGAACTGGTCGCGGCCTTCCTGTTCCTCAACGTCGTCCTGAGCCTGACGGCACGCCAGACGGCGAGGATCGCGGCACTGGGGGCCTGAGGCCGGTTACCCTGGAAGCGCCGCCCTTCCCTCCTGCGGCCCGCTGTCCGCCGTACGGAGAACACGTCTTGTCTGAAAGCCCGGCCCTCGCGCCGCTCACGGTCCAGGTCATCGCCTACACCCACTTCGAGGCGCCGGCAGACGTGCCGTGGGAGACCGATGTGGACGGCGGCCAGGCGCTCGCCGAGTTCGCCGGGCGGGCCTGCTACCAGAGCTGGAGCAAGCCCAACCCGAGCACGGCGACCAACGCCGGCTACCTCCAGCACATCCTCGAGGTCGGCCACCTGTCGGTGCTCGAGCACGGCTCCGTCAGCTTCTACCTGACGGGCATCTCCCGGTCGCTGACCCATGAGCTGATCCGGCACCGGCACTTCTCCTACTCCCAGCTGTCCCAGCGCTATGTCCCCGAGCGCGACGCGGCGATGGTCGAGCCTGGCGTCATCGCCGAGGACCCCGAGTTGCACGCGCTGTTCCTCGAGGCGGCCGAGGCCTCGCTGCAGAGCTACACCAAGCTGCTCGAGGGGCTGGAGAAGAAGTTCGCCGACGTCGAGAACGTCACGGCACGTCGCAAGCAGGCCCGTCAGGCCGCTCGCTCGGTGCTGCCCAACGCCACCGAGACCCGGATCGTCGTCACCGGCAACTACCGCGCCATGCGGCACTTCGTCGCGATGCGCGCCAGCGAGCACGCCGACGTGGAGATCCGCGAGCTCGCGATCGCGATCCTCCGTGAGCTGCAGCGGGTGGCCCCCAACGTGTTCGCCGACTTCGTCATCAGCCCCCTGGGTGACGGCACCGAGGTCGCCAGCAGCCCCCTCGTCGGCGAGGGCTGACCCGGAGTACACGCATGACCCGGCAGGTCGATGGGGCCCGGACGGGTAGCCTCGCATCATGACGACGCCCCCCTTCGGACGTGTGCTGACCGCCATGGTCACGCCGATGACGGTCGACGGCGCAGTCGACGTGGCCCGGAGCGCGGAGCTCGCTGACCGGCTGGTCCGCGAGGGCAACGACGGCCTGGTGATCTCGGGCACGACCGGCGAAGCGCCGACCACCACGCGCGAGGAGAAGGCCGACCTGCTGCGCGCCGTCGTCGATGCCGTCGGGGGGCGGGCGCACGTCCTCGCGGGCGTCGGCAGCTACGACACGGCACACTCCGTCGAGCTGGCCCGCGACGCCGAGAAGGCGGGCGCGACCGGCCTGCTCTCCGTGACGCCGTACTACTCGAAGCCCCCACAGGCCGGAGTGATCGCCCACACCCTGGCGGTGACCGAGAGCACCGCACTGCCGGTGATGCTCTACGACATCCCCGGACGCACCGGCCTGGCCCTGGAGCACAGCACGCTCCTGGAACTCGGCCGCAACCCCCAGATCGTCGCCGTGAAGGACGCCAAGGACGACCTGATGGCGACCTCACGGTTGCTCGCCGAGAGCGATCTGGCCGTCTACTCCGGCACGGACGGGCTCAACCTGCCCCTGCTCTCCCTGGGTGCCGTGGGCTTCGTCAGCGTCGTCAGCCACATCGTGACCCCGCGGCTCCTCGAGCTCGTGAAGGCGTACAGCGCAGGCGATGTGGCCCGTGCGGCATCGATCAACCGTTCGCTCCAGCCCGTCTACACCGGGATCTTCCGGACTCAAGGAGTCATCTTGACGAAGGCGGCGCTCGCGCTGCTCGGCTTCCGTGTCGGGCTGGTGCGTCTGCCGCTCGTCGACGCCACCCTCGAGGAGATCGGCGTTCTTACGTCCGACCTCACCGCGGGTGGGGTGCTCACGTGAGCCACCCACATCCGGGTCTGGGCACCCCGCCGCCCCTGCTCGAGGGCGGGCTACGGGTCGTCGCGCTCGGCGGCCTGGGGGAGATCGGCCGCAACATGACCGTCTTCGAGTACGGCGACAAGCTGCTGGTCGTCGACTGCGGCGTGCTGTTCCCGGAGACCGAGCAGCCAGGCATCGACCTGATCCTGCCGGACTTCAGCTACATCCGGGAGCGGCTCGACGACGTGGTCGCGGTCGTGCTCACGCACGGCCATGAGGACCACATCGGCGCGGTGCCTTACCTGCTGCGTGAGCGTCGCGACATCCCGATCATCGGGAGCCGCTTCACCCTCGCGCTGCTGCAGGCGAAGCTCAAGGAGCACCGGGTCGTGCCGGTCGTCGACGAGGTCGTCGAGGGCGACCGCATGCAGGTGGGGCCGTTCGACCTGGAGTTCTTCGCGGTCAACCACTCGATCCCCGACGCGATGGCCGTCGCCATCCGCACCGAGGCCGGGCTGGTGCTCCACACCGGTGACTTCAAGATGGACCAGCTGCCGCTCGACGGACGGCTCACCGACCTCGGGGGCTTCGCGCGCCTCGGGGCCGAGGGCGTGGACCTGCTGCTGTCCGACTCGACCAACGCCGAGGTCCCGGGTTTCGTGACGCCTGAGCGCGAGATCGGCCCGGTCCTCGAGGAGGTGGTCCGCACGGCGTCGCGGCGGGTGATCGTCGCCTGCTTCGCCTCGCACGTCCACCGCGTCCAGCAGGTCCTCGACGCCGCCGAGCACCATGGCCGCAAGGTGGCCTTCGTCGGGCGCTCCATGGTGCGCAACATGGGAGTCGCCTCCGACCTGGGGCTGCTGCAGATCCCGCCCGGCATCGTCGTCGAGATGAAGGACATCGAGCGGCTCGACCCCCGCAAGGTGCTGCTCGTCTCGACCGGGTCGCAGGGCGAGCCGTTGTCGGCGCTGTCGCGGATGGCCAACAGGTCCCACCACCAGGTGCGCATCGAGCCCGAGGACACCGTCGTGCTCGCCTCCTCGCTGATCCCCGGTAACGAGAACGCCGTCTACCGCGTCATCAACGGCCTCTCCCGGTGGGGGGCGCGGGTCATCCACAAGGGCGTGGCCAAGGTGCATGTCTCCGGCCACGCCCCGGCGGGTGAGCTGCTGTACCTCCTCAACGCCGTGAAGCCCTCGAACCTGATGCCGGTGCACGGGGAGTGGCGCCACCTGCGCGCCCACGCCGAGCTGGGCCGGCTCACCGGCGTCGACAGCATCGTGCTGGCCGACGACGGCGTCGTCGTCGACCTCATCGACGGCCGCGCCACGATCGTCGGCGCGGTGCCGTGCGGCTACGTCTACGTCGACGGTCTCGAGGTGGGCGACGTCGGGGAGTCGACCCTGAAGGACCGGCGGATCCTCGGCGAGGAGGGGTTCATCTCGCTGACCATTGCCGTGGACTCGATGACGGGCAAGATCGCCGGCGCCCCGCAGATCGCCGCGCGTGGCTTCAGCGACGACCCGAAGGCCTTCGATGACGTCCTGCCGCTGCTCGAGGCCGAGCTCGACCGGGCGGCCGCCGAGGGCGTCTCGGAGCCGCACCAGCTCGGTCAGCAGCTGCGCCGCGTGCTGGGCCGCTGGGTGAGCGACACCTACCGCCGCAGACCCATGATCATCCCGGTGGTGCTCGAGGTCTAGGTCGATCGTCTGGGTGCCGCGTCGCGGTGGTGACCCGCCGGCGTGTCACCACCCCTAGCCGGACGGCGACCAGGCGGTACGGCGGCTGGGCTCGCCAGCCGGTACGGCGTGTCGCGGGTGTGACCGGTGGGACCGGTGGTACTGCGCCGGTAGCGTCACACCATGGCCACCCGTACGTCTTCACGCCCTGCCTCGAAGAAGAAGGCGCCCGCGAAGAAGGCCGCCCCGCGCAAGCCCCCGGCCCGCAAGCCGGCCGCCCGCAAGCCCGCGGCCCGGCGGGCACCTGCGCGCGGCCCGGGTGTCGCGTCGGCGGCAGGCAAGCTGCTCGGTGGCTCCTTCAAGCTCGTGGCCGGCGGTGTCGGTGGGGTCAGCCGGGCGGCCGGTACCGGCGCCCGCGACCTGGACCCGGCGCACCGCCGCGACGGCGTGGGCCTGGCCCTGCTCATCGGTGCCCTGCTGTCGGCCACCGGTGCGTGGTGGCACGCCGGCAGCGCCGGCAACGCGCTGGCGACCGTCGTGGAGGGCCTGTTCGGCCGTGGCGCGATGGTGCTCCCCGTCGTCCTCACCGTCGGTGGCATCAGGGTGCTCCGCCACCCGGCCAGCGCGGGAGGTCGCGGTCGATCGCTCGTGGGCTGGACCACCCTGTCGCTGGGTTCCCTCGGCGTCCTGCACATCGTCCGCGGTGCCCTCCCGCGTGACCAAAAGGGCGGGGTCGTCGGGTTCCTTCTCGGCGACCCACTGCAGACGGCGCTGAGCCCCTTCGTCGCCGTACCTGTGTTGCTCCTGCTCACGGCCTTCGGGCTGCTCGTGGTGACCGCAACCCCGGTCCACCAGATCCCGCAGCGGCTGGCGTTGCTGCGCGACAAGCTCCTGCTGCGGCAGCCGACTCCCGAGCCGGAGCCCGAGCCCGAGGCGCTGCCGCCGCTCAACCGCAACCGGCCGCGCCGTCGCGTCGGCGTGCTCGCCCAGGACGCCCCCGAGGACGTCAACCCGGTGCTGCTCGCTCCCGCTGCTGCTGCCGAGCCGGCTGCCGAGCCGCCGCCGCACACGCCGGTGCCGAAGCGGGCCGAGCAGCTCGTCCTCAAGGGTGACTATCTGCTGCCGCCGCCCGAGCTGCTCGGTGCCGGCACGCCGCCGAAGAAGCGCAGCGCCGTCAACGACGAGGTCATCGCCGCCCTCACGCAGGTGCTGGAGGACTTCCAGGTGGACGCCCGCGTCACGGGCTTCAGCCGCGGGCCGACCGTGACCCGCTACGAGATCGAGCTCGGTCCGGCCGTCAAGGTCGAGCGCATCAAGACCCTCGCGCGCAACATCGCCTATGCCGTCAAGAGCCCCGACGTCCGCATCATCGACGTCATCCCGGGCAAGAGCGCGATCGGCATCGAGATCCCCAACACCGACCGGGAGCAGGTCAGCCTCGGCGACATCCTGCGCAGCCCGGTCGCGACCAACGACCACCACCCGATGCTCGTGGGGCTCGGCAAGGACATCGAGGGTGGCTTCGTCTGCGCCAACATCGCCAAGACGCCGCACATCCTCATCGCAGGGGCGACCGGCGCCGGCAAGTCGGTCTGCATCAACTCGTTGCTCGTCAGCATCTTGTCTCGCGCCACCCCCGACGAGGTGCGGATGGTGCTGGTCGACCCCAAGCGGGTGGAGCTGACCGCCTACGAGGGCGTGCCGCACCTCATCACGCCGATCATCACCAACCCCAAGAAGGCGGCCGAGGCGCTGCAGTGGGTCGTCCGCGAGATGGACATGCGGTACGACGACCTCGCCGCGTCCGGCTTCCGGCACGTGGACGAGTTCAACCAGGCCGTGCGCGACGGGAAGCTGACCGCACCTCCGGGTAGCGAGCGGGTCTACAAGCCCTACCCGTACCTGCTGGTCATCATCGACGAGCTCGCGGACCTGATGATGGTCGCGCCCCGCGACGTCGAGGACTCGATCGTCCGCATCACCCAGCTCGCGCGCGCCGCCGGCATCCACCTGGTCATCGCGACGCAGCGCCCGTCGGTGGACGTCGTCACCGGCCTCATCAAGGCCAACGTGCCCTCACGCCTGGCCTTCGCGACGTCCAGCGGCACGGACTCGAAGGTGATTCTCGACCAGCCCGGCGCCGAGAAGCTCATCGGCAAGGGCGACTCGCTGTTCCTGCCGATGGGGGCCAGCAAGCCGCTGCGCATCCAGGGCGCGCTGGTCACGGACAACGAGGTCAAGGCGGTCGTCGACCACTGCAAGGCGCAGCGCCAGCCGGCGTTCCGCGAGGACATCACCGTGCCGGTCGCCGCCGAGCGCCAGGTCGACGAGGAGATCGGCGACGACCTCGACGTGCTGTGCCAGGCCGTCGAGCTCGTGGTCTCCACGCAGTTCGGCTCGACGTCGATGCTGCAGCGCAAGCTGCGGGTCGGCTTCGCCAAGGCCGGTCGTCTCATGGACCTGATGGAGAGCCGTGGCATCGTGGGGCCGTCGGAGGGGTCGAAGGCCCGCGAGGTCCTCGTCGCCCCCGACGAGCTCGAGGGAACGCTGGTTCTGCTGCGAGGTTAGGTTGACGACATGTGCTTCGCCGACGGTTCCCTCGCCCCCGCAGCCCCCGGCGCCGGTCAGGCCGGTCCGCAGCGGCCCCTGAGCCTCACTGCTCCGGACGGCGACGTCCTGATGGCTCACGAAGGCCGTGCTGCGACGCCCTCGAAGGTGGGCATCGTCGTCATGCCGGACGTTCGCGGCCTGCACGCCTACTACCGCGACCTCACCGTCCGGCTGGCCGAGGTCGGCTGGGAGGCGGTGGCCATCGACTACTTCGGCCGCACGGCGGACACCGAGGAGCGGAGCGACGCGTTCGAGTTCATGCCGCACGTTCAGCAGACCACGCCGGAGGGCATTGGGCCCGATGTGCAGGCAGGCGTCGCGCACCTGCGATCCCTGGGCGTGGAGAAGGTCTTCACGCTCGGGTTCTGCTTCGGCGGCGGCTACTCCTGGCGGCAGAGTGCCGACACGCCCGGTCTGGCCGGGTGCATCGGTTTCTATGGGCGTTCGGCCACCGTGCTGCCGGTCCTCGACCGGATGACCGCGCCCCTGCTGATGCTGGTCGCCGGCGCGGACGCCAACATCCCGGTCGAGGACCCCAAGCAGGTTGCCGAGTTGGCACCCGTCGAGGTCGACTTCGTGGTCTTCGAGGGGATGCCGCACTCGTTCTTCGACCGCACGGCACCCGAGCACGCCGAGGCCTGCGTGAAGGCCTGGAACCACATCATCGCCTTCGTGACGGCCCACTCCTCCTGAGCTCGGCACCTTAGGGTCTAGGACATGCACGTGAGCTGGTTCGGTGAGCAGCACCGCGCAGGTCTGGTCCCGCTGGTGCAGGACGTGGCCGGCACCCGAGGCGCCGTCGGCTGGCTCTCCGTGCCGGCGCCGGAGGAGGTCGATGCCTGGCTGACGGGCCTGCTCGCCTCCGGTGCGCGCCTCGCGGTCGCCGTGGAGGGCGACCGGGTGCTTGCGTGCGGCGCCTGGCGGCGCCACGACGCCGTGGTCCTGAACGCCGTGGCGCAGATCAAGAAGGTCATGACGCACCCGGATGCGCGCGGCAGGGGAGCGGGTCGGGCCGTCGTGCAGGCCCTCGTGGACGACGCCCGCGCCGACGGGGTCGAGGTCCTCACGCTGGACTGCCGTGGCAACAACCACGGCGCGCAGCGCCTGTACGCCGCGCTCGGCTTCGTGGTGACCGGTCGGCGGCCAGACGTTCTGGCGGTTGGGGACGAGCGCTTCGACCAGGTGCTCATGCACCTCGACCTGCGTACCGGACCGGCCGGCCTGTGCCGCCACGGCAGCCGCAACGAGGGCCCCGGAGCAACCTGACGAGCATGCCGGCCCGAACCTGCAACGTTCCCGCCATGGGTGCTTTGTCGATGCGGCGACACCGGTCCTAGACTGGCCCTGCCCCGAGTGACCCTTCCCCCTGTGAGAGGTCCCACCCGTGCCCTCCGGCCTGACCGACGACGTCCGCCCCGGTGACCAAGAGCCCACGCTCGGCACGGCGCTGCGCGCTGCGCGCGAGGCCGCGGGGCAGTCGGTCGAGCAGGTGAGCGAGGCCACGCGCATCCGGGTCACGCTCGTCCGGGACCTGGAGGCGGACAGTTTCGGCTCCAGCGGCGGGCTCGTCTACGCGCGTGGCCACATCAAGTCGATCGCCAGCTCGTTGCGGGTCGACGCGGCGCCGCTGCTGGCGCTGTTCGACAAGGCCCACAGCCAGGAGGCGCCCGTCGTCCTCGAAACCGACCCGGTGCCGGGCCCCGTGACCTCGTTCGGTGGCAGCGCGTTCGCCGCCTCAGCCGCTGCGCTCACCCCGGAGCGGCGCGGTCCGCGCTGGGGCCTCGCCCTCACCGGTGCGGCGGCGGTCCTCATCGTCGTCACCGGCATCGGCTACCTGGGGTCCCCGGGCAGCAAGTCCCCGATCACGGCGTCGGGTAGCGGCCAGCCGTCGGCCACGCCGTCGGCCACCGCGCCCACCACGGTGCACACCCCCGCCCCCGGTTCGCTGGCCTCCAAGCCACCGGTCACCGGGGCGCAGCTTCGCATCCGCCTGATCCGCGGCGACTCCTGGGTGAGCGTCAGCAACGCCAGCTCGACGCTGTTCGAGGGTCTGTTGCGCAGCGGGGAGTTCCGGGACTTCTCGGACCCGACCCGTCTGAAGGTGGTGGTCGGCAACGCCGGCGCCGTCAGCCTCAACTGCGGTGGCCGCGACAGCGGCGCCGCGGGCGGCTCGGGCATGGTCATGCGCTTCGCCTGCACGTCCGCCGGCCTCACCGCGATGTAGCCCGCACCTAGACTCTGCGACGTGTCCCGTCGCCTCTCCCTCGTCACGCTCGGGTGCGCCCGCAACGAGGTCGACTCCGAGGAGCTCGCCGGCCGGCTGCACGCCGCCGGGTGGGAGCTCACGGACGAAGGCGCCGATGTCGTGGTGGTCAACACCTGCGGGTTCGTGGAGTCGGCGAAGAAGGACAGCATCGACACCCTGCTCGCCGCCTCCGACACCGGTGCCAAGGTCGTCGCCGTCGGCTGCCTGGCCGAGCGCTACGGCAAGGAGCTGGCCGAGCAGCTCCCTGAAGCGGACGCGGTGCTGGGCTTCGACTCCTACGCCGAGCTGTCGACCCACCTACAGGCTGTTCTCGACGGCGTGGCCGTCCCGAGCCACACCCCCGGCGACCGGCGCAAGCTCCTCCCGATCAGCCCGGTCGAGCGGCAGGAGCCCGCGATGTCGATCGACGTCGGCATCCCGGGGCACGCCGGGGGTCCCACCGTCGTACGCAAGCGTCTCGACGAGGCACCCGTCGCACCCCTCAAGCTGGCCTCCGGCTGCGACCGGCGTTGCTCGTTCTGTGCCATCCCGAGCTTCCGGGGTGCCTTCGTCAGCCGGCGGCCCTCCGACGTCCTGGCCGAGGCTCGCTGGCTTGCCGACCATGGCGTCAAGGAGCTCATGCTCGTCAGCGAGAACTCCACGTCGTACGGCAAGGACCTCGGCGACCTCAAGCTGCTCGAGACGCTGCTCCCTGAGTTGGCCGCGATCGTGCCTCGGGTGCGGCTGTCCTACCTACAGCCCGCCGAGATGCGCCCCTCGCTGGTGCAGACGCTGACCTCGACACCCGGTGTCGTGCCGTACTTCGACATGTCCTTCCAGCACAGTTCCGCCACAGTGCTCCGGCGGATGCGACGCTTCGGTGGGACCGAGAGCTTCCTGGCCCTGCTCGAGCAGGTTCGCGCCGCGGCTCCGACGGCAGGCGCGCGCAGCAACGTCATCGTCGGGTTCCCAGGAGAGACCGAGGAGGACGTCGCCGAGCTCGAGCGCTTCCTGATCGGCGCCCGCCTCGACGCGATCGGCGTGTTCGGGTACTCCGACGAGGACGGCACCGAGGCGGCAGGCCTGCCGGACCACCTGGAGCAAGACGTGGTCGACGCTCGGGTGCAGCGCCTCACTGCGCTCGCCGAGGAGCTCACGTCGCAGCGCGCTGAGGAGCGTCTGGGGGAGGTTCTCGAGGTCCTCGTCGAGTCCGTCGACGGCGACCGCGCCGAAGGCCGGGCTGCCCACCAGGCCCCCGAGGTGGATGGCAGCACAACGGTGCACGCCGACGGCCTGAAGGTCGGCGACCTCGTCCGCGTCGTCGTCACCGGGTCGGAGGGCGTGGACCTGATCGCGGACCTGCTTCCCGTCGAGGCCGGTGCGTGAGCCAGCTCGACCCCGCGAGTGGCGTGGACCCGCTGCTGCCGGGCAACCCGTCGCTGGAACCTATGGCCGCCCCGACGTCGACGGCCAGCGTGTGGAACGTCGCCAACGGCCTCACCATGTTCCGCCTCGTTCTGGTCCCCGTCTTCGTGGTCGCGCTGTTCGCCGGCGGCGGCCATGACGACAGCTGGCGGTGGGTGGCGTTCGGGGTCTTCGCCGTGGCGTCCTACACCGACCGGGTCGACGGGCAGCTGGCCCGCAGCCGGAACCTGGTCACCGCGTTCGGCAAGCTCGCCGACCCGATCGCTGACAAGGCGCTCACCGGCGCGGCCCTCATCGGGCTGTCGCTTCTCGGCGACCTTCCTTGGTACGTCACGGTTCTCGTCCTGTCCCGGGAGATCGGCGTCACGCTCCTGCGGTTCTGGGTCATCAGGCACGGCGTCATCCCGGCCAGCCGTGGTGGCAAGCTCAAGACGCTGCTGCAGGGGCTGGCCATCGGCTTCTACGTGCTGCCCCTCACCGGGGCCGCCGCAACCGGCCGTGCGGTGCTCATGGGGATCGCGGTGGCCGTCACCGTCGTCACCGGGATCGACTACGTGGCAAGGGCCCTCACTCTTCGCCAGACCAGCGACAGGGCGGCCGTGAAGCGGGCCCGCAAGGCCGCACGCCGCGCATGAAGGGCGCGGTCCTGGCGGTCGGCACGGAGCTGCTGCTGGGGGACGTGATCAACTCCAACGCTGCCTGGCTCGGCGCGCAACTCGCCGCCGCCGGCGTCGAGGTCGTGGCCTCCGCCGCAGTCGGGGACGACCTCCACCGGTTGGTCGCCGCGATCGGGCAGCACCTGATCGAGGCCGACGTCCTCCTGCTCTCGGGAGGTCTCGGACCCACGGTCGACGACCTGACCCGGGACGCTGTCGCCCTGGCCTGCCGGGCCCCGCTGGAACGGCAAGCCGCTCTCGAGGCCGGTCTCCGCGCGAAGTTCGCGGCGTACGGGATGACGATGCCCGCCGAGGTGCTGCGGCAGGCCGACGTGCCGCGGGGCGCGGAGGTGCTCGACAACCCGGTCGGGACCGCCCCGGGCCTGTGGTTGCCGCTCGGTGACAAGGTCGTCGTTGCGCTCCCCGGACCTCCGCACGAGCTGCGCGCGGTCGCCGCCCCCTTGTGGCCGCGGCTGGCTGCGCGTAGCGGGACGGTCGTGACGACCCGGCAGGTGCTGCTCTCCGGCGTGGGGGAGTCAACCGTCGCCGAGCGCGTCGAGGCCGCCGTGACGTTGCCGGACGGTGTCTCGCTGTCGTATCTCGCGGGTGGGGGTGTGGTTCGCGTGCGGTTCACCACCAGCGGGCCACCCCAGGTCCTGGAGCCCCTGCTCGCGGCCGTCGACGCCGTCCTCGGCGACCACGTCTGGGGCCACGACCAGGACACCCTCGACGGGGTGGTCCACGACCTGCTGGGTACGGCGGGGCAGACGGTGGCCGTGGCCGAGTCCCTCACCGGAGGGCTCCTGGGCGCGGCGCTCTCGCAGCGCTCCGGGTCGTCTGTGACCTTCCGCGGGAGTCTCGTGGTCTACGCCACGGATCTCAAGGAAGAGCTCGCCGGCGTCCCGGCAGCGCTGCTCGAAGCTCAGGGAGCGGTCTCGGCGGAGACAGCCGCGGCACTGGCCGCCGGGGCCCGCGACCGCCTAGGTGCTGACTGGGGTCTGGGGGTGACCGGGGTTGCTGGACCGAACGTGCAGGAGGGCAAACCGGTCGGAACCGTGCATGTGGCCGTCGCCGGCCCGGCAGGCGGGCAGGTGCGCTCGCTGCAGCTCCCGGGGGACCGTGACCGGGTCCGGTCGTTGACCGTGACCTCCGCGCTGGACCTGCTGCGGCGCCACCTGCAGGCATGACGCTGGGGAAGTCTGTGTGTGCTTGGGCTGTTGTGCTCTCAGAGAAGCATCGGGTCACCGGTGCCAACGCTGGGCGATGCGGGTAGCGTTGCCCGCACCTGAGGAACCGGAGGTGAGCGACGTGGTGGTGCTGCGCACCTTGCTGGGTGACGCCCTCCGTGAGACGCGCCTCCAGCAGCATCGGACGCTCCGAGAGGTCTCGGGGGCCGCCCGGGTGAGCCTCGGGTACCTGTCTGAGGTCGAACGTGGGCAGAAGGAAGCCTCCTCCGAGCTGCTGGCGAGCATCTGCCGCGCCCTCGGCGTGCGGCTGTCCGACGTGCTGAGGGATGTGAGCGAGGAGCTGTCGGTGCACGAACCGCATCCGCTGCCCATCCCGGTCCTCGAGGCTGTGCCGGAGCCGTCCGCCGTCACTGCGGTCCCCGCGTCTGTCCACGTGGTGTCCGACGTGGTCGCGGCTGCCTGACCTGCCTGCAGTGACCGCCACTTCAGCATCGGACGTGCCTGTCCGCGAGCCCGGCACCCGCTCCCGCTCCGGCAACGCCATGGGCCGCACCCGCTCGGCGCTGCTGCAGGCGACCGCGGAGTGCGTGGCCCGCTACGGCATCCGCAAGACCACGATGGTCGATGTCGCCTCCAGGAGCGGGGTCGCCAAGGCCACCCTCTACAACCACTTCCGCACCAAGGACGACGTCCTCGCGGCATTGGTCGAGCAGCACGTCGCCGACCTGGTGGGGACGTGCGTGGCAACCGCGGTCGCCGAGGGGCTCGTGCCGGCGTTGGCGAAGGCGGGGGAGGCGCTCGCGGCGAGCGCCCCCCTGCGTAAGGCGGCGGAGGACGAGAAGGCTCTGCTGGCACCGCTGCTGATCCCCGGGGAGGGTCGCGGGTGGCAGGTGGCCCGAGACGGTGTCGCGGCAGTTCTCACGGCCGGTCGTGCTGCCAGTGGGCCGGTCGAGGTCGAGCTGGTCCTGCGCTGGTGCAGCAGCCAGCTGCTGTGGCCGCTCGCGGACGGCACGGCCCGCACGGCGGCGGATGCCCTCGTGCGTGGGCTGGGCGGCGGCTCTGCGGCTGTCGCCCCGGCCGAGCCGGACACGCGTGCCGCGCCGTTGGAGGCCCGTGCCGGCCTCGGCTGGCCCGGCTGACACCCGCCAGTCGAGCGCTACCGGAGGATGAGCAGCGCGTCGCTCTGGAGGGAACCACCGGCGGTGGGGCCGCCGCCCGGCAGGTAGAGCGCGTCGCCGACGACGGCCGCGCCGATTCCCTGACGCGGGGCGGGGAGGTCCGGCAGGCGCCCCCAGCGTCGCGTCGCGGGGTCGTAGGCGTCGACCTCGGTGTCGATGGAGCTCTCGCTGGAGTTCTCGCCGCCGAGGACCACGAACCGCCCGCGGAACGCCGCGCCGGCGACCGCGGACCGGCCCAGTGGGAGGGGCGGGAGGGTGGTCCAGCGGTCGGTGGACGGTTCGTAGGACTGGAGCAGGTTCAGGTCGTTGGGGCGGCCCGCAGCGACGTAGAGCCGGCCGCCCACGACGGCCCCGGCCGCGTGGTCGCGGGCGGTCGGCATCGGGGCCGCGGTGGTCCAGCGGTTCGTCGCCGGGTCGTAGACGTCGTGCTCGGCCACGTCGACGCCGGCGCTCTTGCCGCCGACGTAGTGGATCTTGCCGTTCAGGACCACGGCGACTCCTGCTGACCGGCGGTTCGGCAGGGATGCCTTGGCGCTCCAGCGATCGCTTGCCGGGTCCCAGGCGTAGACACCTGAGGTGCCGCCGCTGACCGCTCCGTAGCCGCCGATGGCCCAGACCTTGCCCGCGAGGGCGACGGTGCCGACGTGGTCGAGGGCCCGGGGGAGCGGGGCCGCGGTGTGCCAGCGGCCGGTGCGGGTGTCCAGCACCAGGTGCGTCGTGGAGTTGGGGTGGCCGTTGATATAGCCGCCGACGACGTGGATCGCCGTGCCAAGGGCGGTGACGCCGACCTCGCTGACGGGCCGAGGGAGCCGTTGGCCGGCAGACCAGCGCAGGGCAGCGGTGGTCGTGGCGGCGGTGGCGGCCGTCGCCGAGGGGCTGGTCGCGTGGTGGGTCACGGTCGGCGCGGGCGTCGCCGTACCGGCTCGGCTTGGGGAGCAGGCGGTGAGCAGGAGCACCAACGGCACGAGGAGGGCACGCCTCACCGGAGCACGCCCGTGTGGCCGAGGGAGTACCGACCGGGCTGTGGCCAGACGCAGAGGCCGTGCGGCTGCCCCCCGACGGGGATACGGGCGAGCAGGTGGCCGTCGCTCGTGCGGATCGCGTAGACCTCGCGGGAGTAGCGGCCCGAGAGCCACAGGACCTTCCCGTCGGCTGACACCCCGCCCATGTCGGGGGAGCTGTTCGGGACCGGCCAGATGGCCCGGATCTTGCGGGAGGTGAAGGACAGCACCGAGACCGAGGCGCCCTTGCGGTTGGTGATGAACAGGTCCTTGCTGTCGCGGCTGACATACAGGCCGTGGGCGCCCAGGCCGGTGGGCAGGAAGGACAAGACCTTGAGGGTGTGGGCGTCGAGGAGGAAGACGCCGTTGCTGTCCTCGTCGGCGACGTAGAAGACCTTTCCGTCAGGGCTGATCTTGACGTCCTGCGGCTTGGGGCGCTGGCTGCCCTGCCGTGGGAGCGTCAAGGTGCGCTCCACCCGTTGGTGGACCATGTCGATCCAGAGCATCTGGCCGCTGAACTCGCAGGAGAACAGCGCGTGCGTGCCGTCGGCCGAGAAGTCGGCGTGGTCGACGCCGCTGCAGGGGACGTGCAGCGAGTGCTGGAGCGCCATCGTGTGCGGGTCCCGGAAGTCCAGGCGCTGCAGGCGTTCGGCGACAACGACGGCATGCCGGCCGTCAGCGGTGAAGTAGAGGTTGTACGGGTCGTCCACCGGGACCGGCGTGCCGAAGCGGCCGGTGCGGGGGTCGATCGGTGTGAGGCTGTTGCCTGTGGTGTTGTCGACCCAGAGGGTTCGCAGGTCGTACGACGGTGTGACGTGGTGAGGGACCAGCCCGACCTTGGAGACACGGACCACCTTGAAGGTGGTCGGGTCGATGACGTGCACGGTGCCGTCGGCGGAGTCCGGGACGTAGACGAGAGACAGAGCGTGCGAAGCCTCGCTCGACAGCTGGCCAGGGCGGTCCGCGGCGTAGAGGTCGCTGGCGTTGAGCAGAGCCGGGATGGTGTGGCCCGCAGCGCTCGGCGACACCGCCGGGTGGGGAGTGGCCAGGGGGGTCACGGTGCTGGGCGAGGCCGTGCTGTGGGAGATGGCGCTGGGCGAGGCAGAACTGCACGCGGTGGCCAGGACCAGGGTGGCAAGGGCACTGCGGGGGAGTAGCGACACGCTGCCAGGATGCCCTGTGCGCTCTGTCTCGCACCTTTACGACGCGCGAAACTGCTAACTGGTGGCTGCCCCGTCGCGCGGGTGTGGCACGCCGAGGGTGCGGACCGTGCGCTGGTAGTCCCAGGTGGTGACGTCGGGACCGGCCATCGGTCGGGCGAAGTGATAGCCCTGCGCGGTGTCACAGCCGGCCTCGCGCAGCAGCGTCGCAACCTCCTGGTCCTCGACGCCTTCGCCCACGACGGTGAGCCCGAGGTTGTGCCCGAGCTCGATGATGGACCTTGCCAGGATGGCGCTCTGCGGGTCGTCGATGACGCGGTCGACGTAGCTGCGGTCGATCTTGACCTCGTCGACGGGGAGGTCCTTGAGGTAGGCCATCGACGCGTAGCCGGTGCCGTAGTCGTCGATGGAAACGCGCACACCGGTGGCGCGCAGGGCCTGGAGCACGCGGATGCACCGCTGGGGGTCGCGCATCGCGCTGCTCTCGGTGATCTCGAGGCTGAGCATGTTGGCGTCGACGTCGGCGTCGGAGAGCAGCGTGGCGACCTGGGCTGGGAAGTCGAGGTTCAGCAGGGACCGGGTGGGGATGTTGACGGCGGTGGGGACCGAGCGGCCCTGCAACGACCAGGTGTTGACCTGGCGGAGAGCCTTGGAGAGCACCTGCGTGGTGACCCGGTCCATGAGGTCGGAGTCCTCGACAGCCGGCACGAAGGCACCTGGCGCCAGCAGTCCGCGATGCGGGTGCTGCCAGCGCACGAGTGCCTCGACACCGACGAGATGGCCATCGGTGAGCGCCACCTTCGGTTGGTAGTGCACGACCAGCTCGTCGGCGGTCAGCGCCTGCCTGAGCTCGCTCATCAGCCGAACCTTGTTAGCGGTGTGCAGGTCGTGCTCCGCGGTGTAGACCACGTAGCGCTCGTGGGTGTCCTTGGCGACGTACATGGCGACGTCGGCGGAACGCAGCAAGGGGACGAGGTCGTGGAACTCCTCGGTCGCGGCGGCGATGCCGATGCTGACCGCGACTTCGACCGACAAGGTGTCGAGGAGGAACGGAGTGTCGAAGGCGGCCTTGACCTGCGCCGCGACGCGCTCTCCGGCCTCCTCACCACCTGAGCTGAGCAGGAGGGCGAACTCGTCGCCACCGAGCCGGGCGACCAGGGTGTCGTGGTTGACCACGGTTCGCAGCCGCTCCGACACCTGGACGAGCAGGTCGTCGCCGTAGTGGCGGCCCAGGCTGTCGTTCACCTCCTTGAACCGGTCGAGGCCGAGCACCAGAAGGCAGGGAGGCGATGCCGATGCCGTGCGGCTGTCCAGCACCTCAGCTGCCCGGCGGGCGAGGACGAGGCGGTTCGGCAACTGGGTCAACGGGTCCGTCGCGGCGAGGGCCTCTATGGCGAGCCTGTGACGACGTCGCACGCTGCCGAACAGGAGGGCCAGGAGCAGGCTGGCCGCCAGCACCACCGGCGCGCCGCGGCTCAGCAGGATTGCCTGCGACGAGGCCTGGTCCAGGTACTTCTCGCTCTCGTCATGGGTGGCTTCTTGCAACGCGCCCAGCGAGTTGGTGAGGGCTGCTTGGGTGACGTCTGCACGCTGGCGGGCCGCAGCGAGCAATGACTGGCGAACGAGCCCGGGCGGCAGGTCCACCAGCTCCAGCGCGCGATCGGTCGCGTCGGTATAGCGAGACACGTCCACGAGGACCTGCTGATGGGCGGCTCTGTGGTCCGATCCAGGCGAGGCCTCGGCGGAGGCGAGGGCGGCGGACAGCAGGCGCAGCTCGTCGTTCCTCGCCTGCAGCAGCCGCGCATGTGGCGTGCTCAGGTAGGCGTGGTAGTGGGTGTCCGCGCTGGCGACGTGGTAGCGGGCGTCCTGGTAGTGGTCGGTCAGCGTGCTCGTGCGCTGGGCTGCAGCGGTCGCGACCACCAACCGGTGGATCGACACCAGGCTCAGGCTGCAGATGCCCATCACCACGAGCAGCATCCCCCAGGAGGCCCAGCGCGCCGTGCGGCCGGTCAGAGGCATGCCGGCAGGCGATGGCCGATGCCGCGCGGACCCGTTGCGCTCCGCCATGACCCTCCTAAGCCGACTGAAACCGGCTGAGCCGCACTCCAGCAGGAGCCTCGGATCGCGCCGTGGATACGCACCGTGCTCCCGACTGCTGCAGGTACATGCTGCTGCTGCGGGCCGTGACTCGTCGAGCGGGATACCGTGGGGAAGCCGGTGCCTGGTCGGCTCTGGCCGGACGATGGAAAGGCGTGAGGACTTGAACCCGTTCGTGAAGGGCTGGAAGTACTTGATGGCCGCCTTCGGCGCGAAGATCGACGAGAAGGCTGACCCGAAGATCCAGATCCAGCAGGCCATCGAGGAAGCGCAGCGCCAGCACCAGGCGCTGACGCAGCAGGCGGCAGCCGTGATCGGCAACCAGCGCCAGCTCGAGATGAAGCTCGCGCGCCAGATGAGCGACGTCGAGAAGCTCCAGGGCTCCGCGCGGCAGGCTCTCGTGCTGGCGGACCAGGCCCGCTCCGCTGCCGACGCCGCGAAGGCGGCGGAGTACGAGCAGACTGCGCAGGCCTTCGCCAACCAGCTGGTGTCGGCGGAGAGGGGCATGGAGGACTTGAAGACCCTCCACGACCAGGCCCTGCAGGCGGCGCAGCAGGCCAAGAAGGCTGTCGAGACCAATGCCACGATCATGCAGAAGAAGCTCGCGGAGCGCACCCAGCTGCTCAGCCAGCTCGAGCAGGCCAAGATGCAGGAGCAGGTCACCAAGAGCCTGAGTTCGATGTCTGAGCTCGCTGCGCCGGGCAACGTCCCGTCGCTGGACGAGGTGCGAGACAAGATCGAGGCTCGCTACGCCAAGGCCCTGGGTGGTGCCGAGCTCGCCGGCAGTAGCGTCGAGGGCCGGATGCTCGAGGTCGAGAAGTCCACCATGGACGTCGCCGGCCAGGCCCGCCTCGACCAGATCCGCGCCAGCCTGACCGGGCAGCTGCCGGCCGCCGCGCAGGCCCCGGCCGCGCCCCTCACGACGGGCACCCCCGAGGGGGACAAGGCCGCCGAGGGCACCACCGGGAGCTGAGGGTCTAGGCGGCGGTGGGAACCAGCTCGACGACGGGGCAACCGGTAGCCCACCGCGACCCGGGAGGTCGCCAGCTGCGGCACGCGGAAGTCTGAGCGCGTCAGCGCCTGGCCGGCGACGGCGTCGTGCATCCGTTGGGCCGCCAGCCAGACGGTGTCTCGCTCAGGCGGCCCGTCTTTGTTCCTCGGCCTGCGTCCGCAGGAAATGGTGGCCTCGTGGCGAACTGACCAGCAACTGATCGTCCGCTGATGGAGGCCACCCTGTGACGCGTCGTCGCGCCACCCTTGTCCTGACCGCCGGTGTCGCCCTCTCGGGTGCGTTGCTCGGCGGCTTGCCCACCTCGCAGGCGGCCACCACCCCGTCGGCGCACCTGCAGCGGCTGCTTCAGGGCGGGGACTCCGGGGATTTCCCTGGCGCCGAGGTGCCCGTCGGTGACGCCGATCGGCGCGGCTCGGCCCTGGCGCCGCTGCCGGCCGCGAAGGCTGGGATCGCTGCGATGGGGCACGGCATGCAGGTCTCGTGGACGCAGTACGGCACCCCGCTCAACCTCACGCGTGACCACGGCTACCTCGCCACCGGGCTGACCGGGAAGCCGGTCGACGTTGCACGAACGTACCTGCGCACGCACGCGGCGCTGTGGGGTCTGAGCCCCGCCGACGTCGACGGTCTCGTGGTCGTCAACAACGAGCCGCTGTCGCAGAGCACCCACGCCTACTCGGTGTCGTTCAACCAGACGGTCAGCGGTCTGCTCGTGTCCCAGGACGGCTACGTCGTGGTGGGCGTCGTCGATGACAGGGTCGCTCTCGTCACCTCCTCCCTCGTTCCCACCGCCGTACTGGGGCAGCTGCCCACCACGACCCCGACGCTGGGTGTGCAGCAGGCGGTCCTGGCGGCCGCGAAGGATGCGGGGATCTCGGGGTTGACGACCGCCGACCTGACGCTCGGCAAGCTCGACCTGGCCGGGTTCCAGACGGTGGTGGCGAGGGGCCTCCATCAGCTGCAGCGCGCCCGCTTGCGGGTTCTCCCGACAACTGAGTACGGCGCAAAGCTCGTCTGGGAGACCGACATCCAGGACGTGGCAGGCGGCCGTGCGCTGGCCACCATGTCCTACGTCGACGCCGCGACCGGCGTCGTGCTGCTCCGGCGCGACGCCGTGGACACCCTCGCCCTGGGCACCGCTGGCAACGCCACGATGCGCTCGGTCCCCTCCGCGGCGGCTGTGACACCTGGGACCTTCCAGGGCACCTACAGCGCGAAGGCCTGCTCCGCCAAGAGCAAGCTCGTCGTCGCGGTCGGTGACAAGACGCTCGCCATCAGCGCTGCCGCCGACAACCCAGCCAACGACATCGTGATCAAGGTGCAGCGCAACGGCGCCGAGATCACGTCGATCGACACCCTGGCGAGCCCGGAGGCCGGCACCACCAGCTTCACGCCGGCGATCACCGCAGCCGACGTCGTCACGGCGACGGTCTGCCCGTACGACAGCACCGCGACGGCGCCGTTCACGTTCGCCGGCAACTACCTGTCGACCGACCAGACGACGCCCGCGACCAACCTCCCCGGTCCGTTCTCCGATGGCACGACCGCCGGGCCCGCGACCTGGATGGCGTTCGGGTCCAACCCGCAGCTCGCCCGCAAGGGCGTCGCCAGTGCCGACGACCGCTACCAGGCCTGCTCCGGGACGGCGCACCCGGCCGGCAACGTCCTGGCCAAGGACCTCTCGGAGTGCTCGTTCCTCTACGCGGACGCCAGCCCACTGCCGTACGACGCCGACCCGATCACGGGCATGCCGACGTTCACGACGCTCGGCAACAACGCCTTGACGAGCAACGCTCAGGTCTCCAGCTCGCTCACCCCCGGGGGTCCGTTCCTACCCCCGGCCAGCCCCACGCGTGACTACAGCGCCACCTTCGACGACGCGTGGCACACCTCGCTCTGCGACCCGGCATCGATCCTGCCGCCCCAGCAGGCCAACATCGACGCGTCCATCGTGAACCTGTTCACCGGCCACAACCGGATCCATGACTTCTCCTACCGGCTCGGCCTCACCGAGACCCGTGGCGCGCTCCAGATCAGCAACTTCGGCAAGCAGGGCACCAACGTCGCCGAGGGCGACCCGGAGCTCGGCAACGCCCAGAACGCCGCGCTGTCCAACAACGCGTTCGCGGTCACCAACCTCCTCACCGGGGCGGCCGGTCTCGGCCTCACGGGGCGCGACAACGCCAACCAGATCACCCTCCAGGACGGCGTCCCCGGCATCACCAACCAGTACCTGTTCCAACCGGTTGTCGGCTTCTACGCCCCGTGCACCGACGGTGACCTGGACGCGTCGGTCTTCCTGCACGAGTACACGCACGCCATCAGCAACCGCCTCATCGCCGGACCGGCCACCGGCCTGTCCGGCCAGCAGGGCGGGTCGATGGGGGAGAGCTGGAGCGACCTCGACGCGGTCGAGTACCTCAACGCCTTCGGGCTTGCCGGCAGTCGCGGCGAGGACCCGTTCTCCGTGGGCGCCTACGCCACCGGTGACCCGGTCGTCGGCATCCGCGACTACAACCTGGCCCCGTCGAAGAACCCGCTGAACTACTCCGACTTCGGCTTCGACACCACCGGCCCCGAGGTGCACGCTGACGGCGAGATCTGGAACGCCATCCAGATGACGGTCCGCGAGGCACTGGTCAAGAAGTACGACGCGACCTACCCGTACACCGACAAGGCGCTGCAGCGGGCCTGTGCCCTCGGCCGCACCAGCACGGGTGCCGCGGGTCCGACCTGGGACAAGTGCCCGGGCAACCGTCGCTACATCACCTACCTGTTCGACGCGATGATCCTGCAGGCCAATGGTGCGCCGTCGATGGTGGACATGAAGAACGTCGAGCTGGCAGCGGTCATGATGCGCGACCCCCAGGACTACGACACCGTCGCCGATGCCTTTGCCTCGCGCGGTCTCGGAGCCGGCGCGCGCTCGAAGTCCGGTGCGGACGTCGACCCGGTCCCGAGCTTCGCCTCCCCGAAGGCGGCGAAGAACGCGCACGTGACCTTCACGCTCGTGGACGCCAACACCGGCAAGCCGGTCGCCGGCTCGGTCTACGTCGGCCAGTACACGGCCCGCTGCCGTCCGGTCGCGACCACCCTCGGAGGCAAGAACCTGCCGGCGAAGGCAGAGCTGCTGCAGGGCACCTACACCCTGACGGTCCAGGCCAAGGGCTATGGGATCCAGCGGTTCACCCAGACCTACGAGCCGGGTGACCACACGCAGGTGCTGAAGCTTGCGCAGAACCTCGCCTCCGCCGCCTACCAGCCGACCGTCACCGGCAACACCGGCGCGCTCCGCCTCGGCCGGGTCGTCGATGACACGGAGGTGACCAACGGCGCCTTCGACACCCAGCCGGTCGACGGTCGCACGGTCACCGTGAAGTTCGGGGGCGGGCAGGCCAGCTTCGACAAGCTGGCCGTGAGCTCGCTGCACCACCCGGCGCTGCCGGCCACCGGCCAGGACGCGGCCGAGTTCCAGGGGCGCCTGCTCGGCATCCGGGCCTTCGACGTGCAGGCCAGCAGCAACGGCGGCAAGTCCTTCACCACGATCTACCGCAGCCCGACCGACTTCTTCCCGGCAGGCGCACCGCGCGCGACGGCTCCGGACCTGCTGCTGCGCACGATCACCCTGCCGAAGCCGGTGACGGCCGACACAGTGCGGCTGGTGGTCCGCAGCAACACCTGCACCGGGGGCTCGGACTTCAACCACGAGCAGGAGAACGACGCCACCAACCCGTCGGACTGCCGGAGCACGGTGACCAACACGACGCGGGTGACGATCACCGAGCTCGAGGTCTTCCGCTCGCTCAAGCAGGCGGCCGACGTCGGCCCGGTCGTCATCCCGGTCGGGGAGGCGGTCACGGCACCGACCGCAGGCGGGAGCTTGGCGGCCACCGGGGCCAACACCGCGCTCGGCCTCGGCGGCATGCTGCTGCTGGGTGTCGCGAGCGTCGTCTGGGTGCTGCGCCGCCGCACGGTCTAAGGAACGCGGCTGGTTTCTACGGGGTACCCGTCAGCGATCCAGGTGTCCCAGCCACCGATCATGAGCTTCACTCGGAAACCCAGCTGGGCCAGGCGAAGTGCCCCCTGGTCCCCTGCGTTGCAGCCGGGCCCCCAGCAGTAGGTGACGTACAGCGCGTCGTGCTCCCAACTGCTGGTCGTCTCTGCTGTCGTGGTCGCGTACGGCAGCGACAACGCCCCCGGCACGTGCCCGTTCGCGTAGGCCTCCTGGCTGCGGCTGTCGACGACCACGAACCCCGTCGCTCCGGCGGCGTCGTGCACGTCGGAGCAGTCGGCCTCGAAGGACAGCTTCCTGGCGTAGTGGGTGGCGGCATCTGTCGGGTCCGCGACCGGGGCATTGAGCAGGCGAGGGCGGGCGATGGTCGTCATGCGACCAGCCTGCCTGCCGGATCGCCGAAAGCACCGCCGTACGACGGTCAAAGGGCGCGCAGGTCCTGCCAGGTCTAGGCCCGCAGGCGGAGCCCGCGGGGCGTGGGCCGGAAGCCGGCGTTCTCGAGCGCGACGCCAAGGGCGCTCGACAGGGCAGGCTCCCCGTCGGCCTTCTCGACCGTCAGCTTCCCCAGCGCGCCGTCACGGACCGCGAGTGCCAGGGCGTCTGCGGCGGGGGCGACGCGGTTCTCGTCATCGGTGAACGACAACAGCGTCTTGCCGCCGCGTTCGACGTAGAGCACCAGCCGACCGTCGACGAGCACCACCAGAGCCCCGGCTTTCCTGCCAGGCCGGTGGCCCTCGGTGGTCGGCCAGGGAAGGGCCGCGCCGTAAGGGTTGGCAGGGTCGCTGGCCGCGAGCACCACGGCCCGCGCGTCGTCTCGGCGCTTGCGTTGCTGGGCGCCTTCGGCTCTCGTGTACTCGGCCCATCCACCAGGGACGGGTGTCGTCCAGAGCGGCTCGCTCTCGGCCGGCTCGGCCGCGGCGAGAGCCCGCATCCTGTCGACCGCTCCCGGCGCCGCGAACTGCGCCGCGCCCAGCCCCTCGACGAAGTACCCGCGTCGCACCCGCCCGGCCTCCTCGAACGCCTTCAGCACCGCGTAGACGGCCGCGAAACCACCCGGCACCCGCTCGGCTACGACCGCGCCGCGGGTGACCACCCCGTGCCGGTCCAGCAGCGCCTCGGCGACAGCATGGGTACGGCGGGTGGCGTCGGGATCCCGGTCCGGGAGCCGCGACCAGCGGCCCGCCATGCTCGGTGGCCCCGTGCGGCTCGGCATCGTGGGGCGGCCGTAACGGGAACGAGAGCGCACCGGCCCCCGCTTGGCCGGGTGCGACGTCCTTCCGGTCGCCAGGAGGGCGCGCAGCGGCGAGAGCGTGTCGTTGGTGAGCAGGCCGGCCCACACCAGGTCCCAGACCGCCTGCTGCAGCGCCGCATCAGCGGGCGACTCCACGCGCTCGGACAGCGACCGGAAGAACAGCGCCTGGCCGTCGGCGAGGGCGTCGAGTACGGCGTCGTGCAGCGGGGTCGAGGAGACCTCACCCGGCGGAGCCAGGAGCAGGTCCGCGGACTCGGCCAGCTGCAGCGAGACCCAGCCGTCGTTGCCGGGCAGCGATCCAGCGCCGGCCCAGAGGACCTCGCCGGCGGCGGTCAGCTCGTCGAGCATCGACGGCGCGTAGCCCACGACCCTCGAGGGCAGCACCAGCGTCTCCAGGGCGCTGGCAGGGAGGGCGGCTCCTTGGAGCTGCTCGATCGCCCGCAGCAGACCGTCGAGGCCGCGCCCACCGGACGGCCCCATGCCCTGCCAGAAGGGCAGGAAGCGGGCCAATGCCTCGGGCGGGACCGGCTCGACCTCCTTGCGGAGCTTGGCGAGCGAGCGTCGACGCAGCGAGCGCAGCACCTCGGCGTCGCACCACTCGAGGCCCACGCCACCGGGCCGGAACTCCCCATGCACGACCCGCCCGGAGGCGCTGAGCCGGGCGAGGGCCGAGTCCACGACCGCGACGCCCAGGCCGAAGCGCTGGGCGACGTCGACCGGGTGGAACGGCCCGTGGGTCCGCGCGAAGCGGGAGACCAGGTCGCCGAGCGGGTCGCGGACCGGCTCCAAGAAGGCCTCGGGGACACCGACCGGCAGCGCCGTACCCAGCGCGTCCTGCAGACGGCCGGCATCCTCGACGGCCACCCACCGCTCCTGGCCTGCGATGCGCACCCGGATGGCACGTCGCTGGCCCTCGAGCTCCGCCAGCCAGGCGGGGGTGGCGCCGCGCGCGACGGCCTCGTCGGTCGTGAGGTCGCCCAGCACCCGGAGCAGGTCCGCGACGCCCTCGAGGTCCTTGGCTACCCGCTCCGGGGTGAGCCGCTGCACCTCCCGCTCGACCTCGGCGAGAGCGTCCACATCGATCAGCTCGCGCAGCTCGGCCTGGCCGAGCAGCTCGGCCAGCAGGGCGGAGTCGAGCGAGAGCGCCTGCGCTCGGCGCTCAGCGAGGGGAGCGTCGCCTTCGTACATGAAGGCGCCGATGTAGCCGAACAGCAACGACCGCGCGAACGGGGACGGCTGCTGAGTCTCGACCTCGACGAAGCGCACCTTCCGCTTCTGCACGTCGCGCATCAGTTCGACGAGGCCCGGCACGTCGAAGACGTCCTGCAGGACCTCGCGCATCGTCTCCAGAACGATCGGGAAGCTGCCGTACTGCGAGGCGACCCCGAGCAGCTGTGCCGCCCGCTGTCGCTGCTGCCACAAGGGAGTACGACGAGTCGGGTTGCGCCGGGGGAGCAACAGGGCGCGCGCGGCGCACTCCCGGAACCGGGACGCGAACAGCGCCGATCCGCCGACCTCGAGCTGCACCAGCGGCTCGACCTCGTCGGGCTCGAAGACCGCTGCCGCGCCGTTCGGGGCCTGCTCGGTCTCGGGCAGGCGCAGCACGATGCCGTCGTCGGAGTGCATCGACTGGACGTCGACGCCGTAGGTCTCCCGCAGCCGCGCCGTCAGGGCGAGGGCCCAGGGTTGGTTGACCTGCGCGCCGAAGGGCGAGTGGATGGCGAGCCGCCAGTCGCCGAGCTCGTCACGGAACCGCTCGACGACGATCGTCCTGTCGTCCGGGAGTACGCCGGTGGCTGCGCGTTGCTCGGTGAGGTACGCCAGCAGGTTGCTCACCGCACTGGCATCGAGGCCGGCGTTCGTCAGTCGCTCCCGGGCGTCCTGCGGTGACATCCCCGAGAGTTCGCGCACGAACCTGCCCAGGGCCCGTCCGAGCTCGACCGGGCGGCCGGGCGCGTCCCCGTGCCAGTAGGGCATCCGGCCCGGCTGGCCGGGAGCCGGCGTGACGAGCACCTGGTCGTGGCTGATGTCCTCGATCCGCCAGGCGCTCGACCCGAGCAGGAAGACGTCGCCGACGCGGGACTCGTAGACCATCTCCTCGTCGAGCTCGCCGACGCGCGACTTTGTCGCGCCGGAGGCGCGCGATGAGGGACTGCCGCCGACCAGGAACACACCGAACATGCCGCGGTCGGGGATGGTGCCGCCACTCGTCACCGCAAGTCGTTGCGCCCCAGGCCTTCCGGTCAGCACGCCGGTCACGCGGTCCCAGGTGATGCGGGGTCGCAGCTCGGCGAACTCGTCGCTCGGGTACCGGCCGCTCAGCATGTCGAGGGTGGCCTCCAGCGCGCTCTGGGGAAGCGCGGCGAAGGGCGCGGCCCGCCGCACGACAGCGGCGAGGTCGTCGACGGTCCAGGACTCGAGCGCGCACATCGCCACAATTTGCTGGGCCAGGACGTCGAGCGGGTTGCGCGGGTAGGTCGTGGCCTCGATGCCGCCGGTGACCATGCGCTCAGCGACGACGGCGGACTGGACGAGGTCGCCGCGGTACTTGGGCAGGATCACGCCTCGCGAGACGGCGCCGACCTGGTGCCCGGCACGGCCGATGCGCTGCAGACCGCTGGCGACCGAGGGCGGCGACTCCACCTGGATGACGAGGTCGACGGCGCCCATGTCGATGCCGAGCTCCAGGGAGCTCGTGGCCACCACCGCCGGGAGGCGCCCGGCCTTGAGGGCCTCCTCGATCTGGGAGCGCTGCTCGCGCGACACCGACCCGTGGTGGGCCCGGGCGATCTCGATGACGTTGGCGTCGGAGGACAGGCCGTTGCCCCGGCCGACGCCGCCCTGCCCGGGGTGCTGGGCGGGCCCGCGCAGGAACGATGGCTTCACGCCCGACGACCCCTCGGGCCGGTCGAGGTCGACCGGCTCCGCCGGGAAGGCGCGCTCTGTGGCGATCTCGTTGAGGCGGGAGGTGAGTCGCTCAGCGAGCCGTCGTGAGTTGCAGAACACGATGGTCGACCGGTGCTGCTCGACAAGGTCGACGATCCGCTCTTCGACTGCGGGCCAGATCGAGGACTGCTGCGGCGGCCCGGCGGCGGAACCGCGGACGGGATCTTGGTACTCGCCGAGGGCGGACATGTCCTCGACGGGGACGGCCACCTCGACCTCGATCGTCTTGGTGGCTGGGGGCTGGACGACGGTGACCTCGCGGGCACCCCCGAGGAAGCGGGCGACCTCGTCGATCGGGCGCACGGTCGCCGACAGGCCGATCCGCTGCGCGGGCTCGTCCAGCAGCGCGTCGAGGCGCTCGAGCGTGAGCGCCAGGTGGGCGCCGCGCTTGGTCCCTGAGACGGCGTGGACCTCGTCGATGATGACCGTCTCGACGCCTCGCAGGGACTCGCGGGCGGCGGAGGTGAGGACGAGGAACAGCGACTCCGGCGTGGTGATGAAGATGTCCGGGGGAGTGCGCGCGAAGGCCCGGCGCTGGTCGGCCGGGGTGTCGCCGGAGCGGGTCGCGACCCGGATGTCGGGAACGGGCAGACCGAGGCGTTGCGCGGCCTGCCGGATGCCGGTGAGCGGCGCCCGGAGGTTGCGCTCGACGTCGACGGCGAGCGCCTTCAGAGGCGAGATGTAGAGCACCCGGGCGCGGTGCTTGGGGTCGTCGCTCGGCGGCGTCGAGGCCAGCCGGTCGAGCGACCACAGGAACGCCGACAGCGTCTTGCCCGAGCCGGTGGGCGCCACGACCAGGGTGTCCTGGCCGCTCGCGATCGCGTCCCAGGCGCCCTCCTGCGCGGCGGTGGGTGCGTCGAAGGCGCCCGTGAACCAGGCACGGGTGGCGGGCGAGAAGCGCTCGAGGGACGAGGGGGCCATGACCGGTCCATCTTCGCAGCCGGGTGCGACATCGGCGGTCGGTACAAAACATGACGACCCTTCACATATCGGACGCGCCGTGGAACGATCACGCAACTCCCGGACCGGAAGGCCCCACCATGCGTCGCCCGCTGCTCGCCGGCTCTGCCTTGCTCTCGCTGCTCGCCCTCGCCGTCCCGCCGGCGGTCGCGGCCCAGGACCTGGGGAGCTACACGGCGCACGGCGAGGTCCTCAACATCCTGCCGCCGGGGAGCAACGGGAACGTGTCGCTGCCGACCCTCGTCTCGCTCGGCGTCACCCGGGCGCCGGCGCTGGTCTCCACCCCCGGCGACCCCAAGGGCGTCCTGACCACCGCCACCCCGACCGCCCCCGCGCACTTCGCCGACCAGCTCGAGATGTACGACGCCCTGGGCAAAGTGGCCCCTGGCGGGCTGACCGCGAGCAGCCTGACCGCCTACTACAAGGACGCCCGGCTCGGCGTCGCCGACGCCGACGTGGTGAGCACCCAGACCCCACGCCCCGGCGTGACCATCAAGCGCGACCGGTTCGGCGTCCCGCACATCAAGGGCGTCACCGACGCCGACGTCGCGTTCGGCGCCGGCTACGCCAACATCCAGGACCGGATGTTCCTCACCGACGTCCTGCGGCACACCGGGGCGGCCCGGATGGCGGAGTTCGTCGGGCCCAGCCCGGCCAACGTGCGGATGGACGCCGCCCAGCTGCGGATCGCCGCCTACACGCCGGCCCAGGCCAGCGCGCAGATCGCGGCGGTCACCCAGCGGTACGGCGCCGAGGGCCAGAAGCTGCTCGACCAGCTCGACGCGATGCTCGCCGGCATGAACGCCGCGCAGGCGGCGCTCTGCCCGGCGTCCGTCCCGCTGCCGATCCCCGGCACCACGGGCGTGGGCTTCGGGCCCGACTGCCCGGTCGAGTACGCGGCGCTGCAGAAGCCCCCGACGCCCTACACCCGCGCGGACATCGTCTACATCGCCTCCCTGGTGGGTGGCATCTTCGGCAAGGGCGGTGGCGGCGAGCTGGCCAACGCCGCGTGGTTCCAGAAGCTGCGGGCGCAGTACGGCGACGCCACCGCCCGCAAGGTGTTCGACGACCTCCGGGAGAAGAACGACCCCGAGGCGCCGACCAGCTCCCCGGACACCCAGGTGTACGGCGGGGGTGGCATCGACCCGTCCCTGCCGGGCGTGGCCCTGCCCGACGCGACGCCGGGCGCGACGGCGCCCGGCACCGGCTCGGACGCGGGTGGCTCGTCGCTGCCGATCCCCTTGCCCGCCAAGGGAAGTGTCGTCGACGGGCCCTTCGGCCCGATCGACCTGGGCCTGACGAGCCACGGCATGAGCAACGCCCTGCTCGTCGACGCGAAGCACTCCGCCGATGGTCACCCGACCGTCGTGTTCGGCCCGCAGACCGGCTACTACACACCGCAGCTGCTGGTGGAGCAGGACCTCGACGGCCCCACCATCAAGGCCCGCGGCGTCTCCTTCGCCGGCACCAACCTGGTCGTGGAGCTCGGCCACGGCGTGGACTACGCCTGGTCGGCCACCAGCGCCTCCAATGACATCGTCGACACCGTCATCGAGCGGCTGTGCAACGTCGACGGTTCCGCCCCGACCGTGCAGTCGACGGCGTACCTGGTCGGCAGCTCCTGCCGCCCGATGGAGAGCTACACCCACACCGAGACGGCCTTCACCAACGTCGGCTCGACGGCCCCGCCGGAGACCTTGAACTTCCGGGTCCTCAAGACCCGGCACGGCATCGTCCAGGAGCGCACCACGGTTGGCGGCAAGCCGGTGGCGGTGGTCATGGCGCGGACCACCTACGGCCACGAGGTCGACTCCGCCGTCGGCTTCGCCCGCCTGGCGGACCCGTCGTACGTGCGCGACGCCGCGACGTTCCAGAAGGCGGCCGAGGGGATCGACTACACCTTCAACTGGTTCTACACCGACGACCGCGACATCTCCTACTACAGCTCCGGGCTGCTGCCGGCCCGCGCCGGCGGCTTCGACCGGGACCTCCCGCGCTGGGGCGACCCGGCGTACGACGACCACGGGTACCTGCCGTTTTCGGCGCACCCACGGGTGACCAACCCGCCCACCGGCTACCTGGTGTCCTGGAACAACAAGACCGCGCCCGGCTTCTCGGCCGCCGACAACCAGTGGGGGTACGGCGCGGTCTACCGCTCCCTGGCCCTCGAGGACCGCGTGAAGAGCCGTATCGCCGGCGGCCGGAAGGTCAGTCGGCCCGAGCTGGTCGAGGCGATGATCGACGGTGGGACCGTCGACGTCCGGGCGGCCTACCTGCTGCCGTCGCTGCTGGCGGTGCTCGGCACGCCGACCGACCCGCAGGAGGCGAAGGCCGTGGCGCTGCTGCGCGCGTGGCTGGCGTCGGGCGCGCACCGGGTCGACCGGGCCCGCACCGGCAGCTACCCGCACCAGGCCGCGATCGCGCTGTTCGACGCCTGGTGGGACCCGGCCGGGGCCGGGGTGAGCGGCAGCAGGCCGCTCGCCAAGGACGTGCTCCGCGGCACCCTCGGGACCCTCGTCGACGCGCTGCCGCAGGGTCTCGACGACCACCCGCGGCAGGGCATCGGGTCCTCGTGGAACGGCGTGGCCTGGTACGGCTACGTCAGCAAGGACCTGCGCCAGGTCCTGGGCGCCCCGGTGCGGGGCCGCTACTCCCGGACCTACTGCGGCAAGGGCGTCCGGGCCACCTGCCGGGCCGACCTGCTCGCCTCGCTGCACGCCGCCGGCAGCGCGGCGCTCACCGCCCAGGGCAAGCGCGACCTGGCCGCGCTGACCTACGACAAGAAGCTCGACTTCATCCGGTCGAGTACCGCGGGCCTGGTGGGGGTGCGCGGGATCGACTGGCAGAACCGGCCGACGTTCCAACAGGTCGTGACGTTCACCGACCACCGCAGCCGCGGCACGGCGCCGGACCCGGTCGCCGCGTCGTCGGTCAGCTTGTCCGGCGCGTTGCCTGCCACCGGCCTCGGCGGTACCCTGCCCGTGCTCGCCCTGGCCGGGCTCGTCGGCGCCCTCGCCCTGACCCGCCGGCGCCGCACCGGCTAGCGGACGCCCGGCCTGCAGCCGCGCGGCGGCGGGTCCGGCGTCAGCGGAAGGGCTGGTCGGTCCAGGTGCTGCCGGCGTCGTCGGTGCGTACGAGGCGCTGGTGGTCAGGGCCGATCCAGGTCCCGATCAGGCCGGTCGTGAAGTCGAGGAAGGCCGAGGCCGAGGGCCCGGTCTGGGTCGCGACCACGGTCCACGTCCTGCCGTGATCGGTGGTGCGGAGCAGGTGCTGGGTGCGCGAGCCCTGCTGGTAGGCCGAGACCACCACGGCGCCCTGCGGCGCCGAGACCAGCTGCGCGGTGTAGGGCGCCGGGACCGCCTGGCCGGGGCCGTACGTGCGGCCGAAGTCGTCGGACACCCGGAGGAGGGTCGGGCCTCCGCTGCGGTGCTGGCACAGCACGACCGCGCCGTTGCCGTCCGCGATCGCCACCTCGATGGCATCAATCTCGTCGGCGGGTGTCAGTGGCCCGCAGGGGTCCTCGTGCTGCGCCCAGGTGGTGCCATTGTCGTTGCTCAGCAGCAGTTGCGAGCGGGCGTCGCTCGCCCCGCCGGAGGTGTGGCCGCGCAGCAGAACCGCGAGGCGGGTGCCCTGGCGCACCAGGGAGGCGCTGACCCCACGGTCGAACGTCGGCCGGGCCACGTCGTCCCACCTCGAACCGCCGACCGCCTGCTTCTGGATCGTGAACGTGCAGCCAGGGCAGGCGCCCTGGGGGATGAGCACGCGGACCACGTTGCCGCGCGCGGCCTCCAGGGCGGCCACCGCACCCTGGACGGGCTGGTTGGTCCAGGTGCGACCGCCGTCGGTGGTGACGGCAAGCCCCGGGTTGAAGGCGTAGCCGAACTCCTCGCCGGTGTCTGTGCGGACGAAGCGGATGCTGCTCACGCAGGTCTGTATGTCGCAGTTGGCGTGGAACGTGCCGTCCTCACCCGGCTCGGTGGCGGCGGGCGCCTGGCGGAGGACCCAGGTCCGGCCACCGTCCTCGGTGGCAACAAGAGTGCTGCACTCGCCGGTGCCGCACGGGACGACCCCGAGGGCCCATCCGCGCTCCGAGCTGATGAACGACAGGTCGCGGACGCGGAAGCCGGGCGGGACGGGTGCGGCCTGGGAAGTCGGCTGCACGGTCGACGTCGTGGGGTGCGTGGGCTGTGAGCGGTTGTCGGCCAGGCGGTTACTGACGACCAGGGAGGCACCAAGCGCGACCACGATGGCCCCGAGCGCGGCCGAGAGCACCTGCAACCGCTGGGTACGGCGACGACGACGCATGCCGGTGTGCACCGCAGCCACCGGGTCCGCGACCCGCGCGGGCACGTCACGGCTGTGCAGCAGCCGCTGCAGCTCTCGCTCGAGGTCCCTCTTCATGTCCACAGCGATTCCCGCTCCCCGATCGCGACGCGCAGCGCAGCGATCCCCTTGCTGGCCTGGCTCTTGACCGTCCCCCGGGCGATGCCCAGCACCCGTGCGATCTCGGCCTCGGACAGGTCTTCGTAGTAGCGCAGCACCAGTACCGTTCGCTGCTTCTTGGGCAGGCGGGCCAGTACCTCCCACAGCACGTCGTCGCGGGCTGCGTCCTCGTACGCCTGCTCCGGGGGCTCCTCCATGAGCCGCTCACGTCGTCGCCGCCGCCAGGTGCTGATGTTGCGGTTGGCCATGGTGCGACGGACGTACCCCTCCGGGTCGCCCTGTTGCTGGACCCGCGACCAGGCCAGTCCGGTGCGTTCGAGGGCGTCCTGCACCAGGTCGGCCGCGGAGTGCGGGTCGCCCGTGAGGACGGTGCCGTAGCGGAGCAGCGCGGTGTGCCGCGCGCGCACGAACGCGTCGAACACCTCGCTGGTCGCCTGGTCCATGTGCACCCCCTTCACAGCATCCACCCCGAGGACGCTTCAGGGGCAGGTCAGGTTGCCCTGGGTGACACTGTCGGTGTGACCTACCCGAGCCACTGGGAAGCCGACGTCGTGCTGGCGGACGGTGGCACTGTCCACCTGCGCCCGATCAGCCCTGATGACGCCGACCGGCTGCGAGCCATGCACAGCAGGCTGTCCCCGGACACCGTCTACATGCGGTTCTTCTCGATGGTCCGCACGCTGCCGGCCCGCGAGGTCGAGCGGTTCACCCACGTCGACCATGACGACCGGGTCGCCTTCATCGCGCTGCTGCGCGACGAGATGGTCGCCGTCGCGCGCTACGACCGCAGTCCCGGTACGGCGGACGCCGAGGTGGCCGTCGTCGTGGAGGACGCCCACCAGGGGCGTGGCCTCGGCCCGTTGCTGCTGGAGCACCTGGCCGCGGCCGGGGAGGAACGCGGCATCGAGCGCTTCGTCGCCAACGTGCTGCCGGCCAACCGGCGGATGCTCGAGGTCTTCCGCTCGGCCGGCTTCGAGATCGAACGGAAGCTGGCCGACGGGTACGTCGAGCTGTTCTACCCGATCCAGCGGACCGCCGCCTCGCTGTCGGTATCGCGTGCCCGCGAGCACCGCGCTGAGGCACGTAGCGTCGGCAGACTCCTTGCGCCGCAAGCGATCGCGGTCGTCGGCGCCTCCCGTGAACCGGGCACCGCCGGGCACGACGTCTTCCGGTCGTTGCTCGCCCACGGCTTCGACGGCCCCGTCTACCCGGTCAACCCGGCCGCCCCTCACGTGTTGGGTGTCCGGACGTATGGCGACGTCCGGGACGTGCCAGATGACGTCGACCTGGCGGTCATCGCCCTTCCGGCCGCCCAGGTGCTCGGGGCGGTGGAGGCCTGCGCGCAGAAGCACGTGGGAGGGCTTGTCATCGTCTCGGGCGGTTTCGGCGATGCGGGGGACAAGGGGCGCGCCCGGCTCGCCCAGGTCGTCAAGGCGGCCCGCGACGGCGGGATGCGGCTGATCGGCCCGAACGCGATGGGGGTCGTCAACACCGACCCAGCCGTGTCGCTGCACGCCACGTTCGCCGTCGGGAGCGCCCGTCCTGGTCGGGTCGGGATGTTCAGCCAGTCGGGGGCGCTGGCCGGCACGGTGCTGGCCGCCATGGAGCAGCGCCGCCTCGGTCTGTCGACGTTCGTGTCCATCGGCGACCGCGCGGACGTCTCGGGCAACGACCTGCTGCAGTACTGGCAGCAGGACCCTCGGACCGACGTCGTCCTGCTGCACCTGCAGGGCTTCGGCAACCCGCGCAAGTTCGCGCGCATCGCACGGGACGTGAGCCTCGCGAAACCGGTGGTGGCCCTCAAGAGCGGGCGTGGCGCCGGGGACGTGGCGGTCGACGCGCTCTTCCGCTCGGCCGGCGTGATCCGGGTCGACACCCTCGCCCAGCTCTTCGAGACCGCGCAGCTGCTGGCCCTGCAGCCACTGCCGGCCGGCCGTCGGGTCGGCATCGTCGGCACCAGCTCGGCGCTCGCCGCACTGGCGGTCGACAGCTGCCGGTCGGTGGGTCTGGACGTGGTGGAGCTGAGCGCCCCCCTGCAGGAGGAGCTGCAGGCGCTCACGGGAACGACCGAGACCGCGAACCCGGTCGACCTCGGACCGCTGGCCTCGGCCGAGCAGCTCGCGACTGCCCTGCGGCTCGTCGCTTCCTCCTACGAGGTCGACGCCCTCATCGCCCTCGTCACCCTGCACTCCGACCAGGACGCCCTGGGCACGGCAGTCCGTGACCTGTCGGCCGAGGGGACGTTGCCGGTCCTCGCCTCCTTCCTGGGCCACGACGGCGTGCCGGGGGCGCTCGGGATCCCGGACGGGGCGGAGGCCGCGGGGCGTGGCTCCGTACCGTCGTACGCGTCGCCGGAGTCGGCGGCCATGGCGCTGGGCCGAGCAGCCGCGTACGCCGAGTGGCGCGCCACCCCGCAGGGTGAGGTGCCCTGTGTGGAGGTGGACGCCGAGAGGGCACGATCCCTGATCGGGGCTCTCCCGCACGACGGCTCGTGGGTGGAGCCGGCGGAGCTGCTGGGATCGTACGGCCTCGAGCAGTGGCCGACGGTGCGGGTGTCGTCGGTCGAGGAGGCGGTCCTGGCGGCCGGGCAGGTCGGGTGGCCGGTCGCGCTCAAGCACCCCGACGACAGGTGGCGCAACCGCGTCGACATGGGTGCGGTGCGGCTGTCGGTCGGGTCGGCGGCGGAGCTCGCGACGGAGTGGGCGTCGGTGCAGCGGCTGCTCGGCCCGACGGACCTGCTGGTGCAGCCGATGGCGCCGACCGGGGTGTCCACTGTGGTGCGGCTGGCCCAGGACCCGGCCGTGGGGCCGCTGCTGTCCTTGCGGCTGGGGGGTGTGGCGGCCGACCTGCTGGCTGATCCGCTGACCCGCACCTTGCCGCTGACCGACCTCGACGCCGCTGACCTCGTCCGGTCGATCCGCGGCGCCTCGCTGCTGGAAGGGCACGACACGTCGGCGCTCGAGGACGTGCTGCACCGGCTGGCGCGGCTGGCCGAGGACCTGCCGGAGGTGGCGGAGGTCCTCCTCGACCCCGTCCTCGTGGGGACCTCGGGCGTCACGCTGCTGCACGCCGGCGTCCGCCTGCTGCCGCCGGAGGTCGACCCGGAGCTGCTTCCGCGCCGGGTTCCGGCCAGGTACGCCTCGCACCTGCGCTGACACCTACGCTTGCCGGGTGCGCCTGACCGAGTTCTGGAACCGGATGGAACGTCGGTTCGGCGTGACCTACGCCCGGTCCTACGCGGTCGACATGGTGCTCGCGGAGCTCGGCTCCCGAACGGTCGAGCAGGCCCTCGCCGACGGCGACGACACGAAGGCTGTCTGGCGCGCCGTCTGCGATGCCACCGCCGCACCCCTCTCGGAGCGCTGACCGTGATCTCGCCCGGCCACAGCCCCGCCTGAACCCGTCGCCTCGGTCGGCACGCCGACCTTGTCCTGACCGTCAAGACCCCGGCGTGTCGGGCTCGACGTCGAACGGTTGTTCGACGTAGCGTCCACAGTGTTCCGGGTGGTCCACAGGTCCCGGGTGACCGGCCCAAAGCGTCGGTGCCCGCTCCTAGCGTCCATCGCAGATCGGAACTCCCGCCCCGACCCAAGGAGACACGGTGGCCGCACCGGACCGCGCCAAGGCCCTCGAGATGGCCCTCGCCCAGATCGACAAGAACTTCGGCAAGGGCTCGGTGATGCGCCTCGGCGACGACACCCGCCCGCCCGTCGCTGTCATCCCCACCGGCTCCATCGCCCTTGACGTGGCCCTCGGCATCGGCGGCCTGCCGCGCGGCCGGGTCGTGGAGATCTATGGACCTGAGTCGAGCGGAAAGACGACCGTTGCCCTGCACGCGGTCGCCAACGCGCAGGCGGGCGGCGGGATCGCGGCCTTCATCGACGCCGAGCACGCCCTCGACCCGGAGTACGCCAAGAAGCTCGGCGTCGACACCGACGCCCTCCTGGTCAGCCAGCCCGACACCGGGGAGCAGGCGCTCGAGATCGCCGACATGCTGGTCCGCTCCGGCGCCATCGACATCATCGTCATCGACTCCGTCGCGGCCCTCGTGCCGCGCGCCGAGATCGAAGGCGAGATGGGTGACAGCCACGTCGGCCTGCAGGCCCGTCTCATGAGCCAGGCGCTCCGCAAGATGACCGGTGCGCTGGCCAACACCGGCACGACGGCCATCTTCATCAACCAGCTGCGCGAGAAGATCGGCGTGATGTTCGGGTGCTTGGACTACGGCACGCGCGTCACGCTGGCTGACGGCTCGCAGGAGAAGATCGGCAAGATCGTCAACCAGAAGATGGACGTCGAGGTCCTCTCCTACGACCCCGAGCTCGGCAAGGTCGTGCCGAAGCGGATCGTGAACTGGTTCGACAACGGCGTCACGGACCACTTCCTGCAGTTCACGGTGGCCAAGCCGGGCGGCAACGGCCGCGCGCAGATGGCGCTCACCGAGAACCACCTCGTCCGCACCCCGGGCGGCTGGCGTGAAGCAGGCGAGATCATTGCCGGTGACCGCGTGATGATCTCGCAGCCCCACCGCCTCAGCCCGCAGCAGTGGCAGGTGGTCCTGGGTGGCCTGATGGGTGATGGCGCACTCTCGCCGAGCCGCCTCAAGGGCAGCCTCGGCACCCGGTTCCGCATGGGGCACGGCGCCAAGCAGGTCGACTACGTCGACTGGAAGGCCTCGCTCTTCGGCAACATCGCGCAACGCCGGACCGTCAACGCCAAGGGCGCCACCTTTGTGGACCTCACGCCGCTGCCCGAACTCGCTGAACTGCGCGAGGCGGTCTACTGGGGCGACGGCAAGAAGACCCTCTCCTATGACTTCCTCAAGGCCCTCACACCGCTAGCGCTTGCTGTCTGGTACATGGATGACGGCTCGTTCTCGCTGCGCGCCAAGGGCGTGCAGGAGCGCGCCAAGGACGGGAGCGGGCGCAGCGAGATCTGCGTCGCGGCGATGAGCGAGGGCAGCCGCGAGCGCCTGCTGGAGGTGCTGAGCGGCCAGTTCGACCTGCATCCGACGCTGAGTCTCCGCGGGGCCCGGCAGAAGGCTGTCCTGTCCTTCACCAAGGACGAGACCGCGAAGCTGCACGAGCTCGTCGCGCCCTACATCCACCCGTCGATGCAGGACAAGCTGCTCGAGCGCTTCCGTGGCCGCTTCGCCCTCGAGTGCCAGTTCGTCGAGCCCACCTTGCTGCCGGTGCCGGCGCCCGTCCTCGAGGTGAAGGTCAAGCCCACGACGCGGTCCATGCACCGCTTCGACATCGAGGTCGAGGGCAGCCACAACTACCTCGCCGACGGTGTCATCGTCCACAACTCCCCCGAGACCACGACCGGCGGCAAGGCGCTGAAGTTCTACGCGTCGATCCGCATCGACGTCCGTCGCATCGAGACGCTCAAGGACGGCACCGAGGCGGTCGGCAACCGCACCCGCGCCAAGATCGTCAAGAACAAGATGGCGCCGCCCTTCAAGCAAGCCGAGTTCGACATCGTCTACGGCGTCGGCATCAGCCGTGAGGGCTCGCTCATCGACATGGGTGTCGAGCACGGCTTCGTCCGCAAGTCCGGCGCTTGGTACACCTACGAGGGCGACCAGCTCGGCCAGGGCAAGGAGAACGCGCGCGCGTTCCTGCGCGACAACCCCGAGCTCGCCGACGAGGTCGAGCGCCGCATCAAGGAGAAGCTCGGCATCGGCCAGCCGATCGTCGACCTGTCCGACGATGCGCTCGCTGACGTCGTCGCGCCGGTTCCCGTCGACCTCTAGTGGCACTGGAGCGGTTGGCCGAGAAGCCGCGGCGCACCAGGCCGCAGAAGCCGAGGAAGGCGTGGCCGACCCGCGAGGAGCGAGAGGCCAGCGCCGAGAACAAGAGGTTGGCCATGGCCGACGAGATCGCGAAGGATCCCACCGGGTACGCACGTCAGGTCTGCCTGCAGCTGCTGGAGGTCGGCCCGCGCACCCGCAAGGAGCTCGCCGACGCCTTGACCAAGAAGGGCGTTCCCGACGACGCCGCGTCGGAGGTGCTCGGCCGCTTCGCGGAGGTCGGGATCATTGACGACGCGCTGTTCGCGAGCATGTGGGTCAGCAGCCGGCACCGGGGGAGGGGACTCGCCGGGCGAGCACTGAGCGAGGAGCTGCGACGCAAGGGGGTCGCCGAGGCGACCGTCCGGGAGGCCGTCGAGCAGCTCGACCCCGGGGTGGAGGCTGAGACGGCCCGCAGCCTGGTCCGCCGCAAGCTGCCGAGCACGCGCAGTCTGAGCGCCGAGACCCGGGTGCGCCGCCTCGCCGGCCTGCTCGCCCGCAAGGGGTACGGCGCTGGGCTGGCGTTCCGGATCGTGAGGGAGGAGCTCGAGCGGGAGGGCACCGACCCGCCTGAGCTGTCCTTCGACGCGCTCCAGGGTCTGGACGACGGGGGGGACGTGGCAGGCTGAGGACGGCCACACCGGCAGGACCTCAGGAGGACCCACGTGCCGACCGACCCGACTCTGCCCCGCCTGCGCCTCGGTAGCCGGGCGCTGTCGGTTGTGGGACGGGCCCGCATCTACGTCTGTGGTGTCACGCCGTACGACGTCACGCACCTCGGCCATGCCGCCACGTTCGTGTGGGTGGACGCCGCGGACCGGCTCCTGCGACGTCTCGGGGTGCAGGTCGAGGTCTGCCGCAACGTCACCGACGTCGACGACGTCCTGTTCGAAGCGGCGGCGCGGGTAGGGGCGCACTACGACCGGTTCGCCGCGGTCCAGCAGTTCCACTTCGAGCACGACATGGACGCCCTCGGTGTCCGCCGGCCGGCGCACGAGCCGCGGGCGCACACGTTCATCGGTCCGGTCGTCGACCTCGCGTTGGCGCTGCTGGACAGCGGGGCTGCCTACGAGAGCGGCGGCAGCGTCTACCTGCACGGGGCTCCGGTCGCCGAGGCCGCCGGCCTGGACCGGGCGGCAGCCGAGGCGTTGCTCCGCGACAACGGCGGGCGCGTGGACGACCCGGCCAAGCGCGACCCGCTCGACCAGGCCGTCTGGCAGGCCAGCAGCGGCGACGAGCCCGCCTGGCCGAGCCCCTGGGGGCCGGGGCGCCCGGGCTGGCACGCTGAGTGCACGGCCATGGCGCTCAGCACCTACGGACCGAGCCTCGACCTGCACGCGGGTGGCGCCGACTTGCGCTTCCCGCACCACGCCTTCGAGTCCGCGCAGGCCGAGGCCGCGACGGGCGTCGCCCCCTTCGCCCGGGCCTGGCTGCACGTCGGGACCGTCCAGCTCAAGGGCGAGAAGATGGCCAAGTCCACCGCCAACCTGGTCTTCGTCAGCGACCTCATCGCCCAGACCAGCGGCCCCACGGTCCGCACCCTGCTGCTCGACCGCCGCTACGACCAGGCGTGGGACCACACGAGCGAGGCCCTTGACCAGGCGGCTGGCCGCCTCGAGGCCTTGCACAGCGCCGCCGGCAAGGCGGTCACGGACGAGGTCGCCCAGCGCGCCGTGCTCCAGGCCCTCGCCGACGACCTCGACGTACCCCGTGCCTTTGATGTTGCGATCGAGGCCGGCGGGCAAGCGGCTCGGGATCTGGTGTCGGTGCTCGCGCTCTGACGCCGAGCGTTTCACCCGAATGACACACGCAGGTGCGCTACGTCGCATCCGCGGCTATTGTCCGGCTCGCACCGGTGAGGTGCTCTCGCTTTGACTGGTGAGCAGTCACCGGTCATCCCCCGGAGGCTGCGCCGTGTCGATCCGCTCCCGTGCTCTCCCAGCAGCCGCCGTACTCGCGGTCGCCGCAGCACTCGTCGTCCCAGCCCAGGCCTCCTCGCCTGGGCTGCTGTCCTCCACGACATACATCGTCACGTTGGCGCCCTCGGTCGTCTCGCCGCAGCTCGTGGCCGAGCTCACGAAGCCCCTCGGCGGGAAGGTCGGGTTCGTCTACAGCCACGCCCTCAAGGGCTTCTCGGTAACGCTGCCGACCGCCCTTGTGCCTGCGCTGCAGCTGCTGCCTGGCGTGGCGACCGTGGAGCGTGACCAGGTGGTCCACGTCGACACGACCCAGCTCAACCCACCGTCGTACGGGCTGGACCGGATCGACGCCCGAAGCGGGCTCAACAAGAGCTACAGCTACACCTCCTCCGGGGCCGGCGTGACCGCGTACATCATCGACACGGGCATCACCTACAGCCACACCGACTTCGGTGGCCGGGCCCGGGCCGGCTACGACGCTGTCACCTCGGGCGGCGGGGCGGTCGACTGCAACGGCCACGGCACGCACGTCTCCGGCACCGTCGGCGGCACGAAGTACGGGGTCGCCAAGAACGTCAAGTTGGTCGGGGTCCGGGTCCTCGACTGCAGCGGCTCCGGCACGACTGCCGGTGTCGTCGCCGGCATCGACTGGGTCGCGGCCCACCGGGTGCTGCCCGCCGTCGCGAACATGTCCCTCGGTGGCGGCGCGGACGCTGCCCTCGACGCGGCCGTCAACGGGGCGATCGCCAAGGGTGTGACCTTCGGCGTGGCCGCAGGCAACGACGGCAGCATGCTCAACGACCTCCTCGGACTCTCCAACGCCTGCAACGGCTCGCCGTCGCGCGTGCCGGCCGCGCTCACCGTGGCTGCGACCGACAGCACCGACACCCGCGCGACCTACAGCAACCGCGGCAGTTGCGTCGACATCTGGGCGCCGGGCACCAACATCACGAGCGACTGGATGGGCTCGACGACTGCCACCAAGACCATCAGCGGTACGTCGATGGCGACACCGCACGTGGTCGGCGTTGCCGCGCTCTACCTGTCCGCACCTGGCAACAGCGCGAAGACCCCCGCGCAGGTGGCGTCGGCGCTCACCACCAACGCGACGCAGGGTGTGGTGAAGAACGCCGGCTCCGGCACGCCGAACCGCCTGGTGTTCGAGAACTACTGAGGCGCACCCGACCGGCGAGCCGAACCGTAGTCTGGGGGCGTGAGCAGGAGCTACGAGGTGCGCACCTACGGGTGCCAGATGAACGTCCACGACTCCGAGCGCATCAGCGGTCTCCTCGACGAGGCCGGCTACGTCCCGGTGCTGGAGGGCTCGACCCCGGACCTCGTGGTGTTCAACACCTGCGCCGTGCGTGAGAACGCCGACAACAAGCTGTACGGCAACCTCGGCCACCTCAAGCCGCTCAAGGAGCGGACGCCCGGCATGCAGATCGCGGTCGGCGGCTGCCTCGCGCAGAAGGACCAGGGCACCATCCTCGACAAGGCCCCCTACGTGGACGTCGTGTTCGGCACCCACAACGTCGGCTCCCTGCCCGTCCTGCTCGAGCGGGCGCGCGTCGAGCAGGAGGCGCAGGTCGAGCTGCTGGAGTCCCTCGAGGTCTTCCCCTCCACCTTGCCTGCCCGGCGGGAGAGCCCCTACAGCGCCTGGGTCTCGATCAGCGTCGGGTGCGACAACACCTGCACCTTCTGCATCGTGCCGTCGCTGCGCGGCAAGGAGGAGGACCGCCGGCCGGGCGATGTGCTGCGCGAGATCGAGGTGCTCGTCGAGCAGGGGGTCCTCGAGGTCACGCTGCTCGGCCAGAACGTCAACTCCTACGGCCGCTCGTTCGGCGACCGGGAGGCGTTCGGGAAGCTCCTGCGGGCCGCCGGAAGGACGGGTCTCGACAGGATCCGCTTCACCAGCCCCCACCCGCGCGACTTCACCGACGACGTCATCGCGGCGATGGCCGAGACCCCAGCGGTCTGCCCGTCGCTGCACATGCCGTTGCAGTCGGGCTCCGACGCGGTGCTGAAGGCGATGCGCCGCTCCTACCGGTCCGAGCGGTACCTCGGGATCCTCGACCGCGTCCGCAGCCAGATCCCCGACGCGGCGATCACCACCGACATCATCGTGGGCTTCCCGGGCGAGAGCGACGCCGACTTCGACGAGACGCTGCGCGTGGTCGAGGCCAGCCGCTTCGCCGGTGCCTTCACCTTCCAGTACTCACCCCGTCCCGGTACACCAGCCGCCACCTACGACGACCAGGTCCCGCCCGAGGTGGTCGCCGAGCGCTACCAGCGCCTCGTCGCGCTCCAGGAGCAGATCACCTACGACGGGATGCTGGCGCAGGTCGGTCGCACCGTGGAGGTCCTGCTGTCGCAGGGCGAAGGCCGCAAGGACGGTCCCGCGCAGATGACGGGCCGGGCCCGCGACAACCGCCTCGTCCACCTTCCTCGGGAGCAGGCCTGCCGCCCCGGCGACCTCGTCGAGGTCGCTGTCACCGGTGCCGCGCCGCACTACCTGCGCGCCGACGAGCCGCTGCTGTCGCACCGCCGCACTGCCGCGGGAGACGCCTGGGCTGCGGGTCGCGCCCTCCGCACTCCCGGGGTGTCGCTCGGGATGCCGAGCGTGGGCGTTCCCGCCTGACCCGACCCGGGGCGGCCGGCACGACCTGCGTGATCTTGGCCCCTGGGGTGACCTGGCTCTCGTGGCGCGGGCGCCCAAAGTTCACCGAACTCGGGGGAATGAAATGTCACGAAAAGGGCAGGAAAGGCGGCACCTGCCTACTCGAAGGGTCCCTCAATGCGTCAGCGCCGCCTGAGTCTGACTGTCGTGCTCGCCTCCACCGCGCTCCTGGCGGCGGTGAGTCTGGTGACCCATCCCGGAACCGCCCAGGCGCTGTCGGGCACCCCGACCTTCACCAACCTGGCCGCTCCGGGCAGCCTGCCGAACTCCGGCAATGCAGGGGAACCGAGTCTGGGCGTCAACGGCTCGACCGGCGCGATGATGTACCAGTCCTATGCGAGCACCTACAAGGTCGTCGTCGACGCAGCGGGCGTCCCGACCTGGACGGACGTCACGCCCGCGACCAGCGCCTTCAACATCGACCCCATCCTGGCGACCGACCGGAGCACCGGGCGCACCTTCGCCGGCGGTCTCGCGGGCGAGTGCTCCGCGCTGGCCTACAGCGACAACGACGGCGGCAGTTGGACGCAGATGGGCAACGCGTGCACCGGCGTCGTCGACCACGAGACCATCGGGTCCGGCCCCTGGAAGGGCGCAGCGCCGCTCGGCAGCACCTACTCGCACGCCGTCTACTACTGCGCCCAGACCGGCAACGACGCCTGTGTGACGAGCAGCAACGGCGGGCTGACGTTCGGTGCCCCCGTCCTCGTCAGCGGCGCCTGCAGCAGCCTGCACGGGCACGTCAAGGTCAGCGCGGACGGCACGGCCTACCTGCCGAACGCCCACTGCGGCGGACTCGCGGGCGGGGCCATCACGACCAACAACGGCGGCGCCTGGTCGTCGTACACGATCCCGGGGTCGAGCGAACCCGCGAACGGCTTCGACCCGTCGGTCGCCACCACTGCTGACAACACGGTGTACGAGGCGTGGCAGGGCGCCAACAACCACCCGTACGTCGCCGTGTCCTCGACGCACGGCAGCACCTGGACCGCCCCGCTCGACCTCGGCGCGACCATGAGCCCGGGCATCGTGACCAGCACCTTCCAGGCCGTGACGGCTGGGGACAACGGCCGCGCGGCGGTGGCGTACCTCGGCAGCACGACCGGCGGCAACCCGTTCGCCGCCGGCTGGCCCGGCGTCTGGGACCTGTACGTCTCCTACACGTACGACGCTGGCGCGACCTGGTCGACGGTGAAGGCCACGACCGACCCCGTGCAACGCGGCTACATGTGCGCAGGCGGCACGAGCTGCAGCGCCGGTCGCAACCTGCTCGACTTCATGGACGCCAACACCACCAAGGACGGTCGGGTGGTGGTGGGTTACCCCGACGGCTGCATCGCCGCGTGCGCGGCCGCGGGCGGCACCGAGGCCCAGTCCACCTCGGCCTACGCGACCATCGCCTACCAGAGCGCGGGCAAGGGCCTGTTCGCTGCCTTCGACACCACGCCGTCGCCGTCGCCGAGCGCGACGATCAGCGCGAGCGCGACCCCGAGCCCGACGGTGAGTCCCACCGCCAGCCCGACGCCGCCAGGTGATCCCGATCCTGCGACGCCGAACCTCACCAGCGGTACCCCGCGGACCGCCACCAGCGCAGCTGCCGGCGGCTACAGCTACAGCAAGATCCTGGTGCCGGCCGGCAAGAGCCAGCTGAAGGTGACGCTGAACGGTCCGTCCTGCGGCACCCTGGGGTTGTCCTGCAACCCCGACCTGGACCTGTACGCCAAGGCGGGGGCGAAGCCGACGACCGTGTCCAACGATGCGTCCAGCGCCACCAGCAGCAACACCGAGACCGTCACGGTGACCAGTCCGGCGGCCGCCTACTGGTACATCGGGGTCTACACCTACAGCGGCACCAAGACGGCCAGCTACACGGTGACCGCGACCATCAGCTGAACCAGCTGCTCGGGAGCTCTCGCCCGAAGCCTGCCCCTGTCGGCTAGAAAGACACCATGACGGGTCGGGTGGTGGCGGTCGTCGGCCCGACGGCCGCAGGCAAGTCCGACCTTGGCGTGGCCCTCGCGCAGGCGCTCGGCGGCGAGGTCGTCAACGCCGACTCCATGCAGCTCTACCGCGGTATGGACATCGGTACGGCGAAGCTCACGGCTGACGAGCAGCACGGCGTGCCGCACCACCTGCTGGACGTCTGGGACGTCCGGGTGACGGCGACCGCCGCGGCCTACCAGCAGCTGTGCCGGGCGACCCTGGGCGACCTGATGTCCCGTGGTGTCACGCCGGTCGTGGTCGGGGGGTCCGGGCTGTACGTCCGCGCCGCCCTCGACGCCATGGACTTCCCCGGCACCGACCCGGCGCTGCGGGCCGAGCTGGAGGCTGAGCTGGCGGTCGGGGGCCCGGGTGCGCTGCACGCCCGGCTCGCCTCACTCGACCCGGAGGCCGCGGCGCGGATGCAGCCCAGCAACGGACGACGGATCGTGCGGGCCCTCGAGGTGGTCCTGCTGACCGGCCGCATGCCCGGGAAGATGACGTCGTATGAGATGCACGTGCCAACGGTCTACATCGGGCTGGACCGGCCAGACCTGGCGGACCGGGTGGCGACGCGGGTCGACCGGATGTGGGCGCAGGGGCTGTTGGACGAGGTCGCGGGGCTCGACGGGCTGCGCGAGGGGGTCACGGCCAGCCGCGCCCTCGGATACGCGCAGGCGCTCGCCCAGCTCGACGGGACGCTGGACGAGCCGACCGCCAAGCAGCAGACGGTCACCGCGACCCGCCGGTTCGTGCGTCGACAGCGGGCGTGGTTCCGGCGTGACCCCCGGGTCCGGTGGCTCGACCCGGATCGTGACCTGTGCACCCAGGTGCACGAGGTGCTGCTCCCTACGGACTAGGGCAGAACCACCCCGTCTCGCTATGCCTCAGAACGGACACTTCGGTCGACTATGAGGCTATGACCAGCCCTGCAGTCGACATCGCCTCGCTGCACCGAGCGACCTCCGACGGCTCCCTGGAGCTGCTGTACCAACCGGAGGTCGACCTCGACAGCGGTGCCATCGTGGCGATGGAGGGCCTGCTGCGCTGGCATCACGGCTCCCTCGGGGTCCTCGGCCCCAACGACTTCCTCGACCTCGCGATCCGTACCGGCGAGATCTCGCCCATCGGCGAGTGGGTGCTCCGCACCGGCGCCGCAGAGGCTGCCACCTGGATGGACCTGCCGGGCCCCACCCGTCAGCTGTGGCTCAACGTCAGCGCCGACCAGCTACGCGCTGAGGGCTTCGCCGAGCTCGTTGCCGATGTCGTGGGCGCTACCGGGCTTCCCCACGGCGCCCTCGGTCTGGAGGTCACCGAGCGCACCATCCTCGATCTCGGCCGCGACGTCGCGCCAGTCCTCGACGACATCCGCTGCGCCGGCGTCTCCCTCGCGGTCGACAACTTCAGCAGCTACTACGCCACGCTGGGCGCGATCGCGGCGCTGCCGGTCGACGTGGTGAAGCTGGGGACCCGGTACGTCCGCGGCGTGGGTGATGCCGACCACGACGACTCCTTCATCGCCACCATCATCAGGCGCGCCCATGAGCGCGGGCTGTACGTCGTCGCCGAGGGCGTCGAGTCCTGGTCGGAGGGCGCCCGCCTCACCGAGCTCGGCTGTGACCGTGCGCACGGCTGGCTGTTCGCCTCCGCGCAGCGGGCCGACAAGGCCCGTTGGCTCCTCACGCAGGGCACCGGCTGGCGCGGCAGGGTCGTCACGCCTGATGTTCAGGCCATCCCGTTCCCCTCGCCACGGGTCGAGACGACCTAGTACGGCGAGCTGCTCCGGCCGGGCGCGGAATCGGTCGGAGCGATCTAGCCTCGAGGGGTGGTCGTCGACGCGCGACCGGCCCCGGTCGTCACCATCGTGGACCCGGCTCATCCCGGGCCGCTCGTCGAGGTTGCCAACGAGCCCGCCGGCGTCCGCAGCGGGCTGAGCGTCGTTGAGCGGCTGCTCTCCTTGGCGGTCGTCGTGCTGCTGGTGGCAGGGACGGGTGCCGTCCGAGAGCTCCAGGACAGGCGGCACCTGCGCCAGCTGGTCGAGGGCTTGCGGCTCGCCGCCGTCGTGACCTCGTTGGAGCCGGCCGGTGGTAGGGCACCTCAAGGACTGCTCCTCGACGTGGCGGTGTCCTCCGACCGCCCGCCCGACGTGACGCTCGACCAGGCCCAGGCCGACCGCGGCTGGGTGGTTGTCGGAATGGCCCCTTCCCGGCTCGAGCCCGGTTCGCCTGCCAGCCTCCTTCTCGAGCGCGACATCGACTGCAGCTCAAGGGTTCTGGCTCCAGAGAGCCTCACGTTGCAGGTCACAGTGTCCGGTGCCCGTCCGCGCACGCTCGAGCTGCCGCTCGGTGGCGACATCGCCGGGGTGGCACTCGACACCGCCTACTTCTGCGGCAATCTCGACGCAGTGCAGTCCCTGGTGGTGATCTCCAGCAGCGTGACCTTTCTGGGCACCCGTGGGCTGGTCGTCGCTCGGCTGGCCGACGTCGCCGTGGCGGACCTCGTCGTGGAAGCGGTCAACGTGCGGGGCTTCACGTTCCGGCCGAGCAGGCCGCTGCCGCTGAGGCTGCAGGGGCGTGCCCCCGGAGCGCTGCGACGGGAGCGGCTCGCGTCGCGTGAGCTCACCCTGGACGCCCGGGTCACTGACTGCGGCGCCGCGCGGGTTGTCCTCGACGCCGCCGAGCGCAGTGACACCCCTGACGAGGTGGACGTCCTCGTCAGGGGTCGCGGAGGTCGCGGCCTCGCGCCTCTCGACATCCGGGGCGTCGAGGCGTTCCTCGCCAATCTGTGGCAGATCACCTGCGGCTGACCCCGTACGCTCGTCGCGTGCGCTTCCTCAAGGGGCACGGCACGGAGAACGACTTCGTGCTGCTGCCTGACCCTGACGGCACCCTTGTGCTGACTCCTGAGCTCGTCCAGCGGCTCTGCGACCGCCGCGCCGGTATCGGTGCGGACGGCGTCCTGCGCGTGGTCCCCAGCGCTGTCGAGCCCGAAGCGGCCCCGTACGCCGACCGGGCCGCCTGGTTCATGGACTACCGCAACGCCGACGGCTCGATCGCCGAGATGTGCGGCAACGGGGTGCGGGTGTACGCCCGCTACCTCGTCGACGCCGGGCTCGCGCAGCCCGGTGAGATGAGGCTCGCCACGCGCGCCGGGGTCAAGGACGTGACCGTCCAGCCGGACCACGTGGTCGTCGACATGGGGCAGGCCGTCGTCGGCGACCCGGTCGAGATCGACGGTGTCCCAGGCACTTTCATCGACATGGGCAACCCACATGCCGTCGTGCACGTCGCCTCCGTCGAGGCTCTCGGAGCGCTCGACCCCGAGCGCAAGGACCTCAACGTCGAGTACGTCGAAGACGTGGGCGAGCGGCACCTGCGGATGCGCGTGCACGAGCGCGGGGTGGGGGAGACGCGGTCCTGCGGTACCGGTGCCTGTGCGGCCGTCGTCGCGACCGTGCTCCGGACAGGGGTCCCGCGGGGGGCTGCGTTCGACGTCGACGTCCCCGGCGGGCGCTTGGTCGTGACGTGGCTGCAGGACGGCCGTGTCCTGCTTCAGGGTCCGGCAAAGCTCGTGGCAGAAGGCGTGTGGCGTGACTCCTGAGGAATGCGTGCGTGGGATCGCTGGTCCGGTCGGCAAGCTCGGCGGCGCCTGGATGTTCGACGCCGTCGTGCACGCCCGTGGCACCGAGCTCGGGCTTGACACCTGGGCCTGGTACCACTGCGGCCGTGGAGGTGTGCTCGGGGAGCCCGACCCATCGGTGGTCGTCGCGGCGTTCGGGTTCTTCCCGCCCGAGCTGCAGACCAAGGCGTGGAACAAGGGCGTGGCCGTGATGCCCGCGCCCGAGATCGCGCACGAGTACGCGAAGGCCTGCGCTGCCTGGGGAGCGAGTCGCTTCGGTGACGGCGCGGACCGCCTCGCGGACCTGCTCACCCAGGCCCTCGACAGCGCCCTCGTCATCGGGTTGCCGCTCTTCGCCGGCTGGCGTCAGAAGCTGCACGAAGCCGCCGGCGCGGACGGCCCGGCGCGGCTGGCGCTCGCCCTCCAGGCGGCACGGGAGCACCGCGGCGGCAGTCACCTGGTGGCAGTGGCGGCCGCCGGGATCGCACCGCTGCAGGCGGTCATGAGCGGCCGCTACGGCGCGACCAACGCCGGGTTCTTCGGGTGGCCCCAGCCATGGCCGGACCCCGAGGTGGCCCGCGAGGCGATGAAGCACGTCGAGCACGTCACCGACAGCATGGTTCAGCCGGCTTTCCTGACGCTCACCGCCGACGAGCGGGCCGAGCTGGTGACAGGTCTGCGGGCTCTCTCAGCGCAGGTCTGAGCGCCCGCTGAGCGTCGTACCGGCAAGTGGGTCGCTGTCCGTGGCCCTGAGTGGGAGACTGTTGCTGAAGGAACAGGTGGGACAGGACGGGAGGTGGGCATGACGGAGCAGCCGCGCGACGTTGCACAAGCGATGACTGCTGACGCCACGATCCACCTGAATCCGACCATCGACGACCCAGACCCGTTCCACGACCAAGAGGGCGAAGGTTTCGACCTCGAGGAGCGCAACGCCCTCCGCCGGGTCTCCGGCATCCGCACCGACCTCGAGGACGTCACCGAGGTCGAGTACCGCCAGCTCCGCCTCGAGCGGGTCGTCCTGATGGGCGTCTACCCGCGGGGCGACGACGCCGACACCTCGCTGTTCGAGCTGAAGGCCCTCGCCGAGACGGCCGGCTGCGAGGTGCTCGAGGGCCTCGTGCAGCGCAAGGACAATCCCGACCCGAAGTCCTACGTCGGATCCGGCAAGGCCCAGGAGCTGCGCGATGCCGTGCTGTCCTCCGGCGCCGACACCGTGATCTGTGACGGTGAGCTCAGCCCCGGCCAGCTGCGGGCGCTCGAGGACCTGGTCAAGGTGAAGGTCATCGACCGCACCTGGCTGATCCTCGACATCTTCGCGCAGCACGCCAGGTCGCGGGAGGGCAAGGCGCAGGTCGAGCTCGCGCAGATGACCTACATGCTTCCCCGCCTCCGCGGTTGGGGTGAGTCGCTCTCCCGTCAGGGCGGTGGCGCCGGTGGCGGCTCCGGCGGTGGGGTCGGTACCCGTGGTCCTGGTGAGACCAAGATCGAGACTGACCGGCGGCGGATCCGTAACCGCAAGGCCAAGCTGGCCGCCGAGATCAAGCTCATGAAGACCGCGCGCGACGTGAAGCGCCAGGAGCGCCGGCGTCACGCGGTGCCGTCGGTGGCGATCGCCGGCTACACCAACGCCGGGAAGTCGTCGTTGCTCAACCGCCTCACCGGTGCCGGCGTGCTCGTCGAGGACGCGCTGTTCGCGACCCTGGACCCGACGGTCCGCAAGGCCCAGACGCCCTCAGGGCGGGAGTTCACCTTCACCGACACCGTCGGTTTTGTACGGAGACTTCCGCACCAGCTGGTCGAGGCCTTCAGGTCGACCCTGGAGGAGGTGGCGGACGCCGACCTCATCCTGCACGTGGTCGACGGCTCGCACCCCGACCCGGAGGGCCAGCTGCAGGCGGTACGGGCGGTCTTCGCCGACATCGATGCCCATCAGGTGCCCGAGGTCGTCGTGGTCAACAAGTGCGACGCCGCCGACCCGCTCGTCCTCTCGCGCCTTCAGCGGCAGCAGAAGCACTGCGTGCTGGTGTCGGCCAAGACCGGTGCCGGGCTGCCGGAACTGCTGCAGATCCTCGAGGACGAGGTTCCCCGGCCGGAGACGCTGGTGCGCGTGGTCCTGCCGTACGCGGCGGGTTCGCTGGTGTCGCGCATCCACTCCGAGGGCGAGGTCCTTGCCGAGGAGCACCTCGAGGAGGGCACCCGCATGGAGGCCCGGGTCGGACCGGCGCTGGCGGCCGAGCTCGCCACCTACCTCGTGGCCTGACGCCGCTCCGGAGTGCTGGACCCTTTAGCTGTGGGGCTGCTCGTCGCCGGAACCGCTGCCTGAGCTGTTGTTGCTCGTGGAGGCGCCGTCGCGCAGGGACTTGCGAGGGTCGCCCGATCCCTGGCCGTCACCGCTGCCGTCGGTGGGCTGGCGGTCGTCCGGGCTCGGGCTGACCCGTGGGTGGTCGTCGACGCCGCCGCCCTTGCCGCTGCCGCTGTGGTCATCGCCCGGCGAGTGCGAGGGCTGCACCCCGTGGTCGTCGCC
>JAOPVP010000090.1 GCA_025966135.1 Frankiales bacterium
GGCGACGATAAGACACTTTCATCCGGGGCCAGGTGATCTAATACCTCCCTAACCACTTCGCGCAGTTCTGTGGCGGTCCCCCGATAGGACAATCTATCTGGACCTCCGAGGTCCGCGACTACTTGTCGATAGGAAAGCGCGGCGCGCGGGAGCATTCGCTCAAGGGTCGCGATGACGCCGGACTCAAGGCGCGTCACTGAAGCGTACAGAGGCGCGGCTCTCGCTTGCCCCTCCAACAAATGCATTCGCGATTGAAGCGATGGTCGAGACTGACGAAGTGTCTTTAGAACTCGCACATACGACTTCTTCGGATTGGTTCCGTTCGAAAGGCGCAGAAGTGTTTGAACGCTTGAATCGACGGTACCTAGCTCGTCATCGCCCAATCCGCCCTGTACGCAACCCGGGCGAGCCTCGCGAAACCAAAGCTGTGCAATTGCCGCGGCATCGGTGCGAAGCGCGACCGAATTGACATTCACCGCTTTGCTGCGCGACACCGCGTTGTTTAGACGGTCTACTCCAAGCCAGAAGTCTTGCATGGCGTTCCTATCGGCGCTTAGTTCCTTTTGACTTAGCCGATGGTTTTCTGGAATTCCGCTTAGCGCGACTACCGGACTTAGCGTCGTCTCCGGTGGCCGGAAGCCCATGGACAACAAGGTTGTGTCCGACCGGATTTAGCTTGTATTGGCCATGCGATGCGCTATCGAAGTAGCCTGCAGCCTTTGCATTCACGAGCGTGTTTCGCAGAACGGCCGGAAGCGGATATCCGGCCTGCTTGAAGTACGTTGTGATGTCATCGATACCTATCTCGGATTTTCGGCCGCCTTCCGGGGCAAGCTCCGACAAGTAATAGGCGACAAGCGTAGCCATTTCGTTTGCTGTACGCGGCTTCTTTTGCTCCTTTAGTGAGCGGACGTCTCTTATGGAAGCGGCGGACGTCGCATTGATGGGGCCAGCAGGTCCCGCGGGCGGTGGCGGAGGCGGGGATGTAGACGGCTGTGCGGTCTCCAATCCCAGTCGTTGAAAGACGTAGTCGATGACTCGCTGGCGCTGCTCCGGCCGCAGCTTAGTCAGCGCAACAAGAATCGCTTGGATCGCGGCGAGCTCAGGGTCGCCTTCGCCACTCAGTTGATCGTCAGTCCTGGGGGACTCCACAGACGGTTCTGTCATAAGGCAGCCTCTATCAAGTGATGAGTAAGACGACTCTGATTGTCAGCCAGACGTGCGATATCGACACGCTTGTTTCAACTGAAAGGAATTCGCGATGACGCAGGGGGCATTCGTTCACAGTTGTGTGGCGCATTCGCCATTTCCGATGCCTAACGTCATGTTCAGCGGCGCGCGTCGGCGGCGATGCCGCCGAGCTCGCGTCCGCTGCAACTAAAGTTATATTTCATTCTTTGATGCCCATGCGGCAGGATCCCGGAATGAGATGCAATGGCCGGATGCGAGATCGAATATTCCATATGAGTCTGAGTCATACACGGGAAATTCGATTGAATAGCCGCTACGGATAACAAGTCCATCCGGAAGTATTGACCAGTCCGCTCGAGGGGGCGCCATCAGTTGCATAACAATGCGCAATGGATTCTGATGCCATGCCGTCCAAAACACCTTGTTCCCGTTTGCGGCTTCAGCGAGAACAATGCTTTTCAGTGGAGGCTACGAATTCTTCCCAGTTCCGTAGGTCGTGGTCTTCGATGAAGAATTGCTCACGGAAAACCGGATCATCTGCCTTTGCGAAGCGGCCCATGAAATCTAATGAGAAGTAGACCTTAAAACCGACGCATTACAAAGCGTCGCCGGCGACGTATATGCAGGTTCCATCCCGAAATAGTCGCACAATTTCAAGGCCCCGGCTCCAAATACACGTCCTAAAGCAAAAACGCAAACGCGTCATGCGGCGAGCATTACGCGCGACTGTGCTGCGGTTCCCTCCTCACCGCCCATCGTGTGCAGCAATCGCCACCACCGCCGGCTTCCCCGTTCGATTGCTCCACGCATGATTCGTCCCGCGCTGGATCACGATCTCCCCTGCCCTCACCGTGACTTCCTGCGTATCGAGCACGAGCACGACCTCGCCTTCCAGCACGCAGCAGAAATCGAGGGTCGAGGTTTTCTGCATGTAAGGATGCGGCGCCTCAGTGGAGTAAGTCGACGCGCCAGCGGCGCCCATGGACTTGAAATACGCCGCCACTTCCGCCGCGCCCACTTTGCCTTTCCACGCCTCGTCAGGCGGTATCGTGACCACACTCAGCACCGAGCCCCGCGCGGGCGGCACCAACGTGTGAGGCAGGTGCAGGGTCTCGGGGACGATCTTCGCGGGGGTGCCGTCGGTGACCCACATGCGTTGCCACGCGAAGCCGGGACGCGCGGGGTCGATGCGAACGTCGGGTGAAGGACCATCGCTCACCAACGTCGATTTTCCGGCCTCGCGATCGATCGTCACGATTCGACGAGCCGGCTTCACGCCCGCCGGCAGCTTGGCCGACGGGTCGGGCCGCACGACCTCGTGATGTTCCTGCTCGAGGCCTGCAACGCCGTCCGGGAAATGCGCGGAGATCATGTCGAACGCCATGATGCAGCCGAGGCGCGTGCTGTCCCACTGGTGCCATGCGCCGACCTGGATGACGATGTCGCCGGGCTGCATGACGAGCTCGGCGTCGTCGAGGATGATGCCGCGCTCGCCGGAGAGCATGATGCCGTAGTCGACCGACTCGGTCTTGTGCATCGCCGAGACATACGCGTTGTTGCCGCCACCGCGGTCCCACGTGCGCCCGCCGTGCCTTTCTTTCGGCTCGTGGAAACGCGTCATCGGCATGTCGCGGTCGACGTCGCCGCGGCCGAGCCAGTGCACCGCGCGCATGTGACCGCCGCCGCGCGGGC
>JAOPVP010000035.1 GCA_025966135.1 Frankiales bacterium
CAAGCCTCCCGCGACAGCACGCCCTCAGGGCGCAGTCGCTGTGACACTCACAAGGGTCGGAGGGAAGACCAAATGCCCAGGAGTGCTTGCCGTGCGGTCGGGGAAGGCAATGGCTTCGACGATGACCCGTAGTCGATGCGAGGTGCCGCGCAGCGTACATGGAGCGTGCACGTCGCCCCATGCCTTTCGCTGCGCCGCCCAGTGCTCTGGGCTGCACCAGGAGGCGTCGGTTGTCAGGTAACCAGCCCCCAGCCCCTTGACAGCTGCATGGACTGCTTGGGTGGGAAGCGCATCGGTGGTCCAGCACTGCATGTGCCGTTCCGTCTGGCATGGACCGGCGGGCGCGGCTGGGGTAAATCCGCTAGGAACTAGGAATGAGGACCGCAGGATCTGGTAGTCCTCGTCAGACGGCCGCGATGACTTATGCCCGCACGCGGCGATGAGCACGAGAACGAGGGCCAGGGCATGGTGCACTCTCACAATGTCCTGCTCGGCGCCCGCTTCTAGCTTCTTGAGGCGGACCGCTTCCAGTGGGGCAGCAGTAGGGCAGTAGGTGCCGCTTCTTGATGTCGCCAGGTCCGGCTTCGGAGAGCAGATAGCGACCGCTCATCGTCAGCACACGCGCCGTAGCGCGGGCTCCCCGCGACAACGCGAGTTGTCGTCTCGGTAGAGACAAGTGTGTGCCACCGAGAAATCCGAGAAGTCGAGCTGGCCAGAATGCGTGAGACCTACGGATCGACGACCCGTGCTTCGAGGCACTGAACGGGACTGATCGCCACCTACACGGAGGCCCAGCGCGTGCTGGGGTGGATGCTGAACCGCCCCCCGAAAGAGCAACCAGCGCCCGTGCCCTGGACTGTCGCTGCGCTCTGGCAGGAGCCCACGTAGATCAGCTACGCCCGACAAGATCCAACTTCTTGCGGACTCTCGCGGACCGAACGACTCCGCGACCCCGCTGACGTGCGGCTTTACCCTCGTCTACACGTTGAAGCGGAACTCAACGACGTCGCCGTCCTGCATGACGTAGTCCTTGCCCTCCATGCGCGCCTTCCCGGCAGCACGTGCAGCGACGACCGACCCCAGCTCGATGAGGTCGTCGTACCCGATGACCTCAGCCTTGATGAAGCCGCGCTGGAAGTCGGTGTGGATGACGCCCGCGGCCTCGGGTGCGGTGGCGCCCTTGCGGATGGTCCAAGCCCGCGTCTCCTTGGGTCCGGCCGTCAGGTAGGTCTGCAGCCCCAACGTCTCGAACCCGATCCGCGCCAGCTGGTGCAGCCCCGACTCCTCCTGGCCCATCGACTGGAGGAGCTCCAGGGCGTCCTCCTCGGACATCTCGATGAGCTCGCTCTCGACCTTGGCGTCGAGGAAGACGGCCTCGGCCGGGGCGACGAGCGCCGACAGCGCGTCCTTGACCGACTGATCCACGAGACCGGCTTCGTCGAGGTTGAAGACATACAGGAAAGGCTTGGCCGTCAACAGGTGCAGCTCACGCAGCAAGGTGCGATCGAGGCCGGCAGCGAAGACCGTCTGACCCTTGTCGAGCGCGTCCTGCGCGCGACGCACCTCCTCCAGGACCGGCGCCTGGTCCTTCTTCAGGCGCACCTCCTTCTCCAGCCTCGGCAGCGCCTTCTCGATCGTCTGCAGGTCGGCGAGGATCAGCTCGGTGTTGATGGTCTCGATGTCGTCCTTGGGCGAGACCCGGCCGTCGACATGCACGACGTTGTCGTCCGCGAACGCCCGAATCACCTGGCAGATGGCGTCCGCGTCCCGGATGTTGGCGAGGAACTTGTTCCCGAGCCCCTCACCTTCCGAAGCGCCTCGGACGATGCCGGCGATGTCCACGAAGTCGACCGTGGCGGGCAGGATCTTCTCGCTGCCGAACACGGTAGCCAGCTTGGCGAGGCGCGCGTCCGGGACGCCGACGACACCGACGTTCGGCTCGATGGTCGCGAACGGGTAGTTGGCCGCCAGCACATCGTTCTTGGTGAGCGCGTTGAACAGGGTGCTCTTGCCGACGTTGGGCAGGCCGACGATGCCGAGGGAGAGGCTCACCACGTCAAGGCTAAGCGAATGTCGGAGCAGGCTGACACCCTCGCGCCATGGAACTCCTGCTCGCGCTCTGCATCGGCCTCGCCCTGGGTTACGTCGTCGCCCTTTCCCGTACGGCGGGACTGCGGGCACAGCTGGCCGCTGCGCAGCTGGCCGAGGCCAAGCTGCGGGCCGGCGACGCGGACCTCGCGCGCGGCCAGCAGTCCGTCGTGGCCCTCGTCGACCCGCTGCGTGACCAGCTCGCGCGGGTCGAGGGGCAGCTCCAGGCCCTCGAGGTCGAGCGCGCCCGGTCCTCGGCCGAACTCCGCGAGCAGGTGACGACCGTGGCTGTCGGGTCGGAGCGGCTCGGCCGAGAGACCCGCGCCCTCGTCGACGCGCTCCGCAGGCCTCAGGCCCGCGGCCGCTGGGGTGAGCTGCAGCTGCGACGGGTCGTCGAGCACGCCGGGATGCTGGACCGCTGCGACTTCGACGAGCAGGCCTCGGTGACCAGCACAGAAGGAGTGTTGCGCCCCGACCTGGTGGTTCGCCTCGCGGGCGGCGGCTGCGTGGTCGTCGACGCCAAGGTGACCCTCGCCGCCTACCTGGAGGCGACCGAGTCCGACGACGCCCAGGTCCGCGAGCAGCGGATGGCCGCCCACGCCCGGCACCTGCGCCAGCACGTCGATTCCCTTGCAGAGAAGGCCTACTGGCAGCACCTCGGGCAGACGCCGGAGTTCGTTGTCCTGTTCGTGCCGGGCGAGGCCTTCCTCGCCCCGGCCCTGGAAGCCGACCCGACGCTGCTCGAGCACGCGATGTCGCGACGGGTCCACCTGGCGACGCCGACCACGCTGCTGTCGCTGCTGCGCGCCGTCGCCTACTCCTGGCAGCAGCACCAGCTCACCGACAACGCGCAGGAGGTGTTCGCGGCCGGCAAGGAGCTCTACGCGCGGCTTGCCACCTTCGGTGGTCACGTGGACAAGCTCGGGCGTTCGCTCGGCACCGCGGTCGCCGACTTCAACAAGACCGTCGGCTCCCTTGAGCGCACCGTGCTGCCGAGCGTCCGCCGGATGTCCGAGCTCGGCCTGGAGGGTGACCTGCCCACGCCACACCCCGTCGAGGACGTCACCCGCCCCCTGTCCGCCCCTCACCTGGTTGCGCTCCCCGAGACCGGCTGACCGCGCCCCACCCACGATCCGGGGACCCTCCGCGGATCAGGGACAAATGGGCGCGTGTTTCACCGATTGACGCGGGCGTCGCGGGGTAGCGTTCGCACGGTGAGCAGCTGGACCAGCCCTCCGCCCGGACGGGATGAGCCTGGGCGTCGGGCACCTGCCCCGTCAGCACGGCAGCCGGAGCCTCACCTGCACGGGGGAGACCACCACGCCCACCTGCCCGCGGGCGCGCACATCGCGGACCGTCGAGGCCTCACCGCCACCGGAGCCGTCACCATCGCCCTCGCTCTCGGGGTCGCCGGGGCGGCGATCGACGTCAACACAGGACGGGGGCTGCGCGCGACCTTCGCCATCTGCTTCGTCCTGGGAAGCGCCCTTGCCGCGTTGCTCGTCCACCGCGAGGACCTCAAGGCGACAGTCGTCATGCCGCCGCTGACCTACTGCGTGCTGGCGCTGGTCGGCGCGGCCCTCGGCCACACGCAGGTCGCGGGTTCTTTCGTGAAGGCACAGGGGCTCGAGCTCGTCAGTGCGCTCATCATCGGAGCACCCGTGCTCTACGTCGCGACCGGCTCCGCCTTCCTCATCGCGCTGGTCCGCGCGTTCAGGGGCGCCCGGCAGCCTTGAGGTCGCGCCGCAGCTCCGGCGGCAGGGCAAACAGCAGGCTCTCCTCCGCCGCGGTGACCTCCTCGACGCGCCCGTAGCCGTGCGCAGCCAGCCAGGTCAGGACGCCCTCGACGAGGTCCTCCGGGACCGAGGCACCGCTGGTGAGCCCGACCGTGGCGACGCCGTCGAGCCAGGCCTCGTCGATCTCGCTCGCGTCATCCACCAGGTGCGCCGCCGAGGCGCCCGCGCCCAGGGCCACCTCGACGAGGCGGACCGAGTTGGAGGAGTTGTGCGAGCCGACCACCAGGACGAGGTCGGCGCCTGCCGCAATCTGCTTCACGGCCACTTGACGGTTCTGCGTGGCGTAGCAGATGTCCGCCGACGGCGGTCCCGCCAGCTCGGGGAACCGCTCGCGCAGGGCGTCGACGGTCACGTTGGTCTCGTCGACGGACAGCGTGGTCTGCGAGAGGTACGCGACCTTGGCCGGGTCCCGGACCTGGACCGTCGCGGCCTCGTCGACACCGTCGACCAGGTGGATGTTGGCCGGTGCCTGCCCGGTCGTGCCAATGACCTCCTCATGGCCCTCGTGGCCGATGAGGACGATGTCGAAGTCCTCGGCAGCGAACCGTCGAGCCTCCAGGTGCACCTTGGTCACCAGCGGGCAGGTGGCGTCGATGGTCTTGAGCGAACGGGCCGCGGCCTCCTCGTGGACGACCGGGGACACGCCGTGCGCGGAGAAGACGACGATCGCGCCTTCAGGCACCTCGTCGGTCTCCTCGACGAACACGGCACCCTGGTCCTCCAGGGTCCGCACGACGTGGATGTTGTGCACGATCTGCTTGCGGACGTACACCGGTGCGCCGTACAGCTCGAGGGCCTTCTCGACGGTGATCACGGCGCGGTCGACCCCGGCGCAGTACCCGCGCGGCTTCGCGACGAGCACCCGCTTGGTCGGCGGCACGAGGGCGGGGTCCATGCTTGTGATGGTACGTGGGCAGGCGTGTGGGAGCCCTGTCCGCGGGGAGACCATCCTCACCCCGACCCCCACGCCGACCCGAGGAGGAGTTTGCCCGTGCCATCTCGTCTGTCCAAGCCTGTACCGACCCCTGTTGCTGCCGCCCTCGGCCTCGTTCCCACCGCCCTCGACAAGGTCCGGCGCCTCCCCGGCAAGGCCGCGCAGATCCCGGTCCTTGCCGTCAGCAACGCACTGAACGCGCTCGAGACCGCCAAGAAGGAATACGACGACCTCGCGGACCGCGGTGAGCGCCTGGTGGCCCGGCTGCGTGGCGGTTCGTTCGACGGGCGGGAGGACCACCTCGAGGACCTCGTCCGGGGCACGCCGCTCGCGACGCCGTACGACGCCGACTCCGTCGAGGACGCGCCGGAGGACGCCGTCGCGAAGGTGAGCGAGCTGCTCGACCGCGCCGCGGACAGGAAGCCGACCGCCAGTCCGGAGCCGGTCGACACTGCCGCGAGCGCCGACGTGGTCGAGACCGTCGAAACGGTGGCGGCGGCTGTCGCGACGCCTGAGGTGACCGCGCACGACGACCTGCCGCTGCCGGACTACGACCACATGACGCTGGGTTCGTTGCGCGGTCGGCTGCGCTCCCTGACGCTTGTGGAGCTGGTGCAGGTACGCGACTACGAGAAGGCCCATGCCCACCGGCTGCCCGTCGTCACCCTGCTGGACAACCGGATCGCCAAGCTCGCCACCGACCCCTCCGCAGCGCCCTCCCCCGGCGGCGGCGAGGTCGTGAACCCCGTTCCCGACGCCACCGGCAAGGTGACCGCGACGACGCCACCCACGAAAGGCGCCCCGCGCACCAAGGTCCGCACCACCTAGAGACCGTGACGTCCGCCCGGCCGCACGGCCCACGGGTGCACCTGAGCGGACGTTAGGTTCTGCGGGTGGCCCAGCCGAGCAGCGCCGAGGCGCCCCTGCCCGTGCGCACCGTCGCGCGGCTCATCGGCGAGTGGGTCAACCGGCTCGGCAGGGTGTGGGTGGAGGGCCAGATCACCCAGATCGGGCGCAGCCCCGGCACCGTGTTCCTGACCTTGCGCGACCCGGTAGCCGACGTCTCGCTGTCCGTGACCTGCTCCCGGGCGGTCGCCGAGGCGATCACCCTCGAGGAGGGCAGTCGGGTCGTCGTCGACGCCAAGCCCGGCTTCTACCTGAGCCGCGGCACGCTCTCGCTGGTCGCCCAGGAGATCCGCCCCGTCGGGGTCGGCGAGCTGCTCGCCCGGATCGAACGCCTCAAGGTCCTTCTCGGCCAGGAGGGCCTGTTCGCGGCGGACCGCAAGCGGCCCCTGCCGTTCCTGCCAGGCGTGGTCGGGTTGGTCACCGGCCGCGCGTCGGCAGCCGAACGCGACGTCCTCGAGAACGCCCGCCGCCGCTGGCCGGCCATCCGGTTCGAGATCCGCAATGTCGCTGTCCAGGGCCACCTCGCGGTGGAGCAGTGCATCGGCGCGGTTCGCTCCCTCGACGGCCAGGTCGATGTCATCGTCATCGCCCGCGGTGGCGGCAGTGTCGAGGACCTGCTCGCCTTCAGCGACGAGGCGCTCCTGCGTGCCGTCGCGCAGTGCCGTACGCCGGTGGTGAGCGCGATCGGCCACGAGCCCGACACCCCTTTGCTGGACCTGGTGGCGGACGTCCGCTGCTCCACCCCGACGGACGCCGGGAAGCGGGTCGTCCCCGACGTGCGGGAGGAGGCGCAGCGGATCACGATGCTGCGCGACCGCGCCCGCCGGGTCGTGTTCGGTGCTGTCGACCGCGAGCAGCACCGGCTCGACCAGGCCCTCTCGCGACCCGTCATGGCCGAGCCGTCCCGTCTGGTCGGGGACCGGCGCTCCGACGTGGAAGCCTTACGGGCCAGGGCATCCCGCGCCGTCACGGCCCAGCTGGACCAGGCGCAGCAGGACCTCAGGCACACCCGGGCGCGGGTGGTCGCGCTCAGCCCACAGGCGACGCTCGACCGCGGCTACGCCGTGGTCCAGACGCCGGACGGCACCGTCGTCCGGGACGCGGCGGACGTCGTCCTCGGGGAGTCCCTGCGCGTTCGGCTGGCCAAGGGGGAGCTGCACGTCACCTCTTCGTGAAACATGGCAAACTAGGGCAAGGTGGGGCCCTGCCGCACACATGCATCGGGAAAGAGGGACATCGTCAAGCGCCTCAGGGCACTGCTCGCAGCGGCCCTGGCCGCGACCGCAGTCACCGTCACGGGGTCGGCGGACGCCACAGCTACCCCGGCGCGCGAGGTGATGTACGTCGGCAACAACTGGGACGGGACCGCTGACGTCGTCGACGCGAGGAGCTTCCAGAAGATCGACCGGGTCGACGTCGTCCCGGACAAGGCCCAGCGGATCGCCGAGATCAACGCCGACCCGGTGCGACTCGCCTACTACCTGCTCATCCGCCAGCAGGTCGGCGAGGGTCACGACCAGTACGTCGACGACATGTTCAGCTCGGCGGACGGGCGCCTGCTCGCGGTGTCGCGGCCCAGCTTCGCGGATGTGGTCGGCATCGACCTGGCCACGCGCAAGATCGTGTGGCGCTTCCCGATGCACGGCCAGCGGGCCGACCACATGAACGTCTCACCGGACCGCACCCGGCTCGTCGTGTCGGACTCGACCGCCAACCACGTCGACGAGCTCGACCTGCGCACCGGCCGGTTCCTGCGGCAGTTCCCGTCGGGCGACACGCCGCACGAGAGCAACTACAGCAAGGACGGCACGCGGATCTTCCACGCGAGCATCGGCCGGATCTACACGCCGACCGATCCGTCGACGTTCTGCCCGCTCACCGACCCGACCAAGGGCGACCAGCGGTTCGAGATCGTCGACAACGCCACCTTCACCGTGCTCAAGAAGTGGGACATCGGCCAGGCCTTGAAGGACGCCGGCTTCCCCTGCATGAGCTCCGCAGTCCGCCCGATGGCGATCTCGCCCGACGAGAAGACGGCCTACCTGCAGATCTCGTTCCTCCACGGCTACGTCGTCTTCGACCTCGTGCGTGGCGTCGTGAGCCAGGTCGTCAGCCTGCCGGAGAGCGCCTACGCGCAGTCCCTGCCGAAGTCGCAGTACGTCCTGAACTCCGCGCACCACGGCCTGGCCATCAACGGTCAGGGAACGCAGCTGTGCGTGGCCGGGACGATGGATGACTACGTGGCCCTCGTCGACATCGCCCGTCCCACGACGCGGACGGTGTTCACCCTGCCGCACACCGGTGACCGGCCGTACTGGGCCACGAACGGTCCTGGCGACGCGCAGTGCTGGGTGTCGATCGCCGGTGACAACCGCGTCAACGTCTACGACTACGCCAGCCGCTCCGCGATCGCATCCATCCCGGTCGGCACCCACCCCCAGCGGGTCCGGGTCGGCACGGTGGCCGGCGATGTCCTCGCCACCTGGAACGCCGGCAGGTCGGGTGCGTAAGCCGTTACTTGCTGGGCTGCGGCACGTTGCAGTTGTGCACCTTGGGGTTCACGCCGAAGTAGTTCAGCGGTCCAGCGATGACCGTCACCGCGATCGTGCCTGCCTTGGCGCAGCTGGTGTCGTTGGACGTGAAGTAGCCGCGCTGTAAGCAGGCGATGACACCGATGACGAGCCAGACCACCACGACGAGCGAACCGATTCTCATGATCAGGCTGTTCCCAGCGCACACTCAGAGCAACCGCCTGAAAGCGCAGCGGCGTCACTTCATCCCGGGCCGGCTGCCGGGTGCGGTCCAGGCCATCGTCGCGCCACCGAGGACCTGGAAGCCGAAGGCCTCGTAGAGCGGCCGCCCGTCCGGTGTGGCCCGCAGGTCGACCCGCGGGATGTCGCGCTCGGCGAACCACGCCATGAGCGCCTCGAACACCTGCCGGCCGTACCCGCGCCGCTTGTGCGCCGGCTCGGTGCTCATCGAGGCGATGTGCCCCCGACGGGCGTCCAACGCGTACGGCGACGCCAGGTGCTCCTCCAGCCAGCCCGCACCGCCGCTGACGACGGCACCGGAGTCCTCGATCACGAAGGCGACGAACTCCTCGGTTGCGAGCCTCCGTCGGAAGTCCTGCTCGCAGCGCCGGCGCCACTGCTCGTTGACGGCGTCGCCCATGGCCTCGTGCATGAAGCCGCGCAGCCGGGTCAGGGCTTCAGCATCAGAGGGGGTCGCGCGCCGTAGGGTTGCCACGTGACCGATCCTGCCAGTCCGTCGTACGAGGTCGCGCGCGACGAGCTCGCGGAGGTCGTCCGAAAGCTGGAGGCGGGTGGCGTCACCCTCGAGGAGTCGCTCGTGCTGTGGGAGCGCGGCGAGGAGCTTGCCAAGATCTGCCAAGGCTGGCTCGACGGCGCGAAGGCCCGCCTCGACGCCGCCCTCGCCGAACGCCAGCAGTCCTAGCGGACCGTCGCGGCGAGCTGTTTCAGCTCGGCCTGGGTGGCGTTCTCACGCACCCCGCCGACGAGCACAGTGGCCTTACCGACCGTCCGCACCAGCGACTCGTGGCCATCGGCCGATCGGTAGTCCTGCCAGGTCACGCCCCCAACGTCGACGGTCCCGACCCTCTTGGCCTTGCCCGTCTCCACAGCGAGGAAGGACGGGCCGACAGCGCCGGCGAACTCGGTGTAGTGCTCACCCAGGACGTAGCCGACCCGGACGACGCCCTGGTCGTAGACCCGGACGTTGACGACCCAGCCGTGCGGCGTGGTGGGCACCGGACCAGCGGTGTCGGCCACGAAGTCCTGCAGCGCCGGCGTCGGGTCGACCGGGCGGATCCGCTTGCTGTCACCGGGGGACGCCTGCCCGAAGAACCACATCACGAGGACGAGCAGGAACACGACCGCGAGCGAGCGCACCATGTCGAGCACGCTCTCGCGGCCGCGCTTGCTCTTCCCGGTGGGGACGGGCACGGACTCCACGACGGTCACCTTGCCATTGTCGGTCATCGCAGCACCGCCCGTCATCGCCGCACGGCCGCCTGCATCGCGTCGAGGCAGGCCATGGCCTCGTCGAGGGAGTTGTAGAAGTGCGGGGAGACCCGGATCCCGACACCGGGGCGGTGGTCCACGACGAACCCCTGGCGGTGCAGCTCGTCGTGCACCCGGGTGCTGTCGCCGGGGTCGATGGTCACGTGACCGCCCCGGCGCATGGCGTCATGCGGCGACCGCACCGTGAAGCCCCGGTCCAGCGCCGACTCCAGCAGCGGCTGGGTCATGGACTGGGAGCGCTCACGGACCCGCCGTACCCCGATCTCGGCGAGGGCCTCGTAGGCCGGGGCGGCCGCGTAGTGCGCCGGGACGCCCGGGGTCCCGCCGGTGAAGCGTGCGACCCCGGGGGCGTAATGGTTCTCCGGATCGAAGTCGAACGGCGCGACCTGCCCGAACCAGCCGGTCGTGACGGGTTCCAGCGAGAGGCCCGGTCTCAGGTACATCCAGCCGTTGCCTGGCCCGCCGGACAGGTACTTCACCGAGCCGCCGAGGTAGACGTCGACCCCCAACTCCAGCACGTCGACCGGGACCGTGCCCGCCGCCTGGTAGCCGTCGACGACCGCCAACGCACCGACCTCGTGGGCCTTCTCGATCAGCGGCAGCACGTCGTTGAGAGTCGAGGTGCGGAAGAGCACGTGCGAGCACTCGACGACCAAGGTCCGCTCGTCGATCGCGGCCAGCATCGCCTCCATGTCCAGCTCGATGCCCGCCCCCGGTACGACGACGGCCTCGCCTCCGAACCGGTCGATCTGCGACCAGGTGTGCAGCGAGCCCGGCCACTCGAGGCTCGACGTGACCACCCGGTTGCGGGGCCCGCGCCAGTCGAGGGCGGAGATGACGTCGCCGAGCAGGTCGGCGACGTTCTGCCGCATCACCGTCGTCCCGGGGGGAGCGCCGATGAGCGAGCCGACCAGGTCACCGACCCGGCGGACCTCGGGGGCCCACTCCTCCCAGGCCACGACCCCGCGCTCGGCCCACAGGTCGGCGTAGGCATGGAGCCGCGTGCGGGTCTCGCGGTGCATCGCACCCAGGGTGTGACTCGCGAGGTAGGTCGACCGCCCCAGCACCGGGTAGTCGGCCCGGCGGGTGAGCAGGTCGTCGTGCTGGCTCATCAGCGGCCGATCTTCGAGATGAGCTCGAGCACGTTGGCGGCGAGCTGCTGGGAGTGCTGCTCGTCCTCGCAGACGGCCACCTCGTGACCGGCTTCGCTGATGACCGTGGTCAGCACCAGCACCAGCGCCTCGCCCCAGGGGTCCTCGGCACCGGCGCCCAGCAGCAGCGCGTTGCGACGGGTCCACTCGCGGTAGCGCCGCCGGCCGAGAAGCTCGAAGCCGGGCGGGCCACCGCCGGCCAGGAACATCCGGGCGAGGTCGCGCTCGGCCCAGCAGCCCTCGAGGTAGGACGCGGCACCGACGAGGAACAGCGAGAAGGGGTCGCCCTCGCCGGCGGCACGGGCGGCGCGCACCGCGTTGGCGGCCCGCGCCTCCTGGCCGGACTGGTAGTCCTCGAACAGCGCGAGGTACAGCTCGGCCTTGCCCCCGAAGTGGTGGTAGAGGCTGCCGACGGACGCGCCGGCGCGACCGACCACGTCGGCGATCGAGGCCTCCGCGAACCCGGAGGTGGCGAACACCTCGCGGGCGGCGGTCAGCAGCGCCGAGCGGGTGCCGGCGGCACGGTTCGAGGCGGTGGTCACGGCGACAGCTCGCCGCACGGGTCCAGACGGGTCACACCTGAAGCCTCTCAGACCTGGTACGACGGACCCGCCCGCAGCAGCACTGGCCGCAGTTGCGGGGTGAGCAAGGGGCTAGTCTCCGCAGATGCACCAGTACCGGCTCACCTCGGCGGCGCAGCTGCTGGGCGTCAGCGACGACACGGTGCGACGCTGGGCCGACGCCGGCCGGCTGGAGACGACCCTCGACCCCGACGGGAGACGGGTGGTCGACGGGGCGGTCCTCGCCGCCTTCGCGGTGGCCCTCGCGGGCGACCCGTCCGGGCCGTCGGGCACCAGCGCGCGCAACGCCTTCCACGGCATCGTCACCCGCATCGTGCGCGGCGACGTGGTGTCGCAGGTCGAGGTGCAGTCCGGGCCGCACCGCCTGGTGTCGCTCATGACCACCGAGTCCGTTGACGACCTGGGCCTCGAGCCCGGGGTCCCGGCCCGGGCGTCCGTCAAGTCCACCCACGTCGTCGTGGAGCTCCCATGACCCACCTCCTTGCGTCTGCTCGCCGCCGCGGCCCGGGGGTGCACCTGAGCAGACGCAAGCGGGGGTGGGGAGGGGTCGCCGCCGTACTGCTGCTGGTCACGGGGTGTGGCAGCAGCGGCCCGCCTCAGCGCACGGTCACGGTGTTCGCGGCGGCCTCGCTGACCAAGGCGTTCCAGGCCGAGGGGAAGGCGTTCCAGGACAGCCACCCGGACCTGCGGGTGACCTTCTCCTTCGCCGGTTCGCAGAGCCTGGTCGCGCAGGTGCAGCAGGGTGCCCCGGCGTCCGTGCTCGCCACCGCAGACCTCGCGACGATCGCAGCCGTGAAGAGCAGGCTGTCAGGCCCGCCGGTGGTGTTCGCCCACAACCAGCTCGCGATCGCCACCGCGAAGGGCGACCCGCTGCACCTGACCACCCTCGCCTCACTCGCGAAGCCGGGCCTGAAGGTGGTGCTCGCCGGCCCGACCGTCCCGGTGGGCAAGGCCGCCGCCAACGCCCTGAAGGCCGCCGGGATCACGGTTCACCCGGTGTCGCTCGAGGACGCCGTCACCGGGGTCGTCACCAAGGTGCGCCTCGGTGAGGCGGACGCCGGGATCGTCTACGCGACCGACCTGACCGGGTCCGACGTCGGCGGCGTCGCCCTCTCCGGGACCAGCACCTCGCTGGCCATCGCCGCCCTGTCCGGCATCCCCGCCCCGGCCGATGCCGAGGCCTTCATCGCCTTCGTCCGCAGCGACCCCGGCCACACGATCCTCACGTCGTACGGCTTCCAGTGAGGCCACGGACCCCACTGCTGCTCGCCGTACCTGCGGGTGTCAGCGCGGTCCTGCTCCTGCTCCCCCTCCTGGCGCTGCTCGACCGCACCCCCTGGGGGCGCCTGCCGGGCCTGCTCGGCCGTCCTGACGTCCAACAGGCGCTGTGGCTCTCGCTGCGCTGCGCGCTCGCCGCCACCGCACTGTCGCTGCTGCTGGGTGTCCCGCTGGCCTGGGTCCTGGCGCGCACGCCCCTGCCGGGCCGAAGGGTCCTGCGCGGTCTGGTCACCGTGCCCCTCGTCCTCCCACCCGTCGTCGGCGGCGTGGCGCTGCTGCTGGCCTTCGGCCGCCGCGGGGTCCTCGGTGACCTGCTCGTCGAGGCCGGCGCGGTCCCGGCGTTCACGACCTGGGGGGTGATCCTCGCGGAGGCGTTCGTCGCGCTGCCCTTCCTCGTCCTGACCGTCGAAGGCGCGCTGACTGCGCTGCCCCGTGACGCCGAGGAGGTCGCCGGCACCCTGGGCTCGGCCCCCCTGCGGGTCTTCCTCACCGTGACCCTGCCGGCCGTCGGACCGTCCGTGGCCGCCGGAACCGTCCTCGCGGGAGCCCGGGCGCTCGGCGAGTTCGGGGCCACCACCACCTTCGCGGGCAGCCTGCCCGGACGCACCCAGACCGTCCCGCTGGCCGTCTACGCGCTCCTGCAGGACGACCCGGCGGCGGCCTACGCGCTGTCGGCCGTGCTCCTCGCCGTCAGCGTCCTGCTCGTTCTCGGCCTCCGGACCAGGGTGCGATGAGGGCCACGCTGGCAAGCGCCCACGTCGAGGCCTCGCTGACCGCCGATGCCGGCGAGGTGGTCGCCCTCGTCGGCCCCAACGGCGCCGGCAAGACCTCCCTGCTGCGGGCGCTCGCCGGGCTGCTGCCATCGACCGGAACCGTGGAGCTCGCCGGGCGCGACGTTGCCGCGTTGCCCGTCCACGCCCGCGGTGTCGGCTGGGTACCCCAGTCACCGTCGCTGTTCACGCACCTGTCGGCCCGCGACAACGCCGCCTACGCTCTGCGCGCCAGGGGCATCCGGCGCTCCACGGCTCGTGACCGCGCCCAGGACTGGCTGACCCGCCTGGGCATCGGCGAGCTGGGGGACGCCCGCCCACGGGCGCTTTCCGGTGGACAGGTCGCGCGGGTCGCCCTGGCCCGCGCCCTTGCCGCCGAGCCCGATCTCCTGCTCCTCGACGAGCCGCTTGCCGCCCTCGACACGGCCACCCGCGACGACGTCCGGCGACTCCTGCGCACCACCCTGGCCGGTGGTCGGGCGCCGGTGCTCGTCGTCACCCACGACCCCGTCGACGTCGTGGCTCTCGCCGACCGGCTGGTCGTGCTCGAGCGCGGCCGCGTCGTGCAGGAGGGCAGCCCTGCGGAGGTGGCCGCCGCCCCGCGGAGCACGTGGGTCGCCGGGCTCCTCGGCCAGAACGCCTGGCGGGGGACCTGCGACGCCACCGGGCTGGTGGTCGACGGAGGGCATATCGCCGCGGCTGATCCGCTCCCCGCCGGCACGACTGCTCTCGCCCTCTGCGAGCCGTCCGCGGTCACGCTCCACCGCAGCCCGCCGCAGGGCTCCGCCCGGACGGTGCTCCGCGGCCCCGTCGGGGAGCTCCGGGCCTTGGGCGGCCGGGTACGGGTCGTCGTAGAGAGCAGCCCGTGGGTGACGGCCGAGGTGACCGTCGCGGCGGCGGCGGAGCTCCGGCTGACCGACGGCGGCGAGGTCTGGGCGGCGCTCAAGGCCACCGAGGTCCGCCTGGTCTCGGTGTGACTCGGCACCGCGGCGGCACTAGGCTTTCGTCATGAGCCAGCCGACGAGCCACGACGTCCCGCAGGCCCTCTCCGTCGCCCGCGAGGCGCCCGACCGCAACATCTCCCTGGAGCTCGTCCGGGTCACCGAAGCGGCAGCCATGGCTGCTGGGCGGTGGGTCGGTCGCGGCGACAAGAACGGCGGTGACGGGGCAGCCGTCGACGCCATGCGCCAGCTGATCGGCACAGTCGGCATGAGGGGCGTCGTGGTGATCGGCGAGGGCGAGAAGGACGCCGCCCCGATGCTGTTCAACGGCGAGGAGGTCGGCAGCGGCGAAGGCCCGGACTGCGACGTCGCGGTGGACCCCATCGACGGCACCACCCTGATGGCCAAGGGAATGCCCAACGCCATCGCCGTGATGGCCGTCGCCGAGCGCGGCACCATGTACGACCCGTCCGCGGTCTTCTACATGGACAAGCTCGTCACCGGCCACGAGGCCGCGGATGTGGTCGACATCAGCGCTCCGGTCGCCCACAACATCCAAGCCGTCGCGAAGGCGAAGGGCGCTGACGTCGAGGATGTGACGGTCTGCATCCTGGACCGTCCCCGCCACGAGAACCTGGTCCACGAGGTCCGGCTGGCCGGCGCGCGCATCAAGTTCATCTCCGACGGCGACGTCGCGGGTGCCGTGATGGCCTGCACCGAGGGCACCGGCGTGGACCTGCTGCTCGGCATCGGCGGCACCCCCGAGGGCATCATCACCGCCTGCGCCGTGAAGTGCCTCGGCGGCGTGATCCAGGCCAAGCTCTGGCCGCAGAGCAAGAGCGAGTTCGAGAACGCCGCGGTCGCCGGCCTCAACCTCGACCAGGTGCTGTCGACCGACGACCTCGTCCGCAGCGACAACGTGTTCTTCGTCGCGACTGGGATCACCGACGGCGAACTGGTCCGCGGGGTCCGCTACCGCGGTGGCGGGGCCACGACCGAGTCGCTGGTGATGCGCTCCAAGTCGGGCACCATCCGCCGGGTCATCAGCGAGCACCGCCTGCACAAGCTGTCGGCCTACTCCTCGATCGACTTCGAGCACGCCCGGTAGCTCTGCGTGCGGATCGCCACCTGGAACGTCAACTCGATCGGCGCCCGGCTCCCCCGTTTCCTGCCCTGGCTGGAGGAGACGGCACCCGACGTCGTCGCCGTACAAGAGACGAAGACCGCGGCCTTTCCGGTGGCCGAGGTCGCGGCGCTGGGGTACGAGGTCGCGCACTCCGGGGACGGCCGGTGGAACGGGGTCGCGGTGCTGTCCCGGATCGGGGTCGATCAGGTGGACCTCGTCCACGAGGGACACCCGGAGCCGCGGCTGGTCAGCGCGCAGTGCGGCCCGCTTCACGTCACGAGCGTCTACGTACCCAACGGGCGCACCCTGGACGACCCGCACTACCTCTACAAGCTGGCCTGGTTCGAGACGCTCCGCCGCCGGCTCGACCGCTTCGACCCGGCCCAGCCACTGATGGTCATGGGGGACTTCAACGTGGCCCGGACCGACGAGGACGTCTGGGACATCACGAAGTTCGTCGAATCCACCCACGTGACGCCGGCGGAGCGGGCGGCGATGGACGCGCTGGTCGACTGGGGCCTCGTCGACATCATCCCGCGGCCGGGGAAGGGCGACCGGCCGTTCACGTACTGGGACTATCGCGCAGGGATGTTCCACAAGGACTTCGGGATGCGCATCGACTACGTGCTTGCGACCCCGTCGGTGGTCGTCCGCGACGCCTGGGTCGATCGAGATGCCCGCAAGGGCAAGGGATCCAGCGACCACGCCCCCGTTGTCGTGGAGGTCGAGGTCGCGTCCTAGGTGAGGAGCTTGCGCAAGGTTGCGGGAGTGCGCGCGGTGCAGCCGACGCCGAGCAGCTTCTCGAGCTTGGCGTTGGTGACCTTGCCTGAGTGCAGTCCTGCCGGGCTGTAGGCGAGGTACAGCACCTGGTCGTTGCCGAGGACCGTCTCGGGGGACCAGTCGGTGTCGAGGCACCGCTTCAACGCTTCCGGAGCGGGCCTGTCGAAGAGCACGTTGACCACGATGTACCCGTCGAGGTCAGGCAGCTCTTCCAGCGCATTCTGGATGTCTGCGGCCTTGCGCACGCAGGCGCGCACGTCCAGGCCCAGCCGCTCCCGCAAGCCGTCCTCGACCTCGGTGGCCAGCTTCTGCGTCGACCGTCGACTGCTGCTGAACGTGGCGTTACCGCTGTTGAGGTAGGTCTTGACGTCGCCGTGCCCGAGGTCCACGAGCAGGTTCGACAGGTCCTTCATCGCCAACCTGTTGTGGGGCCCGACGTTGACGGCGCGCAGCAGCAGTACGTGATTCCCGGCTCCCCGCGACGACCCGCTCATGCGGTGAGCGGAGGCAAGGCATTGCGGGCCCGGTCGTGCTCGAGCCCCAGTCCGTCGAGCAGGTCGACGACGGTCACGCGCAGCTGCCCCACCACCACCTGGGCCGACAGCGACTGGGCTCCGAGCGCCGCAGGGTCGAGGCGGGCGGCCAGCTCGACCAGCGGGCTGATCGCGTCGTCATCCACGGCCGCGAGCTCGATCGCGGCGGCCAGCTCGTCGAGCAGGTCGGGCACCGCGGCGGGCAACGGCTGCCCCGTCTCCTCCGACGTCGTCACCCGGCGCAACAGCACTCTCAAGTTGCGGCTCGCCCGGGTCACCTGGACGAGCAACCTCGACGAGTTCTCCCAGAACTCCCCGCGGTCCTCGCGAAAGGGCGAGAGCCGGGTCGTCTCACGACCCGTCGCCAGTGCCTCCTGCCACCGTGCCAGCACCGGCTCCATCGCCCGACTCCTCGCCAGCGCCTCGGCCACCTCCCCCTCCGACTCCGAGCGCAACCCCCTCGCCGCCTGTCGGACCACCTCCGCCAGCTCTTTGAAGTAGTGGCTGCGCAAGCGCTTCGCCTCCCGCCACGGGTCCGACGGCAGCAGCGCAGCGACCAGCAGCGCCGCCGCGCCACCGACGAGCGCGTCCTGCCAACGATGCAGCCCGCTGTTGGGGGTCCGCGGGAGGGCCACCACGAAGACCGCCTGCAGGCCGGCCTGCGAGACCGCCAGCCCCTTGGCGCCGACTGCGATGGCCAGCAGGAGCGCGATGAACACCACCACGCCGATCTGCCACGCGCCCTGCCCGACCAGGCCCACGAAAAGGTCCCCGACACCCACCCCGAGGGCCACGCCGAGCGAGAGCTCCGCCGTACGGCGAAGTCGTCCCGAGCCGCTCAGGCCGAGCGCCACCACGGCCGCGACGGCGGCGAAGAACGGGCGGCTGTGCCCGAGTACGTGGGACGAGGTCGCCCAGGCCAGCGCGGCCGCGATGCCACACTGCGCGGCGCTCCAGGCACCGGCACGGATGCGACCCAGTGCGTCCACCACTGCCGTCCGCCCGTCCACGGCTCAAACCTAGACTGAGGGCATGCCGGACTTCTCCTTCAGCGACCTCCTGCCCACCGGACCAGACGAGACGCCGTACCGGCTCCTCACTTCCGAGGGCGTCTCCACCGTCGAGGCCGCCGGCCGAACCTTCTTGCAGGTCGAGCCCGCGGCCCTGCAGTTGCTGGCGAAGACGGCGATGCGCGACATCTCGCACCTGCTGCGGCCGGCGCACCTCGCCCAGTTGCGCCGGATCCTCGATGACCCTGAGGCCTCGGCCAACGACCGGTTCGTCGCCCTCGACCTGCTCAAGAACGCCAACATCGCTGCCGGCGGCGTGCTCCCGATGTGCCAGGACACGGGTACGGCGATCGTCATGGGCAAGCGTGGCCAGTCGGTGCTCACCGACGGTCGGGACGACGAGCACCTGTCCCGCGGCATCTACGACGCCTACACGCAGCTGAACCTCCGGTACTCGCAGCTGGCGCCCCTGACGATGTGGGAGGAGAAGAACACCGGCAACAACTTGCCGGCACAGGTCGAGCTGTACGCGACCGGCAAGGACTACTACGAGTTCTTGTTCATGGCCAAGGGCGGCGGCTCGGCGAACAAGAGCTTCCTCTACCAGGAGACCAAGGCCGTCCTGAACCCGACGTCGATGATGCGGTTCCTCGAGGAGAAGATCCGCTCGCTCGGCACCGCGGCGTGCCCGCCGTACCACCTGGCGATCGTGGTCGGCGGCACCTCCGCGGAGTACGCGCTCAAGACCGCCAAGTACGCAAGCGCGAAGTACCTCGACACCCTGCCGACGGCCGGATCCGTGAGTGGGCACGGCTTCCGCGACCTCGACCTCGAGCTGCAGGTGCACGAGCTGACCGCGCAGCTGGGCATCGGCGCGCAGTTCGGCGGCAAGTACTTCTGCCACGACGTCCGGGTCGTCCGGCTCCCCCGGCACGGCGCGTCGTGCCCGGTCGCGATCGCGGTCTCCTGCTCCGCCGACCGGCAGGCGCGGGCCCGCATCGATGCCCAGGGCGTGTGGCTGGAGCAGCTCGAGACCGATCCGGCGCACTACCTGCCGGAGGTGGAGGACGTCGGCGGCGAGGTCGTGCAGATCGACCTGAACCGGCCGATGTCGGAGATCCGCTCGGTGCTCAGCCAGCTGCCGGTCAAGACCCGGCTGTCGCTGACCGGACCACTGGTCGTCGCCCGGGACATCGCGCACGCCAAGATCGCCGAACTGCTCGACGCCGGCCAGCCGATGCCTGACTACCTGAAGCAGATGGCGGTCTACTACGCCGGCCCGGCGAAGACCCCGACGGGCATGGCGAGCGGCAGCTTCGGTCCGACCACCGCCGGCCGGATGGACTCCTACGTCGACCGCTTCCAAGCCGCGGGTGGCTCGCTGGTCATGCTGGCCAAGGGCAACCGCTCCCAGCAGGTCACCGACGCGTGCGCGAAGCACGGTGGCTTCTACCTCGGCTCCATCGGGGGCCCGGCCGCCCGGCTGGCCCAGGACTGCATCCGCCGGGTTGAGGTGCTCGAGTACCCCGAGCTCGGCATGGAGGCCATCTGGCGGATCGAGGTCGAGGACTTCCCGGCCTTTGTGGTCGTCGATGACAAGGGCAATGACTTCTTCACCACGCCGGCCGACGCCGGCCCCACCTCCGTGACCCTCGGTTCCCGCCCCGCCTGACACCCTCCGCTGCGTCTGCGCTTCTCCACACGTCGGCCGCACCCGCGAGCAGACGCAAGGGAGGAGGATGGCGGGCATGAGCGAGCAGTGGCGCACCGAGCACGACAGCATGGGTGAGGTACGGGTCCCCACCGGGGCTCTCTGGCGGGCGCAGACGCAGCGGGCCGTCCAGAACTTCCCCGTCAGCGGCCTGCGGGTCGAACCCGCGCTCCTGCAGGCCCTCGCCGCCATCAAGGGCGCCGCCGCGCGGGTCAACGGCGAGCTCGGCGTCCTCGAACCCGCTGTGGCGAAGGCGATCTCCGAGGCTGCGGCCGCCATCGAGCGGGGCGAGCACGCTGACCAGTTCCCGGTCGACGTCTTTCAGACTGGCAGCGGCACCAGCACCAACATGAACATCAACGAGGTGCTCTCGTCGCTGAGCAGCTCGCACCCGAACGACCAGGTCAACGCCAGCCAGAGCAGCAACGACGTCTTCCCGAGCGCGATCCACCTCGCCGCCGCCAAAGCCGTCGTCGAGGACCTGCAGCCGGCCCTCACCCACCTCGCGGAGGCGTTCGAGCGCAAGGCCGAGGAGTTCGCCGACGCCGTGAAGGCCGGCCGCACCCACCTCATGGACGCCACCCCCGTGACCCTCGGGCAGGAGCTCGGCGGCTACGCCGCCCAGGCCCGGTACGGCGTCGAGCGGCTCGCAGGCATCCTTCCCCGGGTCGGCGAGCTCCCCCTCGGCGGGACCGCGGTCGGCACCGGTATCAACACCCCGCCCGGGTTCGCCGAAGGGGTCATCGCGGACCTGCGCGACAGGACCGGCTTGCCGTTGACGGAGGCCCGCAACCACTTCGAGGCCCAGGGCGCGCGTGACTCCCTCGTCGAGCTCAGCGGGGTGCTGCGCACGATCGCCGTGGGGCTCAACAAGGTCGCGAACGACCTGCGCTGGATGAGCAGCGGGCCGTTGACCGGCTTGGCCGAGATCCACCTGCCGGACCTGCAACCGGGCTCGAGCATCATGCCCGGCAAGGTCAACCCGGTGGTGCCGGAGGCGGTGTGCCAGGTCGTCGCGCAGGTCATCGGCAACGACGCCGCGGTGGCGTTCGGCGGCGCGGCAGGCAATCTCGAGCTCAACGTCATGCTGCCCGTGATCGGCCGCAACCTGCTCGAGTCCCTCCGGTTGCTCAGCAGCATCAGCCGGCTGCTCGCCGACCGCTGCGTCGACGGCATCACGGCGGACCTCGGCCGGATGCGGCGCTTCGCGGAGAGCTCGCCGAGCATCGTGACGCCGCTGAACCGCTACCTGGGCTACGAGGAGGCGGCCAAGGTCGCCAAGCAGGCCGTGGCGCAGGGCCGGACCATCCGGGAGGTGATCGCCGAGCGCGGTTACGTCACCCAGGGGCTGCTCACCCAGGAGCAGCTCGACGCCGCACTCGACGTCCTCGCGATGACCCGCCCACACGGCTAGCGAAAGGCCGAGGCCCGCTCCTCCCACCCAGCAGGGAGGAGCGGGCCTCGGGGTCTATGGGGGCTTGCGCCCGATCTGTCCAACGAGAGTAGGGGATGAACCTCGCACCCGAATAGCCGGGATCGGCCATATTCTCGTACGCCGGTTCGCCGGCCTACAGCGGCAGGTCCTCGAGCATCTCGGTGACCAGGGCGGCGATCGGCGATCGCTCCGACCTCGTCAGCGTCATGTGCGCGAACAGCGGGTGCCCCTTGAGCGCCTCGATGACCGCGGCCACACCGTCGTGGCGGCCGACGCGCAGGTTGTCGCGCTGCGCCACGTCATGCGTGAGCACCACACGCGACCCCTGCCCGAGCCGGGACAGCACCGTCAGCAGGACACCCCGTTCGAGCGACTGCGCCTCGTCGACGATGACGAAGGCGTCGTGCAGGGAGCGCCCACGGATGTGGGTCAGCGGCAGCACCTCGAGCAGGCCGCGAGCCATGACCTCCTCGACGACCTCGGGCTGCACCAGCGCGCCGAGGGTGTCGAAGACCGCCTGCGCCCAGGGGCCCATCTTCTCGGAGGCGTCCCCCGGCAGGTAGCCGAGCTCCTGGCCACCGACCGCGTACAGCGGCCGGAACACGACCACCTTCTTCTGCGCCCGCCGCTCCAGGACCGACTCGAGGCCGGCGCACAGCGCCAGCGCCGACTTCCCGGTGCCGGCCCGGCCGCCGAGCGAGACGATGCCGATCTCGGGGTCGAGCAGCAGCTCGATGGCGACCCGCTGCTCGGCCGAGCGGCCGTGCACACCGAAGGCGTCCCGATCACCGCGGACCAGCCGCACCGACTTGTCCGGTGCGACCCGGCCGAGGCCCGATCCCCTGTCGGACAGCAGGACCAGCCCGGTGTGGGTCGGCAGCTCGCGGGCCTCCGGCAGGTCCAGGCGACCGTCCTCGTACAGCCGGTCGAGATCCGCCGCCTCCACCGAGATCTCGTCCATGCCGGTCCACCCGGACGACACCGCGAGCTCGGCGCGGTACTCCTGCGCGGGCAAGCCGATGGAAGCAGCCTTCACCCGTAACGGCAGGTCCTTGCTGACCAGCACGACGTCACTGCCCTCGGCCGCCAGGTTGAAGGCGACCGCGAGGATCCGGCTGTCGTTGTCGGCGACCCGGAAACCGGCCGGCAGCCCTTCGGTCGAGGAGTGGTTGAGCTCGACGCGCAGTGTCCCCTCGGCCACCGCGATCGGCTCGTCGAGACGGCCGTGCTGGACGCGCAGGTCGTCGAGGACCCGCAACGCCTGCCGGGCGAACCAGCCGAGCTCCGGATGGTCGCGCTTGCCCTCGAGCTCGGAGATGACCACCAGGGGCAGGACCACTTCGTGCTCCGCGAACCGCCCCATCGCGCCCGGGTCGGACAGGAGGACGGAGGTGTCCAGGACGAAGGTCTTCACGCGGGCTCCCAGCAGTGGCTACCGGACCGGGACCGGGCCCGAAGGACCGGGACCCGGCCCTCCTCACACGCTGGTGCGCGCAAACCGGGCCTCCCGAGCAGCGGGACGGGTTGCCCCACCGCTGCCATCGACGGTAAGACGCGCCCGACCCCGTGGAGCGCAGACACGCGGGACCGTACGGATGACCCGTGTGAACAGCAGGTGTCAGGTAAGGAGCAAACCCTTGAGCGCCAAGGCGATCTCGGTCATCGCGGCGTCCGCGGCGGCGACAGTGGAGCCCTGCCCGAAGAAGCCGTGCACCATCCCGTCGTACTGCTTGGCCCATACCGGAACTCCGGCCTCGCGGAGCCGCTCGGCGTAGCGGTTGCCTTCGTCCCGCAGCACGTCATACCCCGCCGTCGCCACCACCGCCGGCGCCAGTTCGGCGAGCTCCTCGACGGCGCTCGGGGACAGCAACGGGTCATCCATCGGGTGCCGACCGGCGTACTGCTCCCAGTACCAGTGCATGTCGACCGCCTCGAGCCCCATCCCCTTGGCGTTCTCGGCGTACGACGGTGGCGAGCCGGTGGCATCCAGGACCGGGTAGACGAGCAGCTGCGCGGCGAGCGGACGCCCCTCGGCCCGGAACACCAGGGCGACCGCTGCCGCGAGGTTGCCGCCGGCGCTGTCCCCGCCCACCGAGACCGAGGCGAACTCCTTCTGCTCACCTGCCCAGCGGGCGACGGTCAGGCAGTCCTCCAGAGGCTCCGGGAAGGGGTGCTCGGGAGCGAGCCGGTAGTCGACCGCAAGCACCGCGATGCCCGCCCGACGGCATAGCGACCGCGCGACGCCCTCGTGCGACTCGAGGCCACCGACGATCCACCCGCCGCCGTGCAGGTAGACGAGCAGGTGCGGCGTCCGCAGTCCCTCCGGCCGGTGCAGCCGACAGGGGACGCCCAGGACATCCACGTCGACCGAGCTGCCGACCGGCTCGGGCTTCCAACCCGCTCCGCGGCGCAGCTCGAGGAGCTGCTCGTAGCCGGAGCGGTGCTCGGCGATCGGTATCGACCGGGCGTCGACGTGTGCCGGCAACAGCGCCAGCTGGGCCTGCACCTGGGGGTCCAGCGCCATCAGGCGCCATATCGGCGCTGCCGTGCCGAGTAGGCCCGGAGCGCACGCAGGAAGTCGACCCGCCGGAAGTCGGGCCAGTAGGCGTCACAGAAGTAGAACTCGCTGTGGGCGCTCTGCCACAGCAGGAAGCCGCCGAGGCGCTGCTCACCGCTGGTACGGATGACGAGATCGGGGTCGGGCTGCCCGCGGGTGTACAGGTGCTCGGCGATGTGCTCGACGTCGAGCAGCTCCGCGACCTCCTCCAGCGAGGTCCCCGCGGCCGCGTGCGCCTGCAGCATCGACCGGACCGCGTCGGCGATCTCGCGCCGGCCGCCGTAGCAGATCGCGACGTTGACGAGCACGCCCGGGCGACCACCCGTGCCTTCCGCCGCCTCCTTGAGGACCCGCGCGGTCTCCGACGGAAGCAGGTCGAGGGCCCCGACGACGTTGAGCGTCCAGGGGTTCTGCGGGCGGGCGAGGTCGGTGACGACCCCCTCGATGATGCGCAGCAGGGCCGTGAGCTCGGCCTCCGGGCGGGCCAGGTTGTCGGTGCTCAGCAGCCACAAGGTGACGACTTCGACACCCGCCTCGTCGCACCACGCGAGCAGGTCGACGATCTTGTCGGCTCCGCGCTGGTGGCCTTCCCTCGACGAAGCACCGACCGACTTCGCCCATCGCCGGTTGCCGTCGAGGATGACCCCGACGTGCCGCGGGACGGAGGCGGCACTGCTGTGCAGCGACGCGGTCAGGCGCCGCTCGTACAAACCGTACGCGAGGTCGCGCAGACCCACGAGCCACCTCCTGTCCGGCACACCGCAGTTACACCGGAGCCTATCGGCCGCCCTGAATCAGGACACGCGGCTACGCGACCACACGCTGCGCAGCACCAGGGGCATCGCGATGAAGCACCAGCCACCGACGGCGAAGATGTTGCCGCTCCACAGGAACAGCACCGCGAAGAAGGTCATCCCGACGGTCCAGCCGATGCGGCCCACCGGACCGAAGGACGTGTCGCTCTTGCGCCATCGGCTGTAGACGGGGGGCGGCGACGGAGCGTCCTGTCGAGGGGCGAGGCGCGCCGGAGCAGGCGCGGGTGCAGCGAAGGGGGCGTGGCACTGGCTGCACCAGGTCGCGTCGGCCCGGGACAAGGCCCCACACACGGAACAGGTCATATCCGGTGTATCGGCGGCAGCCCGGCCTGGATCAACCCACCGGGCGACGCAGACCGGAGCCATCCTCGCTCGCCTCGTAGGTCGCGCCGACCGCGGCGAAGTCCTGCACCAGCGACTCGAGGAAAGCCAGCAGCGCGGTGCTGTCGAGCATTGCCCGCACGCCCTGCCCGCGCTCGCCCCATGCCTCGAGGACGGCGAGGCAGCGCATCGACCAGCCCGCGGCCGTCCACTGGCTCGCGATCTGCAACGAGGCGCGCAGCTCCCCGACGGTCGACAGGTCGTCAGGGTCGCGGGCGCGGAAGCAGAACAGCTCGCGATCGCGCGGCAGGTATCGCTGGAGCACCTCCCAGACGGCGTCGGGCTCCTCACCGGCGTCGGTGGCCCAGGCCCGCAGACCGCCTTCGAGGGAGGAGGTGGGGAACTGCTCGTCGCCGGCCCGCGCGGCGCGCAGCCGCGCGGCGGTGGAGGCGAGGAAGTACCCGCACCGCTCCCCGACCTCACCGAAGGGCTGGCCGTTCCGGAGCAACCGCAGGGTCACCTCGTACGGCGCCCCGTCCCGGTCGCGCACAGGCACCGGCAGGACGGTGAGCACCGACCCGTCGACGCAGTTGACCACAGCCACGACCGGATCCTTGTCTCGTTGCGTCGTGGCGACAAGAGCCCGCCCTTCCGAAGTGGGAGGGCAGGCTGTCGCCGTACACGTGGTCTTAGGCGTCCAGGCGCCCGACGAGCTTGGCGTGCTCCTCGGTCATGGCCTTCGGCAGGTGGTCGCCGAACTGGGCGAAGTACTCGGGGATGAGCCCGGCTTCCTGCTTCCAGATCTCGGTGTCGACGGTGAGCAGCAGCTCGAGGTCCGCCGCCGGGAGGTCGAGGCCGTCGAGGTCCAGCTCCCCCTCGGCCGGCAGGATGCCGATCGCGGTCTCCTGGCCCTTGGCGGTGCCCTCGATGCGGTCGACGATCCACTTCAGGACGCGGGAGTTCTCGCCGAAGCCGGGCCACAGCCACTTGCCCTGCTCGTTCTTGCGGAACCAGTTGACGTAGTAGATCTTCGGCAGCTTGTCGGCGCTGGTGGCCTCACCGATGTCGAGCCAGTGACCCATGTAGTCGCCCATGTTGTAACCGCAGAACGGCAGCATGGCGAACGGGTCACGGCGCAGCTGGCCGATGGCACCGGCGGCGGCCGCGGTGGTCTCGGAGGACACCGTCGAGCCGAGGAAGACGCCGTGCTGCCAGTCGAAGGACTCCGTCACGAGCGGTACGGCGGTGGCGCGGCGACCACCGAACAGGATCGCCGAGATCGGGACGCCCTTCGGGTCCTCCCAGTTGGAGGCGATCGTCGGGCACTGCCCGGCCGGGGTGGTGAAGCGGGCGTTCGGGTGCGCGGCCGGCGTCTCGCTGGTGGGCGTCCAGTCGTTGCCCTTCCAGTCGGTGAGGTGCGCGGGCGCCTCGTCGGTCAGGCCCTCCCACCACACGTCACCGTCGTCGGTGAGCGCGACGTTGGTGAAGATGCTGTTGCCGTAGAAGGTCTTCACGGCGTTGGCGTTGGTGTCGTCGCCCGTGCCCGGCGCGACGCCGAAGAAGCCGGCCTCCGGGTTGATGGCATAGAGGCGACCGTCCTCGCCGAAGCGCATCCAGCAGATGTCGTCACCGACGGTCTCGACCTGGTAGCCGGGGATCGTCGGCTGCAGCATCGCGAGGTTCGTCTTGCCGCACGCGCTCGGGAAGGCGGCCGCGACGTACTTGGCCGCGCCGCTCGGCGGCGTGAGCTTGAGGATGAGCATGTGCTCGGCCATCCAGCCCTCGTCGCGGGCCATGACGGAGGCGATGCGCAGCGCGAAGCACTTCTTGCCGAGCAGCGCGTTGCCGCCGTAGCCGGAGCCGAAGCTCCAGATCTCGCGGGTCTCGGGGTAGTGAACGATGTACTTGGTGTCGTTGCACGGCCACTTCACGTCGTGTGCGCCCGCCTCGAGCGGGGCGCCGACGGAGTGCACGGCCGGCACGAAGAAGCCGTCGTCACCGATCGCGTCCAGGGCTTGGGTGCCCATGCGGGTCATGATGCGCATCGAGACGACGACGTACGGCGAGTCCGTGATCTCGATGCCGAGTTGGCTGATCGGCGAGCCGATGGGGCCCATGCTGAAGGGCACGACGTACATCGTCCGGCCCTTCATGCAGCCGTCGAACAACGGCTCGAGGGTCTTGCGCATCTCGGCCGGGGCCATCCAGTTGTTCGTGGGGCCCGCGTCCGCCTCGTCCTGGGAGCAGATGAAGGTGCGGTCCTCGACCCGGGCGACGTCGGTCGGGTCGGAGGTGGCGTAGAAGCTGTTGGGGCGCTTCGCCTCGTCCAGCTTGGTGAAGGTGCCGTTCGCGACGAGGAGCTGCGTGAGGCGGTCCCACTCCTCCTGCGACCCGTCCGACCACTCGACGCGCTCCGGCTTGGTGAGCGCGGCAATCTCACGAACCCACGCAACCAGCTTCTGGTTGTTCGTGGGAGCCTTGTCCAGGCCGGGGATCGTTGAGGCTGTGGTCATGGGATCCTCTCCATCGAGGTGCCGTGTGCTCGCTGAGCCGCGGGGCGGGTTGCGAAAGAGTGTGCCCTGTCGTTGCGTGCCCCAACAGGGGGGCGCTTTGTGAGATGACGCACCTGTACGCAATAAGGAGGACATGTGCCGGACACCTTGAGCCAGACTGTCCACCGCGTCGAGGCGGCCATCAAGCCGCGCCTACGCGGGGTTCTGCATGAAGCCGCGTTCGCGGTCTCACTGGTCACTGGCACGACGATCGTCTGCCTGTCGCACGGGGCGCTGCAGCGGGTGGCGGCCAGTGTCTACGCCGCGAGCGTCATCTTGCTGTTCGGCACGTCGGCCGCCTACCACCGCGGTACCTGGTCACCACGCGCCCAGTCGCTCATGTCGAGGCTGGACCACTCCATGATCTTCGTCCTCATCGCGGGCACCTACACGCCGTTCGCGATGCTGCTCCTCCACGGCTGGGTCCGGTGGACCGTCTTCGGCGTCGTCTGGGGCGGCGCGATCGGCGGGATCATCGCTCGCAACGCCGTCCGGACGCCCCCGCGCTGGGTGTTCGTCACGCTCTACCTCTCCCTGGGCTGGGTGGCCCTCGGGATCATGCCGCAGGTGCTGCAGGCCGGCGGGGTGGCCGTGCTGGTGCTGCTGATCGTCGGCGGCCTGTTCTACTCGGCCGGCGCGGTGATCTACGCCCGCCGCCGACCTGACCCCTCACCACGCTGGTTCGGCTTCCACGAGGTGTTCCACGCCTGCACGCTCGCGGCCTTCGCCGCCCACTACGTCGCCATCTCCCTGGCCGTCTACCGCACCTGACCTTCTCGACGACAACGACCGGGTACGGCGAAGCGCCCCCGGCCGGGGTGGCCGAGGGCGTCGCCGTACGAGGTGGTTCTTAGAGCGCGGGGCCCTGCTCGCGGACCTTCTGCACCGCCTCCATGGCCTGCCGGAGGTCGGCGAGCCAGGTGTCGGCGTGCTCGCCGACGAGCTTCACGCACCAGGCCAACGCCTCGGCGCGGCTGCGGGCGACCCCACTGTCGACCAGCGTGTCGAGGACCTGCCGCTCGGGCTGGCGGAGCCGGGTCATGACCGGCACGGCCAGGTGGGTGAACAGCTGCCTGCTGCTGCCGGCGCGACCCGCCCAGGCGACCTTGCGGCCGTACCGGTGCTCGGCCTCGCGGGCGATCTGGATCCGTTCGTCGCGGGTGTCCTCGCGCCAGCGGGTGATGCGCCCGGCCTCGGCCGCCGCGACATCCGCCTCGGACGTCGAAGGGCCGTCGACCTTCGGGGGCTCGAGCGTCACGGTCACGGTGATCTCGTCACGGTCGACCGTGATCTCGGGCGTTCCCCAGGCGTCGGGGAGGCGACCGGCGAACCAGCCCTCTACGCCCTCGGCGGGGGGGACCTCACGTTCCTGCGGGCCGCCGCGTCCGGAACCCCGGCGTCCGCCGGGTCCACCGCCGCGATGCCCGCCCTCGGGTACCTGCCGGCCGTACCTCTGCTGTGGGTGCCTCATGGTCACCCTCCTTCTCTCCGTTGCTGTGATTACATGATTACACAACAACAGGTGTAAGCAGACCCTTCCCTCATGCCGGTACGTCTGCTCCGACGAGCCGTCGACGTGTGCACAGGAGCGGTCGCAAGGGTGGGGCGGCCTACAGGACGACGCCGAGCTGGTCCTTGAGGCGGGCCGCCTCGGTGGTCGGGAGCTCGCAGACGAACTGACGGCAGACGTAGGCCGCCCCGGTGTCGCGGCCCTCCGCGAGCGGACCGTTGACGGCCACCACAGCGCCCGGGGAGGTGGCGAGGCGGGCTACGGCGAGCAAGTCCGGTCGGTCGAGGACGACCACCTCAGCGGGACCCGCCACCAGCGCCTCCCCCACGGCGCACGCCCAGCCGGCGAAGCGGGCGTGCCGGCCGAACAGCGGCGCGATGGTCGACAGCACCTGCTCGGCGGCAGTGCGGTGCCGGGCAGAGCCGGTCAGCGCGGCGTAGGACAGCAGCGCCCCCGCGGCTGCCGCGGCACCGGAGGGGGTGGCGTTGTCGGTCGGGTCCTGCGGCCGACGGACGAGCGGCTCAGCGTCATCGGCGGTGTCCCAGAACCCGCCCCGACCGTCGGAGAACTGGGTCAGCACCACCTCGAGCAGGGCGTGCGCGCCGCGGAGCTGGTCGAGGTCGCCGGTTGCGGAGTAGAGCGCGATCAGCCCTTCGGCGACGTCGGCGTAGTCCTCCAGCACCGCCAGGTGCTTGCCGACCACCCCGTCGCGCGACACCCGGCGCAGCCGGCCGTCGACCCAGTGCAGCGAGCGGATCAGGTCGGCGCAGCGGGTGGCGGCAGCGAGGTAGTCGGGCCGGTCCAGCAGCACTCCCGCCTCGGCGAGGGCCGCGACCGCGAGACCGTTCCACGCCGCCACCACCTTGTCGTCCCGACCCGGTTGAGGCCGCAGCGCACGCGCCTCGAGCAGCCGGGAGCGGACCGACTCGTATCTCGAGAGGTCAGCCGGCTCGACCAGTCGCTGCAGCGTCGATGTCCCGTGCTCGAAGGTGCCGGCCGCAGTCACCTCGAACTGCTCGGCCGCCCAGGCGCCGTCCTCGGCGCCCAGGACGTCCACCAGCTGAGACGGCGTCCAGGCGTACGTCAGCCCTTCGACCCCGTTGGTGTCGGCGTCCAGGGCAGAGGCGAAGCCACCCTCCGGGGTCCCCAGGTCCCGCAGCAGGAAGTCGGCAGTCTCGAGACAGACCCGCCGCGCAAACGCAGAACCCGAGGCGCGCCACCAGTGCAGGTAGACCCGCAGCAGCAGCGCGTTGTCATACAGCATCTTCTCGAAATGCGGCACCACCCACTGTCCGTCCACCGAGTACCGCGCGAAGCCACCGCCGAGCTGGTCGTACAGCCCGCCGCGGGCCATCGCCTGGCAGGTGTGGTCGACCTTCTCCAGGCCCTCGCCCGTCCTCGACCAACGCCGCAGCAGGAACTCCAGCACCATCGACGGGGGGAACTTCGGCGCGGAGCCGAACCCGCCGTGCACACCGTCGTACGACGGATTCAGGGACGTGGCGGCCTTGTCCAGCAAGCCCGCTGTGACCTCGACGCGGTCGTCGGACGGGGTCCGCGACAGCCGCTCGACGACCTCCCGTCCGGCCTCGTCGACGTCGACCCGCCGGGTCTCCCAGGTCTGCGCCACCGACTGCAGGACCTCGCTGAACGAGGGCATCCCGTGGCGGGGCTCGCGGGGCCAGTACGTGCCGCAGAAGAAGGGCTCGCCCTTGACCGTGAGGAACGACGTCATCGGCCAACCGCCGTGGCCGGTCATCGCCTGGACGGCCTCCATGTAGACCGCGTCGACGTCCGGGCGCTCCTCGCGGTCCACCTTGATGTTCACGAAGTGCGCGTTCATGTAGTCCGCCGTGGCGAGGTCCTCGAAGGATTCGTGCGCCATGACGTGGCACCAGTGGCATGCTGCGTAGCCGATGCTCAACAGGATTGGTCGGTCTGTCCGCTCCGCCTCCGCGAACGCTTCGGCACTCCAAGGCCACCAATCCACTGGATTCTCAGCGTGTTGGAGCAAGTAGGGGCTGGTCTCACCGGTCAGACGATTCGTCATCGTGCACACCCCTTCCAGTGATGCCATCGGTCTTGTACTCTACTAAGACCCATGAAACAGACCCATGAGTGCTTCTGTCGGATCGTCTTGGGGCGGGCCGGAGACGCCCTCACCGTGCCGTTTCGTGTCATTCACATGGTCATCCTGCACGCAAGAGCTTGAGGTCGCTCATGGGCAAGACGGGCATTCGCATCTCGGTCGGCAAGCCTCGGACAAACGGCGGTGGCGCCCGACCTTGGCGCGCGGCGATGTATGCCCCAGGCGACCACTACAAGTTGTTCCGGGTGCGGTTCAAGGAGGAATCCAACGAGCAGTGGACGTGGACCTCCAGGACAGCGCCCACCGAAGCAGAAGCCCGGCGAATCTTCACCCAAGTCGAGCGAGCGCTGGACGCGATGACTGCGGCGCCGGCTCGGGCAAGCGTCCAGCGTGGGCGGACAGGGAACGCACTTGCCGATGCCTACCTCGCGGACAGCAGGGCCCAGTCGAAGGCGGCACGGACGATCGAGCAGCGGGAGAGCCGCTTGAGGCGGCACATTCGCCCCGTACTCGGTGACGTTCCCGTCGCCAGCTGGAGAGTCACCCACTCACGCAAGGTGATCGAAGACGCCCAGACCCGCGGGGTGAAGTCAGTCGGGCGTCTCGCTGACATTCGGCAGGACCTCGCCGCCATGCGCAAGTTGGCGTGGCGCGAAGGTTGGCTCACCCGAGACATCGACCCCCTCGACGGCCTATCGCTCCCGCGTCAGCAAACGCTTCAGGGCGCCGGCCGCGGCTATGTGCCTCCGGATCTCCGCCCGTCGCGGCGCCACGTCGATGCCATGGCTTCCGCCGCAGACCACCTCACCGTGAACGGCTCAGAGGAACTGCGTCGCCTTCCGCTACTCGGTACCCAGATCCGCGTGGCCGGCTACGGCGGTCTGCGCCTGGGAGAGCAGCTCGGCCTTCGGGCGATCGACGTCTTCCTCGATCGCGGCGTCATTTCGGTCAACGGATCCTGGACGCAGCCTCGACTGGCCGATTGCCCGCCCTTCCGAGGACCGGTCAAGAACGGGCTGGTCCACGACGCACCACTGCCCGGATCGCTTCGTCGCGAACTACGGCCTCGCTGTGCGGAACTCCTCGGGTTGCCCGGCGACGCCTCCGTTGAGCAGGTCACGCACGCACAGACCGGTGAACGGGTACGCCGAGGACGCCTTGCAGGGTCGTTAGACCGGTGGTGGGAACTCGAGGTCGATCCTCAGGAGGAGCAGTGGCTGTTCATCGACACCGCCACCGGCCTGCCTTCGAGGACCGAGCTCTTCAACGACCGATGGCACCGCGTGCGTCGTTGGCTGGCGAAGGAGGACGGCGAGAATGCCTGGCCGAAGCACATCGTCTATCGCAACCTTCGTCATCACGCCGCCGGTTTCTGGCACGACGAACTGGATCGGGACTGGGCAGATGTTGCCGCGTGGCTGGGCGACAAACTCGCAACGGTGCTCGATCACTATGTGCGATCTGGAGTCGACGCCCTGAGCGACGTCACGACCCGCCTGGAAGCGTTCTAGGCAGACCGCGCAGATCGACGCTTCCTCGACGGCATCGAGGGTGACTGCACCACCCTTCGTGGCGCTCTCAACTGGGCATTTTCCCACGCGATAATCGTGTCGAGCCGGTAGCGGTCGCCACCGATCGGTCGTGGAAACCCATCGGACCGAAGGATCCGGTAGCCCTTCGTCCTCCCCCACCCGTAGCGTGAGATGACTTCCTGTGCGTTCAGGAAGGTGTCATCCGGCTGGTGTTCGTGCGGTGCTGAAACCCTGCCTGGCAGGTCCGTGTCGTCTACATCGACCGCTCGCAGTTCCGGCGATACGTGCCTCATCGCGGTCACCTCAGCCTTCACCACAGACGGTCTGGTCGCGTCTTGCCAGGTCGGCATGGATGGTGCGTTCGCGGTGGCTGTGGTCCGTGTCGTCGGGGAGAGCGACGTCGGGTCGGTGGACGCCGTCGGCGCAGCCAGTTCGGTCCCATTCACGGAGTCGTTGCAAGGTTCGGTCGAGGAGGTCGTGCCAGGCGCTGCCGTCACCGGCGTGGGCTTCGGGGTCGAGGTATGCGCCGACCCAACTGGAGCGGAGGGCGCTGAGTTCTTCGAGTTGGGGTGGGTGGGCGTACCAGCAGGCGGGGAGGGTTTCGCGGAGTTGGTAGCGGTCGCGGAGCCAGTCGACCCAGTCGGTGAGGATGCTCCAGCGCTCCGCGGCGTGGTTGAGGTCGAGCGCGGCCCAGTTCACGGGGCGTTCACCGAGGGCGGGGTTGTCGGCGAACCGTTCGAGGAGGTAGTCCATCTGGGCGCGTAGGAGGACGATCTCGTCTTCGAGCGACAGGTTCATGGCGTGGCCTTTCCGGTGTGTGGCGCGTCGGGTCGTCTCCACCAGGGGGTGAGCCGTACGCGGACGGGCGGTGTCTGGCGGGCGAGCACGAGTGCTTGGCCCGTTGGTAGGCACCGGATCTGCTCGAGCGGGAGAGCCGGTAGGCGTTGGGTGCTGATGCTGCGGTTGGAGCCGCCAGCTCCGTGGCTTCGGGTGAGGGTGGGCTGGTCGATGTCACCGACGAGGCGGCTGATGCGGCTCAGATCGTCGGCGTGGGCGAGTCCGCCGAGGACGACTTTCGTCGTGCTGGCGTCCCAGAGGGCGTCGGCGCCGGCTTCGCCCCAGCGGGCGCGGGCTTGGGCGAGGGACTGCAGGATGGCGACGGTCGTGATGCCGGTGCCTCCGCCGTCGGCGAGCAGGTTCGGCAGGGTGGGGATGGGGGCGATGTTGGCTGCTTCGTCGAGCAGCAGGAACAGCGGTGGGTCGAGCCTGCCGGCGGGCAGCGTGGCTGCTCGGGAACGCGCGGTGTCAAGGAGGTCTTCGATGAGCGCGCTGATCAGCGGCGCTACGGACAGTTGCGCGCCGGTGGTGCCGAGGAGGTAGAGCGTGCCGCGGCTGTCGAGGAAGTCTGCGGGGTTGAACTGTTCGGCGCTGCTGGGGCTGCATGTGTCTAGGACGCGCGGGTCGGCGAGGCTGTCGACGGCTCGGCGGACTCCGGCCCAGACGCTGTCGCGTTGGCGGGGGTCGGCACCGGCTTGTGCGGCGAGTTCTTCGGCCCACCCTGGTGCGGCGCCGCTGTCGTGTTTGAGGATCCTTACGGGGGTGGGGTCTTGAGGTCGTGAGGCCCAAGCGAGGACGTCGCTGATCGGCCGGTCGGTGAGCGCTGCGGCGTGCAGGTAGCCGCGGAGGACAGCCGCGGCCATCTGGGTCCAGAACTCCCCGTCGCTGGTGGTCCCTTTGGTGAGCTGGGCTCCGGCTGCGAGGGCTCGGGCGCGGTTGATGGCCACGAGCGGGTCGATGCAGCCCCGGGTCGGGGACCAGCGCAGCCGCGGGACGTCGGCGGCCAGCTGCTGAGGATCGAAGGCCAGCACCGGGCCGTGCTCAGCACGTCGCGCTTGGGTCACGCGCAGGGTGTCGGGGCGGGTGCTGGTGACCAGAACGGCGCCGGGGGCGTCCAGGGTGTGGGGGATGACGAGGTGGACGCCTTTGCCGCTTCGCGGTGGGCCGAGGATGAGGTAGCTGTCTTCGACACTCCCCCAGATCTGCTGCCCGGTGCACAGGTCATGACCGAGCGCGAGGCCGACCTGGCTGGTCGGGTAGCGGCGTGTACCAGCGAGGGACGGTCGCGTCTGGGGCGCGCGTTGCCGCACTGCTCGCTCACCAAGGTGTTGCCGGATGTCGGTGCGGGTGGCGAGGCCCCTGCCGCCGCCTTGCCGCTGTCCGCCGTGGCCGCCCGTGGCAGCGGCGGCGACCCGGGTCAGGACCAGAGCCAGGCCGAGGACGAGTCCCGTGGCGAGAACAAACGTGATCCAGAGCATGGCCGTACCGGGCAGCATGTTCCTGATGGCCGCCGGGTAGGCCAGCGCGGGATCGTCAAGGTGACCCGGCAACTGCAGGAGCAGGCTAGTCACCTCCGGCAGAGGTAGCGGACGCCAGCCGTGCCCGGCCGCCAGGGCGGCGAGGCCGCTACTGCCCCAGCCGATCAGATGAGCCACGGCGAGAAGGGCGAGTCCGGCGAGGGTGAGCAGCTCTGGTGGTTCCAGGGTCGAGCTGCTCATGGGTCCGCGGCCGTTCACGAGCCGATTCCAAGCAGAGTGGCCGGCAGCGCGGCCGGGCGGGTGGCGCCCAGGTAGTGCCCGAACCCAGCGATCGGTTCCACCCGGACGAGGGCGCCGGTGTGAGGCGCGTCGACCATCCGTCCCTGCCCGAGGGCGATCCCGACGTGGTGGATGTGGAGCAGGTCGGCTCCGAAGAACACCAGATCACCGGGAGCGGGTTCGACGATCAGCGACAGCAGGGGTCCGGCGTCGTGCTGGCTCTGCGCCGTCCGGGGCAGGGTGACGCCAGCTCGTTCGTAGGCGTACTGGACCAGGCCGCTGCAGTCGAACCCGGCGTCGGGGGTTTCACCGCCCCACAGGTAGGGGGTCCCGACTTGGGCCAGGGCCGTCTGGACGGCGACCGTCGCGGCGGGGCTGCCGGCAGTGAGGGCATCGGCGTACTGAGCCGCCCAGGCCAGCACCCGGGTCGCGTAGCCCCCCGGGGCCAGAGCGCGGTCGCGGCAGGCGAACTGTCCTCCGCACGTGTACGCGGCGACAGCGGTGGGGGTATCGCGGTCGGCTCCAAGGCTGCAGAGGTAGTTGGCCGCGGCGGGGATGGCGTCGGCGGGGTTGAACGGGTCGGCGACGCCGTCGTTGTCACCGTCGACGCCGTACTCCTGCCAGGTCGCCGGCAGGAACTGCATAGGTCCCTGGGCGCCGGCGGCGCTGACCTGACCGGGGGGGCGGTTGTGGTCGGACTCGACCTTCCCGATCCCGGCCAGCACCGCCCAGCTCAGGCCCGGGCATCCCGTTGCGCTCTGCTGATACATCGCGAGCAGGTCAGCGGGGATATCGGCGACCGCAGCCTGGCTCGGGCTGGCGTCCGCAGGGAGTTGGGCCAGGCCCGCGGCGAGGGCGCCGATCATCGCGATCGGCATCACCACCAGCGCGCCTGCGACCGGAAGCAGCCAACGCAGGATTCTGTTGCCCGTCATGACCCGCTCCCCTGTCCCCCGGCACGGTTTGTGTGCCGGCGGCGCATCGAGGCGTCGGTGTCGACGAGGCGCTGCGCTTCCAGTGGTGAGAGCAGGTGGTCGACGACGGCAGCGTGCGTCCCGATGCGCCACAAGGCCCGGTGGGGTGGGAGTTGAGTGACGAGCTCGAGCTCGGGACCGGTGAGGTCGAGCAGGTCGGACAGGAGCGCCCGTTCTCCGGCGGCTTGGGTGTACAGGACGCGGGTCTCGGCGTCTGCGAGCAGCCCGCGGGCTTGGGCTTGGGTCGCGGTGCCGGTGTCGGCCTGTCCCGCGAGGTCACTGGCGCGGTGGACGACGGTGATGAGCTGGATCCCGTGGGCGCGTGCCAGCTTGCTCAGGGCCTGCAGCCAGGCAGTGGCCGCGGGCAGGTGCAGTAGCGCCCATGCCTCGTCGACCAACAGCAACCGCTGCCTGGAGCCTGACGCGGCTGAAGGGCCGCTCCCCAGGAAGCTGCCGGCCTGGTGGTGGCTGGGCTGCTGGGTGAGGGTGGCGGCGAGCCACGACCCGGCGCAGACCATGACGGCGACCAGCGCCGGCGTGCCGAACGCGGCGGACAGGTCCAGCACCAGCCCGGGACCGTCCGGGTCGAGGTGGCAGCTGGTGGGGGCGTCGACCAGACCCGACAGGTCACCGTCCAGCAGCCGTCGCAGTTCCAGCGCGACGGGGCGGACCGCGCCGGCCAACCGTTCGACGCCGGTGCTCAGCACGTCAGCCATCGCGTCGGTCGGGTTCAGCAGCAGATGGACGACGTCGCCGAGCAGCGCCGCCGGGGGCAGGTCGGTGAGGGCGGCGGTGACGGCTGCGCGTTCTTCGGGGGTCAGGTCCCGGCCGAGGCCGGTCGCGGCAAGGGCTGCGACGGTGGTAGCCCGACGGCGTTGGGTCGCGGCGGGGTTGTCGCCGGGATGCGGGTCCAGGGGGTTGAGCCGGTCGGAGCTCCCGGGGGCCAGCCGCAGGTGGGGGATGCCGTGGAGCTGAGCGAGGGCGCGGTATTCGCCTTTGGGGTCCAGGACGAACACCTGCCGGCCGGCGAGGAGCTGCCGGTGCAGGTGGGTCTTGACCAGGGCGCTCTTGCCCTTTCCGAGCTGACCGAGCACGACCATGTTGGGGCTGGTGATGATGTGCCGGGCGTACAGCTCCCACGGGTCGTAGTGGAAGACGGTCCGGCCCGCGAGGACATCCAGGCCGATGACCGGCCCGGCTGAAGGGCCGGTCGGGAGGGCGCTGCCGATCTGCCAGGGGTAGAGGCTGGCGCTGTGCCGGGTGGTGACGGCGATGCTGTCGGCCAACCGCCCGCCGATGCGCACCGAAGGCAGTGGGCGGGTCATGACCGGCCCTGCTGCCAGCCGGGCTGCTGCGCGCTGCCGGTCTCCGGATGTTCCTGGTTGAGGGACGGCGAGACCAGCCCTGCGCGGGTGGGGCTGGAGGTCTGACTGGCGGTTTGGCCGAGGGCGCGGTCTCGGTTGGCGGCGGTCTGGTCGCGTCCGGTGCCGATCAGGTCGCGGCTACGCGAGGCTCCCTCGGGGAGGGAGTGCGTCGCTGGAGGCGGGGTGCGTCGCAGGATCGTCTGCGCAGTGGCCAGGACACGTTCCGCCGTCTGCTGCACCAGAGTCAGATCGCCACCGGCCCAGCCTGTGACGTAGGGGACGGTGTAGTCGGCGCTGTCCAAGCCGTGGGCGGCGGTGACGACGTAGGCGACTGACTCGGCCTCGACCTCTGCTCGGGGGCGGGTGAGGTCGTCGGGCCGGTTGTCGGGGCGGTGCAGCAGCACGTGCCCGAGTTCGTGGGCGAGGGTCTTGGTGGCCTGGGCCGGTGGCAGGTGTTCGGCGACGATGACGGTGCGGGCAAAGTAGTCCGTCACACCGTTCGCTCTGCCTTCGCCCAGGTGCGGGATGGTCAGGTCGTGACGCAGGAACCCGAAGCCTTCGTCGCGGACGTGCGCGACCAGGCCGTCGTACAGAGCCGTCGGGGCGGCGCCGTCGAGCAGGACCGGGGCGGGAGCGGTGGGGAGGTCAGGGCCGTCGGTCTGGCTGATGTCGAAGACGTGCACGACCCGGAACCCAGCGACACGTCGACGGGCGGCAGCCCCCGGTCCGTCAGTCTCGTGACTCGTCCGTTCGGGTGGTCCTCCCGCGATCGGGCTGGGGAGGTCACTGTCGGCGGGAGGTTGGTCAAGAGCCGCGGTGCTGGCTGTGCTGCGGCCGAGGACGGGGGCCAGGATCGCGATGCCCTTCTCGCCCTTGCGGACCTGCCGTCCCAGCTGTCGCCAGGTGTGGAAGCCTGCTACCGCACTGGCCCCGGGATGCTGTGACGCCACGAGCAGGACGTTCATCGGGCTGTACTGATGGAACTTCGCCGCGGTCTGCAGCATCTGCTGCCAGGCATCCGCTCGGGTGAGGTCAGCGACAGCGGCCGTGAGCCGCTCGTGCACCGCGCGGAGCTTGTCCTCCGACATCTCCTGTGCGGACGAGGCGCCGCCGCGGCCAAGTGGGTCTGTCCGCAAGTGTGACAGCGGCGGCGAGGTCATGACGGGCCTCCCGCAGCGGCCAACCCGAGCGGGAGACAGGCGACGAGGCCGCGGGGGTGTTGACCATGCAGCGGTCGCAGGTCGAGCCGGTGGCTGACCGACAGGGTTCGCAGGGCCAGGGTCGCGGCCTGCAACCGGTCGGGGTCGGGGGCGCTGATGGTCAGGAACGCGGTCAGGTGGGTGAGGCGGTAGCCGGCGATGAGTTCGGTCTCGAGCTCGGCGGCGGCGTGCTCGGCGAGGGCGTCGCTGCTATGGCTGGTGAAGCCCATCCTGTTGCGGTCGGCGGCGTCGAGGCGGGCTTTGGCGCGGGAAGCTCTTGCCTGCCGTGCTGCGTGCTGTGGCGCGACGGGGACGGCGTGGACAGCCAGGGTGCGGCTGGTCCCGTCCGGGGGTGGGGTGTGCAGGAGCGGGGCCAGCCAGTCCGCAGGCAGAGCCAGCCGCGGCCAGCCGGTGATGGCGAAGCTGCGGTGCCAGGCGTCGTCGGTGCGGCAGCAGTCCCATTGGCTGTGGCGACTGCTGATCGCCCACCGGCGCGGGTCGTCCGGCACCTCCGCCCCGCCGGGGAGGGTGGGGTCTTGCAGGTGGCGCAGGGCGGCGCCGAGTTCAGCGGCGCTGAGAGCGCGCGGGAGCAGGTCTGCGGCGAGCAGCGTCGCGGCCAGGTCTCTCGCGTGCTCGACAAGCCCAGCCACGGCGACGGTCCCGCGAGCCGCTCGCCCAGGACTGCGCCCAGTTCGGCTCCCCCGACCTCCCGCCTTGAGGGTCGGGCGGGTGGGCAGGGCTGGGTCTGCGAGCACTGTCAGGACCAGCAGGTGTTGATGGGTCCAGGCGTTGCGTGCCGCGGTGTCGGCGAGGTCGCGGTAGTCGGCTTGCAACTCCTCGACGTCGGCGCGTTCGGAGTGGCCTGGTGCGCGGTCCAGTCCTGCGTCTGGTCCGTCGTGATGCTGACTCGCGTGTTCGGTGCTGTCGGGTCGGGTATGAGTGAGCCACTGGATCCGCAGAACCTGAGGGTCGGCGGCGAGCGCTGACAGGCACGTCCCCCAGCGGGCGAGTTGGCTGTCCTGCCCGTCGGGTGCGACGAGCGCAAACCGGTCGGTGCCGATGACGTCGAACACCACGCTGACGGTCCTGGTGCTGGCGTGACTCACGGCTCCGAGATCCGGTGCGTTTCTGCTGTCGACCGCGGCATGGAATCCGTCGCGGTCGCCGGCGTACAGCCCCAGCAGTTGCAGCGGGCCGTACTCGCGTGGCAGGTCCAGGCGCGAGGCGCTGCAGCCCGCGCCTTGGGTGCGGGCGGGAGAATCGGAGGTTGGGTGATCGGTGAGCTCGACCGTCCACGCATCGGCGCCGGACAGCCTCGCGCGCAGGTGCCGGAGCAGCACGGGCGCCCACGCGAGCGGGCTTCGACCCGCCACCGGGAGGGCCGCGACGACACCGCCCACGACGAGTACGGCGACAGCAGCCGCGACGGGTACGCCGCTCATGAGCAGCGTCACAGCAAGAGTCGCTGTCACGGCCAGGGTGATCAGAGCGGCCGGGCGCAGGCCAAGCCAGACTGCTCCGTCGACCGCGGGCAGCCAGTAGCGCAGGGCTGGCCGCGCCGCGGCATCAGCATTGCGGACGTCGGCGGTCATGACTGGTCACGCCCGGTGCGCGCTGCTGCGGGCCTACCCGACGGTCGCCCTTGGGAGCCGCTGCCCGGGCTGGTTCCCACGCGGGACCCGGCTGCCGGTGCGGACGTTCCGCTGCTCGAGGCGGATCCTGCACCGACGCTGGAGTGAGGGCCCGATCTGGCGCCGGGGGCTGAGCCACCCGTCGCTGCCGAACCAGCGGAGGTACTTGCCGATGCGGCGGCTGGTGCGGCGGCGAGCCGGCCGGCTGCACCGACGGGTGCCACGGCGGCGACGGCCCGAGTAGCGCCACGTTGGGCGCGGCGGGCAATGCTCGCTCCGGCGCCGGTGACCACAGCGGCTTCCACGACGTGCGGGATCAGGCGAAACGTGAGGGGCAGGCCGAGAGTTCCGAGGAACAGCAGGGCCAGCGCGATCGCGGCGTGGTCGATTCCTTGCGCGAGCCCGTCTGCGGGGGCAGTGAGGGTTGCGGTCGCGAGCACCATGACCATCGTGATGACCAGCGGGGCGAGCAGTACTGCGGCGAGGCTCTCGAGCAGCCGTCGGGTCCAGCGGGCAGTGGCGGACCAGAACAGTCCGGACAGGGCCAGCGGGACGAACGCGGCGAGCAGCAGCACCAGAGCGGCGCGGACGGCGAGCTCGATCCAGATCACGAAGGCGAGCAGCCCGGCGACCAGGACGACAACGAGGGACGCTCCGGCTCCGGTGGGGTCGGCGGGTCCGGTGGCGACGCCGAGGACCTTCCGCATCCGGTCCAGGCCCTCGGCGAAGCCTTGGTTCCCGCCGAGGCCGACCTGGACGAGGACCCCGCACAGGCCTTGGATGACGGCGACGACGAGGGCGACGGCGGCGCGGGAGGCGAGTAGCACCGGGCCGATGAGAAGTGGCAGTGCGACGCCGCGGCGCAAGGCCTGCCCGGGGCGTCCGGCGAGGATCTCGCTGGTCACGCCGATGAGCAGGATCGGCAGGGCGAACAGGGCCGCGACGGTGACCATGGCGCGCCACGGTGCGTCGAAGCTCTTGTCCAGGGGGACGGCGGTCGTGGCGAGCAGGGCCTTGCTGAGCTGCGCGAACACGTAGGAGGCGAAGCTCTGTATGGCGTCGCTGACCAGGCGGCTCAGGGCGCGGGTCAGGGACCCGACCAGGTCGATCCCGAGGATCCTGGAGCGGCCTACCTCCTGCGGGATCGACGTCAGGCCGGCCAGGGCTGCGGCGGGCATGTCAGTGGACCGTTCCGCCGACGCCGAACCCGAAGTTCACCAGCGCCGCTGCGGCGCCGGTGATCATCGCGCCGACCGCGCCGCCCAGGACCATCATGCGGCCCTGTTGGCTGGCGCCGAAGTGACCGGAGCGCGAGCCGAAGCTCCACGTCGCCGCGCCAGCCAGGACCGCGACGACGCACGCGAGCAGGACCCACGTCATCATGCCGCCGACCAGACTGGTCAGCTGCGCAGTGCCGGGCAGCTTGCTGTTCGGGTCGACCGCCACCGCGAGGTTCCTCAGCGGCCGGGGCTGCCCGGGACCGGCCGCACCGGTCGGCGTGAGGGCGCGTGCGAAGGCTCGGGTGGGGGTGAGTGCTGCTGTGAGCAGGGTGAGGGGCATGTCGTCCTCCCGGTCGGGTGGCGCCGTGGGCGCCGTGTGGGAGGTCGAGAGTGCGGACGGTGCGCACCAGATCCGCACCGGTTTGCGCACCAGAAACGACATGGAAGCCGCACCAGTTCTGGTGCGGCCCGCCTGAAGGTCCAGTGCACGCCATCCGTCGGGACGTGACCGCACCGAGCGCCGCTGCAGCCGGCAAGGTGGAACGCCAGGAAAGCATCCCTCGTCGGGTACATGCCGGCCCGCACCCGCCGAGTCACCATGAGCCGTCACGTACCTCAGGCCAGGCCCGGGTTCCCTTCGAGCTGGCCGTGGTGATTGCTGATCGGTACAGGCTTCGGGCTGTTCGTGTGTGGCGAGAGCGCCGGACGGGGCGCCGGCGTGGGGCTGCTGATGGGTCCGTGCCCGTGGACTGTCAGCGCCACGAGTCCTGCCGCGCACAGCAGCAGGACGATCCCGGTGACGGCAGCGGGTTCTGGTCGCGTGGCGCGGGTACGGGCGTGCCGCAGCAGACCGACCCCCGCGACCAGGTCGGCCAGGGCGAAGGTCAGCAGACGGATCATCCGCAGGTCACGTGCGCTGCGACTTCTCGGCCTCGAGCAGATCGCGGTAGAGCTGCGCGGTAGCTGGTTGCAGGCTGTCCTCGGGTTCGAGGTCCTCGTCCAGGACGCGTTCGAGTTGTCGGCGCAACGCGCGGATCTGACCGGTGGCTCCGCGTTCGCCCGCGGCTGTCATCGCCAACCGGTAGAGCCGCTCGTCGTACGGGCTGGCCCGTAGCCCGGCGTGCGCCGCCGTACTCGCGGTGGCGGGGTCACCCTCGTCGAGGGCAGCCTGCGCAAGTGCCAGGGCAAGGTCGACGATCGCGGCCTCAATCTCGGCGTGGTGGCCTTCCAGGTGCAGCCAGTCACTGTCCAGGCCATCGAACGGCAGCCCCCGGACAAGCTGCAGGGCGGCGAGTTGTTCGGTCCGGTCACCTTCCGCGAGGGCCCGGAACCGCTGCCAGTCGCAGCTAACGGTGGGGGCGAGCAGCCAGGTCTGGCCTTCACTGATGAGCTGACGGCGGATGTGCTTACGCAAGTCGCTCATCCGACTCCGCAGGACGTGCGGGTTGTAGGCGCGGTCGGGGAAGACGGCCTCCCACAGCCGTTGGGAGCCGACGGGTCGGCGATGCACGGCGAGGTAGACCAGCAACTCCCGGACGTGCCCTCGGGTCCAGGCCCCTTCCGCACCAGTCACCAGGACAGGTCCGAGGATCGAAATCTCGATTGCCACGACCTCCGGCGCACCCGGCGCTTGCTCGGGTTCATCCGTGTCCGCGGTGGGCGGGGTCGGTTCCGCTGCGGAATCCCCGGGGCCCTCCTCGAGCGGAGCCGGGCATTCGTCGGGAGTCGGGGTTGAATCGCGCTCCCCCATCGACGCCTCGACGTCGGACGCGTCGGCGAGTGCGTCCCGCCCGCCGTCGGTAGCCGTCAAGACTGCGTCAAGGTCCAGGACCGTACGGTCCCCATCTCCGAGAGTGGCCGGGCCGCCGCTGGTGCGTACCGATGGAATGGGTGCGCCCGGAGAGGTCAGGGTCGCTGGCGGGTTGTCGAGATCTCGTTCCCGCAGCCCCGGGTCGCCGGAGTCGGCCAGGGGTGGGTCTTGGGCGTGTTCGAGCAACCGCAGCAGCACCTGATGCTGCCCAGGGTCCAGCAGCAACGGCCGTAGGGACGTCGCGATCCCGGGGATCGTGAGCGTCCCGTCCTGCTGCAGCTGCCAGGGGTGCGCGTCGGGGTGCGGGCCCAGGAGCAGAATCGCGAGGGGTTCCGTGGATCGGGTTGCTGCTGCCAGGAGCCGATCTGGGGTCTGATCGGCGGTCAGTCCGGCCAGGACGACGGTCCCGATGATGCCGGCGCCGTCAGGGTCGGTGCGGCGCGCGGCTTCCAAGCTTCCCGCGACAGCGACGAGGTGCGGTACGGGGTTGTCCACGAACCCGAGCAACCGGGTGAGCAGATCCGGGTGCAGGACGTCGATGCGTTCCATCCCGACAGCAACGTCGGCCAGGGGCGGGGCGACGGCGAGTTGCATCAACTCCGCCCACGGCGCTCCCGCAAGTCCTTGGACGAGCGCACCGAATACCCGCACGGCGAGGTCCCGCTCGCTACCGAACTCAGGCTCTTCCTTTGCAGGGGTGGACTGTGGGTTGTCCGGCGTGCGGGGGTTCAGGATGCTGACGAGGCCGTAGATCTCAAGGTTCACGTAGCAGGCGCTGCCGTCTTGGGTACCAACGGGCAGCAGCAGCGGGAAAGGGTCGACGGCAGTCTCGAGTGCTTCGCGCAGGCGCTCGGGTAGTGGCTTGCTGGTACGGGTCGCGAACAGGTACCGGCGTGCACCGGATGGCAGACGCCAGCCACGGTCGGTGCTCTCGAACGGGTACGGGGCCGAGCATGGCTCCTCGTTCGCAGGGGCCGGTGGGGATCCGGGGGTGCTGAGGGTGGGTTCGGTGAGGACGAGCTCGAGGGATCCGTCCGGGTGGTGCCAGACCGCCTTGACGGTCGTGGCTGTGCTGGTGCGGGCGGCGAGAAGAAGTGCGAGTCGGACGGTCGCGGCGACGTCGGCTGCGGCGCGGGCGTCTTGGCGCAGCTGGGCTTCGGCGGCGGTGAGTTCCGGTGCGGGCGTTGCGGCTCGTCGGCCCGGGGGTCGGCGGCGCGCGGCGATCCGACGGCGTCGGGTCAAGCCGGCGAGCAGGCCGATGGCGGCCAAGGCCAATCCGCCAGCGGCGACGGCGTGCGTGTCGTTGCTGCTTGGCCCGTCGCCCCCTCCCACGGCCTCTCCTGGGCTCGGGTTGGTCGTCGCGGTCGCGCCGACCTGCGGGTCATGGTTCGGCTTCGCCGTCGCTGCGGGGACGGGTGCCTGAGCGGCTGCAGTGGGCGGCTGCGTCGCGAGCTGTGACGGCTGCTCATGCGTCAGTTGCTGGCGCGGTTCGGCGGCGTCGTCGGTGGCCAGCTGGGTCGTTGCGTGCGACGCGGTGGAGGCTCTGGCGGATGGTTCGGATCCGCCCGCCGTGGGAGACGCCAGGGTTGACCCGTCCGCCGGGACCACCAACTCCGCGGGAGGGCGCTGCGGATCGTCGGCGTGGGGGTGACTGACCCGGTCGCGGGGTAGGTCGCGGGCGTCGGCGGGGAGCCGCAGGATCCAGCCGGGGTAGATGAGGCTGGCCTTGGTGAGCCGGTGACCGTCGGGCATCAGGCGCCCGTCGTTCAGGTTGAAGACCTCGTGCCAGCGGGTGCCGTCGCCCAGGTGTCTTTCGGCGATGTCCCAGAGCGTGTCGTGGTGACGGCCCTCCGGCGGCAGCACCCGACACTCACGGGCCATCCCTATCGAGGGGACGGCCGCATGAGAAGTCCCCGTCCGCTTGCCCGACGCTTGCCCCATGGAGGTGTCGGATTGCGCTGCGCTGTAGGACATCGACGGGACGTACAAGGCCGGATACCCGGTGTTCACGACGGCCGTGCTGGCGGTTGCGGGAGTGAGGACGTGACCGCTGCCGTGGGCGGGGTGCAGCGTGAGCAGCAGGGCCGCAACGAGGTGGCTGGCGATCAGGTTGTTCGCCCCGAACAGCAGCCCGGACAGGGGCATCCGGACTGTGCTGCCTGCTGCTTGGCGGAGCAGTTCGACGCCGACGCTGCCGAGCAGGTGAAGCCAGAGCAACCATGCCACGGTCGACAACAGCCACAGCAACGTCTGGTCATCAAGCGCCGCGGTGAGTGCGTGGGCGCTGCGCAACGAGTTGGGGACGTCGCCGGGGTTCCCGACGAGCAGGAGCAGCAACGTCGGTGGCGTCCCGACCAGTAGCGCGCCGAGCAGCAAAGCGGTGAGGAACCGCAGCATCCGGAAGCGGCCCGGTCCGGCGTCTCGACGTTCCCGCCGTCGTGTCATCGCAGCCTCTCCTTGCCCCGGAGGATCGAGGCCTTGATGCCCTCGGTCGGCCCGCTGAGGGCTGCCGTGCGGATCCCGGTAAGGGCGGTGGCGGTAGCGGTCGCGTCGGTGTGCAGGGTGTTCACGCCGATCACTCCGAGCAGGATCGTGGGGGTGCTGGTGCGGATCCGGACTTGGACCTGCTGACTCGGCCGGCCATTGGAGCCGGGCAAGACGGTGGCTGTGCAGGACGCGGCAGGTTCCACCGTGTGGACGTAGCCGCAGGCCGCGGCCTGCGCCGCGCTCGGATGCAGGGGTGCGGATTCGGTGCCGGCCTGGCTGCGAAGGGCGTCGGTGTCGAGCCGATCGGCTCCGGCGCGAGCGGCCTGCTCGGCGAGGTCAGCACTGCGTTGCCGAGCGGCGAGGGCCGTGCCGCCGTCCAGCACCAGACCGGCGAGGCCGAGCAGCGCCGGGGTCAGCACCAGCAGCAGGACCGTCGCGGCGCCGTCCTGCCGGTCGACACCACTGCGGCTGTGTCTCATGAGGCCGTTCATGAGGTGGCGTAGCTGGTGTAGGTGGCGAGCGGGACGGTGGCGTCGGCGGACAGGGTGCGGTGTCCGGGCAGCCCGGAGATCACCAGCGCGCTGAGGTCCAGCGTGCAGCCGATGGTGACGTGTAGCCGCCCGCCGGGTCGCCAGGCGCTGGTGTCGGTCGTGATGGTGGGGTGGGTGCATTCCAGTCCAGCGCCTTCCAGGTCGGCCAGCGCCGTCGTGCGGGCGAGCTGGTCGGCGGCGGCAGGTGTGGGGGCGAGGCTTGCAGCGCGGGCGGCGTCCCGGACCGCCCCGACCAGGCGGCCTCGGGCGTCTGCGGCCCGTCCGAGTCCGACGATCAGGCACAGAACGACGAGCATGACGGGGGTCAGGATCACGAGTTCGACGGTGCTCGTCCCCAGCTGGCTGTCATCAGGGACAGCGCGATGATGGACAGTGCGGCGAAGGACCGGGAAGGCAGCCCGTGGTTGAGGTCGGCTGCCGCCGCGAGGCTGTCGCGTGCAGCTCATGGCCGGAACCCTTCGACCGGCGTCCGGGAGTGGGAGGTGACATGAACCGTCGTGCCGGGGAGCACCCCGACGGCGGTGCCGGAGACCGTGACGGTCACGAAGTCGCCGGTGCGTTGGATCTGCACGGTCGGGTTCTGCAGGGCGTGTCCGCCGGTCTGCTGCAGGTAGGACAGGGTGCTGTCGCGGACGGCCTGGTCGACGGCGGGGTCGGTCCCTGGACCGGCGTAGTCGCTCACCGGTTGCAGGGCGACGCTGGTCCTGGCCAGCCGGGCGCCGTGCTGCGCGGCCGCGTCGGTGAGGTGTCGGGCGTTCCAGAGCAGGCTGGCCTGGATGAGCCCGAAGATCAGGGCGATCAGGACCGGGGTGAGGAGAACGAGCTCGAGAGTGGAGCTCCCTTGATCGGTGCGGGATCTCGGAGGTCGGGAAAGGGACTGGCGCCGGTAACGCGGCGCAGACACGGGTGTCCGCGAACCCGGTAGCGCTGGGCGAGGCGAGGTCAGACGAGGCAGCGGGGAGCCACTCGTTTCCTGGCGGCAGCGGTTCATGAGGTCAGCAGACACTGGGCGAGTCAGTGGGCGGCGGGGGTGGTGACGTCGATGTTGTTGGCCTTGTTCTCGAGCTTGGCGAAGATGATCGCGCCGACGGTGACGGCGATCGCGGCGCCGATCGCGGTGATGATGACCCACTGGATGACGTCGCCGCGTTCGAGGTCCTCGCCTTCGAACCGGCGCGCGTGGGCTTGCCGGGCGGCGTCGAACAGCAGCAGTCCGACAGCGATCTCGGGGAACAGAAGCAGCAGTCCGGCTGCGGCGCCTCGGGCCCGCTGCGTGGGCCCGGAGAGTGTGTTGCTCAGGTACGTCATGGTCTTGTCTCCTTGTTCTGGTGGCTATCGAGGGAGGATGGCTTGCGCTTCCTGCTGATTCGGGTAGGTGACACAGGGCTTGGTTCGGGGCTGGGGATGGCTCAGGAATCGTGAACTCATGGACCTTCCGTTAGGCGGCGAGGACGCGGGCGACGGCGGGGTAGCCGAGGAAGACCAGGAACCCGATGCCCAGGACGACCTGGGCGACGAGCATCGACTGGGACTGCTCGTTCGCTCGTCCTTGAGCGTCGGACAGTTCCCGGTCGCGCAACGATCCTGCTTGGGCCCGCAGGCTCTGTTGGGCTTGGGCACCGCTGGCGTCCACGAGGCGTAGTCGGGTGCTGGTGTCGACCAGGTCAGGCAGGTGCAGGTCTTCGCCGAGTTGACCGAGGGCCTGCGCGGGGCTGAGGCCGTCGGTGCGGGCATCGGCGAGGGCGCCGCGGATCTGCGCGAACGCGGGGCCGGCTCCGATCGCGGCGGCTGAGTGCAGGGCCTCGGCAAGGCCGCTGCCGCTGGCCATCCGCATCGCGACCAGGTCCAGGAACGCGCCGACGCTGGTGCGGAAGGACCGTCGGGCTTCGGCGGCCGCCCGGCGCAGGCGCAAGTCCGGCAGCAGGAACGCGACGATTGCGCTGGTCAGGCTGATCCATAGCGGCACCAGCAGCGGCAGCCCGACGCCGGACAGGGACAGCAGCGTCCCGAGCAGGGCCGGGGTCGCGAGGCCGACCAGGGCGGCAAGGATCTTCGCGCCGGCGTGGAGTTCGGGGGTGGTGCCGGTGACGGCGAGGTCCGCGGTGAGGTCCGGCGTCAACCCGCCCAGGCGTCCCGGAAGGCCGGCTCCATCGGGGAGGCCGGTCAGTCCGATCCGGGCAGCCAGGTGATTGCCGAGCCACGCCCGCGCGGCATCTGCCCCTCGAGCCGGACTGGTGACGTTGTGGTCTGCAGACGGGGCCCGACGGGTTGCCACGCGGGCGGACGGTTGCTGAAGACGCTGGTAGGCGGCTGCGAGGGATTCGGGCGCTGGCGCGAGGCCGGCGATGAGCAGACAACCGCCCAGGCCCAGGCCGGAGCCGACGAGCAGCGCGAGGATCATGACCGGCCCCCGATCGGTGAACTCGCGGGCAGGATCCTGGGGGCGCTCGGCAGGGCGGAGAGCCGGGACAGCCACGCGAAGCCGATCCCGAAGATCGCGACCACGATCGCCAGGACGAGCTGCCCGGTGACGCTCTGGTAGGGCTGCACGTAGGTGGGGTTCCCGACCGACAGCCCGAGGGCGGTGAGCAAGGTGACGGCAATGACGATCTGGACGGCCCGGCGGGTCGAGCGTCGTTCGGCCTCGATGGTGCGACGGACCCGGAGCTCCCCGCGCAGGCTGAGCGCGAGGGAGGACAGCACCGCTTCCAGGGCCCTGCCTTGGGCGCGGGTGTTGAGCAGCAGCGCGGCGACGACCAGGTCCGCGCCGCCGTCGTCGAGCTCATCACCCAACGCCCGGAGGCTGGGCTCCAACGGTTCACGGGCGCTGATCCGGTCGGCCAGCCGCAGTAGGTGCGGTGCGATCGCGGGGGCGGCGGAGCTGACACTTGCAGGGAGGGCTTCGGGCAGTGCGATGCCGGTGGCGACGAGGTCCCGCAGGCTTTCTGTCCAGCCGGCGAGGGCCTCCAGGCGGGCGGTGGCGTCCCGGCTCCGGCGGGTCCCTCCGAAGACCTGCTCGGCGTAACCGACCAGGAGCGCGACGCCCACCGCCGCGGCGATCCAACGGGTAACAGCCAGGACGAGCAGCCCTGCTCCCAGGGCGCCGCCGAGCCGGCGCAGGTTGAGGTCGTGACGGCGGCTCACTGCCGCGATAACCGAGCCCTCCTCGGTAGGGGTGGGGATGTGTTGGCCGCGGATCCCGACCGTGAGCAGGAGCAGGCCGAGCCCCACTCCGGCGCCCGCGAGCAGCGACAGGAACGTCGTCGGTCCGGTGCCGCGAGTGGTGAGGTCCGTCGCCAGGTGGGCGGTGGTGGATGCGGCGCTCATGGTGTCCACCGGCTCGCCGCTGCGGGGATGTCATGTCCGGAGTCGGGTGAGGCTGCCCAGGCCTGCTGGTCGTACCCGGCGATTGCCAGCCGGCGGTCGCGGTCGGGGCTCAACGGTGCGGCCGGTCGGGCCCGCAGATCGTCGACTCCGTCGCGGGTGGGGGTGCTGAACACCTCGCTGGACAGCACCTGGGTGCCGTCGAAGCCCAGGACTTCCCGGACGCTACTGACGTACCGGAACACCCGCCCGTCCGGGAGTCGGGTCTTGGTGAGGTGCACGACGAAGTCCAACGCCCCCGACAGCAGCATCCCGCTGGCCTGGACGGGCAGTCGGTGTCGGCTGGTGACGGCGTAGGTCGCGATCCGGTCGAACACGCTGCGGCTGTCCCGGGCGTGGATCGTTGACAGGGACCCGTCCTCGCCCTGGGTCATGGCGTCGAGCATCGCGATGATCTCGCCGCCGATCACCTCCCCGACGATCAGCCGGTCAGGGTTGAGGCGGCGGCTGTGCTCGACGAGCTCGTGCAGGGTGACGGCCCCGATCCCTTCGGCGTTGGGCAGCCGTTCCTCCATCGCGACGACATCACGATGAAGCTCGGGGAGGCGGTCGAAGCCGAGCTCGAGGAAGTGCTCGCAGGTCACGATCCTTTCCTCATAGGGGATCGCGTTCCCCAGGGCACGCAGCAGGGTGGTCTTGCCGCTGAATGTCTCCCCCGACACGACGATGTTGGCCCGAGCCAGGACCGCGGCGTGCAGGAACGTGTGGAGTTGATCGTCGAAACCGCCCCGGGCCCGCAGGTCCGCGAGCGTGACACGTTCTGACCGGAACAGCCGCAGTGAGATGACCGGACGCTCGACCACGCCCATCAGGGCGCACAGCCGCGAGCCGTCGGGCAGTCGGAGCTCGAGCCACGGGTTGGCGGTGTCGAAGGGTCGGGAGGTCAGGCCGGAGTAGGTCGCGGCGGTCCGGACCCAATCGATGAGTTCCGCGTCAGTGTCGGCGACCGGCGGGCCGGGGTCGATGCGGCCGTCGTCGCGGTAGAGCCAGACCCGGTCGCAGCCGTTGATCTCCACGTGCACGCAGGTCGGGTCAGTCATGATCGGCTCGAGCCTGCCGAGCCCGAACAAGGCCGCTTCCACCGCCGTGGCGAGCCAGGCATCGTCGGCTGCGGGCGGTAGCGCTGTCCCGTCAGTGAGGACCTGGCCGCGACGGTGTGCATCGACGGCCGCGGCGATCAGGCTTCGGCCGAGCTGACGTTCGTCTTCGCTGGACAGCGTCGGACGTCCCTGTTCGGCGCGCTGCCGGCGGGTGTCGCGCAGCTGTGTCGCGACGGTCCCGCGGAGCTGCTGGACCAGCCCGTAGTCAGGAGGTGCGGCAGGGTCGCGCAGCCCGGTCGCGCTGGCAAGGTCAGTACGGAATGGATCGGCGGTACTTGTGGTCTCGGCCCGACCGTGCGTGTCGAGGAGGGTCATCGTGATGGCCCGACGAGCGCGTCAACATCCACGCCACCAGGACCGCCGGCAGGACCGAAGTCAGCGGCGGTCACTGCTGGGAGGTGCTGAAGGTGGGCATCGAGTTCGCGGGCCAGCCGCCGTCCGGAGGCGACCAGGGGGCTGCGGTCCAGGCGGCGGGTCCAGGACCCGGCGAGTGCCCGGGCCGCGGCTGGGTCCGCCGCCAACTGCCCCATGAACAGGGCACCTCTGGCCGGGCCAACTGCAAGGCCCGCCAACAGGTCAGCCGTCAGGACGTCCCGGACTGCGTCGCGGTCCGCGCCAGATCCGATCACGATCACCCCGAGCTGCTGGCTGCCCCACCGGGCACTCGCACGCAGCTCCACCAGTGCATCGCGAGTGTGCGCGAGGGAGCTCACCGTCGGCAGGCACACCAGCAGCACCATCGAGGTGGAGTGGAGCAGCGCCAGGGTGGCGGGGTCGCCGGTGAGCCCACCGACGTCGACCATCAGATCCGTGGCCTGGACACTGTCGTCCTGTCGTGGAGACGGAGCAACGTCCGGTCCGCGCATGGTGAGGGTGGCGAACCCGGCGCTGAGCTCTGGCCACATGGGAGCGAGTGCCTGGTGCTGGCGTGGGGTGCTGACCCCGACCAGAACCGGCAGGCTCCCGGCGATCCGTTGGGTGTGCGCGAGCAGACCCCCGCCCGGGTCAGTACCCGAACCCCGGTCCTGGACGGAGGCGGGGGTTCGGCGTTCGGCGAGCAGGGACACGACGCCGGCGTCGGGGCGTAGGGGCTGTCCGTCCGGGTCGGTCTGCCAGTAGCGCAGGTCCCCACCGCGAGGGTCTGCCTCGACGAGGCAGGCAGGTCGCGGCCACAGCGCCGCCAGGAGCAGCGCGCTGGTCGTGACGCCAGGGGCGCCCTTTGCGGAGGCGAGCGCGAGGGTTGTCATGGCGTCACCGGCAGCAGCGTGACAGCCACAGCACCGGCGGCGTTGGCCTGCGCGACAGCACCCGCGAGGGCGTCGGGTACCTGCACCGAAAGGACGACCAGCCCGCTGCTCGGTTCGGCGTGGACACTCACGACGCGGGCCCGAGGAACCAGGACGACGGGCCCAGTGACCGCGCCTTGTCCTGCTCCGGGGGTGGCGACGTGGACCAGGGTGACTTCCCGGCCGGCCGTGGCTTCCGACGGTGCCTGCCCCGGCTTGACGGCGACGGCGACGAGCTGCATGCCCGGAGCGGGTACTTGGACGGCCGTGAGCATGCTGCTGTTCAACAGGGTCCCGGGCGGCAACGTCGCGGTCAGCGTCTGACCGACCACGGTGTTGGCGCCGGCCGCGGATACGGCCGAGATGCCGTCTCCGGCGATGTGCGCGACCCCAAGGTCCGCCGCGGTGAGTTGATGTCCAGCGGGGACGTCCCTGGCCAAGGCAAGGACCGACAGTCGCTGGTCCCCGCGGGTCGCGAGCGCCGCAGTCGCGACGCCACACAGCAACACGAGCAGCGCTCCGGCGACCGCCAGGGCTGGGCGGCGCTGCCGTCTGCTGACCGGGAGCCGTTCGGTCCAGCCGGCAAGGCCAGCCGTCGCGGCAGCCTTGCGTCCTGGACCGGCTCGGTGGCCATTCAGGTGAGCCGTCGAGGAGGGGGCTCCCGGAGCCTGCGTGGGTGTGGCGGTCATCGGAGGCTCCTGGGTCGTAGTGACGTTCATGGACGTTGGGATCGGGGCGACGATGACCGGGGTTGCTAGCCGGAGCCGCTGGTGACGACGGTTTGCCGCTGCGCCACCGGGAGCGCGAAGGTGCTCTGCCGGGTCAGTGGCGCCAGGGTGCCGCCGCTTCCTGCGGGCCCGCGCCAGGTGATCTGCCAGGTCGCGGTGACCGTGACGGTGAAGAACCGGTCGTTGACCTGAGGGCCGGTCTGGGGCTGGTCGGCGGAGCTGCGCCGGTAGGTGTGGGAGCAGTCCGTGGACTGCTGCGCCTCAGGGCGCGTCCGGTCGTACGGCGTGCCCGGACCACTGCAGGCGAGCACGCCCATGCCGTCACCCGGGTCCCACGTCGTCGAGACCGGTGTCGCGGTGACCTCAGCCCACACCGGGCCCGCGGTAGTCCGCTGGGTCAGCGGCTGCCACTGCGCCGGGTCGACCCAGAACCAGGTCGCGAGGCCAACCAGTGCCTGTCCGGCCGGGCTGCGAGCAGCCCGAGGCGCCGGCAGCTGTAGCGAGTTCGCGGCCGTCTGCGCCAAAGTTCCCGCCAGGACCACAGCCGGTGGGACGTTGCCGCTGGCCGGCGGCACGTAGACACCCAGGGTTACCGATCCGTCCGAACAGCTCACGTCGTACCAGGTGCCGTTCGGGTCAGATCCAAGTTCCACGAACAGTTGCTGGGAGTACGCGCTCTCCGCCGTCCAGACACACGTGATGCCGTTGCCGGCGTCCGAACTACTCGATCCGGTGGGGTGATTCGGAGCAGACGGGAGGCCCGGCGCAGTGACCGTCGTGTCAACGGTGCCCGAGTTGTTGTCGCCCGAGACGACCACCGGCGGCGGAGGCGTAGGTGTGGCCGAGGCGACGCCAATCGGACCAGCCGCGAGCAGGCACGGCAGACCGGCGAGCAGAACGCCGCGCGTCAGCATGGCGTCTTGGTGTAGGAGACGAAGACGACCTTCCAGATCTCGTCGACCTTCTTCATCGTGACGACGACGTGGTTGCGGGCCACCCCCACCGTGACGGGGGCCATCGTTGACTTGGTAGCCGCACCGGCCTTGGTCGAGTCCTGGCAGTCGTCGACCAGTGCCGTCTTGCCGTCCGTTGCGATCTTCGCCTTCGGCCTTGGCAGGTTCGCTCCGTAGAGGAGTTGTCCCTTCGCGTCCAACCGGGACATTCCAAACACGACGGACTTCAGCTCTGGATCGGAGGCGTATCGCGAGAGTGCCGTTCGACGTTCCGATGCCGGCAGTCGCGATACGTCGGCGAGGGACGCCCAGAAGCCCTCGTACTGCTTGAGCACGAGGGACAGGTCGGTCGGTGTCGGCGTCGCCACAGGCGACGGGGTCGACTGGGTCGGGGATGCCGAGGTCGGTGTCGCTTGGGGACTGCCACTGCTGCACGCGGCACTGAGGAGAAGTGATCCGACAAGGAGGCTTGTCGCACGATGGCGGGCGAGATGGCCGCTGGTCGGCGCTGGCGCCGACCTGAGGGGCCGGCGTCGTTGCGTCGGCTGCGGGAGTGAAGGTGACGTCATGTCGCCTCCCCGCTGTCCGTCGGAACGAGGTGCAGGAAGTTGTCCCGCATCCTCCTGGTTCGTGTCAACTCGTCCTCCTTCAGCTGAGCACGGGAGTGCCCGGTGAGCGTGCGCGCGATGCGCACCACAACCAACACGGAAGGCGCACCAAATCCGCACCACAAGCCCGAATCGCGTTCTGTGGATAACTGCGATCACTGGTGCACGCGCCTCGAGGACCGGCGCACCACAACGAGCGAGCTCGGTTTGACCACGACACCGGAGCGGCATCGGGTGGTGCGGATGTGGTGCGCTTTCCATGTCGTTTCTGGTGCGCGTCATCCTCACGCTGCGGCCTATGACGACCCCGTGGAAGTTGGAGCTGTGCGTCGATGCCGCCGGGCACGACGAGACCCGCGTCAGGATCGCCCCGGTCGGTCCGGATCGAAGTCCCTACCTACTGGTGACGACCGGAGCAGTGATCGTGCACTGTCTCGGACCGGTGGCGGTGATGAGCACCGCAGAGGCGTGGGCCGCCGCCCGGGTCCGTGCGAGTGACTGGCTTCCCGCGGACGCGACCGCCAGGCGGACGGAGGCGACATCGAGCGGGGTGGTCTATCCGGTCGGGTCGGTGTTGTTCGACGGGCGTCAGCCATGGAACCTCAGCACCGCCGGCGCCGGGTTGAACGTCACGGTCGGATGCCTGCAGGTCAGGGTCCGGGACTGGACCGCTCTGGACACTCACGTGCGGGTCTGGGCGCAGGCCTGCGACCTCGCCGTCCGGGCCTTCCCCGGCAAGACCGTCACCTTCGGGCGGCTCGTCGAGCAGGCCCGGATCAGCTCGATCCAGCGCGCCGCCGGCGAGACCGGCGCCACGCAGGACCGACGTCGAGGCAGGGGCCGGTCGTGATCATCCACAACTTCCAGCCGACCCACCCAACCACCCGGTCCGTCGGCCATGGTGGTGGAGACCAGCTCACGGAGGACCCCATGACCATCACGCCATCGACGCTCACCGCCTTGCCATACGAGGTGATCGCTCTATCAGACCGGTTCGCTCCGGGGGCATGGCGATCGGTCGGTCACTACCCCGATCTCGACCAGGCCGTACGCGCCCGGATCGAGGACGTCCTGCAGCAGCTGCAGGGCAACGACGGATGGCTGGTCACCGCCGAACACCTCGTCATCGGCCCGGGCCAGGATGGCCCCGCCACGGTGCACTGCTGCATGACCGAGATCGGGGCGGACCCGGCCAGCAATCGCATCCCTGACCCGTTCAACCTGGACGCCACCCGAAGCTGGCTACTCGCCGCGCACGGGCTGACCTGAACTCGGCACTCGGCACTCGGCACTCGGCAGTCGCCCAACCGTCCACTGATGCTCTGGCTCACCCAGGCTCATCCTTCTGACTAACCCTCCCGTTCATCAACCAAGAACTGTCGATACATCATGTGCCGGGCGAAGAGGTCGGACATCACGAAGCGACACAAAGCAGCGGGCTGAGGGCTGACTCCACCTAACCCACCCTTCTACCCGGGGGACAGCCGGAATTGCCATAGCGGGAGATCCGGGTCCGAAAGCCCTACCGGCAGGAGCGCCGTGAGCATGCCTGGTGTCGTCGGAACCTGCAGTCCGTAGATCGTGGCTCCCGAGCGCGTCACGCCATCCATCCACCGTTGGTATAGCGCCGAGAGCGTCGTCACGATCTCGAACCCCTGGCCCGGGGTCGGCGAGTCGGGACTGGCGGTGAACACCAGCGCACGCAAGGTGCCGTCCGGATTCGTGTCGGCATGCATCTCGTCGGCCCAGGCGCCGTATAGGTAAAGCCGAAGAGCGAGACGTGACGCGTCCCCCTGCAGCGGCGCTCGTCCGCCTGCGCTGAGCGCAACGCTGCCAACCGTGAAAGTCCAGGTGCCGTCCGGCTCGAGGGTGATCGGCTCTCCAGCGTCCGGCGTGACGGTGACCGCCAACGGCGGCTCGACGCCGAGAATGAAGTCACCGAGTTGGTTGCCCAGTGTTGACACCTTGAGGGCATCCTCCCCGCTGATCACGTACTTGGACGTGCCCGCATCAAGGCGAAAAGCGTCACACGGTACGAGGGCCCACTGATGCAGTGCGCTGAACAGAACCGCGATGTGCAATTCACCACCAGCGAGCGCTTCGTAGCGCCGAAGAGCGGCCATCTCGCCTGCGGATAGAACGACCTGTCCAAGCCCCCTACCGGGCGGGATGTTCTTGACCTCTACTAGCAACTTCTCGCCCGCTTTCGTAACGAGCAAGTAGTCGGGGAGCTTGATGTCCCCGCCATCCATGAACACCTCGCCGCTGTCGAGAGTGACGAGCAACTCGCACGCGTCAAGCGCAACCACAAGACCCGCGAAGTGCGCCTGAGCTCGCCAGCCGTGGACCGTGGACGCCCGACCCAAAGCCGCCCTCAACCCGGTCCGCAGTTGGTCGATGACAGCCTCGATGCGTGCCTCATCGGCGACCGGTGTAGTCCCTGCCCGACGGTCAAGGATGCGGAACAACTCGAGGGCGTCGAGCTGCTCGGGCTTGCGGGCTGCCTTGCGCATCACCATGCAACGAGCATGCCCTAGTCCAGCAACAGCATTCGCCGTCGATGCGACGGTCGGCATGACGCTCGCGTGGCATCACTCCAAGCGCGCCGTAACGGACAGTGTCGTACCTCGCTGACAGGATGCGGGCATGGCCAGAGTGCATGTCTCAGCGGGCAAGACGTTGCTCGAGTCCTACGTCAAGACGCCGGCAATCGGCTTGTGCGAACTCATCTGGAATGCCTTTGATGACGACACGACCTCGGTTGAGGTCACGATTGAGGCGAACGGCCTAGGCGGCGTTGACCAGATCCACGTGACAGATGACGGCAACGGCATGACTGAGGAACGCGCCCACAAGGCGTTCTCGACCGTGGGCGACAGCTGGAAGCTGATGCCAGGCACCCTGAGTCTTGGAGGTCGTCCAGTCCATGGTCGCTACGGCCGGGGTCGCTACGCGGCGTTCTCACTCGGCAACTCCGTAACGTGGGTCTCGGCCAGCAAGGCCATCGACGGCGGTGAGCTGACATCAGTGCGGGTGGCCGGCCAGCACTCGTCGCTCGACGACTTTGACATCGATCCAACACCAAACGAGCGGTCGAGCACCGGCACGCGGGTCACCATTGGCAACGTCACGCCGGAGGCCGCCGCCGGGCTCGATGAGGTGACGGCGCTACGGCAGCGACTGTTGATGGAGTTCGCGCTGCACCTGGATCGCCATCCTGACTTCCGTATCGAGTTTCTGGGGGAACGCATCGACCCTGCGGCAGTGATGGCCGCCAAGACGAAGATTGACCTTGAGATGCCGGAAGGCGTCGACGGCGCGGCCACACTAACCATCATCGAGTGGACGCTCGAGAACGTCGAGCGTCGGCTGTATCTGTGCGCTGACGACGGATCGATCCTGGACGAGACGTCGCCCGGTGTTCAAGCTCCGGGCTCCGAGTTCACGGCGTACTTATCCTGGGGCGGCTTCGACAACGAGCGCACGCTCGTCATGGACGGCGAGGAGGAAACACCAGCAGGCAAGCTCATGGCTGCGGCAAGGTCCGAGCTTCGAGCCCACCTGCTCGCCGCCTCGCGCCAACGTGAGGCCGAAGTTGTGAAGCGCTGGAAGGCCGAGGGTGTCTATCCGTACACCCACGAGCCGAAGACGGCGGTAGAACAAGCGACTCGCGACACGTTCAACCTCGTGGCAATGGCCTCGTCCAGAACTGTCGATGAGTCGCGGTCGCGATCCTCGAAGGCGCTGGCCTTGAGCCTCCTCAAGGAAACATTCGAGAACGATCCAGAGGCACTCCTGCCCATCCTCCAAAAGTTCGCAAAGCTCCCGGCCGCACGGATCGAGGAACTGCGGATCGTTCTTGAGCACACGTCCCTGTCACAACTGATCACGCTCGGTCGGGAAGTTGGCAACCGCGCTGAATTCCTGAACGGGCTCAACGCGATCCTGTTTGACCGCCAGATCAAGCGAAGGTTGCTCGAACGGCGCCAGTTGCACCGCATGCTCGCCCACGAGACATGGATATTCGGGGAAGAGTGGTCCATCACAGGCGATGATGAACGCCTTTCTGTAGTGCTAAAGAAGTTTTTGACCAAGCTTGGGCAGGACGTAGAACTCGCCAACGACAAGCCGATCCTCCGCGAAGACGGTTCCGAGGCAATCCCGGACTTGGTTCTCGGCAGAACGTTGGAGACGCGGGCCAATCACTTCTCTCACCTCGTGATCGAACTCAAGCGTCCTAGTCACAAGCTCACAGATGACGATGTCACGCAGTTGCGCAGCTACGCCAGCGCCATTACCAATGACGAGCGGTTCGACCAACCCAATGTGGACTGGGAGTTCTGGCTGGTTGGCAACGATACGACGAGGTCAGTGGACGAAGCGAGAGAGCAACAGGGGCTTCCCCATGGCGTCGTACAGCAGAGCAAGAAATACAAGATCATCGTACGCACATGGGCAGAGGTTCTGGGTGACGCGGAGCACCGCCTCAAGTTCGTCCAGCGTTCCCTTCAGTACGAATCAACGCGCGATACCGGCCTAGCGCACATGCGCGATAAGTACGCCGATTTCCTACCGGCATCAGCAATCCAGTTTGATGAGCAGGACGAGGCTTCGTAGCGCGGCGTGAACGGACTCGATCGCGTCGAGATGATCGTCCATCGACCAGCAGAGAGAGCCTTCTGGAACAACGAGGAAGGCCCGGTTCCTGCTCATCGGTCTGCGGGTCACGGGACGGCGAAGAAGCGTCGCCACGCCCTCGTTACACGAACACACCTACGGCCGCGTCGAGCTGCGGGCGGGTGTGGTCCGGCACAGCACACCCATTTACCCGGAGCGCTCTCGCATCGGCCGCGAGTGGTCAGCGACGTTGGCGGTGGATTCGTAGGCGGGCTGCGCTTCGCGGCGTGGCCGCCACCAGGACCGCGCCGTACGTTGCCGACCGCTGCTGCCCAGCCGTTCCGTCAGCGCGGCGCGTGTGAGGTTCCGTCTAGCTTTCACGTCGGGCCGGTCTCGAAGGAGGGGACGGTCCAAGTCGGCGTCGCCGGTGTCACGGCGCAGGTTGTCCCAGGTGCTGTAGAGGTAGTTGGCGTGCCGGCCGCGGCTCATCGCGACGTACCCGGTCTCCCGTGTCAGGGCGTGGGTTCCCCAGAGCAGCGACACGTCGACGGTGACCCCTTGGGCCTTGTGGGCTGTGAGGGCGTAGCCGTGCGCGAGGTGCCCGGTCCGCAGGTAGCCGCTCTCGAGCTGGACGTGCCGTCCGTCGTCGAGCCGGACGGTCAGCTGTTCCTGCGCGAGGTCGAGCTGAGTAATGGTGCCGCGGGTGCCATTGAGCAGACCGCGCTGGTAGTCGTTCGCGGTGACCAGGACCTGTTCGCCGAGCCGGTAGCCCCGTTCTCGCCCATCATTCGCGTGGCCCTGCGCATGCGAGGCGTGGTCTGTCAGGGGGATGCGGAGTTCGTCCGGGCCGAGGTGCCCGTCGGCGAGGAGCCGTTCACGGAGCCGGGCGTTGAGCCGGCGGGCGTCGCCGCGGCTGCTCGCGATGAGCAGGACCTGCTCCGGGGCGTGCTCGGTGATGGCTTGTTCGTAGTCGTCCAGGATGCGGGTGGTCAGGTCACCGAGGGTGTCGGTGATGCGGAGCCGATCGTGACGTCCGTACGCCGAGACGGCACGCAGGACATCGCCGTCGCGCAGTTCTCGCAGCGCGCGTTGTTCCCAGCCCTGGCGTTGGCGTTGGTTACCGCGCAGGGTCGCGGCGGGGAGCCGCGCGGCGAGGGTCGCGAACAGTCCGCCGGCGTCGATCTCAGGCAGCTGCTTGGGGTCTCCCACCAGGACCAGCTTGGTGTTGCTGGCCTGGCTCAACGTCATGAGCTGGTGCAGGGTGCGGGTACCGACCATGCCGGCCTCGTCGACGATCAGGACCCCGTCGGCCGGCAGGTCCTTGGTCGAAGTGCTCGAACCTGACGGATCGAGGGTGTCGTTGAGGAGACGTTGCAGCGACACCGAGGGGATCGCGGCGCTGTCCTGGAGGACGCGGGCGGCGATCGCGGCCAGTGCGGTCCCCCGGACCTCCAGCCCGGCGTCGCGCCAGGCTTGCGCGGCGACGGCAAGGGCGGCGGTCTTGCCTGATCCGGCGGAGCCCACGACGACCTCGACGCCGGCGCCGGAGGTGAGCATCTGCCGGAGCATCACGGTCTGCTCCTGCGACAACCCGGCCGTCGCGGCCTGCTGCTCGGCGGCTTGGAGTACCGCGGTCGGTACGACGGCAGCGCCTTGCTGGCTGCTGGCGGTGGCGAGCTCGAGTGCGTCGTTCTCCAGCAGCAGTAGCTCGCGGGTGCTGTAGCGGCGGGACTTCACGGCGACATCACCGAGCAACGGGACGACGCGATCGTCCCGCAGGACGCGGGTGGCGAGTGCCCGCAGGGTGGTGAGGCTGATCGGGGTTCCAGCGGGTAGGTGCTCGCAGACCCCGCGCAGGAGGTCCTTGCGGTCGAACGTCGACTTCTTCTGCGTTAACCCGGTCGGGGCGAGCAGTGTGTCGCCGAGCTGGTCGGCGACCGGGCCGGAGACGGCCGCGGCGGCGTGCGCGGCCCGGATCCGTTCGGTCGTACTGATCTGCTCGAGCGCCCGCCCCAGGACGTCGGTGGGGTAGCCGGCTGCCGCGGCCTCGTCCTGCCAGCGTTGTCGCAACGACCTCTCACCCGTGCTCGTCTCGTCGAGGGTTGCGGGGTCGCTGGTCAGGGGTTTGGCGGGGCGGGTCGCGAGGGTGGCGGCCTGCGCGGCTCTTGAGCCGTCCAGCCCGAGCAGGTCCAGCTGGGCTTCGATCTGGACGCGTCGTTTGCTGAACAACCTCAGCAGCCCCGGGGGCAGCCCGGTCATTTCGGCCTGGCCGTTCCGGACCTCGCCCCAGCGGACGCCAAGCGTGCGGGTCAGCTCCCCGCGCAGCACGGCCTGGTAGACGAACCCGGCAGTACGGGCCTGCGCGTAGATCTCCCGGGTGTCCAGGGCGTTCCACTTCCCATCAACCGCATGCAGCAGGTTCGCGGCAACGACGTGCGTGTGGAGCTGCGGGTCGCCGCAGCGGCTGCTGCGGTGCTCGAACGCGGCCGCAACCAGGCCTCGGGTCGCAATCCGGGTGTCGGTGTCATCGCCGCGGTGATGTCCTCGCAGGGCGGTGCTGCAGTGCAGTTCGAGGTAGTCGATCGCGGCCTGTACGGCGACGCGATGCGCATCCCTGGCCATCACTGCGACCTGCTCCTGAGCATCAGCATTCCCGGCAGCACCGTCGGAGCCGGCCAGGCCGTACAGAACCGAGACGCTCTTGGGCGCCGAGAAGGTCAGGTCAAGGCCGGGGAGGCGGACATCGACCCGGTCCTCGCGATGCCGCAGGGCCCGGGCCAGGCGGTCCCGAAACCTTCCCGTCGGGGTGAGCTCTCCGAGCTCGGTCGTTGGGTCCAACCCGGCGACCTGGAGCAGTCGGGACGCGGTCTCTGCCGGGAGGGACGGCGCGGGCCAGCACGGTCTGCGGCGGGCCTGCTCGAGGTCACGGACCGCCCGGGTCCACGCCCGCGTCAACTCCTGCGACGCGGCTGCCGACAGGAGTTCCTCGACGTCGGTGTCGTTGCTGTCGGCTGCGCGTTGGACGGCCCGAACAACGTCCGCTGCGGGGACGCGACTGCGCGGATCTGCTCGCAGGACGGGCTTGACGATCCGGCTTCCGTCCGGGGCGACGCCGTCGAGAAGCCCCCGCAGAATCTGCTCGGCGTCGGGGCTATCCAGGGTTCCGGACAGCCCGAGCGCCTGCGCGCCGTTGCCCATCCAGAGGCCGGCCGCCTCGCCGCGGCCGACGTAGTAGTCCAGCGGGCAGCCGACCCGATCCAGGTAGTAGCTCGCCGCATCCGGGCCGGGGGCGAGCTTGCCGATCGACAGCATCAGGGTGACCCGTTAGCCCGCGCTGCGCCCGGACACGCGCCCAGGCAGGTGCACGTCCATGACCGCCCGACCGGGACCGCGGAGCAGTTCCAGACGAGGGGCGCTCCGGCCGGCCGGGCCCGCTGCCGGACGGGCGGTGGCGCGGGATTCGTGCCAACGCTCGCCCCGCTCCACGACGGCCTGGATCCGGCGCAGAGCGCTGGCGAACAGGGGCGCGCCGGCTCCCCCCTCGGTAGCTGGAGCAGCGGCGAGCCGCTGCAGCTCCTCCCCCGCCTGACCGGCGTGACCGACCACGGCCGTGGACAGGACCCTGCGGGCCAGGAACTCCACCGACCCCGGGAACGCCGCGGCAGGGTCCAGCGAACCGCACAGCTCCACCAGGTTCGCCGGACCCTCCGCCATGGCCCGCGAGGCGGGCGCGGACCCCGAAATCGCGACCGTGCCACTGGCCACCGAGGCGGTCAGCGTGACCAGATCGATCGGTGCTCCCGCCTGTCGTAGATCGGTCACGGCCGTGAACACCGCGCCGCAGCCGGGATCGGTGAAGTCCTCGGCCCGCAGCCAGCGCATCCTGTCCAGCAGCATCGGCGCCGCGACCAGCCCGCTCAGCAGTTCCCGCTCCACACCGAGACCACCCGAGCTGCCGGGGTACGGAGCCCCCGAGAGCGCGTTGCTCTCTCGCGCGCCGGCGTTCACGGCCGGGACCGTCTGCCGCCACGACAAGGGCAGGTCCTCCCAACGGCGCTCGGCGCTATGGATCGCGGCGCGTTGAGCCACCACGAACGCAAGGACCCGACTCGCGCCGCCGACGGGGTCCTCGGACAGGGCGGACTCGCTGACCTGGACCAGGCGCGACCCGGACTGGCTCACCTGCCGGGCGAGCGACCCCGACACGATCAACGTCGCCCACGGATCCGGGTGCGCCGGCACCGGCAGCTGCGGGAGCCATCCCAGCAGCTCAGACACCGGGTAGCCGTCCGAGCGCAAGGCATCGCGAGCACGCAGCAGCTGCGGCAGGTCTCCCCTCGGGCCCGAGGCGGCGGGTGCCTGCAGGATCGTCCCGTACAGCAGGCCCGCGGCCGGATCGCTGAAGTCACTCGGTCGGAGCCGACCACTCAGCTCAGCAGGATCCGCCGCCCCCATGACCAGCGCGGCGACCAGGGCGTGTTCAGCGGCTCGACAGTGCTCCATGACCCGGCACCATCCGCACCAGGCGCACCAGAAACGACATGGAACGCGCACCACGCCCCATCGTGTGCACCGAACGCAAGCGCACCACTGCGCAACGTCACCTCAAAGGCCACGGCGTGAACCGGGTTTCGGGCCGGCTCCGAGCCCGAGAGCGGGTCCGAGAGCTCGAGCGAGGTCGAACTACTCCGCTCCGTCGTCCGTCCACTCCGCGAACGGCGTCACCCGCACCACGTCCTCGTGAGCCACAAGGATCGGCCGACCCACGAACCCCGACCGGACCACCAGCACGTCGGGCTGCACGTCCACGCTCCCGAGGAAGCGGTCATCGTCGGTCTCGACCACCACGAGCTCACCGTCAGCCAGAAGCCCCATGCCGACCATGATCGCAGAGCCCCGCACCAGCGCACCCCAACTCGACGAGCCCGAAGACGCCCAAGCCGCGCTCAGCGCATTTCTCGGCGGCACACACTTGTACCGCCCCTCCGGGGCGGTACCGCGAGAGCTGCGTGCGGCCAATAGTTGCCAAATCAGAGCGAGGGTCTCCGCTCCTTGATCAGGGCGACCCCGAGCCGTCGAAGGTAGCCACCGCGAGAAGCATGCCTCCGGCACGCCGCTTGGCCCTGGTGTCGGGCAGCCGCGGGGGCACCGCTGTGGGAGAAGCGAAAGGATCGCTACCAAGGCCAAATCGACTTGAGGATTGTCTCTAACGGGTGCGGCACTGGCCCCTTCTGCGCGCTGCTGGCTGACCGGTCGTGCTTGTCCTCCTTTGGCTTGAGTTCCTCCAAGACGGCGTCGCGAGCCGGTCCCTCGGGTATCAGATGGATCATTGCGGGGCGGGGTGCACGCTGTTTGCCGCCTATCGCGCGTGCTGTCACGCGGGCAAGTCGCCGGCAGCGGTCCCAGTCGTCATGCTTGCTGGGCAGCAGCGGCTCGAGGAAATCCCAAGCATCGTCATCCGCGCCCACGGCAAAGGTCTCGTAGAGCACCTGGTAGGTACCGGCGAAGGTCGTGTCGGCCAAATCGCCGCTGTCGGCAAGCGCGGCGGCGAACAACACTGCTGCACGCCGCGGCACCGACGACCACAGGGTTCGGCGGGCCGCAAGCGCCCGCCAGGCAGTCATGCCCTGATCGCTTGCAAACTGGGCGTCTGGCGCAGCATCAGCGGCCACGGCGACCTCCTTGGCGGTCCGCGGCCCGGTCAGGGCCTTGGCGAGCAGGTCGGGACGCTCGCTGATCGCGGCGGTCCATGCGGTGGTGGGTGCCTGGGCAGCCAGCGCGTGCAGCAGTTCTCGCACAGCCTCGGCACCGGAGACCTCGCGCACGGACCGCCACCGAGGCACGCCCTCCGGGACGCGAACCAAGGCCGCGGTCGCCGGGCGCAGCTCGGCTGCCGTCCGTGCCAACGAACCCTCCACCAGGAGGGTTTCGAAGGAGACCTCGGGCAGGCGTGCCCATTCCGACCACCACGCGGGATCGCTCACGTGGTGGTGCAGCAGATCTACAGCAAGCGAGACGTTCCTCTCCGCAATGCGTCCGAGGTGGAGTGGCATGGCCTGCTGGGCGACGAGCTCGACCAACACGTTAGGGGCGACCTGGGCTACGGTCGGCTTGCCGGTGCCCACGCTGGCTAGTGCAGGCACGGCGGGGTCGGCGGTGGCCGTCAGAAGGGAAGTGAGCACGACTTCCGGATCTTCCTGCCAAGCGCGGGCCGCCCACCCGGCGAGCGCTGCGTCGACCGCCAGCACATGGCCGGCGACGGCGGGCGACAGCACGGAGCGCAGGACGGCCGTAGCCGGGGCAGCGGACAGCAGCCCGTCGGTTGGAGTGAGCAGGTGCCTCTTGAGTTGACGCATGCTGGTAGGTCGCGGGGCTCGCCGCGCTAGACGCTGGAGTGTCGCCGAGGCGTTCGGAGGGTTGTCTGCGACGGCCTGCAAGTAGGTCTCGACGAAGAGCGTCATGATGCGACGACGGGAACTGTCCGGACCCACGACGCGCAGGTACTCGCGCAATGGCCCAGGATCGATAAGGTCGGCGACCAGGACGCGGACAACCTCCGACGGAATTTCATCCTGCGAACTGTCGGGGCCGGCGGGTACGGCGGCACCGCCAGGTCCGCACAGCAGGTCGAAGGGCCGGTCGGCAAGTTGACGCGCTTCAAGGGCACCAGCGCAGAACGCGAACGCAGAGCGCAGGCGCGGCCACTGCTGATCCCAAAGCGCCAGACATAGGTCGTTGCGCCGATCCACAAGGTCTGCAGCGAACCAGACCTCCTTCGGCGATCTACCGTAGAGGCGAGCGATAACCGCCGCGAGGTCCGCGGCGAGATCTGGATCAGTGCCGATCGAGACCGGTGGCGGCGGCACCGCGAGCGGTGCGCGGAATTGCTCGCGATCGGTGTGGTCAGGGTGGCGAAGCAGCGCCGCAAGCCCCGCAAGCGATGGCCGCCGCATCATGACGGGCGGAACCAGCAGCGTGTGCGTCCACACCACGTTAGGACGCGGCGCGGCTCCCATATACCAGGTACGGGCGAGCGCGTACGCCTCCCCAGACGGCAACGGGTATCCGGTGAGGTACCCGTCGTTGCCGGGCGACGGGCGCTGTCCGCTGGCGTCGCTTAACCGGTCAATCAGCCGTAGGTCTTCGTCGTGTAGGACGCGGCTGCCTGCCAGCATCCGATGCCCCTGGTCGTAGCCGTGCAGCACCTGGTGCACGACCGGCTCGGGTTCGCTGGGCACACTCCTGCGCTGTCCGGCAGGCGGGCTGGTCATCCCAACGCAGCCCAACGCACCGGTTCGCTGAGGTCGCCGCTGCGGACGCCGTCGGAATCGACAATGTAGGCGCGGTCGTACGGACGCTTCGCGGCGAGGTCTTGGCTTCCGCCGTAGGCGCCCCCTTGCGCGCAGACCCCATAGACGCGGAAGTTAAAGAGTTCGTCGTGGCCGTCGAGGTACTGCCGCAGCATGGGCATCTTGGCCGCCAGCCAGTCCGATGGGGTGATGTCGGGGCATCGGTCCCAGGCGCTAACCATGACCGCGAGCCGGCACGGTGCCTCGACCGCACGCGTTCGGACCACCCACTCCAGCAGGTCGACCAGGTGCACCTCGCCCGGAACCCGCAACGGGTCGAAGTCCTTCTCTACCGCGCCTTCAAACTGCTCGCCGAGAACCTCCGCGAGCTTCCTGGCCTGCGAGATCAACACCCTTGGGCGCTGGTGATCGGGGTGGGTGAACAGTATGAGCCCGGCCGCCGATCGCACTAGGTCGACGATTCGGGCGTCGGCGTGGCGGTGCACGATGATGTCGCGGAAGCTCTCGCCCGCGATGTCGGGCAGGCTCAGTTGCACCTGCCGGCTGTCGAAGGCTACGTCCAGCTCGATCAGCTCGCCGTTGTCCTGCGAGGTGCGGCCCACCTGCTCGCCCGCCAGCCAAGCCATCCGCAACTGCTCCAGATAGCTGCGCTGTTCCGGCTGCCGAATCAGCCTGGTGGCGGTCCCGGTCAGCTGCTCGCTCAGCAGATGGTAGAGCGCGGCAAGGTAGGTGCTCTTGCCGGTCTCGGGCATACCGACCAGGGTGACCGCGGAGCCTGTATCGGTCATGGCAACCTCCGTCCACCGCTGGCGACGAACCGGCCCGCGATGCCGCTGTGCGGCGCGAACCGGTGCAGCTCCCGGGTGAGTTGCGGGGCGGTCCAGGCCCGTGGGGGACGGGCGGCACGAGGGGTGAGGAGCACGGCAAAGAGCTCGGGAACGCCCTCACCGGCCGGCCGTGCAGCCGTACGGTGCAAGGCGGTCGGCAACCACAGATACTGCGCGAACGCAAGCAGCCGGTCCAGTTCGGGGGAGAGCCCTTCGGCTTGGCCGCACTTGTCCCACTTCGTGACCACGAGGTCCAGGGGAACTCCGGGCGGGATGTCGTCACCTTCGGCGAGGGCGCGGATCAGGGTGCGGGTTCGCGTCAGAGTGGCATTCTGCGCGGCCGGGGTTAGCAGCTTCTCGCCGTCGACGAGCACCAGCACCCGTGTGGCCGATCGCAGCAGGGGCCGGTAGTCGACCGGGTCGTTGAACTCGATCAGCGTGCGCGCGTGCTCACCGGAAACGTCGCCAAACAGCAAATGCCGCCGGTTGCAGTCCGCGTCGCGGACGGCCAGGTGCAGCGCGATGCGACGGGTGTTCTGGCTGGTGCGCTGCGTCTTCTCCTCGCCATGTCCCGACTCGTGTGTCGCGTCGAAGCTGCGGGCTTCGAACCCGAGCAAACTTAGCGAACTCTCGAACGCCCAGCCCGCGAGTGGGGCGCGGGCAATCTGTTCGTAGATCGAGGCGAACAGTGTGGTCTTGCCTGCCTCGGCTTCCGCGACGGCCACGATGAGGTCTACCGGATACTGGGCCATGACGGCACTGGCTTCGTCGGCGGTGAGGGCTTGGCCGGAGTGCGTGGAAACCGGTGCATGCGCGAGCTCCAGCCGCCGCCGTCCCCTGCCTGATGACGGCGCGGGATCGGTCTCGGCAGAACGCGATGTCAGCGCCGGTGCGTCGTTGTCGGCGTCTTCGTCGACCAGGGTGTCGTCCCCGTGGTCGTCGTCGGGTTCGCCGGTCAAGGTGTCGTCGGTGTCGATGTCGTCGCCGGTAGGCGTGGTGGTCATGCCAGGGCTTCCCAGGCGCGCAGCATCATGGCCTGACGCAGGCTGTGTCGCGCCTGCCGTTGCGGGTCGTCGACGCCGTTCGGGAGGGATGCGATGAGGAAGGAAACCGGCTCGGGAGCAATGAGCGGTTCGAGCGCGACGGCCTCCGGTTGGTCGCTGAAGGGTGTTGCGGCTAGTAGCTGGTCGAGGAAGGCGTCGGCGTGCATCGGTGCGGGTAGCAGGGTGGTGCAGGCGGCGAGCTCTCGGGCCGCCAGGACGGCGGTAATAGGCGCGGCGAGCGTGGCCCAGGGCCGGTCGAGCGTGTTGCTGGCACCCGATAACAGCCATCCGACGTAGTTGCCTTCTTCGGCGCAGATGTCGATGGCCCGCTCGGCCCATCTGCTGACCTCGTCGACCTGCTCGAGAGTCTTGTCGAAGCCCAACTGAACGTACGTTGCGAACTTGGCGAATGCCGTCGACACCGTCTCCAACGTGATACCTGTCTCCGCAGGCATCGCCGCGGCGATCGCCGTCGCCGTCTGCTTGCTCCAGATCTGGATCTTGGGCGCTTCCGGTGGCAACGCGAGTGCTCGTCGTTGCTCGGCCAACGTGCTGAGCCGATGCTCCGCGTAGCTCGTCAGATCCGGGACGAGGGGTACCCAGCCCAAGAGTCCGGCGAGAGCGCAGCCGTACCCCGCCAGCGTGCTTAAGCGGTCCTCGTCCTGGTCTCCGTCGAGGATCTCCCACAGGCAAGCCCCGGCCAGGACAGCGGCTTCCCGGTCGTTGTCACGCATCCGGAAGGTGTTGTCCGCGGCCTTGATCGCGTCCCGGAACCAGATCCCCCGGTCGGCGGACTGTCCTTGTGGGTGGGCGATGGCGATGAGGTCGAGGACCTGGGCCCCGGTAAGCCCCCCGACGACGTCGTTAGCCCCGACCTCTCGGGCCTTGAGGACGTCTCCAGCGAGCGCGATGCCGACCTCGGCGTGCCAGTCAGCGAACAGCTTGTTCATGTCGTCCTTTCCTGCCCGCGGAGGGTCGCCGCGGCGATCCGCGCAGCCAGAAGCTGCCGGGTTGCTTCGTCGTGCACGCGACTCATTACGTCGAGAATCATCGTGACGTGGTCCTTAGTGCGGTCCTCAACTCTTAGGAGCCCGCAGTCGGTGAGCACTTGCTCCTGGTCCGGTACGGCCAGATCGAGTAGGTCCCTGTAGAGCCGTCGTTCAGCGTCCACGTTGCCCTCCTCGTCGACCAGCGGTGGCCGACTGTCCGCACCGGCTGACGCATCCTCGTCGACGTCGATGCGCTCAGTGCATAGTGCCGCAGGGTCGGCCGGCGGAGGGCAGTGCGGCACCGATACGTCAGAGGGCGCTGACGGTGCAGGTATTAGCGGTAGCGGCAGTTCTTCGTGGTGCGCCTGGCCCTCGCCGTGCCCGGATCGGAATTCGTTCCACTCCGGCCGCAGGACACGCTGATAGATGTCCAGTAGGAGAACGGCGTGGCCGTGGTCATCGCCGCGCACGTCGAAAGTGAGCCAGTTGTAGGTCGGGTGCCACCCAGGCGGGTCCTCCTCGGGGTGCACCGCGCCGGCGATGATTTCCAGGCAGTCGTTGACGCGCTGGATGCGCTGGTCGTGCCGGTGCCCGCACAGCAGAGCCCACGCCTTGCCCTTGATCCGGTCGCGAATCTCGACACGATCACGGCAGTCTTCTGGGCCGTGGTGCGCCAGGAGGAGGTAGATCGCGCCGGGGGTGTCACGCGGGAGCACCGTCTGGGTCCGGCCGACGACAAGGCTGCCGTCGGTGTCGTCGCCATCACTGTTGAACACGGTGGTCAGCCCGCGTACGGCCAGGTGGTACCCGCGGGGCAGCCCGATCGTGGCCTGCCACGGCTGGCCGTTGGCGGCCACCTCGCACCGATACCCGAGGGCGAATTCGTTGTAATTGGCGAGGGGCGCGAGCAGCGGGGCGCCTGGATCCTCAAGGAGGGTGTCTACCAGCGCGGTGACGTCCGGTACCGGGCACGTCCGCAGGCCCTGGCGGGCGGTCCGCGCAGAGGGGGAGATCAGCGGCCAGTGCACATCGTGGTTGCCGGGCACGGTGAGGACTTGGCAGTTCGCGGTGCCGACCAAGGCAGCGACCTCGTCCAGCCAGGTCTTGGCTCGACCGTACTCCGCCTCGTCCCCGCTGAAGGCGATGTCTCCAGTGACGACGAGTGCGGTTGCTGGGCCGAGTCTTGCTTTCATCCGCTCCAGGTCGCGCATCAGCTCAACCCGAACGCCACGGTTCCGTTCGGCCGCGGCGTTGGTCTTGCCGGTGAAGTGGATGTCGCTCAGGTGAACCAATACAGCAGGCTCCACTCCTACGCGCTCCTTCCGGCACTGACGCGGCGCCCGTCGACGTCACATGTTCTGGACAGGCTGGCACTGTGCCACACCGCACCGACATCCAGCCCCCGTCTTGCCATACCGGGCAAGCTGCCCGGGTAGAGCTGGGAGAAGTACTGACCGTCGGGGGTCGTCGGCGCGCAACCGGGCGAGCACCAGTGGTCCAGCCCTGGCGTGAGCAGCGCCCAGGATCCTGGTACGACCGATCGAGCGGGGCGTGCCTCCTTGGGCCATGTCGTTCACCACCGAGTACTCCTGTGATGTCCCGCTCGGCAAAGGGCGGTCCGACCAGAGAGGTCTGCACCGAGGGGCGCCGCCGGGCGGCTCGCCCGGGGCGGGTAGCTGACCTTCGGTGTGGAGCTTGGAGAAGCTGCAACGTGACTGACAGTGACGCCCGTTCGTGCCAGCGCGGCGGTTGGAAAAGCTTGTCGGGGTGCAGGTAGCGCGGGGCCTCATGGACTAGGCGCAGGACGGTTGGGGGGTTCCTCCAGCGGGTCGACGATCTTGACCGGAAGTTCCTGGGGTCTGGCCACCGGTCAGCGTTGGTCGTGCAGCAGCTGCTCGAGGGTCGGGCCCGCGGAACCGGTCGCACAGGGGTAGTCGACGGACTGGCCTGAGCTCGAGGGGCCGTTTCCAGACGCTGGAGGGCGCTGGTTGGCAGTGGCGAACCCATGCCAACGAGGCCCTGAGAGCCGTGGCGGTCCCCCAGGGCGCGTGGATGAGCCCGGCGGCTGCGGGAGCGTGTCCTCACGCGCCCGGAGCCGCACTCGGGGATGATGGCAGGGCCTCGACGAGCGTTGTCGACGGCTGGTGTCCGAGGTGCCGTTGACTTGCCGAGTGGCTCGTCCGGGCACTGTGCGTCTCGGGCGCCTGAGGGGCGCCCACGGAGAAGAGGGATCGTGACGGAGTTCAGCGACAAGCAGGTGGTCTACTCGACCGCGCTGGGCAGTCAGGTCTGCGGTGACTCCCTGGAGTTGCTGGCACAGATGGCCGACGAGTCCGTCGACCTGATCGTGACCAGCCCGCCCTTCGCCCTACTGCGGGCCAAGAAGTACGGCAACGAGGACCAGGCCGACTACATAGCATGGTTGGCGAAGTTCGGCGAGGCGGCTCACCGGGTGCTCAAGCCCACGGGCAGCCTGGTGATCGACCTCGGCGGTGCGTACGTCAAGGGCAGGCCGACACGGTCGCTCTACCAGTACCGGGTGCTGCTTAAATTCGTTGATGACCTCGGGTACCACCTGGCGGAGGAGTTCTTCTGGTACAACCCGTCCAAGCTGCCGAGCCCGATCGAGTGGGTGAACAAGCAGCGAATCCGTGTCAAGGACGCGGTCAACACCGTGTGGTGGCTGTCCAAGACGGAGCGGCCGAAGGCTGACGTCAACCAGGTACTGGTGCCGTACTCGGCGCGCATGAACAAGCTCCTCGAGAACCCGGCGGCGTTCTACGATGCCAAGGCCCGGCCGAGCGAGCACGACATCAGCATGAAGTTCGGCCGCGACAACGGTGGGGCCATCCCGACGAACCTGCTGACGATTCCGAACACCGACTCGAACTCGGGCTATCTGCGGACGGCACGAGCGCTGGACATCCGGTCGCACCCGGCCCGCTTCCCTGAGGGGCTGCCGGAGTTCTTCATCAAGTTCTTGACCGAACCGGGCGACCTGGTGGTCGACATCTTCGCCGGGTCGAACACGACCGGCATGGTGGCCGAGCGGTTGGGCCGTCGCTGGCTCGGGTTCGAGCTTGACCGCGAGTACGCGGCCCTATCGATTCTGCGGTTCGTGTCCGACCGTCCGTTGGACGTCGTCCGGACGCTGTACGACCTCGCGCAAGAAAAGTGGATCGACCTAACTCCATCTCCGGCGCCGTCTGCGGCTGTCGCTGGGGCTAGGACGACGAGTGGTCGCAGATCACGCACGAAGAAGGCCGTCGTCGAGGCGGCCGTCGAGGTTATGGCTGGTCTACCAGTCAAGAAGCGCGCACGTCGGACCTGACCGGGTCGCCGTTCGGCGGGCGGGCAGTCAGCCCGACGTAGTCAATGTCGTGCCCGCGCCCGTCTGAGTTCCTCATCGGAGAGCACAGGGAGGCTCCCTGGAAGCGTTGACCGGCCGGTACCTCATACACGTCTCTACAGCTGGGCTGCCGCTGGGGTGTACATGAGGTCGGCGAAGTGGGTGACTGCGCCGCTCTGCAGGTCCTCCCACAACTTCACGAGGCCCAGGCTCATCAGGGTCTCAGCGATGACGTACGGGTCGGCCGCGTCGGGGTACAGAGCCGCCATCAGAGAGCGGATGTCGCCCGTGGGGTCGAAGGACCCAACGTTCTGGTTCTGGCCGTCGCCGGCCTTACCGAAGCCTTGGCCCCGAACGGGCTGCAGCTCACAGCGGATGGCGTAAGCGAGGCCGACGCGGATGACCTGCTGGCCTTCCTCGAACGGGAACCTGTCGCGGATGGCGTCCTTGGCGATCTCTGCGGGTCCGGTCAGCGCAATGTTGACGCGCCCACCGCCTGTCGGCTCCGTCACGTGTTCCTCAGCTCGGTGATGGTGGTGTTGTTGGCGGTGACTCGCTTGAGCTCGTACTCCGCAAGGAGCCGGCCGTGCAGCTGCTTGCGTGCGGTCGCTCGGTCAAGCTCTCCTTCGTGGACGAGCAGGAAAACCTGCTTGGCCAGGACGGTGAGCTGCCCGACGACGGCCTCGACGTGCTCGGGATCCAGTCGACCGAACGGGGAGTCCATGACGACGGGACCGGTGATCGGGGAGCACTCCTGGAGCGCGCCGATGAGGCTGAGGGCCACGAGGTGCTCGTAGCCGGCGGAACGGTCCTCGACGGTGTTGCCCTTGCTGTCCAGGATGCGGAGGCCGTACTGGTCGTTGATCGTGAGCTTGGCGAAGTCGACCTCTGCGCGCATGTTGCGGAACAGCTTGGAGGCCGTCTCCTGCACGTCCTCCTTGAGCTTGTCGCGGTAGGCGACAACCGCCTGGTCGAACAGTGCCGCGAGCGCTGCGGTGACCTTCTCGCGGGCAAGGGTCGCGGGGTCGGCGGTGCCGGCGCCGGCGGCCTCGATGGAGGCGCGCAGCTTGTCGATCTGGCCGCCCATGTTGTTGTAGCTGTTGGTCTGCTCGAGGAAGACCTCCTGCGCCTTCTCGAGCCGAACGGCGAGTTCACTGCCGCGCTTGGCGAGCGCGTTGAGCTCCTCTGCTGGGGTGTCTCGGAGCTGGTCGTCGAGCTGCTCGAGATCGTCCTTGGTGTCGGCGACTTGAACGTCGAGCTCGCGGTAGGCCCTCTCGAGCGCACGCAGGTCAGCTCGGGCTTGCTCGTCGACGATGCGGCGGAGCGTCTTGACGCGGGCGGCCGCCGCGTGGACGTGGTCGTTCAGCTCGACCAGGGAGCTGCCGTTGGCCGGTGCCAGGACCTGCTCGAGGTGGTGACGGTGGGGTTCGTCCAACGGTGACGCGCACGCGGGGCACGCCTGCTCGCCGCTGCCGCGGAAGGTGGTGCTCAGGGCGACCGCGACGGTGACCGTCGACAGCCGCTCACGGTCTTGCTCCAGCTCGGCCTCGAGCTCGTCGACGGCTGCAGTGAGGGGATCGACGAGGACGGCCCGCCACGCGTTGGCGAGGCCGGCGGCAAACGCGGTCTTCGCCTCCTGATGCCTGTCCTGCAGCTCCTTGAGGCTCTCCCGCATCAGGTCACGACGTCCGAGCAGGTCCAGCTTGCTCTGCTGCTCTGCGAGCGCCTCTTCAACTTGGCGTGCCTCAACCTGGAGCGTCGCGATGTGCTCGCTCTCGGTGTCCTTGTTCGCCCGGTAGCTGCTGCGCATGGTCTGCGCCTGTTCCAGGGCTTGTCCGAGTTCGCGGGTACTGCGTTCGCGCTTGGCGGCCTCAGCGATCGCCTTTCCCGCTTCCTCCGCCAGGGTGCGCATATCTCGCGCCGCGTTAACTACGACCGGAACGCCGAGGACCTTCTCGATCGACTCGCGCAGCGGCGAGCCCGTAGGGGCTTCGTCGTCGACGAGCCGCTCGTACTGGTCGAGAAGCTCACCATCGAACAGAAAGAACTGCTCGATCTCAGGGGGCATCAGTTCCGCGAGCCGCTTGCTGGTGTCGGAGGCTGTGAGGGTGACGCCGTCCTTGACGAGCGTGACGTCCTCACTGAGGGCACCGCCCTCGTTCACGATGGAGCGGGTGAGGTCCCAGCGGGAACCCTCTGCGGTGAAGCCGAGCCGGACCCGGCACGTGACGGCTGCGCCGTCCGCTTCGGCGAGGGCGTCACGGTTTACGAGCCGGTCCGGGGTCACGGCGCGGCTGCCGCGGCTGCGGGCAGCGCCGGTCCACGCCCACCGGATGGCGTTGAGGAAGCTCGTCTTCCCCTTGCCGTTGCGGCCGTAGACGATGACGACGCCTTCCCCGTCCGGGAAGGTCATGGTCTGGGTGCCGGCGAAGACACGGAAGTTCGCGACCGTGAGCTCGTGGTACCTCATGGTGCTGCCGGCTTGAGGTGCTCCGTGATGGCCTGGGTGACTTGGTCCCGCGCGCGCAGACGGTCGTCGTGGCTGGAGGCCTCGATCTCGAGGATCCGGGCGACGAGCTCTGCTGGGAGCTCGGGGAAGGACCGGGCACGGACGGCTTCCACCGTCTCGCCAAGCGCTCCTAGGTCCCTCATGTGATTCCTCGTTCTCTCGGATGGTCCGCTTCTAGCTGCGGGTGTCAAGCTTCTGCCTCCTCGTCGTCTTCGATGCCGGAATCGAGTTCGGCGTAGAGGCCCGCCAGGTCGATGCCGACGTCGAGGCAGGCCTGTTCGAGCAATAGTCGGGAGTCCGTGTTCAGGGCGCTGCGGGCGAACTGGCCGGCGCGGGCGAGTTCCCCCCAGACCAGGGCGCGCGTGGTGTCGTCCACCTCGCCAGCCGGTAGCACGATCAGGTCATAGATGATGGCCAGCGTCTTCGTGCCCGAGGTGCGCAGGACGCGACCGCGCCGCTGGATGAACTCGCGAGGGTTGCGGGAGGAGGCGGCGATCATGGCGTGGCTGCATTCGGGGATGTCGACGCCCTCGTCAAGACACTTGATCGAGACGACGACCCCGCCGTTCACGCGGAAGTGACGAAGGGTGGCCTTCTTGTCGGCCTCCATGTCGGAGTGGTAGGTGAGCGTGTCGATGCCGGCGTCACGGAGCCCGGCGGCCACTAGGTCCATCTGGTCGATGTCGTCGCAGTAGACGAGCCAGTGGTCGCCCGTGGTGTAGTGCGTACACAGCGTTGCGATCACGGTCGGTGCCTTGGCGGCCGCCTTCTTGGCGATGCGTGCTCTCTGCATGATCATGACTTTGACGGCGGGTCTCTTGAGCGCGTCGGCTCCGCTGCCGCCGGCGGCAATGGCTCTGCCGATCTTGCGGGTCAGCTCCGCCCACTGCTGCTGCTCTTGGTCGTCGAGCCGGACGGTCTGCGGGTGGTATAGGTAGTTGCAAAGCACGCCGTCTCGCATTGCGTCCTCAAGCGAGTAGCGGTGGACGATCCCGCCGAAGTAGTCGAACAGGCGCTCGGTGCCCTCGGGGTCACCGGCACGTTCGGGGGTGGCTGACAGCCCCAGCCGGTAGGGCGTGTCGAGCTGGAGCAGCCCTGCGTAGGACGGAGCTCCCAGTCGGTGGACCTCATCTCCGACGACCAGCAGCTCGCTCGCCGTCCGAACCTGGCTCAGGAACCGCTCGGAGGCCGCGGTGGGAGCGACTGCCACGATCACGCGCTGCGTTCGGGTATCGGTGACCCAGGTGCTGAGCTTGTCCTTCCAGTCCACGTTGCCGGCTCCGCACAGGTGGACCCGCCGGCCAGCCGGGCCGAGCTCTTCGCGCAGTTGCGCGAACCACTGGGTCGCGACGAGCTCGGTGGGGGCAATGACGATGGTGGGGCCGACGTGCTGGCCGATCACGGTGATGCCGGTGACGGTCTTGCCGGAGCCGGTCGCGTGAGCCAGGATGCCGCGCTTGCCGTTCGCTTCCCACGCGGCGATGCCGGTGACCTGCTGCTTGCGCAGTGGACGCCCGGTCGGGGTGACCTGGGTGGTGGCGACCCGGTCTTTCACGGCCGCGAGCTCATCGACGATCTCGCGCCAGTCCGTTCCTTCGGTTGCCTGCTGCAGAACGACCTGGAGGCCCGCGGGGAGGCTAAGAACCTCGATGCCGTGGGCCTGCCCTGCCCACAGGTGGTCGAACCGCCGTACGGCGTTGCTGACCCTCTTGGCGTCCCGGTCCCCCGCCCAGCTGGGCCAGGCGTCGATGGACTCGACGTTGCCTCGGGCGCTGGACAGTCCCAGGTAGCTCTCATTGGCCGAGCCCCGAAAGCCGATCGCGTTCCCGACCTTGTCGTGGAACAGACCGACCTTGTCGTGGAACATCCGGCGGTCGCCGGGGTCCTTCGCGTCTTCGAGCCTGGCCAACTTGACCTCGACGATGCCTGCGGCGACCAGACCGGCGAAGGCCAGGGCGGGCTTGCGGAGTTCGTAGCGACCCAGGAGCTCGTCGAGCTCGCCGGCGAGCGTGCTGGCGAGTTCAGCGTCGTCCCGGGCCGCGTAGCCGCGGCCGGCGTTTTCGGTGTCCACAGGACTCAATCGCGGGGAGCAGAGCAGCCGGATCTTTCCGTGACGTTCGACGAAGCCCCGCAAAGCTGGCCAGTACAGCAGGAAGGCTCCGCTGGAGAAGAAGCCGGTGATGCGGTCGTAGCGATCCGCCCCGCCCATCGCTGGTCCGTAGAAGTCGCTGGCTAAGTCCGAGGCGTCGCTGCTGTAGTCGGGCTCCGGAGTCCACAGGGTGCCGTTCCACCCCAGGGCCGCGGTCACTGCGGCCTCACGTGGTCGTGTCCGCGATCAGTCGGTCTACGGTGCGCTGCCAGCGCAGCTCGAGGGCGCGCTCGAGGTTGCCCGCGGTAGCGGCGACGACGGTCTCTCGCAGGCCGGAGTTGCGCATCCGTCGCTCCTGCTCGGCCAGCCCCTTGGTCATGGCCGAGTACAGAGTGGAGTCCAGAACTTGGCAGCCTCGCGAGAAGGCTATGCCGTCGCCGATGTCGTAAACGCCCGCGTCCCAGAGGGCGTAGACCCCGAGGCTCTGCGAGTAGCCGGCGAGCACGACGAACGCGCCGTTCGACCAGTCGAAGTGCGCGGGCTGCTTGCCGCTGTTGAGCGTGATCTGGATGCGGAACGCGCCCATCTGCCTCTCGGAGGTGTGAGTCGTAAGGTTGAACAGGTACACGCGCAGGAGGGGCGGCAGCGAGTCCACGGCATGGAGCACGAGCGGCTTGTACAGCGCCGCGTTGGGCGTTGCTGGCGTGGCTGCGCCCTCGAGGTCGCGGATCATCTGCTGATGCGCCCGGGTCGTGCTCGCGGCAGCCCTGACCCGCGTGGCGCTCAGCTCGACCAGCGACTCCATACCTGGCAGCTTCTCGCACTCTGCGCTCATTGGAAGCGACAACGCGCTCAACGATCAGGACTCGGGCATGCTCCCCAACGTCCCGACTCCAGCGCAGCGGGCAGGTGGGCCCGTCCCGCGCCTGCCGGGCGGCCTTCCAGCCCCCGTTGTGATCTGTGCCGCCCGGCAAAGACGTGTCAGAGTGCGGGCGGACCCGGCACAGTGGTCGGCATTACGAAGGACCGGCTCTCGGTGGGCAGCAAGGGCAGCCACCACCGAGGCTCGTCTGGGTACTACAGCAACCAACGTGGCCTCTTCGAGCTCCGCTCCCGCACGCACGACGCAGCCGCCTGCTTCGCAGCCGAGGAAGGCTGGTGGCTGCATTTGCTGGGACTGGGTGCCCTCGGACCACGACGAGGTGGGGTCACGGTCGTCGGGAAGCCGAACCCGCCGTGGAGCGCTCGCTCCGATGAACGCGCCCGTGGTAGAGGCCGTGCGGCCCCAGCCCCTGATATCCCAACCAGCCGAGTAGGCGACGGAACAAGACTGACACTGGCGCGATCAAGTTCATCTGACACTGTTCTCGTTACCACGACGTGAAACTTGCAAAGTCCCCCGACAGACTCACGAGCATGGAGGCGCGACATGCCGGCAGCGGACCCCCCACGGGTGCTCTGCGCCGTCCTCGCCAGTCCTCCGCTGACCAGCGGGGGACGGACCCGCGGCGCGTTGGCGCTCGCAGCCGACCTGCTCGGCTGCGACATCGTCCGCATCGTCAACCTCCTGGCCCTGCCGACGCGCGACCTACCCGAGATGTCGGAGGTGGGTGCCGAGGGCGGAGCCTGGGAGGCGGGGCGTCCGGAACTCCTGGCAGGGCTGCAGGCCGGCGATGCACTGTTGGCGGCCTGGGGGGTGTCGGCTCTGACCGGGGCGGCCCGAGTTCATCATCGGTCACAGGTGGCCTGGCTGGTGGACGCCGCAGCGGAAGTGGGCTGTGATCGGGTGTGGACCGTCGGACCGCAGCCCCGTCACCCTTCGAGATGGCACCAATACGTCAGTGACCGGCACCGTCGAACGAGCACCGCAGCGACCACGGCGGAACGCCTGGGCGAGGTACTCCTGCAGCGCGAGTGGGCGTCGCTTCTGCCTACGGGACCTGCAGCGCACGCTCGAAGATGAGGTCCGTTGGCGCGAAAATCAGTTCGTCGCCGTCCTGCTTCGAACCTCTTGGTTATAAGCCGGGTGGAGTGCAGCCGCGAGCAGTCGGATGCCCCGGTCAAGTCACGGGCAGCGAGAGCCATCTCGGGTGGTTCGGCTCGGCGATTCTGTCTTACGAGCAGTCGTAACGTGCTGCGATGTCAAGCACGAGTCCGTCTCATCGCGGGATAGTGCCGGATCGGGTCAGCTCGATTCCTCCAGCAAATCCGCACGTGAGGGTTCCGAGTTCATCTTGGCGCGAGTGGCGATCCGTTCGGCCAGTTCAGCGAGCCGTCCGACGTCGCGTACGCCCTCAGTCATCTCCGCCTGGGCCGCCTCAAGCGCCGCACGATGCGTTGCAACGGAACCTTCAGGCGCCACAGAGCCAAAGCCGGTGGTTACTGAGACGTGGTCGGGCTCAACAGCGATGCGCAACGTGTAGCGACCTGGGTACTCCTGGCCCGGCACCTCCCTGGAGACCTGACACACCACTTCCACCAGCGGTCGCCTCTCCAGACTCAGCAGTCGGCAGGCGACAAGCGAGTCAAGCAAGTGCGCGCCCTCGAATCGAACAGCGTGCAGAAGCGGACGTCGCGCGTCGGACTCGTCGTCGTCGCCGGCCTGCTCTCCGACCTTAAACTTGGCGACCGTCAAGTTGAAGTTCTTGAAGCCGCTGGCGGGGAGCCGCGTGTGCAGCAAGTCCAGCAGAAACAAACTCCCCGGGTTGAGCTGTGGAACGTTGCCCTGCACGTCTGCTGGGACCAAGGACAGCGCCGACGCTGTCGTTACGTCCGCTGCGGTTTCAAGTGCCCGAACCGCGGCACGAGCCACCAGCGAAGAAGCCCCGGAGACGACCAGCGGGGCCCCGGGGGCGATGCGCACCGATGCATGGTGATTGGTCGGAACCGCGCGGAGGGTCGGACGCGAGTTGATCTCGTCCAAGTCGGTTTGGTAAGCCTTATACGAACCCGCGAGATTGAATGCGCCTGCGGCGACGCGATCTACAGACTCGAAGACGAACCACCTGGCCACACCGATACGGATGTAGCGGCCCAGCACGTAGTCCAGTTTGCTAAGGACCTGCTTAGTGACGAGCGGATCGGCCAAAGGGAACAGACGACCGACGTGGCCGCGCTCCGGAGGTGGGGCTTCTTCGTTCTGAAGTACGAGACGCGCTACCTCCTCTGAATCCCAGGAGTAGGCGCGTCCAATTCTTGTCGCCAACACTTCCGCCGAACCGACTGAACGCAATTCACGCTCTTCGGCCAAACGACGCAAGGTGCTGGCCTTGAGACCAATCAATGCCTTCTTGATGACCTCACGCTCAACCTCGTCAGCGTCGAGGCCGCCGGTGTCCGATTCGACAGCAGGGACCACCTCATCCTCGAGGGCCTCGCGAACGGCAATCGACAGGTAGTCACTTACATCCGCAGCCAAGCGGATGCTGTCGTCACGACCGCCTTTGGATCGCAGCTGCAGTCCGAAGTTTCGCGCCTCGCTCAGGAGGTCCGAAACCGCTCGGTCGAGATCCTCTGCATGAAGCACCATGCGGTTCGCCCTAGCCACCATCTGTGACCTCCTCCCGCACGAACTGCTGCAGCACGACCCAGCCGGCAGCAGTGCAGATCTTCCACCATACGTCTGCGTCGGACACTTCCATCGATGCCGTCTTCAGGACGTGCTCCTCCAACTCACCCTCCACATCCAGAGTGGCGGCGATGGCCTGAACCAATCCCTCATTGGGAACCTGTCCATCGGGTGAAAACGTCAGCAAGCGAGCTCTGAAGGCTTTGATCGCGGCCGCATAGTCGGCCTTCCGGAACTCCCGCCGGGCAACCCACTTTTTGAGTCCGAGAACCCGGGCCGTGTCCGCGCAGTGAACGGGGATCCGGACGCCCACGTTAGCTCTCGGTCCGGAGGCCGAGAGCAACCAGCAAGGCGAACACCGGCTGACTCACGATCGCAGCAAGCAGTGCGATCGCAACCAGCTCACTCGTGAAGTCCCCTGGCCAAGGGCAATACAGCTGGGACCAAGCAGCTCCAGCGCCGACGGCTACCAACGAAAGAAGGGCCACCACGAGACCTGCAAGCCAACCTGCGGGGAGAGGCAGATTCGGCAAACGTCGTTGCTGGGAACCCAAGACGTTGAAGATCAGACCTAGCACGGCCAAGAGCAAACTCTCCGTGGAGAGCAACGCAGCGATGGCGTCCGAAGGCGTCATCACTGCACTCGCCACCTGGTCCCCCTCGTCACCCACCCATGGCGAAATCTGCCGGGTGGCAGATCGTAACTTAGGTGGACACATCCATAGGTCCGGCACGGCTCATGCGTGTCGCGAAGGCGCTTGCTCACCCGCTCAGCCCGCCGAGTGGTGCTGCACCTCCCGACCGACTGGCCCTGGGAAGCGGACTGGACCCAGATGGCGAACGGCGCTCGGCACGGGCCTCCGGCCGCGGCCTGACCCATCCACCCAGTCCGACCAGGACCAACCGGAACACCACGTGGAGACCACCGGCCAGCCGGGCCGACAAGCACGCCCTCAACCGGTGAGTACCGCCGCACCTCGCTCAAGCCTCCAACAGATCGGCTGACGGTGGATCCAGGCTGAGGCGGGCGGCTGTGCCCGCACGGCCGTGGTCTGCCGACCGTCGGCTGGTCACCCGTGGTGACGCTGGAGGTATCCCCGCAGGGGGATCCATCTGTGTGAACGTCGGCTCGGCTGCTCGTCGTCGCTGCCACCACCGTGACGAGCACGCAGACGCACCTGAGCGGGCGATTCAGGCCGGGCACGGGGAGGGCAACGGCAGAGGCTCAGGCGAAATCGCGCCAGATTGCGCCACCCTCAGATGGCTCAAAGCCCGACTGTCCGGGCCATGGCACGGCACCGAACTCCCAACGGAAGAGCAAGTTGACGAGCACCGCGATCAAGGCACCGTCTGCCCAGCGTATCCATCGTGGCAACCCCATAATGGGCCTCGTCACAAAGATCTGAATCGGCAAGAGGAGAAGCCAGGTCACGATCGCCAACGGAACAACGATCCAAAGCAGGACCGCCCGCAGGAGATAAAGGCCCAGTCCCGCCAACACCATTCTCGCGATTCGCATGGTCGCCCCAAACACGTCTAGAAGCTAGATCGCTCATACCACGGGACTCGATGCAGCGGGTTTGGCAGCACGCCCTTCACTGCCCGCGTGAGGTTGCCTCTCACTCCACAACGCGACGTGCAGCGTTGCATGCCGTGTCGAGTCTGATGATAGCCCCGCACGACCCGGGCAGAACCAGTGAACATCTGACTGCCGCCGTACCCCGCCCCAAGCGCTCCGAGAGGCGCCAAGGGCGATCCCATCACCGCTACACCGCCCACGAAGAGGCGTGCACCTGTGTAGACCTTGTAACTTCCGTAAGCGATGTTCACGGTTCCCGCGGCGAACGCCCCAATCGTGGCTGCCGAGATAGCGCTTGGCCTTGTTCCAACGGCAGCGTGGGCCGCACCAGCGTCCGTCGAGGTCGAAGTTGTTGATGGGGTCGGCGTTGATGTAGTCGTAGGCGTTCGCTGAGCCGCCGGGGATGGGGTCGACTTGCAGGAACCTTCCTAGGACTGGGCTGTAGAGGCGGACGCCCATGAGCACGACGCCCCCGAGCGCGTCACCGGATCGTTGTTTGCCGCAACACAGACGCCCACCACGACCTACCGCTGCGACACCGCCATTGACCGACGCTGACCTGCAGCAATGCACCCCAGAACCCCGACCAGCACCTGGTCCGTGAGGGCCGGGAGCCCGACGCGAGTTCCGGCTGCAGGACCGGCCGTGCTCGACGCCCTGACGGCCGCTCAGGCCGTCGACACCGACGGCCGCGCGCTGACCCTGGGCGGCTGAGGAAGGACCCGCCCACGCGCCCACGACAGCCCTCGGGGCGGCGGCGGGGTGGGCGGTCATGAGCGTCAGTCTGGCAGCCCCAGCGGGTTCGCGGCGGCAAGCTCGACCAGGACGTCCCGGCCGCGCCGAGCAGCGCCCTCGGGGGCGTGTGTGAGGACTTTCTTTACGACTATCAAGGCCGACGGCTCCGGGCGGCCGCTGCGCGGCCGTCCTCGCCCCCGGCAACGACCAGAGCAGGAGCCGGGGCGCCTCTACTCCCGGGACGTCCCGCATCCCGTCCCGCGTCACGTCCCGGAATCCGCCCGGATCACGTCCCGGATCGCCTCACTGGCAAGGATCTTGGCAACCTGAGTGCCCTTCGCGCGGACCGCTGGCAAGCCCGCCGGCAACCCCCTCGTGGTAGCGGGCGCGACTCTTGCCCACAAGCGAGCGGGCAAGACGATGGGCAAGACCAACCGCGTCGCTCAGGCGGCCGTCACTGCCCGCGCGGTCGTGGTCTGCCGACCGCCGGCTGGTCACTGTCGGCGAGCACCAGGCCGGCACCCCCGAAGGGGGGCCAACTGTGTGGCATGTCCTCAGCTGTTGCCCGGCTGCTCGCTCACGGTGAGCGCGGGACACGCGCCGGCCGGGTACTCGCGAAGCGATAACACCTGTGTGCCTGGGCAACCGGCCCGGAGGGCAGGCGGGCATCAAACGAGGAGCCGGGCCAGAACGACGCCAATTATCGTCGCGGCCGTTACTGCAAGTTCGAACTGCACCGAGATGGCCGATTCAACGTCCTCTCTCGCGGTCGCCGCGGCCGAGATGACGCTCAATGCGAGTAGAGCAACAGGCAGCGCAACGAGCACCAAGAAGGCGGTGTCGCCCGAACCTGGGCCGATGCCCAGACCCTCAAGGGAAGCACGCACCAGAGCGGCGACGAAGATGAACGGCACCACGAGCGCTGCCCAGACGAAGGCCGCGTCTGCGAAGGGACAACTCGGCTCAATTGACCGACGCGTCTCGCGCCCATTCGATGATTCGAAGAGGGCCCGAAACCTGTCGTTGATCAACCAGGTGAGCCCGTTGTCGACGGGATGAACCGAGTAGGGCTGCTGCCCCCCTCGCCTAGTCATCCCAGCCGTGCATCTCGTGAACGGTTTGGAAACCGTAGACAGCGCTGCCGGCCTTGCGCCAGGAATTCGAGTGGTAGCGGCCCTGCCAAACGGCCCGTGAGCGTCGGGCCTCGCTGGCGGCTTGATGCAGGTTGAGTCTGCGCAGCTTGTTCGCCTTGCTCGCGTACCTGGCGGCCTTTAGGCCTGCGAAAGCTCGGCCCGCACCGGGCGCGAAATCAAGGAGATCTCCACCCATACGGCCCCAGCGATGGTGGTAGGCGTCTCGACCTGTGTCGTACGCCGACCAAGCGCCAGCGATGATGCCAGCGGCCAAGCAGATGCCCCCACAGGCTGCGAGCGCAACCGCGCCAATGGCGAACTTGGCCAATGCCTTCCAGTGGTGGAAGTGGGGCCAGCGGCCGTCGAGATCGAGCTGGTTGATTGGGTCCTGGTTCGCGTAGTCGTAGTTGTTGGCGCTTCCGCCGGGCACGGGGTCGGTTTGGAGGAACCTCCCAAGAACTGGGCTGTAGAGCCGGACGCCCATGAGGACGATGCCGCCGAGGTCGTCGCTGCTGCGTTGTTTGCCGCCGAGCCATCCGTAGCGTGCGGTGGTGCCGCGGGGGGTTCCGTACTCGTCGGCTTCGAGGCTTGCGCCGAGGGTGTTGGTGCCGGCTGTGGTGGTGACGGCGATGTCTCCGTGCAGGTTGCTGAGCTGGTAGGTCGTGCTGGTTCCGGTCGTGCTGGCGGCGAGGTTTCCGGCGAGCCCGCTGGTGTAGATGGTGTTGCTGCCGCCGGGCTCCTTGATCCAAGCCGGGTTGTCGTCACCGCTGCCGTAGTGGCTGACTGTGGTTGCTGCGGCCTGGTCGGTCATGGTCCGGCGCCGTCCTGCGGCGTCGAGGTTCCAGGAGCGGGTGCTGCCGTTCTGGCTCATGTTCGCGACCAGGTCGGTGCTGTAGTAGCCGATCGTGGTCGGGGTGGCCTGGCCGCTGCTGGCCGCGGGCAGGGTGGTGGTGCGTCCCCAATTATCGTAGACCAGGCCGGTGTCGGTGCCGCTGGCCAGCAGCCGGTCCGCCGCGTCATAGGTGTGGCTTGGTGGGGGGGTGCCAGCGGTGCCGGTGCAGTCGGTCGTGCCGGCAGGGGCTGGGGTGCTGATGCTGCTGGTGCGGTTGCTGTTCAGGTCGAACGCGTAGCTGCGCCTGGTGCAGGCGTTCCCGCTGACGTTGCCGACGATGTCGTCGGTTTGGGTGAGGCGGCCGAGGTTGTCGTAGCTGTAGGTCTGGCCGCTGGCGTACCCGCCGTGCGTGCGCCACTGGCCGTGGATGTCGCTGGACTGGGTGTCGCGCATCAGCTCGACGCTGCTGCGGGTCCAGGACAACTTGGTCGCATCCCCGGTGGGGTCATACGTCCAGGTACTCGTGAGGCCGTCGGGGGCGGTCTGGCTGGTGATGCTGCCGTCCGCGTCATACGCCGCAGTGAACGAGCTGCTCGTGCTGATCACGCTACTCATCAGGCTCGTGGGCAGGCCTCGATGCTCGGTGCCGGCGTTGTACCCGTACGTCAGAGTCGTCTTCGTTCCGGTGACCTGGTAGACCCGCCCGGTGTTCGGGTCGTAACTGGTGATGGTGGTGTCGCTATCGGCGTCGGTGTAGCTGGTGACGCGCCCGAAGTCGTCGTACCCGGTGGTGATGGTGCTGCCGTTTGCCTGGGTGAGCGGCAATCCGGTGCTGCTGTCGTAGGCCGTGGTGACATCCGGAACGGCAGTGCCCTGGCCGCCGGTGACGGCGACCTTCGTGACCCGAGGCCCGAGGTTGCTGGTCCCCTCATACGTTGTGGTGGTGACCCGGGCCGGGAAGCTGCTGCCCGTGACGGTCTCGGTGACCTGCGTCGGGCGGAGCAGGGCGTCGTAGTTCGTGACCTGCTTGACCGGCAGGTTCGGCAAGCCACTGGTGCCGGGCTGCGCGGCGGGGCTGGTCTTGCACGGCAGGTTCACCCAGGCGTTGTTGACGCAACCAGCGATATTCTGGGTGCCGGTCGTGTAGTAGCTGGTCACGGTCACCCCGGCGGTGCTCGCGAGGGGGGTGTTGGCCATAGGTTGCTGAACCTTTGTGACGGCACCGGTGGTCCGGTCATACCGGGTGATCCGCGAGACCAAGCTGCTGTCGGCCATCACGGTGCTGATCTTCACGGGAGTGTGGAAGATCCAGCCCTCGTCATAGCTGCCACTGTTGTCGTCCAGCGCATACGCCATCTTGGTGACACGCGCGTCAGTCTCATTGGTCGGGGAGGCCTGCCCGGACCGGCTGGCGCTGACCGTCACCGTCAGGGGGCTGTGCAGCGGACCACCCGTGGACAGGGCGCCACCGCCGGTGCCGTAGGTCGTGCTGGTGTGCCCCCGCGCGGCCGCAGTCGAGCCGTCGGGGAGCGTGACCAGGTGCAGCGGCCCGTAGGTGTCGAGCAGGTCCGTACCGTCACTGGAGTACAGGTTGGTGGTCTCGAGCATCCCCGCCCGAGCGGCCATGCTCACGCTGTCGGTGCCCAGCGGCAAGGACAGCTGCTCGGTGGTGGTGCTGTCCGGCCACAACGCCACGTCACGCTGCCGGGCGGACAGGCTGCGGATGCTGTTACCGAGGCTGTCGAAGGAGGTGCCGCTGATCCGCCAGCCCCGCTGCCCCGTTCCGGAGAACGACGCAGTGTTGATCGCGCGCCCCTGGGCGTCCATCGCAGTGATGTCGGCGTTGCGGAGGTCGGTGTTGCCATCGCCCGGCCCGTAGACGGCCGTGGCCGTGACGGGCGGGGCGGTCTGACCCCAACGGGCGACCGACAGGGTGGACAGGTCGGGCTTGGTCTCGTCGGTGTCGGCGAGCAGACTGCTCCCACCAGCATTCACGTCGACGTTGTACACGACGGTAGTGACCTCCGACCCGCCACCAGCGTGGGCGCGGGTCACCGTCCTCAACCGGGCGAGAGTGCTGGTGTCGTAGCCGAACGTCCACCCCGCCAGCCCCGCCGGAGTGACGGTGGCGAGCCGGCCACCGACGTCATAGGTGTACGCGGTCGGCAGGACCGCGCCCGCGGCGCAGGTCCCGGTCGCCCCGACCCGCGGGTCCCACTGCTGGGACAGCCGGCCGTTGCCGTCGTAGCTGTAACAGGCCGTCTCGATCTGGGTCGGCGCGCCCCCGGTCCCGACCGTGACCTTCACACTCGTCAAACGGTTGCTGCCGTCGTAGCTCAGGCTCATCCCCCGACACCCGAGGTTCCACGTCGCGCCCGGTACCGTCGGGGACGGGCAGCTCACCCCCGCGGGCACCGGCGCGTAGACCGTACTGACCCGCCCCGTAGTGGCGTCGTAGCCGACCTGGGTGGTCTGGCTGCTGCCCGGCGTCGTGACGCCACTGACCCGGTACAGGTGCGGCACGCTGGTACTCGACACCGCCGCGAACGCCGTCGCGGGGGCGAAGACCGTGAGCGTGCCGTCCTCAGTCGTCAGGGTAAAGCTCGTCGGTCCGTACGTCCCGGCAGTGCCCTCGGTCAGGGCGCTGCCGTCCGTCGCGGCGTCCCCCGTCCCGACCCAGAGGCTGCCGGTCTTCACGTAGCTCGTCAGGCCGCCGGCATCGTCGACCAGGGTGACGGCGCCGCCGAGGTGCCGCAGCTCCCGGACCCCGCTGTTGTCCCCGCCAGGAAGGCTCGAAACCCATCCCGGGCCGAACACGTCCGTGCCCGTGGCCCCGGGTGCGGTGCCCGCGCCCGGGGCGAGGGAGTGGAACGTCCGGCCAACCGACAGGGACGTCCCGTACGCCGCGACCGACGCGTCCGACGCGCCCACAGTCAGATCACCCGTGAGGAGGTTGACGCTACCCGGCCCGGCGCCGGTGCTCTCCGCGTTACTGCCGAGTGGGTCGACCGTCAGGGTGCTGGTCGGAGTGGTCGCGACTGTCCCACCGCCGTTGCTGAAGACCGCCTGCACGGCGATGGGGCCCTTGCCACCGGCCGCCCCCAGGCGGGTCAACGTCGTGGCCGCGTCCCAGACCAGGTTCGCCGGCCCGCTCGCCCTGCCGCCGGACGCGCTCGCAACGACGGGCATGCCGGTGGCGACACCACTGAGCGTGACCTCGCTGTTCGGCAGGTCGGTGAAGGTGGTGGTGCCGGCGGCTGCGACCTGGAAGCTCACGCTCGTCGCGCTCGAGGGACCGTCGGCGGTGAGGGTGACGTACCTGTCGGTCTGCGACCCACCAGCCGGGCCGGTCAGGCCGGCCTGCTGCCCGAACGAGAACGTGCTCGCCGGGCTCAGGTTCCCGGCACGATCAACCGCCTGCACCGTCAGGGTGTGCCAACCCGGCCCCGGCGTGATGTTGCTGATCGTGCCGCTCCCGGACGTCGCGGGCACACTCAGCCGAGCACCGCCGTCGAGGCGGTACGCGAAAGCGTTGATGTCCCCGGCGGTGTTGCTCACCGCGAACCCACCCGTCAGCAAACTGCTCGTCCAAGCGTTCTGCGTCCACGTCCCCGACGTGATCGTCGACCCGCTCGGCGGCGCCGTCGTGTCGACCGTAAAGCTCAACCCTGTCGTCGGCGGCACCAAGGCGGTGTAGTCCAGGCCGTCCTCGCCGCGCATCTGCCAGGTGTAGGTCTGCCCGTCCGTGAGCTTCCCGGCCTCCACGGTGTAGGCGACCCGGCTGCTGTTCGGCGCAAACGGCCCGAGGAACCCGTTCGTGACATAGGAGCCACCAGAGTTCTTGACGTAGAACCGACCCGCGACCTGCTGCCCATCCGGATCCGTCACGATCCCCGACAACGTCGGGGTCAGCGTGTTCACCCACCCGCCCTGAGCCGGGGTCAGGCTGTAAGGGGTACTGGGCGGCCGGTTGTAGTTGACCGTCAGCTGCGGCAAGTGCACATCGGTACTGCTGCCACCCCAGAAGCGCCAGAACGCCACCGTCTGCGCCTCATCCCCCGAGCGCAGCAGCATCCCGTAGTTCGGCTGCGACCCCGCCGCCCACTTCTTCACCAAGCCCGTGACGTCATAGTGGTACCAGGCGTTCTGCGCGCAACTAAGGTTCGAGGCCTCCAACGTCGGATACACCGTCGGACCCGGCCAGGTCGTCGCGTCGGTGTAGGACTGCGCCAACCCGTACACCCGCGTCCCCGCAGTCGGGCAGGTCCCGCTGATCGCGTTCCACTGGTACATCGCCAGATCGGCACTGTTGATGTACTGCCCCGCCACCGACGAGGTGTCGAACGTGATGTACCCGCGGTGCTTGGTCGTGCCCCCGGCGTAGTACCCGGCGCGCACCTCCGTCGGACTCGCGCTGCTGTTCGCAACCGCCGCACCGGTGGTGTAGTTCGCGCTCACCCAGTGATCGTTCACCCACCCCACATGCGAACTCGGATCAATCGTCACCGGATACTGCGTCGCTGGGCTGGTGAGCCAGCCCGCCTCCGGCGTCAGCTGCAGCTCCTGCCCCCCACCCGCAACCGTGACCAGCTTGGTCGTGATCGCACCGAACCGGACCGGATCCCCCGTGCCCGGATCGCGCTGGGCGTCCCACATCACCGCCGGGGCCGTCACGATCACCGCCTTGCCCTGAACGTCCGTGAACCTCAACGTGCCGTCTGGGGCCTGAGAGGGCGTCAATCCCACCGTCTTCAGAGGCAGTCGCCACACCGGCGTCCTGGACGCGACCACCGGATCCCGGACGACGATCGAGTCCTTATAGCCGTCCCGCAGCGCGGTCACCGACAAGTCCACCCCCGCCACCACGTCCCGGTAAAGCGCGGTGTCACCAGTAACGTCAGGCGCAGGTAGCCGACCCGGCCACTTCACCGCCACCAACGCCGACCCACCCACCGGATCCGTCAAGCTCGCCACCACCGGCGGCGCACTCGCGGTACCGCCCCCGGCCGACAGCACCAACCCGCCCACCGCCGCCACCGGCGTGATCCCCGTCGGTCCGGACCGCAAGGTCGTGTCCACATCCACCCAGCCGTCACCCCGCCGCACCCGCACCGGCCCCGCGACCTGCACCCGCGACAACGACCCGTCCGGATTCACCAACGTCTGCGAATCCTCCGTCGTCTCACTCGACACCACGATCTTGTGACCGAGTTCTCGCGCCGCCACCTGCGCCGACTGCACATCCGCACGCTCAAACGACTCCACCGGCACTGTCGCAGCCGGCACCACCGCCGACGCCACCGCAGGCACCGCCAACACGTACGTCGACGCCAACACCGAACCCGCCACAACCCACGTCACGGCCCGCAAGCGCGAATCGGTCCGGCCCACAACATGACGGCGCGCACGAGCTTGCGACACAACAAATCCCCCCACCGGCATCAGCCCCCGTGATGACCGACCGCCTTTCTAACAGACCCAGGACAGCATCCACAAACGATCAGACGCGACCCCCAGCCACCTTCTCTGGGATGCCACCTGGTTTTCCACACAGCACACGCCGCTGGCACCGCCAGACGGGCGCCGGCGTACAGGAACCGCGAGACGCCGCACCCGGAAGGCGGACGCCTCGCCGACGCCTGACTCGATGCTGCACATGCATGACGCGTTGACGGCGATGCGTCGAACCGAGGCTCAGCTTGCCTGGGTGGAGGTCAACACGCTGCCTCTCGCGCAGGTCACCCAAGAGCAGATCGCCCTGGCAAAGGCCAACCATGCGCGAAGCGTGGCCGGTCTCATCGAGATGCTCAACATGGATGGCTGTCCCGGGTCTCGTGGAACTTGAGGTCCTGCCTCGCGGTAGGAGTTGGGCGTCGACCAAGACACCATTTCAACAAGGGGACCACCCTGAGTAAGCACGGAAACACCGCCAGCTGATCTGAGGGCGGCTTGAGCTCGGCGAGACGGCCGCTGCTGAGTTGAGGCGCGGCTGCGGGCCCGCCCCAGGGCAGCGCACCGAGCGTCAGGCCGAGCGCGCCGACCGCCCCGGCAGCCGCTGCACAGGCCCGCAGGGCTGGCGGCAAGGAGCTGAGCGCGAGGGGCTTGCTGGAGGCGCTGGCGTGCTTGGACAACCTGGCTCTCCTAGCTCGAGGTCGGGTCCGTACGGCGGTGGCCCCACCGGCGAGCAGGGTGAACGCGAGCAGGCCCAGCGCGGTGGGGCTGGTGAAACGGTGCAGCCACAGCCCACCGCGAGCTTGGGGTTTGACGGCTCGGCCGGCTTGCTGCTCCTGGGTCGGGGGGTTCGGGTCGATCGACTGGTTGTTGTCACCCTTGAACACGTAGCCAGCTGGGCCGCCGCCGATGATCCTGTGCAGAACGACGTCCGAGCGCCCGGCCCGGTCCGCTGGGCCGCCGTCGAGGCCGTCCAGAAGCCCTGCGAACCCGTAGTCCAGAAGGTCAAGACCGACATCCTCGCCCACCGCGGCAGGGAGGCCCGCTACATCGCCAAGGTCGCCGCCGGCCGCAAGATTCTCGAGGTCGTCTTCTACATACTCCACGACGGCCAAGGCCCGCTGCCTGACCGCCGCGCCGCGGATCTGTGCCGGGCGCGGGACACCGCCACAGGTGAGGGTGTGGACCTGGCTCTGCTCTCCGCTGCCCACATCTCCGTCGCGCCGATGGGGGTCCGGTCTTGCCGCGCTTCCGCCGGCTTTGGCTTAGTAGTCTCAGCCGAGTCTTTAGACCCAGCCCGACAGACCCACGAAACAGACCCATAAAGGCCTGGGACGATCCGGCACGGCCCAACCCCCAGCAGGCCAGAATGGCTGCCTCTGAGCGTGGACCCGAGTTCGTGGCTGATCCGCGAACGTCCTGCAGACCGAGATTGCCACGTGGCACCAGTGGCACGCCGCGTAGCCGATGCTCAGCAGGATCGGTACATCGCGTCTTTGAGCTTCGACGAAGGCCTCGGGTCCCCACTCGTACCAGTCGACGGGATTCTCCTTGTGCTGCAGGAGATATGGGCTCGTCGAAGCTGCCAAGCGATTCGTCACGTCGGCCACGCTAGGGCATGGCCGACGACGGCAAATTCGTCACGACCGTGCCGGAAGACAGGCCGGACAGGCCACCCGAGCGAGCGAGGGGAATGGCTGCGTAGAGCCCGGTCTCCCGGGCCGGCGTGAGCGCCGCGGGGCCGAAGGTCCCGTCGGTGAACCGGGCCGATCAGGGGGGGTCGGCCAGGAAGGCCGACAACCGGTCGAGCGAGCCGTCCCAGTCGGCGGCGAGCGCTGCCAGGTAGGACTGCGCGACCTTGATGGGCTCCGACCGGTGCCGGTAGAGCACCCGTCGCCCGCCGCCGGCGTCGCTGGTCACCAGGCCCGCGTCGGCGAGCAGCGCGAGGTGCTTGGCGATGCCCTGCCGGGTGATCGACAACCGACCGGACAGGTCGGTAGCGGTGCTCGGTCCGCGCTCGGCCAGCGAGGCGAGGATCGCCCGACGGTTGGGGTCGGCCAGCGCCGCGAAGACGCCGGCCGACACCTCCTCGGGATCAGGCGGCATCGAGGTACGACGCGAGCTCGTCCAGCTCCGAGCGCCAGCCCTCGGTGTTGCCCTGGTAGCTGGGCTCCAACCACTCGTCCGGGAGCTGGGCGAAGCCGCTCTCCGTGACGGTGAGCCGGGTGCCGGACGCGGTCGGCTCGAGCGCGAACTCGACGTAGGTCTGCCGCGGGTCGCCCTCGGGGGCACCGGAGATCCCCCAGCAGAAGGCGAACACCGACATCGGGTCGAGCACCTTGATCGCGAGGGTTCGCTTCCCGTCGTCGTACTGCTCCCAGCGCATGTGCACGTCGTGGCCGGGAGTCATCTCCCCGTCGGCGTGGCTGCCAAACCAGCTGGTGATGCCATCGAGGGTGGTGAGGGCGCCCCAGACCTTCGCCTGCGGGTGCGCGAGGTCGAGGGTGCGGGTGATCGTGTTCGGGATGGGCATGGTCCGCTCCTATCGCAACTGTTAGGTTGCGATCAACCTATGGCAACTCTTTGGTTGCGTCAACCCTGAGGGCATCAGCGCGGGCAGGCAGCCCGCCCAACCTCAGAGGGTGCCGAGCGACCCGTCGCTGGAGAAGACCAGTCCGACCTGGATCTTGCCGGTCTTCAGAGCGGTCTTGGTCAGCGGGCCGCCGGTGTCCAGCGACACGAACGAGGAGAAGGTCAGGCCGTACTTCTGCTGCAGTCCCAGCTGGCAGAACGGGCGAGTCGGGCACTCGGGCGGGCCGCCGAGGATGAGCTGCGTCTTGACGTTCTTGAGGTCGCTGAGCTTGGTGAGGTTGTTGGCCGTCGCGAAGTTCTTCGTCACGGCGAAGGCGTTCTGGTCAGCTGCCGCCGCGGGCGTGAGCACCGACAGGCCCTTCGGCGTCGCCAGGGTCTTCAGCGCGGCGACGGTCGCCGCGAGGTCACCGCTGGCCTTGGCCGGGGCAGTGGGGCCGTTGGCCTTCTTGTTGAGGAACTCCGTCAGCGTCCCGACGTACTCCGGGAAGGCGTCGAGCTGACCGTGCTCGAGCGCAGGCTCGTAGACCTCGCGGTTGGTGACCGGCTTGACCGAGGCGTCGAAGCCCGCCGCCTTCAGAGCCAGCACGTAGAGGTTGGCAAGGATCTGGCTCTCGCCGAAGTTGGCTGCTCCCACCACGATCTTCCCCGAGCCACCCGAGACACCGGTCGCGAGCGACTTCGACGTCGCGTAGTCCGAGGCCACCTGCGCGGGGGCCTTCCGGTCCACGTCCACCAGCTTGTTGAGGCCGATCAGGTCGGCGGTGGTCAGCGCCGCGGAGACCTTGTCGAGCGCCTGCGTCAGCGCCGGCGAGACCTTGCTGGTCCGGACCACCGGCACCACGTTGTCGACGGTCTGGAGCTTGAGGTCGTCCGGGAGCACGACAAGGACGTCACCCGCCGAGTTGGAGGGCTTGCCGCTGGAGCTGCTCGTGACCGTGGCTTTACCGGAGTCGCTGCAACCCGCAAGCAGCAAGGGGATCGCCGCCGCCAGGGCGACGAGGGAAGAGCGAGCGCGCATGAAAAACCGCCTCCTGTGTCCCGGCTGTAGGTACAGCCGCGTGTCCGGCGGGTTGGCCCGCTTTCCCTGGACCCTAACCAGGCCTGTGACGACGCACCAACCACTGAAACGTTGCGGTCCCGTCACACCTCGCGCGGGCCCTTGGTGAGTGAGTGCTGGACTACGGCCAGTGATACCTCCACGAGCACAGCAAGCGCCGCCACCAGCACACCTCCGGCAGCGGTCTGCGCCGGATCGGCCCGCCCGAAGCCGTCGGCGATGAACCGCCCCAGCCCGCCACCGCCGACGTACGCCGCCAGCGTGGCGGTCGCGACGACCTGCACCGCAGCTGTGCGGAACCCGGCAGCGACCAGCGGCAGGGCAAGCGGCAGCTCCACCCGGCGCAGCACCTGCGCCCCCGACATGCCGTTGCCGCGGGCGGCCTCCACCACGTCCGCGTCCACTCCCCTGACCCCCACGAAGGAGTTGGTCAACAACGGCGGTACGGCGAACAAGGTGAGCGCGAACACGGTGGCCCTGTTGCCGAAGCCGATAGGAGTGGCGGCGAACAGGACGAGCACCGCGAAGACCGGCACTGCGCGGGAGGCGTTGGACAGCGAGATGACCGCGTTGCCGAGCCGCGCGAACCGGCGCGTGTGCCCGAGCCACACTGCCAGCGGGAGGGCCACGACAGCCGCGAGACCCACGGCGGCACCAGAGATCCAGAGGTGCTCGAACAGGCGGTGCGGGACACCATCCACGCCTCGGTAGTGCGCCCGGTCCCCGAGCCACACAAGGGTGTCCTCGATCAGGCTCATCGGCGCGTCCAGGGCGTGAGGAGGCGCTCCAGCCCCAGCAGCAGCAGATCCGCGACGCCGGCCACCAGCACGCACAGAACCGTGGCGGTGAAGATCTCCGCCCGGTACAGGTTGCGGTTGAGGCCCTCGAAGATCAGCTGGCCCAGACCCCCGTTGGAGACGACCACCCCGACCGTGGCGAGCGCGACCGTCGACACGGTGGCGACGCGCACGCCGGCCAGCACGGTGGGCAGAGCCAGCGGCAGCTCGACGCGCACCAGCATCCGCAGCCGGCCCATGCCCATGCCACGGGCCGCCTCCCTCACGTCCTCCGGCACTCCCGCCAGTCCCGCCAGGATGTTGCGGACCAGGACGAGCAGCGTGTAGCCGGTCAGCCCGATCACCACGGTCTTGACCGTCAGCCCGGTGATCGGCGCCAGCACCGCGAACAGCGCCAGCGACGGGATCGTGTAGATCACCCCTGTCGCACCGAGCAGCAGCGACTCGGCCCGCGGGTGCCCCCGCACCAGGAGGGCCAGGGGGATCGCGATGAGCAGGCCGAACCCGACGCCGAGGGCCACCAGCTCGACGTGCTGGCGCGTCGCGGCGACCAGCACGTCGGCGTTCTGGCGGACGTAGTCGACACTGATCCACGGATTGGGCGGCGAACCGGAGGCGACCAGCACATGCCAGACGATCCCATGATCTCCCTCGTCGGCGTCAGCAAGACCTACGCCGACGGCACGGCGGCGGTCAACGAGCTGTCCCTGGACGTGCGTCGTGGCGAGCTCTGCGTGCTCGTCGGCCCGTCGGGCTGCGGCAAGACGACGACCATGAAGATGATCAACCGGCTCATCGAACCGACCACCGGCCAGGTGCTGCTCGACGGCGAGGACGTCGCCCATACCGATCCCGTCCAGCTGCGCCGCCGCATCGGCTACGTCATCCAGAACGTCGGCCTGTTCCCCCACCTGCGGGTGCGCGACAACGTCGCGACCGTCCCGACCTTGCTGGGCTGGGACAGGAAGCGGACGCGTTCGCGCGTCAACGAGCTCCTCGACCTGGTCGGGCTGGCTCCGGACACATACGGCGACCGCTACCCCGCCCAGCTGTCCGGCGGCCAGCGCCAACGGGTCGGTGTTGCCCGCGCTCTCGCCGCCGATCCCCTGGTACTGCTGATGGACGAGCCGTTCAGCGCCGTCGACCCGGTCGCCCGCGAGCACCTTCAGACCGAGTTCCTGCGCGTCCAACAAGAGCTCGGTACGACGGTCGTCCTGGTCACCCATGACATCGACGAGGCGGTGCGTCTCGGGGACCGGGTCGCGATCCTGCGCCAGGGGGGCCACCTGGAGCAGTACGACGAGCCGGCCACGCTGCTGGTCAGGCCCGCCTCCGACTTCGTCGCCGACTTCGTCGGTGCCGACCGCGCCGTCAAAGCGCTCTCGGTCACACCGCTGGACCTGACAGGCCTCGAGCCGCCCAACGGCGCGGTCCACGCCTCCGTGCCCTCCAACGCGGACCTCGGCCAGGTCCTCGCCGCCCTGCTGCTGAGTGACGGCCGGGTGGAGGTCCGCGACGGGGAACGCAGCCTCGGCACCGTCACGGCGGAGACCCTGCTCAGGCAGGCCCAGCAGGCCCGAGCCCTGTGAGGGCGGTCAAGGCATGACGTCCCGGCGCGGCTGCTCGGGCACCCACAGAGGGCTGCCCGCAACCGGCAGCCAGCAGCGCACGGTGGTTCCCACGGCTGCGGGGTCGAGCTCCAGACCCGAGCTGAGCTTGCGCACCAGGAACAGCCCGCGATTGCCCTCCGCATCCACGGACGGCAAGCCGCAGTCCGGGAGCTCGTCCAGACCCGGGCCGTCATCGCTGACGGCGATGTTGACCCGGTCCTGCGTCACGGAGACCTCGAGCACCACTACGCCGCGCGCAGCCCGCAAAGCATTGGCGAGCAGCTCGGCGATGATCAAGGCGGCATCGCCGGCCTGCAGGCCGCGGTCGTCGAGCCAGCGCACTGCATCGCGCCTGGCCTGGTGCACGGCGTGCCGGTCCGGCCGGAGCTGCCACCGACACGAGGCCGGAGACTGCTGCGGAAGCGCAGTCACAAGGGTGGTCCGCCGGACGACCAGGGCGAGCGTGTCATCGCGCCGGTCGGCGCCGGCCAGGGCGCGGGCGACGAGCTCATCGGTCATCTCCGCGACCGGGAGGTGCACCACCGAGGCGGCTTCCCGGCACAGGCTCTCCAACCCCTCGATGATGTCCTTGCGAGCCTCGACGAGGCCGTCGGTGTAGAGCAGCAACGCGTCGCCGGACTCGAGCACCACCTCCTCGACGCCGTCGCTTCCGGCTCCTGGCCAACCGATCGCACCCCCGGTCGCCGTGATCTGCCGGACCCGGCCGTCGGCCGACACCACGAGGGCAGGGGGATGACCTCCTGAGGCGACGCGCAGCAGACCCGTACGCGGGTCAAGCCGGGCCAGCACCACGGTCGCCACCAGCTCGGGATCCTGCCGCTCGAGCAGCGTCGAGGCCCGCTCGACCATCGCCTCGAGCGGCGTGCCGTCCAGCGCGACGGCGCGCAGGGTGTGCACGACGGACAGCGCCGACTTCGTCGCGGCGACCCCATGCCCGAGCACGTCGACCACGACGATGTGCAGCTCGCCGCTGGGCATCACCTGCCAGTCCCACAAGTCGCCACCGGTCGGCTCCTTCGGGTCGGAGGCGACATACGCAACCGCGAGATCCAGACCCTCGACCACCGGGGTCTCGGGCACGACGGCCGCCTGCAGCTGCTCGACGACGAGACGGCGCGCCGCCTCCTGCTCGACGAGCCGGTGGAACTCCGCGCGCAGTGCCTCGAACTCCTGCACCGGTGTCACGTCACGCGCGACGACGACGAGGCTGCGTCCCGTCTCGTCGTCGGCATGGCTGTACGAGCAGGCCAGACGCCGTCGTCCGCCGACCCGACTGCGCACTGACAGCTCCTGCGGGAGCGGCACTCCCGCAGCCCAGTCGGCGAGGTCCACGGGCTCGCCGGTCGGCGTGCGTGCATCCAGCCTCGCCAGGGCGTCGAGACGGCCGACGACCAACCGCTCGGGCAGGCCGGTGATGGCCGTCAGGGCCGGGTTCCACGACCTCACGGTGCCGTCCTCGCCGAGCGAGGCGATGCCGTCCGAGGTCGCGCTGACGACCGTCGACAGCTTCCGCCGCTCCTCCAGGACCGAGTCGAGCAGCCGCCCCTTCGCGAAGGCACCGGCGGCCTCGCGCGCCAACGCCTCCAGCACGCTCAGCTGTCCCTCCGGCGCCCCTTCGATGCCCGCCTGGTCAAGCAGGAGCAGGGCGCCGAGCACCTTGCCGGCGTCGAGCATCGGTGCCGCGAGGCAGTCGTGACGACCGGCCTGCCGCAGCGCCGACGAGAGCGGGTCCGCACCGGCCGCAGTCAGGCGGAGCGGACCCAGCTGGGCGGCCAGAGCCGCCTCCAGCGTCGCTGCATCCTCCGCCTCCATGTGCACCTCATGACCCTCCGCGTCGAGGTCGACGCGGTGCACCTCACGACCGCCTTCGACCTTCAGCACGAGGGTCGCGGCGCGCGTCTCGAAGACCTCCGCGGCGGCCCGCAGGAAGTCCGGGATCACCGTGCGTGGGTCGAGCGGCTCAGCAAGCACCTGGGCTGCCCGGTGCATGCCGGCAAGGCGCGCCCGGTCTGCGCGCGCTGCGGCGTACCCGCGGTAGGCCAGGTGCAGGACGACGAGCGGAACCGGTGCCAGGAGAAGGGCGAACGCAGCCGCCTGGTGCGCCAGCGCGAACAGCAACCCCAGCAGCGCGTTGACCCCAAGACCGATCGCCCAGGCCGTCCCGACGACCGGCCGCAGGCCGCGGAGATCGGCGCCGAGGACGAGCAGCACGCCGCTGAACGCGGCGATATTGACCAGCCCGACGACCAGGACGGCGGCGACCAGCAGGGCTGCGCCCCTCCAGGTGGCCGGATCCGCCTTGTGCATGGACGTCCACACCGCGGCACCGACCGCCGTCGCCAGTGACCACTGCGTCACGTTGAACACGGCCTTCACCGGTGCGTTGCGACGGACGGCGGCGGCGATGGCCTGACCCGCCGCCACCGCGAGCACACCACCGATCGTCGGTGCTATGACGAGCAGCGGGGCGATCGCTGCCTCGACGAGGTTGCTTCCGTCGACCTGCCGTCCCAGTCGGAAGCGGACCTGCAGGAACTCTGCCGCAGCGACCAGCAGGGCGAGCAGCGGCAGCAAGACGGTGTCCTGGTCGGTGAGGTGCCTGACCGGCAGCTGGGCAGACACAGCGACGCCGGCCGCCACCAGGAGCAGGACGAGAACCCACACCGCACGACGACGGGCAGCCACGGCAGGTGAACCTAGTTCCAGACGCCGTACCAGGCGGAGCCTGGCAGGACGGTCCCGAAGTCGGTCGCGGTCCCCTCGTCCGGTGCCTGCGAGGGTTGGGCCGTGTCCTGCTCGTACCAGCTCTGGCCGTACCACGACTGCCCGTACCAGCTCTGGCCGTACCAGGACTGACCCTGCGCCCACTGGCTGGCGTACCAGCTCTGGCCCGTCCACTCCCCCCCGGCGTAGCCGGACGCGTCGAAGGGCTGCAGCTGCGGCTGCGCGAACGGGCCGGTGATCGTGGCCAGGGCCGTCAGCTGACCGCTGACCACGCCACAGCCGGCACCATTAACAGTCTGGCGGAGCACGTCGCACGAGAAGCTGGTCACCTGTACGGCTGCGCGGCTCAGGTCGAGGCCCTCGAAGGCGTCCTGCCTCGGGTCGGCCTGGTGGAACCCGCTGACGTCGGCCTCGAGCGACTGCTCCACGTCGATCAGGCCGGCGCCGGCAACCTTGAAGGGAAGGTCGGAGATGCGGTGCGCACCGGCGTACAGGGCTGCCTTCACCTCGTCGGGTGTCCATGCCCTGCGCTCGAGCAACAGGGCCACCGCCCCGGACACGACGGCAGTGGCCTGCGAGGTGCCGCTTCCGCGCCGGTAGCCCGGGATGTTGCTCGGCGGTGCCGTCTGCTCGATGTGGCTGCCCGGAACCGCCAACGAGACCAGCCCCACACCGGGAGCCACCACGTCCGGCTTGAAGACCGTCGTCGTGTCGCTGCCGGTGCCCTCGACAACCGGCCCCCGACCGCTGAACGACGGCACGGTGTCGTCCTCCCGCGAGGTGGTCCCGTGGTCGTCGACGGCCCCGACGGTGACGACGAGCGGGTCATCCGCGGGCTTGCTCGTCGTCCCGTCTCCCGGCCCGCGGTTGCTGGCCGCCACGACCACCACCAGCCCGGCGCGCCAGGCCTTCTCGACCGCGCGGTTCAACGGGTCCTTGCGGTAGTCGTGCGTGCTGTCGCTGCCGAGCGAGAGGTTGAGGACCTTGATCCCGAGCTGGTCCTTGAAGGAGACGGCGTACTGGATGGCCGCCAGCACCTGGCTGGTGTCGGCGGCGCCGTCACGTCCGGCCACCTTGATGCTGACGAGCCGGGCCGCAGGGTCCATGCCCGGGTAGGCGCCGTCGCCCGCGATCAGGCCTGCCAGGAACGTGCCGTGGCCGTAGTTGTCGGCGCAGTCCCCCTTCTCGGACGAGAAGTTCGCGCAGGCAGCCGGCTGCCCGGTCATCGGGTCCGGCACGGACAGGGTCTTGGCGCCCAGGCCCCCGACCGGGCTGATGCCGGTGTCGATCAGCGCGACGGTGACCGGACTGCGGGCCGGGCCCACATCGGTTGCGCGGGTCGCATGGCGGTAGACGTTCGGCGCCGTGGTCGAGGTCGTGGTGTCGATGGAGGCCGGACGCAACGGCGCGTCAGGGCTGACCACGGCTCCCCGCAAGGCGGCGCCGGCCGGAAGCACGGCAACCACGCCGTCCGCGATGGGGAGCTGCTGCACGACCCTGCCCCCAGCGGTCCGCACGGCCTCAGCCGCCGCGGCCGCAGACGTCGCCTGTACGACGACGCGGCGCCCCTGGCTGTGCGCGGTGGGGAGCGAGCCTGGCCCTGCCGCGACGGCGAGCACCACTCCCGCCAGCAGAAGCATCCCTGCACGACGCATCGAGCGCCCCCCCTTCGCGTGCGTGCTTGCCCGGCGATCGCAAATGATCACCAGTCGCGCGTGTGCCCCCGCCGCAAACGCGCCAAACCCAGATGGTTCTGCTCCGAACGGGTGAAAGACTGACGCCATGGCCGGTCCACTGCAAGTGATGCCGGGCCTCGTGCTGCCGGAAGCCGAGCTGTCGTGGCGTTTCTCGCGATCCTCAGGACCGGGCGGTCAGCACGTGAACACCACCGACAGCCGGGCGGAGCTGAGCATCGACCTGGCCCGCTCCGCTGCGCTTCCCGAGCACCTGCGCGCCCGGGCGCTCGAGCACCTCGCGGGCCGCCTCGTCGACGGGGTCTTGACCGTCGCCGCCAGCGAGCAGCGCAGCCAGCTGCAGAACCGCGAGGCCGCGGCCGAGCGGATGGCCCAGCTGCTACGGGAGGCGGTGCGGCCTCCTCCGCCGCCACGGCGGCCGACCCGGCCGACCAAGGGCAGCAAGGAACGCCGTTTGCAGGTCAAGCGCCAGCGGTCGGACCTGAAGCGCTCTCGTCGGGGCCCTCATCCGGAGTAGGAACATCCGGAGGAGCGGCCGGCGGCGGGGTGTCGAAGTTCTTCGGCAGCCGCCGGAGCCGGGCGTTCATGTTGCGGATCAGCAGCACGGTCGCGACGCCGAGCAGCAAGATGATCAGCAGCCCCAGGGGACCCGCTGAGCTGCCACCCGCGGCGAGGTTCACCGGATCCCGGCAAACAGGTCGGTCTCGGGGAGCTCCGAGCTGACGTGGCTGCGGGCCAGCTGGAAGTCCTCGGTCGGCCAGGCCTCCTGCTGCAGCGAGATCGGGCAGGCGAACCACCGACCGGTCGGGTCCACCTGGGTGGCGTGCGCGATCAGCGCCTGGTCGCGGGTCGCGAAGAACTCCGCGCACTCGATGCTGGTGGTGACGCGGTCCTCGTCGCCGGGCTTGTCGACCCACTGGGCCAGCCATTCGCCGTACGGCGACTCGATGCCGTGCTCGACCATCATCGTGTGCAGGGCCACGAGTCGGCGCTTGTGGAACGAGTGGTTGTAGTAGAGCTTCAGCGGCTGCCAGGGGTCACCAGCCTCCGGGAAGCGGTCGGGGTCTCCGCTGGCCTCGAAGGCCGCCATCGTCACGTCGTGGCAGCGGATGTGGTCGGGGTGTGGGTATCCGCCCTGCTCGTCGTACGTCGTGACGACGTGCGGACGTTCCTTGCGGATCAGCTCCACGAGCACCCGGGTCTGCTCCTCGAGGTTGCCCAGGGCAAACGAGCCCTCGGGCAGCGGCGGCAGCGGGTCCCCCTCGGGCAAGCCGCTGTCCACCCAGCCCATGAAGATCTGGCGGACACCGAGGATCTCCCGGGCCTTGTCCATCTCAGCGGCCCGGACCTCGGTGATGTTGGCCTGTACGTCGGGCGTGTCCATGGCCGGGTTGAGCACCGATCCGCGCGAGCCGTCGGTCAGCGTGACGACGAGGACGTCGACGCCCTCGCGAACGTACTTGACCATCGTCGCCGCACCCTTGCTCGACTCGTCGTCCGGGTGCGCGTGCACACACATCAGCCGCAACTGCTCCGCCACGCCCTCGGTCTCCTTTCCATGGGCCCCCGCCCATAGGAGACCATCATCGTTGATGACGACTCGACACCTCCCCGCCGACCCCCCGAGGCGCCCGCCCGGCCGGTACGACGCACCGCGCACCTTGCCGCGGCCGCTGCTGATCACCGGAGCCGTCCTGCTCGGCGTGCTCCTGCTGGTGTCGACCTATCTGGCCTACAACCGCTTCACCACCGCCCAGACAGCGTTCGGCGTGGTCGGTTTCAGAGTGCTCAGTGACCACGCGGTGGAGGTGCAGTTCGACGTCCACAAGGACCTGAAGGCCAGCGTGCTCTGCCTGGTCAGCGCCCGCGACAAGGACAACGTGCAGGTCGGGAGCGCGACGGTGACGGTCGGGCCGTCGAGCACGGACCCGGTACGGACGGTGCACACCCTCACGACCACCCACCGGGCGACCACGGGTGAGGTCACCGGCTGCTCGGCACCGCAACCGTCGGTATCGCCGTAGCATCGAAAGACCCGTACCTCCGAGGAGACGACGCCGTGACGACCGACAGCACCACCGCGACCACCTGGCTGACGCCGGAGGCGCATGCCCGTCTGCAGGCGCACCTCGATGACCTCAGCGGCCCCGTGCGGGCCGACATCGTGAGGAAGATCGAGGCAGCCCGCGACGAGGGCGACCTCAAGGAGAACGGCGGCTACCACGCCGCCAAGGAGGAGCAGGGCAAGCTCGAGGCCCGCATCCGCCAGCTCACGCAGCTGCTGCGCGACGTCCGCGTCGGAGAGAAGCCGGCCGGCGACGTGGTCGAGGAGGGCTGTCTCGTGAGCGTCGACTACGGCGACAACGACGTGGAGACGTTCCTGTTCGCCAACCGCGAGAACGCCACGGACGAAGGCGGCAAGATCGGCTCGCTCGACGTCTACTCGCCGGAGTCCCCCATCGGCCAGGCGCTCGCCGGCCACAAGAAGGGCGACGAGGTGGTCTTCGGACCGCGGTCGATCAAGGTCACGGTCAAGGACATCCAGGCCTACGTCGCCTGACACCTCACCCGGGCGAGAAGGCGTACGACGCCGCCCTGAGGGCTGCCGTCACGACGTCGGAGTGCTCCCCGCCGCGGGTCTCGACCTGCAGCTCGACCTCGACCTCGTCGAGGTGCAGGTTTCGTCCGGTGCGCTGATGCTCGACGTCGAGGATGTTCGCGCCTGAGATCGCGAGGACTCCCAGCAGGCGGGCGAGCTCGCCGGGGCGGTCCGGGATGCGTACCCGCAACGACAGGAACCGGCCGGCCGCGATCAGCCCGTGGCGGATCACCTTCGACAGCAGCAACGGGTCGATGTTGCCGCCCGAGAGCACCACGACGACGGGCGGTGCGAACGCCGTCGGGTCCTCCATGACGGCCGCGAGCCCGGCAGCACCGGCCGGCTCGACGACGAGCTTGGCGCGCTCCAAAGACAGCAGCAGCGCCCGCGACAGGTCGTCGTCGTCGACGGTGACGACCCGGTCCACGAGGTCCCGCACGTGCCGGAACGTGACGTTGCCGGGCCGACCGACGGCGATCCCGTCGGCCATCGTCGCCATCGACGACAACGACACCGGCTCACCGGCCTCGAGCGAGGGCGGGAAGGCTGCAGCCCCCCGGGCCTGGGCGGCCACGACCTCGACGTCGGGCCGCAGCGCCTGGACCACCGCAGCGATACCCGAGACGAGGCCCCCGCCGCCGGTGCCGACCACGATCGTCTTCACGTCGGGGCACTGCTCGAGGATCTCCAGCCCCACGGTGCCCTGGCCGGCGATCACATCGACGTGGTCGAACGGGTGGATGAGGACGGCTCCGGTCTCCTCGGCGAACCGGCCGGCCGCCATCAGGGCCTCATCCACCGTCGCCCCCTCGAGCCGGACGGCAGCGCCGTACGCCTTGGTGGCCTCGACCTTGGGCAGCGGCGCGGCACTGGGCATGAAGACCGTGGCGGTGCAGCCGAGGAGGGTGGCGGCCAGCGCGACGCCCTGGGCGTGGTTGCCGGCGCTCGCAGCCACGACCCCGCGGGAACGCTCCTGCGCGGTGAGACGGGCGATGCGGACGTAGGCCCCGCGGATCTTGAACGAACCGGTGCGCTGGAGGTTCTCGCACTTGAGCCAGACAGGCCCGCCGACCTGCTCGGTCAGCGCCCGGCTGCCCTCGAGCGGGGTGGTGCGGGAGATGCCTTCGAGCAGCACCCGAGCTGCCTGGACGTCGGCCAACCCGACGAGCGGCACCTCCAGAGCGGTCACGGCAGCAAGTGTTCCACCGTCAGTCGGCGGACCAGTAGTGGTCCTCCGCGGCGAACAGGGCCGCCGCGCCGACGAGACCGGCGGTCTGGCCGAGGGTGGCCTGCTCGACCCGGACGCCGTCGAGGTACGACAGCCCGACATGCTCGGCGAGCGACCGGCGCAACGTCGGCCACAGGGAGGGGACCTGGGAGATCCCGCCGCCGAGGACCGCGACCCGCACGTCGAGCAACGCGACGATCGAGGCGATGGCCATGCCCAGCGCACGACCGGCGCGCGCGAAGGCCTGCAGCGCCAGCACATCGCCTTGAGCGGCGAGTGCAGCGAGCTCCACCCCGGTGCGGGCCGTGCAGCCCTGCGCCGCAGCCCAGGCGACCAGGGCCGGGCCCCGGGCGACCGCCTCGAGGCAACCGCGGACCCCGCAGCCGCACATCGGGCCGTCCGGTTCGACGACCACGTGTCCGACGTGGCCGGCGTTGCCGCCCGCCCCGTCGAGCAGCCGGCCACCGCTGATCAGGCCACCGCCCACACCTGTCGAGACCACCATGCCGAGCAGGTCGTCCGTCCCCCAGCCGCCCTTCCAGTGCTCGCCGGCGGCCATGCAGACCGCGTCGTTGTGGACCCGGACGGGGACGCGGTACCGGCGCGCGAGCTCCTGCCGGAGCGGGAAGCCGCGCCAGGCCGGGATGTTCAGCGGCGAGACGTGACCTTGCGGCCATTCCATCGGCCCACCGCAGCCGACCCCGATGCCCTCCATGCCGTCGGCAAGGGGGTCGAGCAAGGCGGTCAGGACGGGCCACGGGTCATCGCCGGTCGGACTGCGGTGCATCTCACCGAGAGACCCGTCCCAGCGAGCGGCGGCAAGCTTGGTGCCTCCGATGTCGACAGCCAGATAGGTCACGGGAAGACGACCACGGAGGCGGTGAAGCCGTGCAGGTAAGAGCGCCCGCCGACCGGGCCGATCTCACCGCCGGCGAAGAAGCCGCCCACGGCATCGGCCGCGAGGACCTCACGGACGAGGGCGCCATCATGCCCGGCCCCGCCGTACGACGGTCCGAACAGCTGAGAACCCCTGCCGTTGCAGGAGAACAGCAGTGCGCCGGAGCCTGGCCGACCCGGGCAGCGACCCAGCACGGCACGCAGCTCCTGGTCGGCCGCATCTGCGTCACGGACCTGCAGGCGCACGGTCTGGCCGACCTGCACCAGGTCACCGACGAGCAGTCCGTCATCCTCGGTGCCCAGGATGCTGCGCACCACGAAGTCGTGGTCCTCGGTGTACTCGTCGGCGGCGATCCCCACGTGCAGCCCTGCTGAGGCCAACGCCTGCTCCGGCGGCGTCAGCCCGGCCAGGACGGCACCGATCTTGTCGACAGCCGGCAGGCCGGCCAGCCCCCGGATCACGTTGCCGTGCGCCTCGGTGACGGTCATCGCCGGACCCACGGGTCGGCAGCCCTGCGAGACCATGGTCCGCGCCGAGGCCCCGTCGATGACGACCCCGACCGCTCCGCGGTCGACCGTGCGCCCATCGACCCAGAGGCGGGTCGACCCCGGCCCAGTCGGGCCGTGTGCCAGGCCTCCGACGATGGGCAGCCCGCTCAGCACGCTCCCCGCGCGGGACACGAAGCCGTCGACCGGAAAGCTGTGAGGGTCGGCCAGCAGCACAGCGACCTCGTCGGCGGTCAGCTCGCACTCGGGCAGCCCGATGACGGCGGCACCCTCCTCGGTCGGCATCACCTCCAGGTGGAAGGTCCGCAGCGTCGCCCCCGGAAGGACGCCCACCCAGACGCTCACCGCAGAGACGTTCTCGACCCCTCGCCCCCCTCCGATCACGCCGCCGGCACTGCAGCCGAGCGTCGCGGCGGCCCCGGCCAACTCGCGGCCCCGTTCGCCGGCCTCCGCGAGGAGCTCCGGGTCGGCACCCGAGGCGAAGACCAGGGCCAGGTCGGGAGGGCGACCGCCGAGCGGCTCCAGGGCAGCCCGCACCGCCTGCTCGGCCGCCAGCACAAGGTCGGACGACAGGCCCATCCCGTCCCCGAAGCGGCCCACCTTCTCCACTATGCCTCCTCCGGCGCCTCCTCCCATGACCCACGGGCTGGCGTGCGAGATCCGGGACCTCGACGTAGCGTGGGCGGAGTGACTGCCCCAGACCAGACCCTCCGCACGCCTCCCCCGACAACCTTGGGGGCCCTCCGCGACAGCGGCCACCGGCAACGGACCGTCAAGCAGGAGGTCCGGGAGAACCTGCTCGTACGCCTCGCCTCGGGCGAGCCGACCTTCCCCGGCATCCTCGGCTACGACGAGACGGTCCTGCCCGAGGTCGAGCGCGCCCTGCTCGCCGGCCACGACATCGTCCTGCTGGGCGAGCGAGGCCAGGGCAAGACCCGCCTGATCCGGACCCTCAGCGGGCTGCTCGACGAGTGGACGCCGGTCATCGCCGGCTGCGAGATCAACGACCACCCCTACTCCCCCGCCTGCGTCCGCTGCCAGCACCTGCTCGCCTCCGAGGGCGACAGCACCCCCGTCGCCTGGAAGCACCGCAGCACCCGGTACGGCGAGAAGCTCGCCACCCCGGACACCTCGGTCGGGGACCTCATCGGTGACGTCGACCCCATCAAGGTCGCCGAGGGCCGCACCCTCGGCGACCCCGAGACCGTGCACTACGGGCTGGTGCCCCGGACGAACCGGGGCATCTTCAGCGTCAACGAGCTGCCGGACCTGGCTGAGCGGATCCAGGTCGCGTTGCTCAACGTCCTGGAGGAGCGCGACATCCAGGTCCGCGGCTACACCCTGCGCCTGCCGCTGGATCTGCTGCTCATCGCCTCGGCGAACCCGGAGGACTACACGAACCGGGGACGCATCATCACCCCTCTCAAGGACCGTTTCGGGGCCGAGGTCCGCACCCACTACCCGATCGACCTCGAGAACGAGCTGGAGCTCATCGGTCAGGAGGCACAGCTCACCTGGCCGGGCACTGCCGTCACGGTGCCCGCACACCTGCTCGAGGTGGTGGCCAGGTGGACGCGACTGGTGCGCGAGTCGCCCCAGGTCGACCAGCGCTCCGGCGTCTCCGCCCGCTTCGCCGTCGCGGCGGCGGAGACCATCGCCGCCTCGGCGGTCCGCCGCGCCGCAGTGACCGGCGAGGTCGAGGCGGTGGCGCGGGTCTGTGACCTGCCGTCGGTCGTGCCCGCCTCGCGCGGGAAGGTCGAGTTCGAGGCCGCCGAGGAGGGCCGCGAGCTCGAGGTGCTGGCCCACCTGCTGCGCAAGGCCACCGCCGACGCCTTCCGTGCCCAGCTCGCCGGTCTCGACCTGTCCGGCCTGCAGAGCCGGTTCGACGACGGGGGCGTCCTCGAGACCGGCGACCTCGTGCCTGCCACCCAGCTGCTCGCCGACCTCGGCACCGTGCCCGGCCTGGCGCACCTGCTTGGCCGGCTCGGGATCGAGGAGGAGTCACCCGGCCTGGCCGCCGCAGCCCTGGAGTTCGCCATGGAGGGGCTGCACCTCAACCGCCGACTCGCCAAGGAGTCCGTCGGCCATCGGACGGTCTACGGCCGATGAACATTCTGCCGCCGTTCCAGGTCCCCGACACCTACGCCCTGCGTCGCCGGGTCCTGCTCGTCGGCGTGCTCGTCATCCCGCTCTACCTCCTGTCCGCCTACGTCGTCTACCTGCTCGGCGTCTCCGACGCCTGGCTGCTCATCGCGCTGGCGCTCATCTACCTGCTGGTCGTCCGTCCCCTCATGCGACCGGTCCGCGAGGCCATCAAGCTCCGCCGCCGGCTCGCCTACGACAACTGGCTTGCCGAACGTGGACCCGAGGGCGGCGATCCGCCGTGAGTCCCTCGGCCTTCCAGTACGGCGCCTGGGCAGGCGGCCGGGATCCGCTCGAGCCGCCGTTCGACGTGGCGCAGGCGGTCGACGAGATCGGCGAGCGGGTCCTCAACGGGGACTCGCCGCGACAAGCGCTGCGGGACCTGCTGCGTCGCGGCACGGACGGCCTGCGCGGGCTGGACGACGTGCGCCGCAAGGTCGCCAAGCGGCAGCGAGAGGCTCGGCGGAAGGGCCAGCTCGACGGCACGCTGCAGGAGGTGCGCGAGCTGCTGGACAAGGCGGTCGAGCTCGAGAAGCAGGCCCTGTTCCCCGACCCCTCGGACGCCGCGCGGATGGCCGAGATGGAGCTCGACACCCTGCCGTCCGACACGGCCCGCGCGGTCCAGCAACTCGGGTCCTACGACTGGCAGAGCCCCGAGGCCCGCCAGACCTACGAGCAGATCCAGGACCTGTTGCGCCGGGAGGTCCTCGACAGCCAGTTCAAGGGCATGAAGCAGGCCCTGGAGAACGCCTCCCCTGAGGACATGCAGCGCGTCGAGGACATGCTCGCCGACCTCAACCAGATGCTCGAGGCCGATGCCCGTGGCGAGCACACGCAGGAGCACTTCGAGCAGTTCATGGACAAGCACGGGGAGTTCTTCCCGTCTCAGCCAGGCACTCTCGAGGAGCTCGTCGACGACCTGGCCCGCCGCGCCGCCGCCGCCCAGCGGCTCATGGACTCGCTCACCCCTCAGCAGCGGCAGGAGCTCGGCGAGCTGATGCAGGGCGCCATGGACATGGACATGCAGGCGCAGATGGCGCAGCTCGGCGACGCCCTCCGCAATGCCCGTCCCGACTTGCCCTGGGGCGGGCGGGAACGGATGTCCGGCGAGCAGGGCATGGGGATGGGTGAGGCCACCACGGCGCTCGAGGAGCTCGCCGACCTCGACGACCTCGAGGGCAGCCTCGGCCAGGACTACCCCGGCGCATCGTTGGACGACATCGACGAGGAGGCCGTACAGCGGGCTCTTGGCCGAGGCGCTCTGGACGACGTGCGTGCGCTGCAACGGATCGAGCGGGAGCTGCAGCTCCAGGGCTACCTGGTCCGCGACAGCAACGGCCGCCTCGAGCTCTCACCCCGGGCGGTACGGCGGCTCGGTGCGACCGCCCTGCGGAAGGTGTTCACGCAGCTGGACGCCAAGGGGCGCGGCGGTCATGACGTGCGGGACGCCGGCGCGGCGGGGGACATCACCGGCAGCAGCCGCAGCTGGCAATTCGGCGACGAGCAGCCGCTGGACGTGGTCCGCACCGTGCGCAACGCCGTACTCCGCAGTGGTGTCGGGCCGGTGCATCTCCAGGTCGATGACTTCGAGGTGGTGGAGACCGAGCGCCGCACCACTGCGGCCGTCGCGCTGCTCGTCGACCTGTCGTTCTCGATGGAGCTGCGCGGGACCTGGGCCGCCGCCAAGCAGACCTCGCTCGCGTTGCACTCGCTGGTCACCACGCAGTTCCCGCAGGACGCGATCGAGATCATCGGTTTCAGCGACTACGCCCAGGTGCTCAAGGCCGAGCAGCTCGCCGGCCTCGACCCGCAACGGGTCCAGGGCACCAACCTGCAGCACGCCTTGATGCTCGCCGGCCGCTTCCTCGGCAAGCACCCGCAGGCCGAGCCGGTGGTACTGGTCGTCACCGACGGTGAGCCCACCGCTCACCTCACCCGCGACGGGTACGCCGACTTCTGCTGGCCACCGATGCCGGAGACCCTCGAGCTGACGATGGCCGAGGTCGAGCGGATCACGCGGCGCGGCGCCACCATCAACGTGTTCATGCTCGACGACGAGCCACGGCTGGTCTCGTTCGTCGAGCACCTCGCGGAGCGCAACGGTGGCCGGGTGTTCGCCGCCGACCCGGACCGGCTCGGGGAGTACGTCGTGAGCGACTACCTCCGCGCCCGCCGCGGGCGACACAGTGCCCACTGACCAGACGCCCACTGACCAGACGCCCACTGACCAGACGCCCATGAGCGGCCCGGCAGGAGTTCCAGCGCGGGCGGCGAACCCTGCGGAGACGTCCGCTACGGCAGGAAGGTCTTCGATGAACCCGCAGCTCGGCCGCTTCGGCGGCAAGGCAGGGCTCGCGCTGGTCGCCCTCGGTCTCGTCACCATCAGCGTCGCCTACAACGCCGTGGCCAGCCAGACCGCCCTGCTCGCTCAGATGCCCTACGTCGTCTCCGGCGGCCTCGTCGGCGTCTGCCTGGTCATCGTCGGCGCGGCGGTGCTCGTGGTCCACAGTGCCCGAGAGGACCGCTCGCTGCTCGAAGTCAAGCTCGAGCAGCTCATCGATGCGGTGCTGACCGCAGGCGCCGGGGCTCGCCCGACGGCAATGCCGAGCGACGCCTCCGGCCTGGTCGTCGCCGGTAGGGCGAGCTTCCACGCGCCCAGTTGCCGGCTCGTCGATGGACGCGAGGCGACCCACGTCCTCACCGCCGACGAGGCCGGAGCGAGCGGCCTGAAGGCCTGCCGGATCTGCAAGCCGACGACCGCGCCGACCGACGTCTCCCTTGGCTAGGAGGCAACGGCCTCGCCGAGGTAGGTGCGGCGGAGTTCGCCGCTGCGCTCCAGCTCGCTGCCGCTGCCGTCGTAGGTCAACGTGCCCTTCTCCATGATGAGCGCCTGGTCGGCGTAGGGCAACACGCCGACGTTCTGCTCCACGATGATGACCGTGGTGCCGTTGTCGTTGATCTTCGAGACGACCTCGAACACCGTCTGGGCCAGCTTCGGTGACAGGCCCAGCGAGGCCTCGTCGATCATGAGCAGCCGCGGACGGCTCATGATGGCCCGGCCGATGGCGAGCATCTGCTGCTCTCCCCCGGAGAGCGTCCCGGCCAGCTGATCCTTGCGCTCCTCGAGCCGCGGGAAGTACCCGAAGACCTGCTGCATGGTCTCCTCCGTACCGCGCCGGTCCTTCCGGCTCCAGGCGCCCAGCTCGAGGTTCTTGAGCACAGACAGGCCCGCCCACACCCGACGGCCTTCCGGCGCCAGGGACAGGCCGGCCTCCACGATCGCCTTGGCGCTCCTGCCCGACAGCCGTTGCCCGTCGAAGCGGACCTCCCCGCCCCACACAGGCAGCAGCCCTGCGAGGCAGTTGATGGTGGTCGTCTTCCCGGCGCCGTTGAGACCGAACACGACCGCCGTGGTGCCCTCCTCCACGGCGAAGGAGATGCCTTGCAGTACAGGCAATGCGCCGTACCCGGTGCGCAGCTCCTCGACCTCGAGCAGGCTCATGCCGACCGCTCCCTGTCGTCACGCCTCTCGGCGGAGGCTGCCGCCAGCGCCTCGGGGGCTTCGCCCCCGAGGTAAGCCGCGATCACGTCGGGATGGCTCTGCACCTCGAGTGGCGTGCCCTGGGCGAGCATCCGTCCGAAGTTGAGGACGTAGACGTGGTCGCAGACACGAAGCACCAGCGGCACGTGGTGCTCGATGACGAGCATCGTGAGGCCGAACTCCCGCCGCAGCACGAGCAGCCGATCGCCGAGCTCGTCGCTCTCCTCGGGACCCATGCCCGAGGTCGGTTCGTCCAGCAGCAGGATGTCCGGGTCGGTGGCCAGCGCGCAGCCGAGCTCGAGCAGCTTGAGGGTGCCGTAGGACAGGCCGCCGACCCGCTTGTCACGCAGCTGCGCGAGGCCGAGCAGATCCAAGATCGCCTCGGCTCTGACGGTCATCTCCCGCTCGCCCCGCCGGGTCTTGCCGACACCCAGCAGGCCGGACATCACGTCGTACCCGGCCTTGGCGTGCTGCGCGGTCTTGAGGTTCTCCAAGGCGGTCGCGCCCTTCACCATGCCGACGTTCTGGAAGGTCCTGCCGAAGCCCATCCGTGCCTTCACGTGCGGTGCCGTCTTGGTGACGTCCTTGCCGCGGTACGTGACGGCGCCGTCATGTGGCGTGTAGAAGCCGGTGATGCAGTTGAAGGCGGTGGTCTTGCCGGCGCCGTTGGGGCCGATCAGGCCGACGATCTCGAACTCGTTGACCTCGAGCGAGACCGCCTGCAGCGCCTGCAGCCCCCCGAAGCGGATGGACAGATCGCGCACCTCAAGCACGGACATTGGAGCCCTCCACCGCGGCCGGGCCGCCGTCGTCGGCGTGCAGGGAGCGCTGCCCGCCCACGAGCAGGCGGGTGAGAGGTCGGATCTGCTGCCCGATGCCACCGGGGTAGCGCACGATCGTGAGAATCAGGCCCAGCGCCCCGATGAAGCCCACGGCGAACTGCGGGGCGTTCTGGAAGGCGAACACGAAGTCGTTCACGTTGTGGACCCAGGTGTCGTGGAGCACGAAGTCGAGCGAGGCGAACAGCAGGCCGCCGAGCACGACACCGAGCCGAGAGCCAAGACCGCCCACCACGGTCAGCAGCACGAACGTCAGCGCCAGGTTGAACCCGAGCCCGGAGGCCGTGACAATGCCGATCCGGTAGGCGTACAACGCCCCCGCCACCCCGGCGAGCGTGCCCGAGAGCACGAACGCGAACAGCTTGAACGCGGTGACGTTGATGCCGAACGCCTCCGCGACCCGCTCGTTCTCCTTGAGCGCCAGCAGGGCTCGGCCTGTCTTGGTGCGCAGCAGCACGAAGTCGAGGTAGACCGCGACCACCAGGAAGGCCAGGCAGAAGTAGAAGAAGCGGGTCTCGGAGAACAGCCACTCGGGGCGGTTCGCCGGCTGCCCCGCCCCGGCGTTGGTCAGCCAGGAGACCTCGAACAGCGAGTCCTCGAGCGTCAGGCCGAACACCAGCGTGATGAGAGCGAGGTAGAGGCCGGTGATGCGCAGGGCCACCATGCCCATGACCAGTGCGAACACCGCGCCCGACAGGCCGGCGAGGACGAACGTGACCGCGAACGGCACGTGCTGCACCGTCAGGGAGTACGCCGCCGCGAAGGCGCCGATGCCGAAGAAACCGTTGTGCCCAAGGGAGAGTTGCCCGGTGTAGCCGGTCACGATGTTGAGCGACAGGCCGACGATGGCGTAGATCGCCGCATCGGCGTAGATGGGGGCGTACTTCTCATCGGCTGGCATCCGGACCAGGAGCAGGTAGCCCAGGAGGCCGAGGACGGCCAGGCGCGGCACCCACCGCAGTGCCAGGTCAACCGCATGCGGACGGGCGACGGGTGTCGCCGCGGTGTCGACGGCCACCATCAGGTCTCCTTGCCGAGCAGGCCAGCGGGACGGACCAGCAGCACCAGCAGCAGGGCCACGAACAGCGCGACCTTGCCGGCGCCCGGCAGGTTCTCCTTCGGGATGAGCGCCTGCGCCTCGGACTCGATGATGCCGATGACGATGCCGCCGACCAGCGCTCCAGGCAGGCTCGTGACGCCGCCGAAGACGGCCGCGGTGAAGGCCGGCACCAAGGCCAGCCCGGTGAGACTGCCCGGCGCGGCGAGGCCGATGGTGCCGGCGAGCAGGATGCCTGCGACCCCGGCCAGGAAGCCCGCGATCCCCCACGTGAGCGCGGAGATGCGCTCGACGCTGATGCCCACCAGACGGGCGGCCGTGGCCTCCTGTGACACCGCCAGGATCGCTGTGCCGAACGGGGACCGGCTGAAGAACAACGCCGCCAGGATCGACAGCACGGCCAGGACGACGACGATCGCGACCCCCTGGTTCGTCACCCGGATGGCGCCGCTGTTGACCGCGTCACCGCTGAAGATGGCGGGGAAGCTGCCTGCCTCACCGCCGTACAGGAAGCCCTCGACAGCGATGAGCAGCAGGAGCACCCCGGCGGTCGCCACCACGACGGTGATCTTCGGGGCGTTGAACAGCGGCCGGACGACCAGCCGTTCGGTGAGGAGCGCGACGAGGACCGCTGCGAGGATCCCGAGGAGCACGGCCACGGGGGTCGGCAGGTTGGGCAGGACGCCCCTGCCGGTGTCGAAGAAGATCCACACGAAGGCAGCCACGCCACCGAACTCCGCCTGCGCGAAGTTGAAGATGCGGTTGCTCTTGTAGAGCAGGACCAGTCCCAGGCCGAGGAGGCCGTAGACGGAGCCTTGGATGAAGCCTGAGACCGCAGGCGCGACGACGTCGAGTGCGAGCACCTCAGCGCTCATCGGCGGTAGACACCGACGGTGTTGGACAGCCGCTGGGAGCAGTCCGCCGCGTTGGCGTACGCCGCCGAGCCGCCGAAGCGGGAGCCGCCGGCATAGCTGACCGGGCTGAACACGCCGCCGCGAAGGGTCGCCTGGGCCAGAGCTGCCGTGAACGACTCACGCGACAGCGGGCCCTTCACGAGGTCGAAGGCCTCGTTGAGCTGCTGCATCGCGCCCCAGATGCCCAGCTCGATGTCGTCCGTGAGGTCGGCGGGGGCCCCGTACTTCGCTCGCTGGTTCCAGCTCGGCGACGGGTGCAGATAGAAGCCCTGGTAGCTGCTGTTGGCAGCGCAGGCCAGCGTGATGACGCTGCTGATGCCGAACGACGGACCGGGACCGGTGTAGACGGGGTTGATGGGGATGTTCCCGATCGAGCCGACGCACTGGGCGAAGAAGGACGGCTGCCCGAGGAAGTAGATGACTTCGTAGCCACCCCCGCGGATCTGGGTCGCGAGGGTGCTGCAGTTGCTCGGCGCCTTGTCCGTCAGGTAGACGTCGTTTCCGGCGTTGAACGCACCGCTCTTGCCCTTGGCACCGTTTCGCTGCAGCTCCGAGACCATCGCCTCGCGAGCATCCTTGAAGTTCGGTGTGCCGGTGATGACCACGGCCCACTTCTTGCCGAAGTACCCCCGGTCCTTCGCGAGTCTGACGAGGAGCGGGGCCTGCTGCTTGTAGGTCAACGAGCTGGCGAAGTACGTGCTGATGTTGCCGAGCCCGGCTTCGGTGACGCCGGCCGAGAGGTACGGCACGTGCAGGCGTCGGAGCTTGGGGCTCTGGGCGCAGGCACTGATCTGGTCGGTGCCGGCTCCGCCGACGATGAGGAACTTGTCGTCGGCGGCGGCGTTGCAGGCACGGAGAGCATCGGCCGCGTTGTACTTGTCGTCGATGGCGACCGCGTCGATCTTGAAGCCGTTGGCGAGCGTGTGGTTCTTCCAGTACTTCGGGGTGCCCGAGGTGAAGCTGCTCTGCGGTACCCCCGCGCCGGTGAGCGGGCCGTGCAGAGCGATGTGGATGACCTTGTTCTTGAAGTCGATGCCGGTGGTCGTGCCCGCGCCGGGTTGAGGCGCACCGGGCACGCCGGAGGTGCCGGAGGTGCCCGAGGTGCCGGAGGTCCCGGACGTACCCGTGGTCCCCGAGGTGCCTGAGCTGCCGGAGGTGCCGGAGGTGCCCGACGTGCCAGAGGTCCCCGACGTCCCAGTGGTGCCGGACGACGTGCCGGTCGTGCCGGTTCCCGTGCTGTCGCCGCCGGTGGTACCGCCCAGGGCGCCGGCGCCGTTGAGGTTGCCTTGGGCGAGCTGGTCCTTGACCTCGGGCTTGAGGCCGCACGCCGCGAGGGCGGTGACCGCGATGAGGCTGAGCGCCAGGACGCGAGCGGGACTGCGGGGCATGAGGGGGCTCCTGGAAGAGGGGGCGGAGGTCAGAGGGAACGCAGGGCCTGGCTGGTCCCGCGGCGCTGCTGGGCAGCCAGGGCCTGCGACAGACGGCTGTTGGACGCCGCCGCCGCCGGGACACGTGAGTCACCGAGGACGAGGCTCAGCAGCCCGAGGGCCGCGGCAACCGCGAAGGCGGCCAGCCAGAAGCCGGCGGTCGGGCGCAGCGAGGTCGACACGGCCGCGACCTTGCGGATGCTCGGGAGGGCTCGGCTCGCCACGCCCGGCCTGGGTACCTGGTTGACCGTCGGGTTCGGGACGACGGGTTGACCTGCATCTGGTGCGGGCGCGAGGCCGGTGTCCAGCGCTGGGGCAAGCCCACCGCCCGTGCCGGGGACGACGCCCGTGCCCAAAGGTGGCGAGGTGACAGCCGGCGTCGTGGCCTGCGGCTGCCGGGTCACCGTGTAGGCGACCGTCAGCGTGGCCGTGGACGCCTGGTCGAAGACGACCTGGAAGCTGCTGTTGGGCGACTCGTCGGCACGGGTGAACGCCACCCCGTCGTTCGCGCCGGTGACCCAGGTGCTCGCGAGGCCGGTGATGTCCCACTGGTAGGCCAAGCCATCGGCTGTCGCGGAGCCCTTCGCCGAGAACGCCTTGCACAGTCGGTCCGGGGCGTTCTGGGCCAGGCCCGCGCCGTCGTCGCCGCTGAAGCCCTTGTCGCCGGCCTTGCAGGCCGCGACCTTGTCGGGGGCGGCCTGGGCTGACACGTCCTCGGGCCCGAGCGGAACGAGCCGCATCGTCACGACAGCCTTGTCGACCCTGGCGCCCGTCGGCAGGCTGAACAGGTCGAAGTACAAGAAGCTGACCTTGTCCTCCTGACCGGCCTTGGCGGCCACGGCGAGGTGGCCCGCAGCGACGCCGTCCGCATCCCCGGTGAGGTTCGGCGGCGCCGCCGGCGACTGGTCCGGCTTGTCGAGACCCTGCGCGTAGAAGTACGCCGAGTTGGCGGGTGTCAGCGAGCCTGACTCGGCCTGGGCCGCACCCGCGCCGAACATGGGGACGCTCGCGCACGCGAGAGCCACCGCACCGAGAAGCCGTACCGCTCGAGACATCCCGACCTCCGCCGGACGTGACCCGCGTCACGTTCCGTCACCCAGGGTTCGGCGTGCTCGCCCACATTCCTGCCGCGCGACGACACCCGAGTGCCACGGAGCGGAAACGCCCCTGATCGGATCGCCCGGTCACCCACTAGCGTTTCTGTGTGCCGCCAGCGAACCCTGTGCCCGCCGCCAACCGACCCGTCGTCCGTATGGTCACCGCCGCCGACACCGCCGACCTGCGACGCACGGTGCTCCGCGGCGGACGTCCAGTTGCCCTCGACGGTGACGACCAACCCGCCTTCCACATCGGCGTGTACGACGGCGACGTCCTCCTCGCGACCGGCAACGTCCGCGTCTCCCCCGCCCCCTGGGCACCCGCCGAGCCCGCCTGGCGGCTGCGTGGGATGGCCACAGCCGAAGGGCAGCGTGGCCGCGGCGTCGGTGCGCAGGTGCTGGACGCGCTGGTCGACCACTGCCGCGCCGAGGGCGGCGGGGTGCTGTGGTGCCACGCCCGTACGCCGGCGCAGCGCTTCTACGAGCGCGCCGGGCTGGTCACCAGGGGCGAGCCCTGGGACGACGGCGACCCCGTGATGGGGCCGCACGTCGTGATGTGGCGCCGGCTCTGAACCCCTGGGCGACCCGCTGGGCTAGGCAGGAGGGCTGTCGAGGGTCCAGCCACGGACCGCGTCGCCGTACACCTGCGGGCTCTGCCGGCCGTAGGGCCGCTGCCGCAGGGTGATGGCCTGCGCGTAGTAGGCGGAGTACCGCAGGGCCTCGCCGACGGTCGTCGTGCCGTTGCGGTCGGCGTCGGCCTGGCCCTGCCCGAGGCTCACGTCGAACAGCAGCCCGGCCCACACCGACTCACCCCACTGCGGGTACTCATAGGACTTCTGCCAGACCTTCGAGCTGGTGGACACGAGCACCCGCGGGGACGGGAGGTTCTCGACGAACCCAGCAGACTCGCAGCCGGCCACGTCCACCCACAGCTTGCCTCGGCCGCGGTTCAAGACCGTCGCCATGTCGGTGTCAGGCACGAAGTCGCCGTCGTACGGCCAGAGCTTCTCGTGACCTCCCTCCTGCCGCACGTGCCCGGAGAAGTGGAACAGCGTGAACGTGCCGGGGACGCTCTTGGCAGCCAGCCAGCTCAGTCCCTGCCGCACCGCGCCGCCGGTGGCCTGCTCGTTGGTGACCACCCGGATGTTCTGCGGCAGCCAGCCATGGGCGAGCAGCATGGACCGGATGAAGGCCACGTCGGCCGCGCCCGCGATGGTGTCGTGGGTGGGCTTGCGGTACCGGGTGACCCCCGCCAGGAAGGCGTAGCGCCGGGCCGGACCCGCGAAGGCCGACGGGACCAGGTCCTTCTGCGGGCCTGGCGGCGGACCGAGCGAAGCCTCGACCGGCAGCCCTGTCAGGGCGCGGGAGGCGACAGCCGGCTTGCTGGTCGGGCGCCTCACCACAGGCCTCGGCGAGGCGGTCACCGTCGGGACCGTCGTCACGACGGGCGTCTCGGCGTACGACGTGGTGGTCCGCGTGTCGATCACCCCCGTCACGACGACCGCGACACCCGCGACCATCACCAGCGAGGCGCACCAGGCGACGCCTTCGACCGCCCACCCGGGCGTGCGACGCCTCACGCCCCGGGCGCCCGCGCGAGGGCACGTTCGAGGTCGGCCAGCAGGTCGTCGGCGCTCTCGATACCCACGCTCAGACGGACCAGGTCGTCCGGCACCTCCAGCTGCGACCCCGCGACGCTGGCGTGCGTCATCCGGCCCGGGTGCTCGATGAGCGACTCGACCCCGCCGAGCGACTCGCCAAGGGTGAACACCTTCGTCCGACGGCAGACCTCGAGCGCCGCGGCCTCGCCGCCGACCAGCCGGAAGCTGACCATCCCCCCGTAGGCCTTCATCTGCTTGGTGGCGATGTCGTGCCCCGGATGGTCGGGCAGACCCGGGTACAGCACCTGGCTCACCTCCGCGCTCCTGCTCAACAGCTCCACGACGCGACCGGCGTTCTCGCAGTGCCGGTCCATCCGGACGCCGAGCGTCTTGATGCCGCGCAGCACCAGCCAGGAGTCAAAGGCGCCGGGGACGGAGCCCATGGCGTTTTGGTGGTAAGCCAGCTCCTCACCGAGGGCCGCGTCGGCGGTGACGAGGCCGCCACCCACGACGTCGCTGTGCCCACCGAGGTACTTCGTCGTGGAGTGCACCACCACGTCCGCGCCGAGGGCCAACGGCTGCTGCAGGTACGGCGACGCGAACGTGTTGTCCACCACCAGCAGTGCCCCCGCATCGTGGGCGATCGTGGCCAGGGCTGCGATGTCAGCGATACCGAGCAGCGGGTTGGTGGGCGTCTCGCACCAGATCAGCCGCGTCTCTGGACGCACAGCAGCCCGTACGGCGTCCGGGTCGCCGAGCGCGACCGCCGTGTGTTCGACCCCCCATCGGCTAGCCACCCTGGCGAACAGCCGGTACGTCCCGCCGTAGGCATCCCCCGGCACGATCACGTGCGCCCCGGGTTGGAGGACCGTGCGCAGCAAGGTGTCCTCGGCCGCCAGACCGCTCGCGAACGCCAGGCCGGTCGCCCCTCCCTCGAGGGTGGCAAGGCACGTCTCGAGCGCAGTCCGGGTCGGGTTGCCGGAACGGCTGTACTCGTACCCCTTGTGCTGCCCGACCTCTTCCTGCACGTACGTCGACGTCTGGTAGATGGGCACCACCACCGCCCCGGTCGTCGGGTCCGGGTCCTGACCCGCATGGATCGCCAGGGTGTCGAAGCCGTACTCGCCGGGGGTCCAATCACCGCTCATGCACCCACCGTACGGCGCTGCCTCCACCGGGCGAGGACTTCCGCGTGCACCGGATGGCAGCGCTCGACGTCATCGACGGTCACGACAGGCACCGCCTGCTCGAGGCCCGGGGGCACGACCTGGATGATGGCCGGCAGCTGCTCGACGACCCTGATCTGCACCGGGCCGAGCAGGCAGAAGCTCCAGTCCCGAAGGGCGGCCTGCAGCGTCTCCAGGTCCGCGTCCAGCCAGCCCATGAACACATCACCGCGCGGTGTCTGACCACGCACCTGCACCGCTCTGAGCCAGAACCGCAACGCCTCGTCCAGGACGACCACGAGGCCGATGCCGAAGCCGCTGTCCACTGCCAACCCGTGCAGGCCCAACGCCGTAGCACCGTCGAAGGCCCACGTCACCGGTCCACGGCGCGGCGGCGGTCCTCCCAACCCCGGCCGCTGCGCGTCGGGGGCGTCGTCCAACGACGCCGCCAAAGCACGCAACCCGGTCAGGTCGAGCTCCGGGACTCCCGTGACCATCGCGTCGACCCTGGCGTCCACCTCGGCCATCAGCGGTTCCAGCACTGCCCGCAGCTGCACCCCACAGGCCGCCAGCAGCCGGTTCAGCGTCCTGACGGTCGGGCTGGTGCGCCCACTCTCGTATGCGCTCAGGCTCCCCTGCGAGGTGCCTGCCTGGCGCGCGAGCTCTGTCTGGTTGAGCGCCGCCCGCTCGCGGGCCTGACGGAGAAGGTCACCTACGTCTACGCCGTCAGGGTGCCGCCTTCGACCACCGCCGCGGGCGAGCGCTGCAAGGCCTGTGGACGGGCCCTCCCAGCCCACCGCGGGCGACTGCCCTCGCGCCCCCGCGCCATATCGGATTGCGGATAGTCATTCGCGATCCGATATGGAGCCGTGCGGCAGAGACACCGCAGCGGGCAGCGGGACGCGTCCGTTGCGGGGAAAGGCCAGCGCTGCTGGAAGCCGTCCCGTGTGGATGGCGCGTGAGGTGCGGGAGATGCCTCAGTTGTGGGAGAGGAAGGCCAGCACGTCCTGGCGGGTGATGACCCCGGTGGGGCGGCCCTCGGCGACGACCACAGCAGCGTCGGCCTTCTCGAGCGCCACCATCGCAGCATGGACGGGCTCACCGGCACCCACCATCGGGAGCGGCGGGCCCATGTGCTGCGCGAGCGGGTCGGCGAGCTCCGCGCGACCGTTGAACAGCGCGTCGAGCAGGTCCCGGTCGTGGACCGCGCCGACGATCTCAGCCGTCATGACCGGTGGTTCCGCTCGGACCACCGGCATCTGGGAGACGCCGTACTCACGCAGGATGTCGATGGCCTCGCGCACCGTCTCGTTCGGGTGCGTGTGGACGAACTCAGGAACGTCGCCGACCCCGCTGCCGGCCTTGCCACGCATCACGTCGCCGACCGTCTTCTCGCCGTCATCGGACGACAGGAAGCCGTAGTCGGCCATCCAGTCGTCGTTGAAGATCTTCGACAGGTAGCCCTTGCCGCTGTCGGGCAGCAGAACGACCACGACATCGTCCGGCCCGGCAGCGCGCGCCACCTCGAGGGCGGCGACCACGGCCATGCCGCAGGAGCCGCCGACCAACAAGCCCTCCTCGCGGGCCAGTCGGCGGGTCATCGCGAAGGAGTCCCGATCCGACACCGCGATGACCTCGTCTGGCACGGCGGGGTCGTAGGTCACGGGCCAGAAGTCCTCACCGACACCCTCGACGAGGTAGGGCCGTCCGCTGCCGCCGGAGTAGACCGACCCGACCGGGTCGGCGCCGACGACGCGGACCCGTCCGGAGGAGACTTCCTTGAGATAGCGGCCGGTGCCACCGATCGTGCCGCCGGTACCCATGCCGGCCACGAAGTGCGTGATCCGCCCGTCGGTCTGGGTCCACAGCTCCGGGCCCGTGGTCTCGTAGTGGGACCGCGGGTTGGCGGGGTTGGAGTACTGGTCGGGCTTCCAGGCACCGGGGATCTCCTTGGAGAGCCGGTCGGACACTGAGTAGTAGGAGCGCGGGTCCTCAGGGTCCACGGCGGTGGGGCAGACCTCGACGCGAGCGCCGTACGCCCTGAGGACGTCAATCTTGTCGCGGGCCACCTTGTCAGGGCAGACGAACACACACTGGTAGCCACGGCTCTGGGCCACGATCGCCAGTCCGACACCGGTGTTGCCGCTCGTGGGCTCGACGATGGTGCCGCCGGGCTTGAGGGCGCCGGAGGCCTCGGCATCCTCGATCATCCGCAGGGCGATCCGGTCCTTCACCGACCCGCCGGGATTGAAGTACTCGACCTTCGCCAGCACGGTGGCGGCGATGCCGCGTGTGACGCTGTTGAGGCGGACGAGGGGCGTGTTGCCCACCAGGTCGATGAGCGAGTTGGCGACCTGCACCGGGGGTCCCTCCGACGGCAAGTCCGGCAGGGGTGGGCCGGACCGGGCCAGCGTATGCCGGGTTAGTGTCACCTACCGAGCGGTAACAGCCCGGTGCGCTTTCGAGGGAAGGAGGGAACCGTGGCAGCGATCGAGCTGGCAACCGGAGTGTGGCGGATCCCGACGGCGCCGTTCGACCTGGTGAACTCCTTCCTGTTCACCAACAGCGACGGCTCCTTGACGCTCGTCGATGCTGGGCTCAAGAACGCGCACAAGAAGGTTCTGGGGGCCCTCGAGGGGCTCCGCCGTGCCCCGCAGGACGTCACCCGGATCGTCATGACGCACTCCCACAGCGACCACGCCGGCGGACTGGCGGGCACGGTGGCAGCCACCGGCGCCACGGTGGCCGCCCACGACCGCGACGTGGTGTACCTGCGCGAGGGACGGCTGCCCGCGACCGACCCCTCCCGCTGGCAGGGCCGCGTGTTCGGCAGGCTGCCGTTCCGCGGGTTTGCCAAGGTCGAGGTCGCCGAGAGTTTCATGGACGGCGCCCTGCTCGAAGGCGGCATCCGGGTCGTTCACACACCAGGGCACTCTCCGGGCCACTGCTCGCTACTGCACGAGCAGTCGGGCGTGCTCATCACGGGGGACGCCCTCTTCAACGTCCGCGGACTGCGGTACTCCCCCAAGACCTTCTGCACGGACGTCCGCCTGTCCCGTGAGACGGCGCAGGTGCTGGGCGAGCTCGACTACGAGACCGCCGCTTTCACGCATGGCGCACACGTCAGCCGGGGAGCCCGCGACGCGGTGCGCGCCTTCCTGGCGGGGAGGCCGTCGTGAGGGTGCAACGGCCCGGTCGACGGGCCGCCTGGGTCGCCATCAAGAGCGCGTACGGCGGCGGCATGATCGGGGCTCTCGGGGCGCTCGGGTACGGCCTCATCCGCGCCGAGGCTGGCATGGCTCGAAGAACCATCGGCGAGCCGAACGAGACCCCTCCCGACCCCACGGGTGTCTACGGCCGTTACCTCGGGCCGTCCCTACGGTTGGTGATGATCGGCGACTCGAGTTCCGTCGGCCTGGGCTGCGACACCCCGGACCAGACTCCGGGGGCGCTGCTCGCCGGTGGTGTCGCCCGTGACCTCAAGCGCCGGGTGCGCCTTGACGTGGTGGGGGCCGTCGGGGGGCGCTCCGCCGACCTCGACGTCCAAGTCGCCAAAGCCCTGCAGAACAGGGTCGACCTCGCCGTCATCATGATCGGCGCCAACGACGTGACCCACCGCGTTCTGCCTGGCGACGCCGCGCGGGACCTCGGCCGGGCCGTCCGGACCCTCCGGGCCGCCGGCGCGATCGTGGTCGTGGGCACCTGTCCTGACCTCGGCACCGTCCAGCCACTGCTCGAGCCGCTTCGGTCCGTGGCCGCGTTCTGGAGCCGCCGTCTCGCGGCTGCCCAAGCGGTGTCGGTGGTGGAGCACGACGGCATCGCCGTGACCCTGAGCAGCCTGCTGGCGCAGGAGTTCGCCGAGCACCCGCACCTGTGGAGCGCCGACCGCTTCCACCCCTCACCGATGGGGTACCGGCGAGTGGCCGACGCCCTGCTGCCGAGCCTGCTCGAGGCCAGCGGGGTCGAGATCCCGGTCAGCGTGCCCGTCAGCAGCAGCGTGCAGGACGTCAAGATCGCCGCTGCTGTCGCCGCCCGCGAGCCGGGTGTCGCCGTGGAGACGCTCCCCGGCGAGGAGGGCATCGCCGCCGCCGGCCCGGGACGCCTCGCGCGCCTCGTGCGCCGGCTCCCGCTGGTCGGTCGCGGGGAGCCCGACCGTCGCGAGAGCGACGAGGACCGCGGTCCCCAGGAGGGCGCCGTACAGGAAGAGTTACCGTCGAGTTAGCGTTGAACTGAATCTCATTCTAATTTCGAGGAGCACGCATGCCAGAGGCAGTGATCGTCTCTACCGCTCGTACGCCCATCGGGCGCGCCTTCAAGGGTTCGATGACCGGCTTCCGACCGGACGAGCTGGCGGCCACCGCCGTACAAGCTGCGCTGGACAAGGTGCCGGCGCTGTCGGTCACAGACATCGACGACCTGATGGTGGGCTGCGGGCAGCCCGCCGGCGAGGCCGGCTTCAACATCGGTCGCGCGGTCGCCGTGCGGCTCGGCTACGACAGCCTGCCGGGCACGACGGTCAACCGGTACTGCTCCTCGTCGCTGCAGACCACCCGGATGGCCTTCCACGCCATCAGGTCCGGTGAGGGCACGGCGTTCATCTCGGCCGGCGTCGAGGCCGTCTCCCGGTTCGGCAACGGCATGAGCGACGTGGGCGATGCCAAGAACCCGTTCTTCGACGAGGCCGGGGTGCGCTCGGCGCAGGCCGCCGCCGGCGGCGTCACGACGTGGAGCGATCCCCGCGAGAGCGGCCTGATCCCCGACGTCTACATCGCCATGGGCGAGACGGCCGAGAACGTCGCCCGCTGGAAGAACGTCTCGCGCGCGGAGATGGACGAGTTCGCGACCCGCTCGCAGAACCTCGCCGAGAAGGCCATCGCCAACGGCTTCTGGGAGCGCGAGATCACTTCGATCACGGCGGCGGACGGCACCGTCATCAGCGCCGACGACTGCCCCCGCCCGGGCGTCACGGTCGAGGGCATGTCCGGCCTCAAGCCCGTGTTCCGCCCGGACGGCCTGGTCACCGCCGGCAACGCCTGCCCGCTCAACGACGGCGCCGCGGCGGTCGTCATCATGAGCGACGCCAAGGCCCGGGAGCTCGGCCTGACTCCGCTCGCCCGCATCGTCTCCACCGCGGTCACCGGCCTCTCGCCGGAGATCATGGGCTACGGCCCGGCCGAGGCCATCAAGCTGGCCCTCAAGCGAGCCGGCAAGACGGTGGACGACATCGACCTGTACGAGATCAACGAGGCCTTCGCGGCCCAGGTCATCCCGTCGTACAAGGACGTGGGCATCGACCTCGACAAGCTGAACGTGCACGGTGGCGCCATCGCCGTCGGCCACCCGTTCGGCATGACCGGCGCGCGCATCACCGGCACGCTGATCAACGGCCTGCAGTCCCTCGACAAGCAGTTCGGGGTCGAGTCCATGTGCGTCGGCGGCGGCATGGGCATGGCGATGGTCATCGAGCGCCTGAGCTAAGCGCACCTGTACGACGACGGCCGGCCTCCCTGTGAGGCCGGCCGTTCGCTTTGGATCAGCGGTCAGGCAGCGGAGTGCAGACCGCGCGGCCGTGAACGAGCGCCTGGAAGCCGCCCAGGCTGACCGGCGGCACGTCGCCGAGCAGGTCGTGGCGGTGCGCCAGCAGGTGGTCCACGGCGTCGCGGCAGACCTCGTCTGCAGGCGAGCAGCGGACCAGGTCGTCGCCGGTGACGGCGAGCTGGTCGGCGACGAGCAGGTCGGGCTGCAGGACGGGGAGCGGCCGGCGCGGCCGGCCCTCGAGATCTGCGGCCGTGTCGGCCCATCGCTGTGCGAGGTGCCGGCCGAGGTCGGCACGGGTACCCCAGGGGTCCGCGGCAGCGGCCCAGCGCGCGGGGGTCCAGAGCCGCAGCCGCTGGACGAACGCACCGACCTCCTTCGCCAGCAGCTGCTGCGTATCCGAAGGCACCGGCGAAGGTTAGCGTCGGCCCGTGGCACGAAGGAGCGCGCTCATGAGCTGCCTGCTGATGGTCGCTGCCTGCAGCTCACCAGCCGCGCCGCTGAGCCTTCCGGCAAGCCCGTCGTCGGGCACTCCCACGAGCAGCACCGCTGCCCCGCAGCCGGGAACCGCCACCCGCGCGCCGGTCGTCTCGGCCGACTGCTCGTCGTACCGGGCTCCGGACCCGCACCGACCGGTGCTCACCGCCGACGTGACCGTCACCGGTCGGAGCGTGACCGGGACCGAGCGGGTCGTGTTCACCCCGGACAGGACGGTGACCGAGCTGGTGTTCCGGCTGTGGGCCTCCTCGCCTCGACCGCGCGCGGCCGGTGGCTCGAGCACCCTGACCTCGGTGGCCGTCGACGGCGCCACGCGAACGTTCAGTCGGCCCGTGCCGACGCTGGTCCGGATCCCCTGGCGTGGCGTGATTGGTCGGCCGGTCACCATCGACCTGGGCTTCGGGCTGGTGCTGCCGCGAGGTGCCGACGATCGCTTCGGCAACCGCGGGACGACGTCGTGGTTCGCCAGCGGGATGCCGCTGCTGGCCTGGGAGCGCGGCCGCGGGTGGGCCACCGAGCCGGCGACCTCGGCGTTCGCCGAGGCCAGCACCAGCGAGGAGATGCGCCTCGCGAGGCTCACCATCCATCACGCCGCCGGCCTGACGGCGGTCGCCACCGGGAGCGTGGTGTCGGAGGACGCGACGACGACGGTCACGTCGGCACCCACGATCCGTGACGTGGCCGTGGCCGTGGGGGCGTTCCGGACGGTCACGTTGCCCGGCCCGGTGCCGGTCCTGGTGGCCGTGGCCCCGCAGGTCAAGGACGACCCGAAGGTCGTGGCCCGTGAGGTGGTGCGCGCGACGCGGGTTCACGTGGCCCGCTTCGGGCCGTTCCCCTACGGCCGCCTGGTGGTGGCGGTGCTTCCTGATATCCACGGCGGGATCGAGTACCCCGGCGCGATCCTGCTCGGAACCGGGCAGGACAAGGACGCCACCGTGAGCCACGAGGTGGCCCACCAGTGGTTCTACGGGCTGGTCGGTGATGACCAGGCCCGCGACCCCTGGTTGGACGAGGCGTTCGCGACCTACGCGGAGGCACTGGACCGTGGGACCGGCGACCGTTATCGGTCGGCCGTCGTCCCCGTCGACGGAGTGGGTCGTGCCGGGCGGCCGATGACCTACTGGGAGGGGCGACGGTCGTACTTCCGGTCCGTCTACGTCCAGGGCGCCGCAGCCCTCCTGCGGGCGCGGGCCGCCGCGCCAGCAGCGTTCGACAGCCAGGTGCGCTGCTACGTGGCCCGCAGCGCGCACCGGATCGCGACGCCCGCGGACGTGGCCTCCGCGATGCCGTTGGCCGTTCCGGCGCTGCGGCGTGCCGGGGCCCTCTGACGAGTCCTAGCCCGGCACGAGCCGCCACAGCTTGTCGGAGGAAAGGACGAGCAGGTCGCCGTTCGTGTCGTGGCCGAAGGCCTGCAGACCGTCGACGCCGACGCCCAGCTCGTAGGACGGCGCTACTCCGGCGGCGGTCCGCCTGGTCGCGAGCAGCCTGCCCACGCAGTAGTCACCGAACACGTAGGACCCGTCGAGCGACGGCAGCTGCTTGCCGCGGTAGACCTCGCCTCCTGTGATCGAGCAACCGCCGTCGGCATGCAGGTAGGTCAGTGCCGGGACGATCAGCGGACCGCCCGGGGTGAACATCTCATCCTGCTTGAAGCGCAGATCGCCTTCGTAGACCGACCAGCCGTAGTTCGCACCCCGCTGGTAGACCGGAGGCACCACGTCGAGCTCCTCGACCTTGTTCTGGCCGATGTCACCCAGGTAGAGGTCTCCGTTGGTGTCGAAGGAGAAGCGCCAGGGGTTGCGCAGCCCGAGCGCCCACACCTTCGGGTTCTGCCGGTAGGGGTTGCCCGGTGCGGCCGCCCCGGTCCGCGGGTCCAGCCGCAGGATCTTGCCCAGGTCGCTGCTCAGGTTCTGCGCTCGGTTGCCCGGGTCGCCGGCGCTCCCGCCGTCACCGAGACCGACGAGCAGCATGCCCGTGCGGTCGAACAGGAGCTGCCCGCCGTTGTGGTTGCCGAACGGCTGAGCGACTGTCAGCAGCACCTGACCCACACCAGCAGTACCGGCCGTGACCCTGTAGGCGACGACGTTGATGCTGCCGGTCTTGTCGGTGAAGTCGGCGTACATCCGGTGGTTGGTGGCGTAGCCGGGGTCGAAGGCGATCGACAGCAAGCCCTGCTCGTTGCCCTTGCTGATCTGGGCAGTGAGGTCGAGGACGATCCCCTCAGGCGTGCTGTCAGGGCCCAGGCGGAGCACTCGGCCGGTCTTCTCGACGAGATACAGGTGGCTGGGGTCCCCGGGTGCTGGGCCGACCCAGACGGGGTTGGAGAACGATCCGAGATCCTGCAGCGCGTACTTCACCGGAGTCACCGAGGGGCTCGCGGGTGCCGTCATCACCGGCGTGGGAGTGGGCGCGGGCGTCGGGGAGGGAGCCGTCGTGCCTGCCGTGCACCCCGCCAGCAGCACCAAGGCGGCGAGCGGCGCGAGGGTGCGGGGGATCATCCCGCCACCCTGGCACGGGGTTCGACGGGCCCTCGCGCCGGCAGGGACGACGGGCCGCCACCGTCGTACAGGTGCTATCTCCGGTTGAGGTAGCTCAGCAGGCGGAGCACCTCGAGGTACAGCCAGACCAGGCCGACGACGAGACCGAACGAGATCCGCCAGGACTCCCGCTCGTCGACCCCGGCCGCGACCATCCGCTGCGCCTGGTCGAAGTCGAGCACGAACGTCAGGGAGCCGACCACGATGAACGCGATGCTGAACAGGATCGCGATGCCGCCGCCACTACGGATCCCGAGGCCGCTGCCCCCACCGATCCAGGCCATCAGCGCGTTGACGATGACGAGCGCGAACAGGCCCACGAAGGCGCCGGTCACGATCTTGGTGAACTGCGGCGTCGCCTTGAGCTTGCCGCTCGTGAACGCGTACAGCACCGCACCGAAAATGGCGGAGGTCGCCACCGCAGCCTGGAGGGCGATGCCGGAGTAGGCGTCGTTGTACAGCTTGCTGATGCCGCCGAGGAAAACGCCCTCGCAGGCGGCGTAGGCGATGACCAGGGGCGGGCTGACCTGGCGCTTGAAGATGTTGACCAGGGCCAGCGCGAAGCCCGCGAGCGCGGCACCGAAGACCAGCCCCTGAGGGGCGTTGCCGACCCAGGCCGCCGCACCGGTGACGACGATGATCCCGAGCAGGATGCCCGTCTTGACGACGACGTCGTCCATGGTCAGCCGCTGCGGGGTGCGGTAGATGTCCTCCACCTGACCCGCGCTGGGGAAGCCGGGAGCCCCGAAGGTCTGGCCCTGCTTGAGGGTCGGCGCGTTGCCAAAGACCGGGTTGCTGGACTGCAGTCCTGCCATGCTGGTGCGGCTCCTTATTAGGTTGGTCCTGGCTTGACAACGTATGCGAGGACCTGTCTGTGCCCCCGGTGGGAGTCGAACCCACACTGACGAGGTTTTTAAGACCTCGGTCTCTGCCAATTGGACTACAGGGGCCGTTGCCCTCGATACGGTACGGCGTCTTCGTTTCGCGGTCGTTATCGGACACAGAATGACGAAACACACGACATTATGACGTCACCTACCTGTGGAGAAGTGCGACTTCCCGGAGAATGCGCCTGTGACTGGTGAGGAGCGTGTGACGTATCGCTCCGTCCTGGCCAACCGCGAGTTCAGCGCCATCCTCGGCTCACAGGCATTGAGCATCCTCGGCGACCAGATCGCCAGGATTGCTATCGCCCTGCTCGTATTCCAGCGGACAGGGTCCGCCTTCGCTGCCTCAGCCACGTTCGCGATCTCCTACCTGACGTACCTAGTCGGAGGGCCACTGCTCTCGGCACTGTCCGACCGTTACTCGCGACGGACTGTCATGGTCGTAAGTGACCTCGGACGCGCTGCTGCCGTAGCGGTTCTGGCACTCGCGCACCTGCCGATTGCTGGAGTCTTCGCTGTGATCGCTGTCGCGGCTGCGTTTGCTCCGGCTTTCGATAGCGCACGAGCCGCCACACTCCCAGACCTCCTGCCTGGCGAGTCCTACGTGCGCGGCAACGCGCTGTGCAACCTGGTCTTCCAAGGGGCGATGGTTGCCGGCTTCCTCGCTGGTGGTGGTCTCGTGGCCGGCACAAGCACAAGGCAAGCGCTGCTCCTCGACGCCGGCACTTTCCTCGTGTCCGCGGGGGCGATGCTCGGCATGCTGACCTCGCGACCTGCAGCCTCATCCCCAGCCAACACCAGCCTCCTGCGGGACACCGTGGAAGGCATGCGCGTGGTGTTCCGTGACGCTCAACTGCGCCGGTTGCTGGGCTTTGCCCTCCTCAGCGCAGCCGCAGTGTCCGCTCCGGAGAGCCTTGCAGTCCCTGTCGCTTCCGGGCTGGGCGGCGGAGCCGTCGCTGCAGGGTTGTTGACGGCCTCAATCCCGACCGGCTTCATCCTCGCGAGCTTCCTCGTGCTGCGCCTGCCTCCAGAGAGGCGCACGGCCCTGCTTCCCGGCCTGCTGACATTGTCTGTGGTTCCGCTGATGCTCACCCCGTTCCTGCCGACGGTGGCAGGAACCGCACTGCTCTGGATGCTGAGCGGGCTCGGATCCTCGCTGCAGTTGGTCGCAAGTTCCGCTTACGTCTCGGCCGCGCCTGCGCACGTCCGGGCCCGGGCCTACGGTCTCGCCAGCACGTCCCTGATGGCTGTCCAAGGACTCGCGCAGCTCGCGTCGGGGCTGCTCGCGACCGCGGGGTCCAAAGGAACGGGCCCCGGCTGGAGCGTCGCCGCGGTTGCCCTCGTGATCCTGTGCCTCGTGCCGCTTATAGGACGTTCTGGCCGTTTCCTCCACCCATCAGTTCAAGATATCTCCGAATCAGTCCGATGAGCCCTCAAATGAGCGGGGTGAGCGGGGTGCGGCGGGGGGCGGCTTTCATGCTGTCCGCCCTGATCGGCACGCTCAGCGTCGTCGCCCTCGTCATGGTGGTTGGCGACGGCCCGCTCGTGTCCGCGCCATTCTCGCTCCCATGGTGGGCGCTCGTTCCCGTGTACGTCGCCACCGCCCATTTCACGATCGACTTCGAGTTCCGGCGCGAGGCGCGCAGCCTGCAGCTCGGCGGCCTCCCGTTGGCGATCGGCTTGGCGTTCGTGTCTCCTGTCGGCCACCTCGTGGCCAGGTGCACCGGCCTGTTCGTTGACTCGGTAGCCCTCCGTCGACAACCGCTGATGAAGATCGCGTTCAACGTGAGCGGGGGCGCGGTCGAGGTCGCGGCCACGACTATCGCACTGCACGAGCTCGGGTCAGAGTCCCAACCAGGTCCACGGTTGTGGCTCGCCCTCCTCATCGGCGTCACGGTGAACGAGACGGTTGGCCACCTGACCCTGAGTCTGATCATGCGCATCATCGGCGTGCCCGTCTCGATGCAGCAACTGTGGACTCCTCTCCTGTTCACCGCACTCACGGCGCCCTTGTTCGTCAGTTTGGGAATCGTTGCGGTTGCCGCGCTCTGGACCGAACCGCTCACCGGCTTCATCCTGGCCCTGCTTACGGCCGGACTCATCTGGGCCTACCGCGGACACCGCCGGCAGTCCGCTCAACAACAGCGCATCAGCGACCTTTACGAGTTCGTGAAGAACCTCGGCCCACTCGACGAGAACGACCCGGCAGCCCTGGAGACCCTGCAGCAGGTACGCGTCCTGCTGCACGCGAAGATGCTCGACCTTGCCCTGACGACGGACGATGCTCGGGTTCGTCACCTGGTCGTCACAGATGGTGAGGAGCAGGTACCCGACGAGGAGTTCTCAGAGGTCGCTCTCACGGGGTCAAGCTCGACGCCGCAACGGTCTACTGACCGCATGTCGACCCCCCTTGTGGGCCACACTCGCATGATCGGTGTTCTTACGGCCCAGGACAGGCTCGGTGCGGTGCGTGATTTTGACCTGGGCGACGTGCGGCTTCTCGAAACGGTGGCCACGGAACTCTCGATGGCTCTCGAGAGAGGTCGCCTGCTCGCGGACCTTGGCCGCGCGGCCACCACCGACCCGCTGACGAACCTGCCCAACCTGACCGAGGTGTCACGGCGCATCGACGCGTTCCTTGCCAGCGGCGCCGGCGCCATCGTCACTGCGGTCGCAGTGGACTCCTTCCGAGAAGTGAACGACACCCTCGGACACGAGGTCGGGGACGATCTGCTTCTCGAGGTCACCCGACGGCTGAGGCTGAGCAACCCAACTGCGATCCTCGGTCGCATCGGCGGTGGGCGGTTCGCGGTCTGCGTGCCCGCGGACAGCTTTGGCGGAGACGCTGCCATGTTCGGACTTGGTATCCGCGCCCAGGTCGAAGGAGGTGCTCAGCTCGGCCCCGTCGGCACACACGTGCGACTCTCTGTCGGTTGCGTCATCGCTCCGGAGCATGGGACGGAGGCAGCAACCCTCATACGGCGCGCCGAGACGGCGATGTACAGCGCACGACACGCGCACGGGGGGCCTGTCACCTGGGAGCCTGCCTACGAGGTCCAGGGTCAACGGCGCCTCGCCGTGGTGATGGCTTTGCGTGAGGCACTCTCGAGCGGCGCGATAGGAGTTGCCTTCCAGCCCAAGTTCCACACCCACACCATGCAGATCACCGGGGTCGAGGCGCTGGCGCGTTGGACTCACCCCGCGCTGGGTGCCATCCGCCCAGACGAGTTCATTCCTCTTGCGGAGGCATCCGGCCTGATGGGTCCGCTCACCTCGAGCGTCCTTCGGCAGGCCCTGACGGCTTGCAAGGGCTGGCAACGCCGAGGTGGACGTATCGGCGTCGCCGTCAACGTCAGCGCCCACACCGTCCTCGATCCGGGCTTCGTGACCGAGGTGGCTGCCCTTCTGACGTCCACCAACACGGCCCCTGACCTGCTGACGCTCGAGCTGACCGAGGGTGTCCTCGTCGAAGACCCCAAGCTCGCGGCGGAGCGTATGGCTGAAATCCGGGCCCTTGGCGTCAAACTGTCGGTGGATGACTTCGGGACGGGGTACTCGTCGCTGACATACCTCAAGGGCCTGCCGATGGACGAGGTCAAGATTGACAAGGGATTCGTCGACGACATCGTCGACGATTCAGGTGATCGTTCGGTAGTTCGCGCAGTCGTGGACATCGCCCACACTCTTGGCCTGCGAGTGGTCGCCGAAGGCGTCGAGCAGGAGGAGCAGCATCGCGTGCTCCGAGACTTGGGGGTCGACGAGGTCCAGGGCTACCTGCACGCCCGCCCGATGGCCGCCCTGGACATGGCGCAGTGGCTGCGCCGCCGCGAACACGCCGCGCTCGAGGCCTAGCCTAGAAACGTTCCAGGGGCTGGGACTGGGTGTAGCACCACCCAGTCCCAGCCCCTGGACAGGACTGGGTCTTGCCGCCGAGGAAGGGCTAGCCGCATCCTCAACTTTCTTGCGTTACGGCCAGGTCACCTTGCGCATTGTTCTCCACCCCCGCATTCGGTCTAAGCCAGACTGAGCCGTCTGGCTCAATGCGGGTGACTCTAGACAGCCCAACGCGAAGAGCGCTAGCCCCACATTCGAAATAATTCGGACATACGCCCCACCAGAACCACCTGATTCACCCGTTTGGCCCTACAGCGATGCCCCGCGGGTGCCGATCAGGGGCGTAGACGGTCGGCGTCCGGGCCTGTAGCACCAGGTCCGGACGCCGTGGCCGGCTACTCCGAACTGCGGCCGGGCCGGCCCTACGACAGGCCGGCAAGCTCCCGGGCTCGGGTGAAGACTGCGTCGAGCATCTGCTCGGTCAACTTGCCTGTGAACGTGTTCTGCTGTGACACGTGGAAGCACCCCAGCACGGTGATACCACCCGGGAGAGTCACCTCAGCGCCGTGCTCGAAGCGCGGTGCACGGGACGGGACGTCGACACCGATGGCGCGCAGGGTCGAGAACGTCGACGCCCAGCCGAAGGCTCCGAGCGGCACGATGACCTTCATCCAGGGCAGCAGCCACGACAGCTCGCGCTCGAGCCAGGGCGAGCACGCTGCACGCTCTTCCGGAGTCGGCTTGTTGGCGGGTGGGGCGCACCGGACGGGCAGCGTGATGCGGGTGTCGATGAGCTTCTGGCCGTCCCAGGCGTTGACGGACTCCGCGATCCGAGCAAGCCCGGCCCGGTGCAGGGCAGCGAACAGCCAGTCACCGCTGCGGTCGCCTGTGAAGATCCGCCCGGTCCGGTTGCCGCCGTGGGCCGCCGGGGCGAGACCCATCACCACGATCTTCGGGCGCTCGTCGCCCCACCCGGTGATCGGCCGGCCCCAGTAGGCCTGACTGGCGAACGACGCCCGCTTCTCCTCGGCCACCTGCTCGCGCCAGGCCACCAGCCGCGGACATGCCCGGCACACCGACGATCGGCCGTCCAGATGGGTCAAGGACGGCGCGCTGTCGGCGAGCCGCACCACGTCGGCGGCGTTGTGCGCAACCGGCGTGGTGATGCTGGCGTTGTCTGTCGGAAAGCCGGAGCCGGGGCTGATTACCACGTCCTCCAGCCTAGGTCGGCGCGCCACCACTGCCGGGGGACGTCCCGGACTACGGGGCGTTGGTCCCCTGCCGGCCGTAGCGGTCCTCGAGGCGGACGACGTCCATGAGCTGCGTGGTGGAGGCCTCGAGCATCACGGTGTCCCCGATGGCGGTGACCCGGTGGCGCGTGAAAGGCAGGAGGTGGATCGACTCCCCGGGCTCGAGCTCGAACTCCTCGAGCGCGTCCTCGTGCAGCCCGATCTCCACTTTCAGGCGACCGGACTGGACCGAGATCGTCTCCTCCTTCTCCTGGTGGTACTGAAGGGAGAGCGAGTGCCCGTCAGTGACATGGATGGCCTTGCCACAGAACTTGCCGTCGACGAGGGCGAACACTTCCTCGTGCCCCCAGGGCTTTTCGACCCGACGTACGGCGCTCACCCAGTCCTGCTTGGCCACTAGAGATCCTCCGTCATCGACATGGCAATCCCGTCCAGGATGTCCGACTCGCTCACCAGTACCTCCGACAGATCCAGCCGGTCCACACACATCTGCAGTACGAGCGCTCCCCCACCGATGACATCCGCCCGCCCAGGATGCATGACCGGCAACGCGGCGCGTTCAGCACGCGTCATCGCCAGCAGCTGCCCGGTGACGGACCGCACCTGGTCCGCGGAGATCCGCGACAGATGGATCCGTTCCGGCTGGTACGTCGAAAGTCCCAGGGCCAGCGCAGCCACGGTGGTGACCGACCCGGCAAGCCCGATGGCCGTCCGGGCCTGCTCGGCGGGGACGACGGCGAGCACCTGTGACAGGGCATCGTCCACGTCCATGCGGGCGGCCGCGATCTGCTCAGCCGTGGGCGGATCGGACACCAGGTGGCGCTCGGTGAACCGCACACAGCCGATGTCGACCGACCGCGCGGCCTCGACCTTTGAGGTGCCCAGGACGAACTCCGTGGACCCACCGCCGATGTCGATCACCAGGAACGGCCCATCACCGCGGTCCAGGCCAGCCGTTGCCCCGGCGAAGGACAGAGCGGCCTCCTCGTCGCCACTGACGACCTCCGGCTCAACACCTATGGTCGCGGTCACGATGTCGATGAAAGCGCTGCGGTTGCTGGCATCTCGCGTCGCCGAGGTCGCAACCATGCGGGTCCTCCCGACACCGAGCTCCGCCGCCACCGCGGCATAGTCGACCAGTGCCACCCGGGTGCGCTCCAACGCCTCAGGGGACAGCGAGCCGGTGCGGTCGACGCCCTCACCGAGGCGCACCACCCGCATCTCGCGGTGGACGTCGGCCTTGCCGGCGCCATCGAGGTCGGCCACGAGCAGGCGGACCGAGTTGGTCCCGCAGTCAATGGCCGCGACCCGCGTCAGGACCGGAGCGTGTCGCGCCGTCACGAGCGCGCTTGGTTTCGCGGCTTGCGGGTCAGCTTCTGGGCCAAGGCATCAGGGTCGTCCGGGTCGACACACGGACCCTTACGCGACCAGTCCTCGAGCAGCGCCAGCGCCTCGTCCCCGAAGGGGTTGACTCCCTCGCCGACGGCCAGGGAGTGCGCGACGAGGACGTGAAGGCACTTCACCCTGGTGGGCATGCCGCCCTGCGCCGGCACGTTCTCCAGCACCCCATGAGCGTCCCGGCGGGACACGTAGTCGGCAGAGGCTGCGTCGTACTTCGCTTGCAGCTCAGGGTCTGTCGCCAGCCGGTCGGTCATCTCCCGCATCAGACCGCTGGACTCCAGCGTCCCGATCAGCGAGGCGGCGCGCGGGCAGGTCAGGTAGTACAGGGTCGGGAACGGCGTGCCGTCTTCCAGCCTGGGGCTGGTCTCGACCACGTCGGGCAGCCCGCAGCCGCAGCGGTGCGCGACCTCGCGGATCGCCCTCGGCTCGCGGGACAGCTGAAGAGCGACGGCCCTCCGGTCGCGGGGATCCAGCGTCACGGCGTCGGGGAGGGCAGGGGCGCTGGGCGGTCGGCCGCCTTCACGCTCCCCCATACCTGCGAGTACCACGGTGCCTCGGGCCCGCTGACCGTCGCGCTGCGGAGCGCAGCCGCACCGCCCGGCACTGGGGCAGCGGAGGGGGCGAGCACGACGTACGGCGTCTCCCCGGGCAGGACGAAGTGCAGCCGGGTCCGGGCCTGTGCCTTGACGTACGCCGGGTCCTGCAGCTGCCGCAGCTGGTCCTGCAACGCCTGCACCCGGGCCCTCTGCTGGTCCTGCTGCGCCCGCGCAGCCGCGATCTGCCCGCGCTGGCTCAGGTACTCGCGGAAGGGCAGGGCGGCGCTCACCACCAGGGCACACACCACGAGGCCGAGCACGGCGGCCCGGGTGGTCAGGCCGGACTTCGACGGCGCAGGGGCGGGTGCCGCCGTACGGCGGACAGCCGTGACCGGCCGCCTGGGACGGCGGGGCTGCGGGCGACGGGCGGAGGGCACTTCCGAACGCTAGCCCGCGGAGGGCGCAAAGCGCGGGAACGCGGCCGCCCCGGCGTAGCGGGCGGCGTCGTCCAGCTCTTCCTCGATGCGCAGCAGCTGGTTGTACTTCGCCACCCGCTCCGAGCGCGCTGGTGCGCCGGTCTTGATCTGCCCGCAGTCGGTCGCGACGGCGAGGTCGGCGATCGTGGTGTCCTCGGTCTCACCTGAGCGGTGACTCATCATGCAGCGGTAGCCGCTCCGGTGCGCCAGCGTGACAGCGTCGAGGGTCTCGGTGAGCGTCCCGATCTGGTTGACCTTCACCAGCAGCGCATTAGCGGTGCCCTTGGCGATGCCCTCGGCGAGGCGGACCGGGTTGGTGACGAACAGGTCGTCCCCGACAAGCTGGACCTTGCTGCCGAGCTGCTGCGTGAGCGCCGCCCAGCCGTCCCAGTCGCTCTCGTCGAGCGGGTCCTCGATGGACACGATCGGGTAGTTCGCGACCAGGTCGGCGTAGTAGTCGGCCATCTGCTGCGAGGACTTCTTGGCCCCCTCGAAGGCGTACGCCCCCGGCTCGTGGAACTCGGTGGCGGCGACGTCGAGGGCGAGTGCGATGTCGCGTCCGGCAACCAGTCCGGTGCTCCCGATGGCCTCGAGGATGAGGTCGAGGGCTGCGCGGTTGGTCGGCAGGTCCGGTGCGAAGCCGCCCTCGTCGCCGACGCTCGTGGTGAGGCCCTTCTTCTTCAGCACCGCCTTGAGGGCGTGATAGACCTCGACGCCCTGGCGCAGCGCCTCGGAGAACGTCGCGGCGCCGATGGGCGCGACCATGAACTCCTGGACGTCGACGTTCGTGTCGGCGTGCGCACCGCCGTTGAGGATGTTCATCATCGGCACGGGCAGCAGGTGCGCGTTGGGACCGCCGATGTACCGGAACAGCGGCAGGCCGTGCGACTCGGCCGCGGCGCGGGCGACCGCCAGGCTCACCCCGAGGATGGCGTTGGCGCCGAAGCGGCTCTTGTCCGGCGTGCCGTCCAGGTCGATGAGGGCCTGGTCGATGAGGCGCTGCTCGCTGGCCTCCATGCCGAGCAGCTCGTGGCCGATGTCGTCGAGGACCGCGTCCACGGCCTTGCTCACGCCCTTGCCGCCGTAGCGCTCCCCGCCGTCCCGCAGCTCGACCGCCTCAAAGGCGCCCGTGCTGGCGCCGCTCGGCACCGCAGCGCGCGCCAGGGTGCCGTCGTCGAGGGCGACCTCGACCTCGACGGTGGGGTTGCCGCGCGAGTCGAGGATCTCGCGGGCGCCGACGGCCTCGATAGAGGGCACGGTTCTCCAGATGTCAACAGGGAGCAGGGACCAGACGAGCCTACCGAGGGCCACGACCGCGCCTCCCCAGCCCTGAACGCGGCCGGTCGACTCAACCCGCGAAGCCGTCCCGCCACTCCTGCTCGCTCACAGGCCGGCCGCCGTCCCGGCTCTCGAGGGTCGCCAGGCGGTCGCGGAACCCCCGCGCGACCGTCCGCAACTCCGCCTCAGGGTCCAGGCCCTCCGCCTGACAGCGGGCCACCAGAGCCCACAGCTCCCCGCCAAGCCCGTCGTACGAGACCGCGGGCACGCCCAGCTTCGCGGCCCGCCGTTGGAGCTTGGCAGCCAGCGCCAGAGCCGGCTGACCCAGGGGGACACCCTCCGTGACCGAGGTGCGCCCCTTCTCGGCGGCCTTGAGGGCCTCCCAGGAGCCCTCGAGGTCGTCCGCCGAGGCACCGGCGAACACGTGCGGGTGACGCCGTACCAGTTTGTCGACGAGGTCGCCGGCGACGTCGTCGATGTCCCAGCCTGTCTCCGAGCTGATGCGGGCGTGGAAGGCGATCTGCAGCAGCAGGTCGCCGAGCTCCTCGCGTAGGTGCTCGAGATTGCCGGTCTCGAGGGCCTCGTAGGTCTCGTAGGCCTCCTCGAGCAGGTACGGCATCAGCGAGGTGTGCGTCTGCTTGGCGTCCCAAGGACAGCCGCCCTCGGAGCGCAGCCGGTCCATGACCGCGACGACATCGAGCAGCCGGGCGCCCGGCGGGTCGAAGGAGCCGTAGATGACCTCGAACGAGGCGCCCCGCGCGTGCAAATCACGGACGATTCCGTCGCCGCTGCCCGCCAGCCACACGAGCTCGCCGTCGCGAGCAAGGAGCTCCTCGTGGGTGACGACGTCATAGGCGATGCCGGCAGCGGTCAGGTACGGCAGCTGCGGGTGCGCTGGGTCGCCGACGAGAACCGGGCCCTGGCGCAACGCCTGCCAGGCCGGCCACGACAACGCCCCGGCGGCCGTGCGCGGCGAGCAGGCGACGACCGTGACCCGGGTCCCGCTCACCGTCGTCAGCAGGAGGGCGACGCGACGGCAGCGGGCGTCTGGTTGGCCCGCGGGCTCGGCGAGCTGACGGCAGTGGCGGGGCAGTTCGTCGCGATGACCTGCTGACCCACCGGGTCCCAGGAGCCGAAGCGCGGGTTGACGTGCACGCCGAGCTTGCGGGCGACCTTCTGCAGATAGGCCGAAACCGCCGCCTGGCGCTGCGTCGTGAGCAGGTTGCGCCGCAGGGTCGTCGTGGCCTGCGCGAGGGTTGTCGTCTTGCGCGCGATCACGTGGATGACGTGGTAGCCGAACTTGCTGTGGGCGATGACGAAGCTGCCCGGCTTGTTGGTGAAGATCGCCTTCTGGAACGCCGGATCGAGCGCGCCCTTGCCCTGGAAGCCCAGGTCGCCGCCGGTGGCCTTGCTGGACGTGTCGGTGGAGTACTTCGCGGCCAGCGCGGCGAACTGCGTCGGGTCGGCCTTCACCTTTGCCAGGATCTGCTCAGCCAGCGCCTGGGTGGCGACCAGGATGTGCGCGGAGTGAACCTGGTCGAACTGCGCGATGGCCTGGTTGTACGCCTGTTGCAGCGTCGCCTGCGGCACCTGGATGGACGCGGTGAGCTTGTCGCCAAGGGCATCCCGCAGGGCGACATCGGCGATCGCCTGCCGCAGGTCCTGGGGGGCGATACCAGCCTTGGTGGCCTCGGCCTGGAGCTGCGGGAGGCCACCGAGCTGCGCCGCGAAGCTGTCAAGGGTCGCGTCCACTGTGGCCCCGTTGACGCTCACGCCCGCCTGCGTCGCGGCCTCGTTGAGCACGACGCGCTCGATGAGGCGGCCGAGGACGCTGCGCTCGTAGGCCACCCGGTCAGCACCCGCGTTCTGCTGGGCCGTGGGGTCGGCGAGACCGCGGGTCACGACCGTGTCGAGGGCCGAGGTGGTGATGCGGTCGCTCCCGACGGTGGCTGCGGCCCCCGTCCGGACGGCGCCATTACCGCAGCCGGTGAGGACGAGCGCGGCGGCACCCGAGACGGCAAGCAGACGGAAGGTGCGGGTCACGAGCCAGGTTCTCCTTCATCGGGTACGACGGCACTAGGGTGCCATGCCAGGTGCGCTAGCCGGTGATGGGCGCAGGTTCCAGGACCGCCTCGACAAGACCGCGTGCCCAGCCGAGCAACTCGAGATCGCGCAGCGGCTGGCCGCCGAGCGGCTTGGTCATCGGCTTCGGGACGAGGACGGTGTCGAGCGCCTGCTTGACCACGGACTTCGGGTAGAGCCGTTGCAGGCGAAGCACCTGCGACTCACGCAGCTTCATGGGCGCGAAGCGCACCTGGTTGCCCTGCAACGACACCTCGGTGAGCTCGTAGCCCCTGGCCAGGTTGCGGAACGCCGCAACCGCCAGCAGGTTCTCGACCGGGGTCGGCAGCGGCCCGTAACGGTCCTTCAGCTCCTCGCGCACGGCGGTCAGTGCCGTGTCGTCCAAGGCAGCCGCGATCTGCCGGTACGCCGCCAGACGCAGGCGCTCCCCGGGCACGTACTCGTGCGGCAGGTGAGCGTCGATCGGCAGGTCGACCTTCGTGTCGCGCGCCTCCGGCTCGTCCGTCTCGAGGTCCCCCGGCAGACCGCCGCTCCTCTTGTAGTCGGCCACCGCCTCGCCGACCAATCGCATGTACAGGTCGAAGCCGACGCTCGCGATGTGCCCGGACTGCTCACCGCCGAGCAGGTTGCCGGCGCCGCGGATCTCGAGATCCTTCATGGCAACCGCCATGCCGGCACCGATCTCGGTGTTCTGCGCGATCGTGGCGAGGCGGTCGTAGGCCAGCTCCGTGAGCGGCCGCTCCGGCGGGTAGGTGAAGTAGGCGTAGGCCCGTTCCCGGCCACGGCCGACCCGGCCGCGGATCTGGTGCAGCTGGGACAGCCCGAAGGCATCGGCTCGCTCGACGATGAGGGTGTTGGCGTTGGGGATGTCCAAGCCGCTCTCCACGATGGTGGTGCAGACCAGCACGTCGTAGTGCTTCTCCCAGAAGCCCACCATCACCTGCTCGAGGGCCTCCTCGCTCATCTGGCCGTGGCCGACCGCGACCCGGGCCTCCGGGACCAGCTCGCGCAGCCGCTTGGCCGCGCGGTCGATCGACTCGACACGGTTGTGCAGGTAGAAGACCTGACCTTCGCGCATCAGCTCGCGACGGATCGCCGCGCCGACCTGCTTCTCGTCGTAGGGGCCGACGAACGTCAGGACCGGGTGCCGCTCCTCAGGCGGGGTGAGGATCGTCGACATCTCGCGGATGCCAGTGAGGGACATCTCCAAGGTGCGCGGGATCGGCGTGGCGCTCATGGTGAGCACGTCCACGGCGGTGCGCATCTGCTTGAGGAACTCCTTGTGCTCCACGCCGAACCGCTGCTCCTCGTCGACGATGACGAGGCCGAGGTCCTTGAACTGCACCGACTTCGACAGCAACCGGTGGGTCCCGATGACGACGTCGATGCCGCCTTCGGTGATGCCCGCGAGGACCTCCTTCTGCTCCTTGTCGGAGTTGAAGCGCGAGGTCGCGCGCACCGTCACCGGGAACTGCGCGAAGCGGTCCCGGAAGGTGTTGTGGTGCTGCTGCACGAGCAGGGTCGTGGGCACCAGCACCGCCACCTGCTTGCCGTCCTGCACCGCCTTGAACGCGGCTCGTACCGCGATCTCGGTCTTGCCGTAGCCGACGTCCCCGCAGATGACGCGGTCCATCGGGACCGGCTTCTCCATGTCGACCTTGACCTCGTTGATGGCATCGAGCTGGTCGGGCGTCTCGACGTAGGGAAAGGCGTCCTCGAGCTCGCGCTGCCAGGGGGTGTCGGGCCCGAAGGCGTGGCCGGGGGCGCTGGTGCGGGCTGCGTACAGCTGAATGAGCCCAGCGGCGATCTCCTTGACGGCCTTCTTCGCCCGGCCCTTGCGCTTGGCCCAGTCCGACCCACCGAGGCGGTCGAGCGAGGGTGCCTCCCCGCCGACGTACCGGGTCACCTGCTCGAGCTGGTCGGTCGGGACGAACAGCCGGTCGCCCTTGGCGTACTCGAGGATGAGGTACTCCCGGGTGGCGCCCGCGACCGTCCGCTGCACCATCTCGACGTACCGCCCGACGCCGTGCTGCTCGTGCACGACGGGATCGCCTGCCCTGAGCTGCAAGGGATCCACGGTGTTCTTGCGTCGGCTGGGCATCCGCTTGGAGATGTCCTTGGCGCCGGCACCGCGGGCGCCGGTGAGGTCGCCCTCGGTGAGGACCACGGTCTGCAGCAGGTCGCTGGTGAAGCCGGTGTCGAGGCCGCCGGTGGAGACGTGGACGACGCCGGCCTCGGGCACGCCGTCGATCGACTCCACCAAGCGGGCCGGCAGGTCGGCGCCCTTGAGGACCTCGACCAGCCGCTGGGCCGGGCCGTGTCCCTCGGTCGTCAGGACCACCGTCCAGCCATCGCTGAGCCACCGTCGTACGTCCTCGACGGCGCGGTCGGTCTCGCCGCGGTAGGCCTGCGGTGCGCGGGCAGCCAGGACGACGCTGCCGTCCTCGAGCTCCTCGTCGCTGGTGAACGGCGAGACCGTCCACCACGGGTGCCCGTGCGCGACGGCGTGCTCCCGTACCTCGACCAGCGACTTGTACGCCGCAGCGCCCAGGTCGACGGGCGCCTGGCCGCCTGTGGCCGCGGTCGCCCAGGACGCCTCGAGGAACTCCTGGCTGGTCCGCACCAGGTCGTGGGCGCGGGTCCGCACCCGCTCGGGGTCGCAGACCATGACCACTGTGTCGCGGGGCAGCTCGTCGACGAGCAGCTGGAGGTCATCGACCAGGACGGGCGCAAGCGCTTCCATCCCCTCAACCGGATGCCCGTCGGCGATCTTCGTGCAGATCTCGGCCAGCTCCGGGTGCTCCTCGGCGAGCACGCGCGCCCGCTCGCGCACCTCGGGGGTCAGCAGCAGCTCGCGGCACGGCGGTGCCCACAGCCCGTGTGCCGCCTGCTCCAGGGAGCGCTGGTCGGCGACCTTGAAGGACCGGACCTCCTCGACCTCGTCGCCCCAGAACTCGACCCGCAGCGGGTGTTCCTCCGTGGGTGGGAAGACATCGAGAATGCCTCCTCGTACGGCGAACTCGCCGCGCTTCTCGACCAGCTCCACGCGGGCGTACGAGATGTCGACGAGCCGGCGGACCACGTCCTCGAGCGGTGCCTCCTGGCCGGGCACGAGCTGCACCGGCTCGAGGTCGCCGAGGCCCTTGACCTGCGGCTGCAGCAGCGAGCGCACCGGCGCGATGACGATGTCGAGGGGACCGGTCGCCGGGTCGTCGGTCGACGGGTTGGCCAGCCGTCGCAGCACCGCGAGGCGGCGTCCGACGGTGTCGGCGCGGGGGCTCAGGCGCTCGTGCGGGAGCGTCTCCCAGCTCGGGTAGAGCGCGACGCGGTGGGGGTCGTGGAGGCTGCCGAGCGCCGCCTCGAGCTCCTCGGCCTCGCGGCCGGTGGCCGTGACGGCCAGCACGGTGCGGCCGGCCCGGGCGGACAGCGCGGCGATCACGAACGGGCGCATTCCGGGGGGCGCGGTGAGGTCGAGAGCTCCGGTCCGGGTGTCGACGGCCTGCTTCAGGGAGGGGTCACCGAGGACGACGTCGAGCAATCCGGTCAACGACAAGGGGTGGCTCCAGGCAACACGGTTTTGGGCATCACAATCGCGCCCGCTCAGCCGACGCCGAGGGGTGATCGGCGGCGCTCGCACGCCGCCCCTCAAGCCTACGTCCCCGCACCCTCCCCCTCCTTGGGTCTGCTTCTCTGCACACCGTCACGCGAGGTTCAGACAGATGCGAGGGGGGTGGGGCTCAGAGGGGGGTGACGGGGGTGACGCGCATCGCGGTGCCGTACGCGCAGATCTCCGTCCAGCCGTTGCCGATCTCGCTGGTGTCGAAGCGCATGCCCACGACAGCGTTGGCACCCCGGCGCTCAGCCTCGCCGACCAGGCGGTCCATGACCTGGCGGCGGCTGTCGTAGAGCGCCTTGGTCTGCCCCTTGAGCTCACCGCCGAACAGCGAGCGGAGCCCGGAGCCGAACACCGAGAAGGCGTTGCGGGAACGAACCGTCAAGCCCATGACCTCGCCGAGGCAGGCCTCGACGCGGTACCCGGGAAGATCGAAAGTGGTGCTGATCATCTGCGCCTGAATCATGGTCGCCACGGTAGCCACCGATCAGGGTTGCGGCGCCCTACGCTTGCCCCGTGCCCACCACGGAGCTCGAGCAGCAGCTGAGTCTGCTGGCACGGCGCCTGTCCAAGCCGGTACGACTGCACGGGTCCTCGGGCTGGACGGTACTGGACCGACCGGCGTACCAGGCCCTGTGGCGGATCGTGGAGGAGGGGCCGCTGCGGCCGACCGCCCTGGCCGGCCTCCTGGGTGTCGACCTCTCGGTGGTGAGTCGCCAGGTTCGCGCCCTCGAGGACGCAGGCTTCGTCAGCCGCAACACCGACCCCGCTGATGCCCGTGCCGCCCTCGTCAGCGCCACCGAGGTGGGCCTGGCCGCCTTCGACCGGACCCGCAAACAACGTACCGAGGTCCTCGACGAGGTGCTCGCCCGGTGGCCGACCGAGGACCGCGCGGACCTGGTGCGGCTCCTCACCCGTTTCAACGCCGAGCTCGAGGCCGCCATCGCCCATCGGCAGGCGCTCAGCGAGCCCTAACGGCTACGCCGGCGGGCCGTCGACGTGGAAGGTGTTCTGCGCCGCCTCGAGGGAGCCGGTCAGGAGGGCCTCGACGCCATCGGCTGCCCGGTCGACGTGGAAGGGCAGCTCCTTGCGCTCCGCAGCCGAGAAGTCCTTCAGGACGAAGTCGGCGGGGTCCTGCCGGCCGGGAGGCCGTCCGATGCCGAACCGGACCCGCAGGTACTCCTTGCTGCCGAGCGACTTGGTCAGCGACTTCAAGCCGTTGTGGCCGTTGTCCCCGCCGCCGCGCTTGAGGCGCAGCGTGGCCCAGGGGATGTCGAGCTCGTCGTGGATGACGACGATCCGCTCGGCGGGCACCTTGAAGAAGTCGCGCAGGCTGGCCACCGGACCGCCGGACTCGTTCATGTACGACTTCGGCTTGGCCAGCACGATCCGCTGGCCGGCGAGCCGGCCTTCGACGGTGTCCGCCCGGCCCTTGTGCGCCTTGAACCGGCCGCCGATCCGCTCAGCGAGCAGGTCGGCCACCATGAAACCGACGTTGTGGCGGTTGCCGGCGTAGGACGGTCCTGGATTGCCGAGGCCGACGACCAGCCAGAGGTCGTCGGCCACGGTGCGGTGCTCCAGATGCAGTGAGTGCGGTGCGGGCTACGCCTCGGCGGGCGCTTCGCCCTCGGCAGCGGGCTGCTCGGCGTCGGCGGCGGCCTCGGCAGGTGCCTCCTCGGGAGCGAGCTCGGCCGCGGCGGCGTCGAGCTCGGCCTCGAGCTGCGCCTCGGAGACGACACCCAGGCCCTGCACGATGACGTGCTCGGGGTCCTGCGCCAGCGTGGTGCCGGCGGGGAGCTTGACATCCTTGGCCACCAGGTGCTGGCCCGGGGTGAGGCCCTCGATGCTGACCTCGACGTGGTCGGGAAGGTTCGTGGCATCGGCTTCGATCGTCAGCGTCATCGTCTGCTGGTCGACCAGGGTGTCCGGGGCGGCCTTGCCGGTCAGCTGGATCGGGACCTCGACCGTGACCTTCTCACCCTTGCGAACGGCGACGAGGTCGATGTGCTCGAGAGTGCGACGAATCGGGTCACGCACGATGACCTTCGGCAGCGCCAGCTGCTCGCCGTCCTCGGTCTCGAGGGTCAGCAGCGCGTTGGCGTCGTGCTTGAGCGCCAGCGAGAGCTCGTGACCCGGCAGCGAGTAGTGGCGGGGCTTGTCGCCGTGGCCGTAGAGCACGGCGGGCACCTTGCCGGCACGGCGCGTCCGGCGGGCCGGGCCCTTGCCGAACTCGGTGCGAGACTCGGCGACGATGCGGACCTCGGACACGGCTTGAACTCCTCGATAGCGGTACCTCGAACGACGGGTACTCAATGGCGGCGCAGGCAGGTGGGCGCACGAAGGCGCAGCCGCAAAGTCTAGCGGACGCGATCCGGAGGACCGTCAGGACGCTGGACGGGCCCGGCTTCGCCGTACCTGCTCAGGCGGCGCCGTCGAACAGGCTCGTGACGGAGCCGTCCTCGAAGACCTCGCTGATGGCCCGCGCGATGAGCGGGGCGATCGACAGCACGGTGAGCTTGTCGAACTGCCGGTCCTCGGTGACGGGCAGCGTGTTGGTGATGATCGTCTCGGCGACCCGGCTGTTCTTGAGGCGGTCGATCGCGGGGCCGGACAGCACGCCGTGGGTGGCTGTGACGATGACGTCGGAGGCGCCGGCCTCGAACAGCACGTCCGCCGCCTTGGTGATCGTGCCTCCGGTGTCGATCATGTCGTCGACGATCACGCACACCCGGCCGTGCACGTCACCGACGACGCGGTTGGCGACGACCTCGTTGGCGACCATCGGGTCACGCGTCTTGTGGATGAACGCCAGAGGGCAGCCGCCGAGACGGTCGGTCCAGCGCTCGGCGACACGGACCCGACCGGAGTCCGGGGAGACGACGGTCATGTTGGACGCGTCGTACTTCGAGGCGACGTAGTCCGCGAGCAGCGGCAGGGCGAACAGGTGGTCCACCGGACCGTCGAAGAAGCCCTGGATCTGCGCCGTGTGCAGGTCGACGCTCATGAGCCGGTCCGCGCCGGCCGTCTTGAACAGGTCCGCGATCAGGCGCGCGCTGATCGGCTCACGACCGCGGTGCTTCTTGTCCTGCCGGGCGTAGGGGTAGAAGGGCATCACCACGGTGATGCGCTTGGCGGAGGCCCGCTTGAGCGCGTCGACCATGAGCAGCTGCTCCATGACCCAGGTGTTGATCGGGGCGGCGTGGCTCTGCATGACGAACGCGTCACAGCCGCGGACGGACTCCTCGAAGCGCACGAAGATCTCGCCGTTGGCGAAGTCGTACGCGGCGGTGGGGACAGGCGCCACCCCCAGGTGCCTGCCCACCTCGGCGGCCAGCTCAGGGGCGGCCCGCCCGGTGAACAGCATGAGGTTCTTGCGACTGTCGATCTCGAGGCTGGCCATCAGCTCTTCTTCTCCCCGGCGGCGGGGCGCTTGCGGGCGACCCAGCCCTCGATGTTGCGTTGCTTCTCCCGGGCCACGGCAAGGGCGCCGGCCGGGACGTCTTCGGTGATGGCCGAGCCGGCCGCCGTGTAGGCACCGTCCTCGAGGGTGACGGGCGCGACCAGGCTGTTGTTGCTGCCCACGCGCACATCGTCCCCGACTGTGGTCCGGTGCTTCGCGCGGCCGTCGTAGTTGACCACGATCGTGCCCGCGCCGATGTTGCTGCGCGCGCCGATGGTGGCGTCGCCGACGTACGCCAGGTGCGGCAGCTTCGTGTCCTCACCGACGTCGCTGTTCTTGACCTCGACGTAGGCGCCGGCCTTGCTCCGCGGACCCAGGACGGTGCCGGGGCGCAGGTACGTGAACGGCCCCACGCTCGCCTGCTCACCGATCCGCGCACCGGTCGCGTGGCTCTTGAGGACCGCAGCGCCGGCGCCGACCTCGCAGTCCGTCAGCGTGGTGTCCGGGCCCACCACGGCACCTCGTCGTACGACGGTCTCCCCGTGGAGCTGGGTGTTCTGGGCGATGGTGACGTCGGGCTCGAGGACCACGTCGGCATCGACCCAGGCCGTGTGCGGGTCGAGGAAAGCCACCCCGTCCCGCTGGTGCTGCTCGACGATCCGGTCGCGGAGGATCCGGGCGAGCTGAGCGAGCTGCACGCGGTCGTTGACCCCGCGGACCTCATCGGGGTCGACGGCGACCTGCGCACCGACGCCCAGCCCCGCGGTCCGGTGCATCCCGACGACGTCGGTGAGGTAGAGCTCGCCCTGCGCGTTGTCGGTCCGCAGCCGGCCGAGGGCCTCGCGCAGCGGACCGGCGGCGAACGCGTAGACGCTGGTCGCCACCTCGTCGATCTGCCGGGTCTGCTCGTCGGCGTCCTTGTGCTCCACGACCGCGGCCACCCCCGTGGCATCCCGCACGATCCGGCCGTAGCCCGTCGGGTCCTGCACGCGCGCCGTCAGCAGGGTCGTCGCGGCCTCGCTGCTCACGTGGGCGTCGACCAGTTGCCGCAGCGTCGCGGCGGTGAGCAAGGGCGCGTCCCCGGGGACGACCAACACGGTGCCCTCGAGGTGCTCCAGGCTGTCCAGTGCGACGCGTACGGCGTGCCCCGTGCCGTCCTGCGTCTCCTGGACCACGGCTCGCGCCTTGCCGGTCAGAGCCGCGGTGACCTGCTCCCGGCCGTGACCGACGACGACGAGCAGGTGCTCCGGGGCCAGTTCCTCCGCGGCAGCGAGGACGTGGCCCAGCATCGTCCGCCCGCCAAGGCGGTGGAGCACCTTCGGTGTCGCGCTCTTCATGCGGGTGCCCTCGCCCGCGGCCAGGACGATCACTGCTGCCACACGGGACGGCACGAACAGGACTCCCAGCTGATGCGGGTGGGTAGGAGAACGGGGAAGAGCCGGGGATTTCCGACACCCACAACTCTACCCGGAGCCACCCAACCCCAGTGGAAGCATCCTTGATCGAAAGATGCGCTCGGCTGCCTGGATTCGAACCAGGATCGCATGGCACCAAAAGCCAGCAGGTTGCCGTTACCCCACAGCCGACGGCTTCGTCAGGATGTCATGCCGCCCGTCGACCGGTCAGCAGCCCTCCCGATCCCAGCACCGTCCTTCCGTCGTACCTGTGAACGAATCGGGCCAGCCAGGGCCGGCGAATCGTAGGCTTTTCACAAGAATCCAGCAGGTTGCGCCTACAGACGGCTACGAGTCCGTAAGTTACGCTTGCGTAGCCCCAGTCCGCCTGTGCAAGGAAGCTGATGACTGAGACCCTCGACGCAGCTGTCACCACCATCGAGTACGACGGTGACGAGTCCCGCCCACTGCAGCAGATCCCCACTACGGAGTTCAAGGCGAAGTGGGAGCAGATCGCCCTCGCGATCTTCATCGTCGTCCCCCTGCTCGGGGTCGTGGGTGCCGGCTTTGTGCTGTGGGGCACCGGGTTGAGCTGGATCGACATCGTGCTCACCGTGGTCTTCTACGCGATCAGCGGGCACGGCATCACAGTGGGCTTCCACCGCTACTTCACGCACGGTTCGTTCAAGGCCACGCGGCCGCTCCGCATCGCCCTTGCGATCGCCGGCAGCCTGGCCATCCAGGGACCGGTCACCCGCTGGGTCGCCGACCACCGCCGCCACCACGCCTTCAGCGACGCCGAGGGCGACCCGCACTCCCCCTGGCGCTACGGCAGCTCGTTCCGCGGGCTGAGCAAGGGGCTGTTCCACGCCCACGTCGGGTGGTTGTTCGACGTCGAGCAGACCGACCAGAAGCGGTTTGCGCCGGACCTGCTCGCCGACAAGGACATCGCCGGGATCTCGCGGCACTTCCCCGCCCTGGTTGCCTTCTCACTGCTCGCCCCAGCCGTCCTGGGTGGTCTCATCACCATGAGCTGGGTCGGTGCCCTCACCGCCTTCTTCTGGGCCTCGATCATCCGCGTCGGCCTGCTGCACCACGTGACCTGGTCGATCAACTCGATCTGCCACACCTGGGGCGCGCGCCCGTTCGTCACCAAGGACCGGGCTGTCAACGTCTGGTGGCTGGCCGCCATCTCCATGGGCGAGAGCTGGCACAACCTGCACCACGCCGATCCCACCTGTGCGCGCCACGGCGTCGACAAGGGCCAGATCGACAGCAGCGCACGGATCATCGCCGCGTTCGAGCGGTTCGGCTGGGCGCGTGACGTCCGCTGGCCCAAGCCTGAGCGGCTCGCAGCCCGACGGGCGGCATAGCCTCCACATCGTGGTCGACGAAGCAGACAGGCGTGCCCGGGTACGCATGACGGGCAAGGAGCGCAGAGAGCAGCTTCTTGACGTCGGCCGGACGTTGTTCGCCGAACGCGGGTACGACGGGACCTCGGTCGAGGAGATCGCCTCGCGGGCCGGCGTCAGCAAGCCCGTCGTGTACGAGCACTTCGGCGGCAAGGAGGGCCTGTACGCCGTCGTCGTCGACCGCGAGGTCCAGCAGCTGCTCGACATGTTCTCCACAGCCCTGTCGGGCGAGTCCCCGAAGGAGCTGCTGGAGCAGGCCTGCCTGGTGCTCCTCACCTACGTCGAGGAGCAGGGGGACGGGTTCCGCATCCTGGTCCGCGAGTCGCCCGTCGGGATCGAGCGCGGCGGTGGCTTCGCGACGATCATGAGCGACGTCGCCAGCCAGGTGGAGTACATCCTGGTCCAGCAGTTCAAGGCCCGCGGCTTCGAGACCAAGCTGGCCGGGCTGTACTCGCAGGCCCTGGTGGGCATGGTGGCCCTCACCGGCCAGTGGTGGCAGGACCACCGCAAGCCCAAGCGCGACGAGGTCGCCGCCCATCTGGTCAATCTCGCCTGGAACGGCCTGTCCCGCCTCGAGCCGAAGCCCAAACTCTCCTCCCGCTGAGAACGGGTAGGCCGGTGACCTGACGGTCCTGCTCGGCACCTCCTGGGCCGCGCGTCACCTCTACCGGCGGACAGCCCGCCTGGCTACACCTGTTCGCTGAGCTCCAGCCAGGACTCCTCGACGGCTTCCTTCTGTTGCCGGACCTGGTGCAGCTCCTCGTTGAGTTTCAGCACCGCCTCGTGATCGGCTGCCTGCTCGGCCATGGCGGCATGCAGCTCGACCTCGCGCTTGTCGAGGTTGACGAGTTGCCGCTCGAGCTTCTGCAGCTCCTTCTTCGCCGCGCGAGAGTCCCCCTTCGGCTTGTCCTGGGCCACAGGGGAAGACGGCGTACGGCGGACCCGCTTGGCGAGGTACTCGTCCACGCCGCCGGGCAGCGCCTGGACGGTGCCGTCGCCCATCAGCGAGGACGTGACGGAGGTGGTCCGCTCCAGGAAGTACCGGTCGTGGCTCACCACCAGCAGCGTCCCGGGCCAGCCGTCGAGCACGTCCTCGAGCGCGTTGAGGGTGTCGATGTCGAGGTCGTTGGTCGGTTCGTCGAGCAGCAGCACGTTGGGCTCGCCCATGAGCAGGCGCAACAGCTGCAGCCGCCGGCGCTCACCACCGGACAGGTCGCCGACGCGGGTCCACTGGGCGTTGCCGGTGAAGCCGAACCGGTCGCACAAGGACGACGCCCCCACCGGCTTGCCGCCCAGGTCGACCTGCTTGGCCACCTGTTCGACGGCTTCCAGCACGCGCAGCATGGGGTCGAGCTCGGCGACCTCCTGCGACAGGTAGGCGACCTTCACCGTCTGACCGACCTTGACCACGCCGGCATCAGGGTGGACCTGGTCCATGAGCATCTTGAGCAGGGTCGACTTGCCGGCACCGTTGACACCGACGATGCCGATGCGGTCGCCGGGGCCGACCCGCCACGTCACGTGGTCGAACAGCACCCGGTCCCCGAAGCGCAGCGACACGTCCTCGACGTCGTAGACCTGCTTGCCGAGCCGCGCCGTCGCGAACCGCTGGAGAGCGATGTCATCGCGGGGCGGCGGCTCGTCGGCGATGAGGGCGTTGGCGGCCTCGATCCGGAACTTGGGCTTGCTGGTCCGGGCGGGCGGTCCACGTCTCAGCCAGGCGAGCTCCTTCTTCGCCAGCTGCACCCGCTTCTGCTCGGCCGTAGAAGCCATCCGGTCGCGCTCGGCGCGGGCCAGCACGTAGGCGGAGTACCCACCGTCGTACGCGTCGACGGTGCCGTCGTGGACCTCCCACGTGGTCTCGTTGACCTCGTCGAGGAACCAGCGGTCGTGCGTCACGACCAGGTGCGCGCCGCGGCGGTTCTTCAACCACGCCGCGAGCCAGGCAACGCCTTCCACATCGAGGTGGTTGGTCGGTTCGTCCAGGACGATGAGATCCCAGTCACCGATGAGCAGGGCGGCCAGGGCTACGCGACGGCGCTCGCCGCCGGACATGCTCCCGACGACCGCGTCGAGCCCGACCTCGTGCAGTCCCAGGCCGTCGAGGACCTCGCGCACCTTCGCGTCGCCGGCCCAGGTGTGCTCAGCGGTATCCCCGAGGATCGCCTGGTGCGCGGTGAGCCTCGGGTCGATGCGGACGTCCTGCGTGAGCACTCCTACCCGTAGCCCTCCGGCGTGCGTGACGCGGCCGGAGTGCGGTTCCTCGGTCTTCACGAGCGTCTTGAGCAGCGTCGTCTTCCCGCCGCCGTTGCGCCCGACGACGCCGATGCGGTCGTTGTCGGAGACGCCCAGCGACACCTTGTCGAGCAGCAGTTTGGTGCCGTGGGCGACGGTGACCTCTTCGAGGTTGATCAGGTTGGTAGCCATGTCTCAGGTCGTCCTCACGACGCGGGCGCCCGGCACCGGCCCGTCGGCGACGCGGACAGTGCGGCACACGCCGTGCCCGGCGAGAGCGGCGGCAAGCGCGTTGGCGTGGCTGTCATCTCGAGCGAGGAACGCCACGGTCGGGCCGGACCCGGACACCACGCCGCCGAGAGCTCCGAGGTCCGCACCACTGTCGAGCAGCCTGCGCAGGCCCGGCTTGAGGGCCATCGCCGCCGGCTGCAGGTCGTTCGAGAGCACCGGGCCCAGCGCCTCCGGCGAACCCTGCCGCAGCGCCGTGAGCACCTCGGCCGGGTCGCTGACGACCGCCACCGGTCCACGGTCGCGCTGCCGGTCGAGCTCGCCGTAGACCTCCGGCGTCGACAGCCCGTCGTCGGCGAGGGCGAGGACCCAGGAGTACGAGCCGGAGCCGAGCACGGGCGTCAGGCACTCCCCACGACCGGTGCCCAGCGCGGTGCCACCGTGCAGGGAGAAGGGCACGTCACTGCCCAGCTGCGCTCCGATCTCGCTGAGCTCGTCTCGAGACAGGTCGAGCCCCCACAGGACGTCGCAGGCGACCAGCGTCGCGGCTGCGTCCGCGGACCCACCGGCGCAGCCACCGGCGACCGGGATCCCCTTACGGATCAGGACATGCACGTCTGGCTCGACGCCGGTGCGGAGCGCCAGCTCGACTGCGGCCCGGGAGGCGAGGTTGCTGTGGTCGGTCGGCACCTCGGACGCACCCTCTCCCTCGACGCGGATCGTCAGACCCTGCGCGCGGGTCACGGTGATCTCGTCGAACAGGCTGACGGCGTGAAACACCGTCGTGAGGTCGTGGAAGCCGTCGGCACGGCGCGGGCCGACCGACAGCTGGAGGTTGACCTTCGCCGGGGCCCGCACGGTGACCGTGTCGACCGGGGTTCGGGCAGGCAGTGTCAGCTCCTTGTGAGGCGGGACCCTCAGCCTACGTGGAGGCCAGCCGCGCGAAGTCCTCGACCGCCAGGACCTCGCCGCGGGCCGACGGGTCGATGCCTGCCGCGCGCAACCGTTCCTCCGCTGCCGCGGGCGACCCCGCCCAGCCCGCCAGGGCAGCCCGCAGGGTCTTGCGGCGCTGCGCGAAGGCCGCGTCGATCACGGCGAACGTCGCGACCCGGTCCGCGCCCGGTGGCTCGCGCCGGGTGAAGGCGACCAGCCCGCTGTCCACGTTGGGGGCAGGCCAGAACACGTTGCGGCCGATGGTGCCGGCCTTCGAGACCTCGGCGTACCAGGCCGCCTTCACCGAAGGGACGCCGTACGTCTTGGAACCGGGCGATGCCGCGAGGCGGTCGGCCACCTCGGCCTGCACCATCACCAGGCCGCGCTCGAGCGACGGCAGCTTCTCCAGCAGCCGGAGCAGGACCGGGACCGCGACGTTGTAAGGCAGGTTGGCGACGAACGCGGTCGGCGGTGGACCGGGCACGCCCTCGAGCAGCAGCGCGTCCTGCAGCACGACCTCCAGCCGACCAGCCAGCTCCGGCGCCCTGTCCGCGACGGTCAGGGGGAGCTGACGGCCAAGCGCCACGTCGATCTCGACGGCGACAACGCGCTTGACCTCGGGCAGCAGTCCCAGGGTCAGGGAACCCAGACCCGGTCCGACCTCCACCACGACGTCGTCGACCCCGACACCAGCCGTACGCACGAGGCGCCGGACCGTGTTGGGGTCGATGACGAAGTTCTGCCCGAGCTGCTTGGTCGGGCGCAGGTCCAGCTGTGCGGCGAGACGCCGTACATCGGGAGCAGTGAGCAGCACCTACAAGTACTTGCCGCAGACCGGCCAGGGGCTCCGACCGGAGCGCCTGTAGAGCAGTTGTGCGCGGTAGGTCTGCTCGCTGTACGAGGCATCGATCGGGTCGCCGCTACCGCCGACGCCGTACCAGGTGCCCATCGTGAACTGGTACAGACCGCGGTACTTGCCGCCGCTGGAGACGGCGCGCGGGTTGCCGCCGGACTCGCACCTGGCGAGGGCACTCCAGTTGAGGCCGTCGGCGCTGACGGAGCGGGCCGGACGCACCTTGGTGCCGAACGCGATCACCTGGCTGATCGGCGCCGCCGTGCGGACCTCGCTCGTCATGAGGCGTTGGGTGAGCTTGCCGTTGACGAAGTTGAGCAGGTACTTGCGGTGCAGGACGCCGACGCGACCGAAGCGAACGACCTTGCTCTGGCCTCGATACATCGAGCTGTCCGCACGACGCTCCACCCCGAACGGGATCGCGAAGTCCTCACCGACCCGGCGACCGTCGAGGCGGGTGATGCGGATGACCATGCCGTCCTTGACGCGGGCGGTCCTGGCGAGCGAGAGCTTGTCATGCGGCCGGAGCTTCACGTGCATCTGCATCAGGGCCTCCCTGACGACGACCGCGTTGGTCGCCACCCGGCGGACCGTGCCGGCGTCCAGCACCTGGATGTCCTTACGCGTCCGGACATCGAGAGAGAAACCCTTGAGGGGGATGCCGCGCGAGCGGTCCGCCGACAGGACGGCGCCGGTGGCGCGTAGCCCGATCTGGCCCAGAGCCTCCTGGACCGAGGTGGCGGTCACCCAGACGGTGCGCTGCCGTCCGTCGACCGTGAGCGCCATCTGACGTCCCCTGCGCAGCACGACCGTGCCGCCGTCCTTGATCGGGGAGCTCTTCGCTGGTGCCAGCAGGTCGTGCGACCCGACGGACAGGTGCGCCACCCCGAGCACATCACCGACGGTCGCACTGTGGCTTCGCACCTGCTGGATGTGCCCATCGACCGAAACCGTCACCATTTTAGCGTTCGCCGCGTAAGCAGCGTTGCCTCCGGAGATGGCCAGGAAGGTGACACCAAGGGCCACGGGACGCCTTGCGAGGGAGCTGACGCTCACAGAACTCCGAACCTCGAACTTCCCGGGCACGGGCGGGCGGCACAGACGAAGAGCCGGTCACAAGACCGGCCCCCGCTGCACCGCCGTGGACTTCCCCGACCCCGGCGATGTCTCAGGAACGTAACGGGGCCCTGACCGACACGCCAAATACCCAGGTGGGGCCTTGTGGATAAATCCCGCCCCCGCGGGGGGCTCGGGTGGAGGAAAACCGCAGGTCAGAGGGGTACGACGAACTTTCTGTGTGACCCCGCTCTCATGTGCTCCGAAACCGGTGATCCCTGGAACCGAAACGGGTAAACGTCCGTTCAAACTGTCCGCGCCGCGATCCCTTGCGTCTGCTCGACCACGCGGCCGACGCGTGCCACATCGGCAGCCGCAAGCGGGCGGCGCGCATCAGAGGGCGAAGGCGCGGCGGGTGTTGGCCGCGATGGCGCCGCAGAGCTCGTCGAGGTCCTGATCCCGGACCGCGGCGAGGGCGCGGACCGTCAGCGGCACGAGATACGGGGCGTTGGGACGGCCGCGGAAGGGCATCGGCGTGAGGAACGGCGCATCGGTCTCGACCAGGAGCCTGTCGGCAGGGCACATCGCGGCCGCCGCGCGCAGCTGGTCGTTGGGCTTGAACGTCACCGGCCCGGCAAAGGACAGGTAGTAGCCGGCGTCGGCACAGGTGCGAGCCATCGCCGCGTCCCCGGAGTAGCAGTGGAACACCACCGTCGCAGGCGCGCCCTCTTCCACCAGCACCCGCAGCACGTCCGCGTGAGCGTCGCGGTCATGGATCACCAGCGCCTTGCCGCTGTCCTTCGCGATCTGGATGTGCGCCCGGAACGACTCCTCCTGCAACCGGTGCCCGTCAGGCCCGGTGCGGAAGTGGTCAAGCCCCGTCTCCCCGATCGCTTTCACGGCAGGAAGCCTTGCCAGCAAGGCGATCTCGGCCAAGGCCTCGTCGGTCGCCGCGCCGCGTCCAGCCTCGTTCGGGTGCAGCGCGACAGCCGCCCACACGGCGGCGTGCTCGGCGGCGAGCGCCGCGGACAGCTGCGAGGACGGGACGTCGATACCGACCTGCACGACGGTGTCGATGCCGACAGCGCGGGCCGCCGCGAGCTGCCCGGCGACGTCGCCACCCATGATGTCCAGGTGGCAGTGGCTGTCCGCCACCGGCACCGGCAGCGGCTCGGGAGCCGGCGGCTTCTCCGCGTTACTCACCCGGGTCCAGCCGGGCCAGCTCCTCGTCCACCACCGAGGGGTCGAGCTTGGCGAACAGCGGCGTCGGCGGTGCGATCTCGATCCCGGCCGTGATGGGCCGGGAGTCCCAGACCGCCGCGGTCTTGTAGTCGCCCATCAACACCGGGTACGACGGTCCGCCGTCGAGGTCCTCGACCTCCCGCAGCTCCGGCTGACCCGACCACTCCCCCTGCCCACCGAGCATCGCGTAGACGGCCTGCGAGCTGGCAGGCAGGAACGGGGTGAGCAGCGTCTTCGCGTCGTCGATGAGCTGCAGAGCCACGTGCAGCACCGACTCGCGGCGCGCCGGGTCGTCCTTGAGCTTCCATGGGGCCTGGTCGGACAGGTACTTGTTGGCCTCGCTGACCACCTTCATCGCCTCGTGGAGCGCCGCCTTCTGGGAGTTGCGGCCGAGCAGGTCCCCGATCGGCGCGAAGGCGGCGCGCGAAGCCTGCAGGGCAGCCACATCCGCCCCCGTGAGCTCGCCCGCCGCCGGGATGGAGCCGACGTTCTTGGCCACCAGCGACAGGGTGCGGTTGACGAGGTTGCCCCAGCCCGCGACCAGCTCGGTGTTGTTGCGGGTGACGAACTGCTCCCAGGTGAAGTCGGTGTCGCTCGACTCCGGCCCGGCAGCCGCCAGGTAGTAGCGCAGGGCGTCCGCGCCATAGCGCTCGAGGACGTCGCGGACGTAGATGACGACCGAGCGGCTCGAGCTGAACTTCTTGCCCTCCATCGTGAGGTACTCCGACGACACCACCTCCGACGGCAGGTCCAAGACGCCGTAGGCCCCTGGCGACCCGGCCGGCTGGCCGGAGGCGCCGAGCAGGATCGCCGGCCAGATGACCGAGTGGAAGACGACGTTGTCCTTGCCCATGAAGTAGTAGGAGTCGCCCTCCCCGCCCTGCCAGAAGCCGCGCCAGGCGTCCGGGTTCCCGGTCCGGCGGGCCCACTCGACGGAGGCCGACAGGTAGCCGATGACGGCGTCGAACCAGACGTAGAGGCGCTTGTCCTCGCGGTCGCTCCAACCCGGCAGCGGGATCGGCACGCCCCAGTCGAGGTCGCGCGAGATCGCCCGCGGGCGCAGGTCGTCGAGCAGGTTGGTGCTGAACTTCAAGACGTTGGGTCGCCAGCCCTCCCGGGTCTGCAGCCAGGACCCCAGCGCCTCGGCGAAGGCCGGCAGCTCCAGGAAGAACTGCGCCGACTCGACGAACTTCGGGGGCTTGCCGTCGATCTTCGACCGCGGGTTGATGAGGTCCTTCGGGTCGAGCTGGTTGCCGCAGTTGTCGCACTGGTCCCCGCGCGCACCGTCGTACCCGCAGATCGGGCAGGTGCCCTCGACGTAGCGGTCGGGCAGGCCGCGGCCGGTCGCCGCGTCGATGGCGGACAGCTGTGAGCGCTCGGTGACGTAGCCGTTCTGGTGCAGCGCGCGAAACAGCTCCTGCACCACGGCGTAGTGGTTGCGGGTCGTGGTGCGGGTGAACAGGTCGTACGTGAGCCCGAGTCCCTGCAGGTCCTCGGCGATGACCCGGTTGTAGCGGTCAGCCAGCTCGCGCGCGCTGACACCCTCGCGGTCGGCCTGCACCTGGATCGGCGTCCCGTGTTCGTCCGTCCCGCTGACCATGAGGACGTTGCTGCCTGCCATCCGCTGGTACCGGCTGAAGATGTCGGACGGCACGCCGAAGCCGGCGACGTGCCCGATGTGGCGAGGGCCGTTGGCGTAGGGCCAGGCGACCGCGGTCAGGATGTTGCGGGGCATGACGCTGAGCCTAGTGAGGCGGGCGAGGAACTTTGGCGGCGAGGACGGCATCGTAGACGTCCCGTCGCGGCACCCCGAGCTCCCGGGCCACCCCAGCGATCGCCTCCTTGCGCGGCTCACCGGTCCCCTCGCGCACCGTCACCAGTCGCGCCAGTTCCTCCGGGGTGCTGGCGTTGACCCGCTCGGGGGCGCCCTCGACCACCACCGTCACCTCGCCGCGGACCTCCCCCGAGAACCGCTCAGCCAGCTCCGCCAGCGTCCCCCGGCGTACCTCCTCGTGGGTCTTGGTGAGCTCGCGGCACACGACTGCCCGGCGGTCGGCCCCCAGGACCGCAGCCATGTCGACCAGGCACTCCCCGAGGCGGTGCGGGGCCTCGAAGAAGACCGCGGTACGACGCTCGGCCGCCAGGCTGTCCAGGCGAGCCCGGCGCTCGCCTCCCTTTCGGGGCAAGAACCCCTCAAAGCAGAACCGGTCGGACGGCAAGCCACTGACGGCCAGCGCGGTCGTGACGGCCGACGGCCCCGGTAGGCAGCTGACCGGGAGGTCCTCCGCCGCCGCCGCGGCGACCAGCCGGAAGCCGGGGTCCGAGACACTGGGCATCCCAGCGTCGGTGACGAGCAGGACGCTCTCGCCGGCCCGCAGCGAGGCCATGAGCCGAGGGGTGCGCTCGGCCTCGTTGGCCTCGAAGTAGCTGACGACCCTGCCGCCGGGCACGACGCCGAGGTCGCTGCAGAGGCGCTTGAGGCGGCGGGTGTCCTCGGCGGCGATCACCTCCGCGGTCGCGAGCGCCTCACGCAGCCGAGGGCTGGCATCGCCGGGCTGACCGATCGGGACACCGGCGAGGAGGAGGGGCACGCTGGGAATTGTTACGTAGGCTCCTGGGATGACCGCGACCCTGGACAGGCCGGCCCCGCATGCGCTCGACCCGGAACGCCCCGCCTGGCGCGACCGGCTGCTCCCGCTCGTCTCCGGCAGCGGTGGCTGGGGCGTCACCCTCCTCGTCACCGTCATCGCCGGTCTGCTGCGCTTCATCCGGCTCGACCAGCCCGCGTCGACCCTCACAGACAAGGGCCTCGTGCAGGGACCCGGCGACATCTTCGACGAGGTCTACTACGCCTGCGACGCCAAGAACCTCATCAGGTACGGCGTCGAGCACGCCAGCGTGGCCGGCAAGGCGTTCTGCACCCCGCAGAGCGACGGGTCGTTCGTGGTGCACCCACCCCTGGGGAAGTGGCTCATCGGCGTAGGTGAGTGGCTGTTCGGGTTCAACACCTACGGCTGGCGCTTCTCGGCGGCGGTGTTCGGCACCCTGACGGTGCTCCTGGTCGCGCGGATCGGCCGTCGGATGACCGGCTCCTCGCTGCTCGGTGGACTCGCCGGGTTGCTGCTCGCGCTGGACGGGCTGCACTTCGTGCAGAGCCGGGTCGCGATGGTCGACGTCTTCCTGTGCTTCTGGATCGTGGCGGCCTTCGGCGCGCTGGTCGTCGACCGGGACCAGATCCGCGAACGGCTGGCGAGCCTGGGCGAACCGGACGCGGACGCACGGCTGGGCCGGCGTCCGTGGCGGCTCGTGGCGGGCCTGTGCCTCGGCGCAGCCGTGGCGACCAAGTGGAGCGCGCTGTTCCCGATCGTCGTGCTGCTCGTGCTCGCGCTGTTCTGGGAGGTCGGCGCCCGCCGCACGACCGGGATCGCTGCACCGTGGCGGGTCACCCTCCGCCGTACGACGCTGCCTTATCTGGCCGTGCTGGTGCTCCTGCCGATCGCGGTCTACGTGGTGTCGTGGACGGGCTGGTTCCTCAGCACCGAGGGCTGGGACCGGAGCTGGGCGCACGGCCGCAGCACGGACTACGCGTTCATCCCTGACGTCGTGCGCTCCTGGTGGCACTACCACTGGGAGATGTACAACTTCCACAACCACCTGGCCGCCAAGCACCCGTACCAGTCGCACCCGCTGTCGTGGCCGTTCCTCGGGCGCCCGGTGAGCTACTACTACCCGCCGGGCATCACCGCGGGGACCTACGGGTGCAAGGTCGCGTCCTGCTCCCGCGAAGTGCTCGCGATCGGTACGTGGGCGATCTGGTGGATGATGATCCCGACCGCCATCGGCCTGGCCGCGCGGTGGGTCAGCAAACGTGACTGGCGGGCCGCCTCGCTGCTGCTGATGATGGCCGTCTCGGTGCTCGCGTGGATCCCCAGCGACCTCAAGAGCCGCACAATGTTCTTGTTCTACGCGCTGCCGTCAGTGCCGTTCCTGTGCCTCGGGATCGCCCTGATCGCGGGCTGGCTGCTCGGGCAGTCCGGGACAGTGCGCCGCAGCATCGCGTCAGCGGGCGTGGGCGTCTACACCTCGCTGGTGGTCATCAACTTCGCCTACCTCTACCCGATCCTGGCGGGCGTCACGATCCCGTACTCGTCCTGGTACGCCCGGATGTGGTTCCGCTCCTGGATCTGACCCAGCGGGCAGAGCTACGCGGAGGTGGCCGAGCACTGCGCGCTCTCCCGCGGACGGATCGCGCAGGTCGCTGCTGACCGCGTCCTGAACTACCGCCTACCGTCCGGAACCGACTGCACTGGTGTTTAGGCCTCTAAACCGGGAAGGCCCAGATCGTGGCGAACCCCAGCACACTCGATCCCGCGACACGGCAGCAAGCCCACGAGACGATCTTCATGTACTCACCCGACGCGGTGATCGCGGTGAACCGCGCCGGTCAGATCATCGAGTGGAACGTGGCTGCCGAGCGAATGTTCGGGTGGACACGCGCGGAGCTGCTGGGTGCCGACGTGGGTGTACTGGTCCCGCCGGAGTGCCAGTCGCAGGTCTCCGTGGTGATGGGGGAGCTGAGCTCGGGCGAATGGGTTCCGCCGTACGAGACCCTGCGACTGACCCGGGAGGGCAGTCGGCTGCTGGTGCAAAGCCACCCGGCCGCGCTGCTCGACCACGAGGAGTACGTCGGGGCGGTCGCGACCTACCGAGCCCGGTCCGAGCGTCAGCAGAAGGACATCGGGCTCAGTCAGCTGCTCGGCGCCATGCCGGTCGTGGTGGTCACCTTCGACGGCGACGCCGTGGTGACGGATGCCGTGGGTGGCGGCCGCCAGCGAGCGGGTGCCCTCCCGTCGCTCGCGCAAGGCATGCGCCTCCTGGACGCCACACCGGCCGGCACCGCCCTTCATGAGGCCGTGCGCGGCGCGCTCGCCGGGCACAGCACCGATGTCAGGTTGCTGCTCGACGAGCGGCTCTGGCAGGTCCACGTGGCTCCGCTCGTCGATGGCGGGTTCCTGTCGGCCTTCGACATCACCGGTGAGCACCAGCTCAACGACCGACTGGCCCAGGTGCTCTCCGTCTCTCCGATCTGCCTGATGACCTTTGACGCCACCGGCTTGGTGACCTACGCCGCCGGGTCCGGCTATCGCAACCTGGGGGTCGACCCCGAGGCAACCGTCGGGCAGAACATCCTCACCCTGTACGGCGACAGCCTCCCGATCCGGGACGCGCTCCGCACCTGTCTGGGCGGCAAGCCCGTCGATCTGATGGCCGAGTACGGCGGTCGGTTCTGGGAGCTGCACTACCGTCCGTATCCCGGGGCGGACGGCACCGTCAGCGGTGGCATCGCCATTGCCCAGGACGCCACCGAGTGGCTGAGCGACACCCGTGCGGAGATCGCGGCCCAAGAGCCGGGGGGCGATGCAGTCGGGCGCGCGATGCCGCAGCCCCTACTCGGGTTCCTCGAGGGCGACGACGTGACTGGCCTGCTGGGCTCTCGTGGCCTGCGGCGCCGATTGTCCGAACCTGTCCCGACAGGTCAGATGCGCGGCTTGGCCGTACTCAATGTGGATGCGTTCTCGCTGATCAACGAGACCTACGGCACAGCCGTGGCCGACAAGGTGCTGCGCGCGTTGGGCGCCCGGATCGAGCAGCACTGCGTCCAGGCCACGGTGGGTCGCTGGCACGCCGACGAGTTCATCGTCGTGCTCGACGGTCCCGATGCCGGCGTGGAGCTCGAGCGGATGGTCGGCGAGCTCCTGACGGGGACCCGTGATCCGCTGACCCTCGACGACCTCGAGGATCCCGTCGTACACGTCGGAATGAGCGCTGGTCTTGTGACCGACAGCCTGTCCCCGACGCGGGACCTGCCGGCCGCCGCGCGGTTGGCCCTCCAGCGCGCCAAGCAGGCCGGCCGGGACCGGCTCGAGTGGTACAAGCCGCAGATGGCCCGGACGGCAGGCGGCGGTATGAGCCTGCCCCAGGACCTGCGCGCTGCCCTACGGGACGAGCAGCTGCTGCTGCACTACCAGCCGATCGTGCACCTCCAGAGCAACCGTGTCGCCGTGCTGGAGGCACTCGTCCGCTGGGACCACCCCCGTGAGGGACTGCTGCAGCCGGGCCAGTTCATCGAGATGGCCGAGCGCACCGGGTTGATCGCGCCGCTGGGCGCCTGGGTGCTGAAGGAGGCCTGCCGCACCGCAGCTTCGATCGCACGGTCCGGCTCAGGCTCGGAGAAGGTCGCGGTGAACCTCTCCGCCGAGCAGCTCACCGACCCGTCCCTGGTGGAGCAGGTCCGGCATGCCTTGGAGGACAGCGGCTGTGCTCCGGCTGCGCTGGAGCTCGAGGTGACCGAGACAGCCGTCATGACCGACCTGCCCCTGGCAGTCCGCACGATGCAACAGCTCAAGGAGCTCGGAGTCGGCCTCGCACTCGACGACTTCGGGACTGGGTACTCCTCCCTTCTGTACCTCAAACACTTCCCGGTCGACAAGCTCAAGATCGACCGGAGCTTCGTGGCCGGGCTCGGCACGAACGAGGACGACTCGGCGATCGTCGCGTCCACCATCTCCCTGGCACGGACGCTGGGGATCAGCTGTGTCGCAGAAGGTGTCGAGAGCATCGACCAGCTGTCACTGCTCAAGAGCATGGACTGCGAGTACGCCCAGGGGTACCTGTTCAGCCGGCCTCAGCCGTTGACGATGATGCTGAGTTGGATGGCCGAGCACACCCACGAGCCCCGCATCGGCGGCAACCCCGCGCGAGGGCCGCAAGAAGCTCACGAAGATGTCGCCACCATCCTGCAGATGCAGGCCCAAGGCGCCAGTCTGCATACCATCTCGGCCGCGCTCAACAACGCCGGGCGACGCACCACTCGAGACGTTCGCTGGTCGCTCAAGAGCGTCGCCAGGGTGATCGCCAACAGCCAGTTCCCGACGTTACGACTGGGCGGCTGAAGGCCACGCGTTTGGTGGAGCTGAGGGGATTCGAACCACTCGCTCGCAGGCTCTCCGACACACCGTACCGCCATCCTGAGCGTGACTGAGAGCCACTCGGCCTCACTCAGCCCCGTTACGTTGGGGTTGGTGATGCCAGCGGGCATCACCGCGAGGCAAGGCGAGAACGGTCTCGAGTTCCGGACGCGGAGGGCACAGCAAGGCAAGCCGGCCACTCCGGACCAATTTGCTGACATACCTTCACCGTCTAAGCGACCCGGACAGCCCGGCGTGACAGAGGATGAGAGAGGCCCGGCAAGATCGGCATCGGCTCAGCGAAGGTGTCACCGTGACGGAGTACAAGGAGAACGTCGAGCAGCTGGCCAGGTGCCTGGCCAGCGCGGCAGGCGTGGCGTACGTGCCCGCACACGTAGTGCGGCGGATCGCCGTGCTCGTCGACGTCGACGACATCCGGTACCTCGACTCCGACGTGGCAAAGGGTCGAGACGGCGCGACAGACGTCCTCAGCGGCGCCGTGCTGATCCTCACCGAGGAGTTGGTCGTCTGCGTCGTGCTCGAAGGAACCAAGGCAACCCCCGCTGGTGCGGATGCGACAGTCACCGCCGAAGCCTGGTCCCGCCGGCTGCTCGAGTCCGTGTCACTCGTGACAGAGACCGGCAGCGACGAGGCATGGAGCGACGACCTGACGCCGGTGCCGACAGGTCAGCGGTTGGAGCTCGTGTACGCACAGGTCGACACAAGGCTGACGCTACGGCTGAACAGGCGACATGCTGCAGAGTTCGGGGCCGTACTACCGACGCTTCTGCGGGACCTGAGCCGCGGTGCCTGACGACGAGAACGCCCGGTACAGCGATGGCGCAGCGAGCGGCAACAAGCGTCGCAAAGCCGCCGAGGTAGCCACGAGCAGCGAGGCAGTGATCGGCAAGACCGACCGCAGCACGAAGCGCAGCAAGCCACAGAAGACGAAGACCGGCGCAGAAGCGGAACCGACAAGGGCGTTCCGGGGAAGGACGACACCAGCTGGGCAGACAGCCGGGAAGACGCCGACAATGGCAGGCACAAGAGCCGACCCGGACGCATCCGCGAAGAAGCCTGCGAGCAAGACCCTGAAAGGGCCTGCCAAGAAGACCGCCAGAAAGATCGTCGAGAAGGCCGCAGGCACGACGCCTAGCGGGACAGGGAAGACGAAGGCCACCGGAACGCAGCGAGGCAAGAAGGACCGCAAGGCCCCCGGCATGCGCTACCCGAAATCGCTGGCCACAGGCGATCTGGGCATGGTCGAGACCAAACGCGCCGTACTACGCGAACTCAAGTGGATCTTCCGCGACCAGACCGAGACCGACATGGGCATCGACGGACACCTCGAAACCGTCGTCGGAGACGACCGGTTCGCAACGGGCCGCCTCGTCGCCCTGCAGATCAAGGCCGGCGACTCGTGGTTCAGAGAACAAGGCGACGACGGCAGCTGGCTGTTCCGCTCCGACACGGCACACCTTCGCTACTGGCTCAGCCACAGCCTGCCCGTGCTCATCGTTCTCGTCGACTCCGACGGAGACGCGTACTGGGAAGAACTGACGCTAGACAAGATCGTCGAGAGCGACACCGGCTTCTCGATGCGCGTCAGCTTCGAGAACCAGTTCGACGATCACTCCCGAGCCGCGCTGCTCGAGATCGCCGGCAGACACGACGAGAATGTCGAGCTCAAGATCAAGACACGCTACGAGGCGCTGCCGGCCGACACGAACCTGTGGCTCCGCAAAGCCTTCGAGAAGGACCCGATGCGTACGGCGCGGGTGGCCGAGCACCTCGGCGACGGACGACGCAACCCCGAGTCTGCCGCCACGAGCCTGGTGCGCGCACAGCCGACCTGGATCGTCGACAGTCCGGCACGTTACGAGCTCTGGATGGCCACAGCCGCCTACGCACTCGCGCACGAACTGCCGAGCGTCGCCTCGAGCGCATTCGAACACGCCGCAGAAGACGACACGTCCGGCAGCGCAAGAGCCTGGGCCTACGCGGCACTGACCGCCTACGCAGCCGACGACGTGGACCGAGCCCGAAACCTCTGCGTCAGGAGCGCCACCGCCGGCGGCGGACGGTTCACAGACGTCGTGACAGCCCTGACGACACTCCCACGCGACAGCGCAGACGTCGTAGCCACCCCCGCGAGCGTCGCCGCCGCCACAGAAGAAAAACTCGACCAGGATTCGAACGTCAGGAACTTCCTGGCCGAGATGGCGCTGCGGCGAGGCGAACTCGACGAAGCCGTCCGGCAGCGCCAGCGGGGCGCCGAGACGACCACGACATCGAGTCATCAGCCCCGGATGATGCTCGCCGCAACTCTCCTGCGTCGCGCACAGAACGACGGCGGCGGGCTGCGCGCCGACACGCGAGCTGCACTCGTGGCAGCACACGAGGCACTCACCGAGGTCCGCAGGTTCGGCGGCCCCAGCCACCTGCCGCTCGAACTCGTCCTCGACATCCTGACCGTCGTCCCCGACTTCGACGAAGCCGTCCGGCTCGCCCTGCCGATCAGCGCCGGAGGAACCGCCACCGATGCAGAAGCGGCCACGCCAGGCGTGGCACGACGCGGCGCCGTCGCGGCCGTCGCCCGCGGCCGACACGACGACCTCGCAGCGTTCCTCGAGAACCTGCCCGACGGACCAGCACACGAAGAACTGCAAGCGCTTCGGGAGTCCGGCGCCGGGACGCTGTCGCGAGCCGACGAGACGGCGCTCTGGGCGGACCTGGTCACGACCGCCGACAGCGACACCATGAAGGCCCGGTGCTGCCATCACCTCGTCTGGCTGGGGCAGTGGCCAGACCAGATCCAGGACCTCGTCGACCGCAAGATCCTTCCGGCCCTCGAACTGGACATCCTCGGCGCGACCCACGAGTACGTCACAGGAGACCGACTCAAGGCCACACGTACGCTGACGCGACTGGCCGACAAGACCGCCCGGGCAGGTTTCGAACTGGCACGGCTCGTGCGAGAGCACGAAGACCCTGATAGCGCCATCCAAGTGTGCCGGGACCAGCTGGCCCGCTGGAACGACCCCGGTCTAAGCGCGCTCCTCGCCGAGATCCTCACCTCCGAAGGACGCGACGAAGAGGCCTTGGAACATCTGACTCGGCAGGTGGGAAACGACGCGCTCGCCGTCGGGCTACGGCAGGACATGGCGCTATGGGTCATCCGACACCGAATGCGGCAGCACGCCCCCGAGGGGGCTGTCGACGTCTCCCGAGCCGCGATCGAGCTCGGGCCTAACGACGAGCTCGTCTTCGCCTCCGCCGCGCTCCTCGAGGTGCTCGGCAGGTACTCCGAAGCCAGCAGGCTGCTGAAGCGTCACAACCCCCTGCCGACGACGGACCAAGAAGTTCGGCTCTGGATGCAGCTGATCCTGGGGGCGGTGCCCACCCCCTGGCAGCTGACGACGATGGTCGCCCTGGCACGAGGCAGGACCGACCAGGAGCTTCGGCGCATCATCGTCTCCCGCCTCAAATCTGAACTCGACGCGCCCCGAGACGCGCCGCTGCCCGACGACGTGACCTCCGCGATCGAGCTGCTCCTCGAGGAGACGAACGAGCACGACCTGATCACGCCAGACGAACTCGACGACGCACTCCGGCAGCCGCCGAGTCCCGACCTGTTCGTCCGGCTGCTGCCCGAAGCGCTGGCCGGACGCCGACCATGGGCCGACGTCGCCGACGGCGCCCGATTCCCGTACACCGCGATGCTCGTCCGGCGTCCCGGGGACGTCTTCGTCAGTCAGGACCTCGCCCCAGCCATTCGCGACGCCGGGAAGAACTCGGCCTCGGAGGCGCTCGAACGCGGCAGCTGCGTGCTCGACCTGTCCTCCGTCTACCTGCTCGCGCTGCTCGGCGACACGCTCGCCGAGGCCGTCACCAGCCACCTCGAACCGACACTGGCCTCCCGCTCCGTGCGCGACATCGCGATGACGTCGGACGGACTGCGATTCGAACGACTCGGCGGCACCGCCGTGACCACCGGGCCATCAGGAGTCCGCCGCATCCAGCTGCCCGTCACCGAAGCGCTCTACTGGGAAACCATCGTGACCAGGATGTCGAAGCTGGCGGCCTCCATGGCTACACGTCTCGCCGGCGCCGACGCCGGAAGGATCAACCCAGCCGAAGAAGCACTCCTTCTGGCGCGCGAATCGGCGTCGGCACTCTGGTGCGACGACAGCGCCCTGCGCCAAAGAGCCCGCGGCCGCGGACTGTCATCATTCAGCACCCTCGAACTGCTCGACGCACTCGCCGAGCGAGGGGTGGCCTTCGAAATGGCGGTCGTGCGGCGCGATCTGGCCCTCAACCGCGTCGTCGACCTGGCGCTGGGCGCCTCCGACATCGCCGCCCTCGGCTCGACCGCCGGATGGACCTCGGCCCCCGTCACGGCGGCACTGATCCGCGTCGACTGGTGGAACAGCCTGCCAGACTGGGAGGACGTCTGGTTCGACATTGCACGGGCGGCTCGGCTCGACTCGAGGGATGCACTCGAGCATGTGACCCTCGCCGCGATCGGTGGTGCCGTCGCCGCGGCGACACCTGGACTGGCGACCCAACGTCACATGCGGATCGTCCTGCTTGCCCTGCTGGCATGCCGGCAGGAGTCACGACCAGCGCCCGTAGCCTTCCCGCGCCGCGTCGCGCAGCAGCGACCCGACGGGGAGGCCCCGTGGACCGGCTACCTCCTCGAGGCGTTACGAGAAGAACTGGCTCTCAGAGGTGCCGACGACCCGGCCGGTGCCGCCGTAGACCTTCTGCCCGGGATGGACTTCCTGACCTGACAGCGAGACTTGTCGACGGCGAACGCGTGGGGCGCCGACCGGAAGAACACACCGCTGGCGGAAGCACGCGTTGAGCGCAATTTTCGCCTGACAACTCGTCACCACCGTCCTAGCCGAAGCAAGCCGTGAGGAGACCTAGCTGTACTGCCCTGACAGGTTGGTGACGCGGCTGGCTGGCGGGAGACCGCCCAGTGCGGTGTGGGTGCGGTGATGGTTGTAGAGGTGCAGCCACTTTCGCAAGGCACGGACGCGGGCGGCCTCTGACGGGTAGCGCCGGACATAAGCCCACTCGATGGTGAGGGTCCGGTGGAACCGTTCGACCTTGCCGTTGGTCTGTGGCCGGTAGGGCCTGGTGCGCCGGTGCTTGATGCTGCTTTCGAGGCAGAGCGCCTTCCAGAGCCGGCTTCGGTAACAGCTGGAGTGTGACCCCGCATTCCCGGACACCACGCTGTATTCCCGGATACCACGCTGTCCGCGGAAGCGGGTCACTCCGGCTGTGCCCATGACCCTGCCGCAGCGCGCCTGCGTCGACTAGAGGGACGTTTACATTCACTGGCACGCCGCGCCGCCGGCGAGTCCGGACGGTCCGTCCGTAGCGCCCGAACTGTCCGTACTGGCCGCTACCGTCCCTGATGCCGAACAACGAGCGGCGTCGAGGAAGCGAGCCTGCCCATGAGCTACCGCAACAAGACCTACGTCGCGTTCGCGAGCGAGGACATCAGCCAGTACCGGATGATGGAGGCCTGGCGAGACAACGACAACATCGACTTCGGTTTCTACGACGCCCACGACCTCAATGTCTCGCGCGACTCCAGCAACGACGAGACCATCCGCGCGAACCTGCGCAAGCGAATGAGCAACGCGAAGCAGTTCGTCCTGCTGGGCAGCGCGCACACCCGGCGCAAGGGCGGGGACGTCGACACATTCCTCGGCTACGAGGTGAAGACGATGCTGTCCCTCGACCTGCCGATCGTCATCGCGAATCTCGGGCCGCGCAACCGCGCGATCACGAGGGCGTTCATCCCGCAGCCGCTGCTCGACGCGGACTACTACACCCTCTCTGTGTCCTTCCAACCGAAGATCATCATGCACGCGCTCGACAAGTACGCGCCGCAGTTCGCCGGCTCCGCGAAGAGCGGGCCCCACTACTACGAGGACGACGTTTACGAGCGACTTGGGCGACTGTGACCGAAGTCCGTCTCTCCGACTTTGCCGGCCGCCGATTCTGGCGATCCTTCGCCAATAGCGCGCTCGCGTGCATCGGCCTACTGGCGATGGCCGGGGGGCTATGGGACGTGCTCTTCCCGGACACCCTCCCGAAGGTCGGGACGCCGGCCGCGGTCACAGTCTTGCTCGCGGGCCTGGCCTACGGGCTGATCAGCAATAGGCCGCAACCGGTCGAGCGGACGTACGACAGCCCCGCCGTCAAGATCAGGGTCGTCGCGGGCGACCTCTTCGACGCGCAGGCGCATCTCGTGGTCGGGATGTCTGACACGTTCGACACGGCCACGGACATCATCGCCGCAAACAGCATCCAGGCGCAGTTCCTGCGGCGCTTCTACGGGGGCGACGTCGACAGGTTGGACCGCGATCTTGCGGAAGCCCTGCAGGGCGTCCGCACCTCGCACGCGGCAGCCAAGGCCGGGAAGACCATGAGGTACCCGCTTGGCACTGTGGCGACCCTTGGCGGGCCGGAGCGCCGGTTCTTCCTCGTCGCCTACTCCGGAATGAACGACCGGAACGAAGCACGGGCCTCCGTCGACGGCGTTTGGGAGAGTCTCGGATCGGTCTGGACCACTGCCTGTGCCCACGGCAATGGCGGCCCCCTCGCGATGGCGGTGATCGGCGGCGGCCAGTCACGGCTGTCGCAGTCGCTGTCCACCGCGGACGCGATCAGGCTCCAGGTGATGTCGTTCTGGCTGCGGTCGCGCGAGGAGAGGTTCAGCGACGAGCTGATGATCGTCGTCGCACGGGACAAGTACGACGAGCTCGACCGCCGCGAGATCCAGGCGTTCCTCGATAACCTCAGGCCGTCGTGACCGCCAGCCCAAGCATCGAGCTGCCGCACGACGGTGCGTGCGCCTTCTGCGCGTACCTGAGCGGCGACCGGCCATACACGGTGCTCGCCCGCGACGCCCTTGCGGCGGTCCTCGTCACACGGGCGCAGCGCGGCTTCTCGCACCTTCTCGTCATCCCGGTCCGGCACGCTCCGACGATCCTCGACCTCAACGACTCCGAAGCTGAAGCCGTCATGGCGTGGCTCCGCCAGTGCGCTCGGGCCATCGATCTCGCGGAGCACCGTCCCGGCATTTCGGTCTGGCAGAACAATGGCGCCCCGGCGGGTCAAGCGATTAGCCATTTCCACTTCCACATCGCCGGGACGCTCCCTCAAGGCGGCACTGACTTCGGGGAGGTCCCCGAGATCGACGTGTCAGCGACCGAGGCCATCGCGCAGCGACTCCGCGCCGCCGCTCCGTCCTGCTTCCCGCCGCTCCCGCGCTCGGGCTGAGACTCGTCCGGCGCCGTAAGCACCGGCTGCGGTGTCGGACCTTGCCCGATGCCGAAGGGACCGCCGGCGCGCTCCTGCGCGAGCCTCAACTTAGGGATGGCCCGATCCGACGTTGATGCCGCAGTCGGCGGGGGTCGCGACGAGCCGGCTGGCGTCTCGTGGCTCGGGAGATGGACCGAATACGGGGGCCGCACAACCACATTTCCCTGCTGGCGGACCGCTGATCTCCCTGTCCGCGTTGATGGGTCGGTCGTGTCGGTCCGTTCCGTGACATCCATGCGGAGCGTGTCTTTAGGTTTCTGACCACGCACGAGACGGTGCGCTGCGATCTTGGACTTCTCCATGCGGCAACTCACCCGAGTCTCGCGCGAGCGGGTAGCGACCGAGCGCCGCCAGCGCCGGCCCGGTCACCTAGATTTCCGAAACAAGCGCCCCGCGTCGTCCCGGACGCGGGGCGCTTGCCGTGCCGGGCGTCTGCGTAACCTTTGGGCGGCCATTACCGTCGTGATCTCGGCCGTCCCTGTCAACCGCCGCACGACCTGCAGGGACGGTCCGAGCTCCCTCGCTGCCACCCTGCTCGCCGGTCACTCGCGGCTGCCCGGACAACCACTCGACCATAGGGTCACACCCCGGTATCCAGATACAGGGCGCGGCTTGGGGCGGTGGTGCGGCGTCGTCGGCGGCTGCCGGGCAGAGCGTGTTCAGCTGCCGTGGGGCAGGTGCACGATGGTGCGGCACATCTGCTCGAGGGCGACGCCTCGGAGCGGTTGGTAGCCGTGTACGACGAGCAGGTTGAATAGGTCCTCGAGCAGGGCGAGGGTGAGCCGGTCGGCGTAGGGGTCGAGGCGTGGGGCCTCGTAGTGCCAGCCGTTCTCGTCGTGCCACTCGCATCCGTCCACGCTCCGACGATGCCTCCTCGGTAGCACCGCCGCACGCGCCTGCGGACGGGCCTGTGGACGGAGTCCATCCCTGCACCTCAGACGGCCTTGGGGCACTTGGGGACCTTCTTGGGGCGCTGGCCCCAACGGTCGTCGTGCGCTTTTCGTGCGCCCGGGGAGTAGGCGCCCAGCGTTGACGGATTCGTTTGCCGGGTCGCGTGCACGCTCCCCACCGCCCCAGACCTCGCCAGGCCGCCCGTGTCAGCCCGGGCAGGCGCGAGCTGCGAGGCTTGGGGCACTTGGGGACCTTCTTGGGGCGCCTGCCCATGACCGTCGCTGCCGTGACCCCGCCCGTCCATGTCCGCCTCGAGCTGCCGACGCGATCCGTGCAGCTGGGAGGGAGGCTGTGCGGCAAGCGGTGCCCGTGCGCCTCGACCAGTGACTGGAAGCGCAGGGCCTGCTTCCTGTCGTCGAAGGTCTCCGACTGCCAAGGCCCGCCGCGCTGCCCACCGAGCCGCCACTGCACCTTAAACGCCGTCGATCCGTCCCGCCGCGGACGGGTGACGAGTGCTGCCATGTCGTGTCTCCAAGATCACGTGTGATGCCACGGTGATGCCAGGAGCCAAACGATGAGCGGTCCGAGGTCCCAAAAGCCCAGGTCAACGCAAGTTGTGGATAAGTGGAGCTGAGGGGATTCGAACCCCTGACCCCCTCGATGCGAACGAGGTGCGCTACCGGACTGCGCCACAGCCCCGCGGATCGTGCGGAGAGCCACGAGGCTACCAGCCGTTGACAGCCCGGCGGCGCTCGATGATGTCGTCCAGCTCCGGCCCGTCGTCGAGGACGTCGGGACCGGCGTCCTCGCCCTCGAGGGTGGCGGTCCACTGCCCGGGCTTGGTGAGGTCGAGCACCCGCGGCGCACGCTTCGGAGCCACCGCCTTGCCCACGTACGTCGGTGGCGGGACCGGCACCGGGCTCCAGCTGCTGTCCGTGCCGGTGGCGGGCAGCGGCTTGTCCTCGTAGCGCGCGGCGGGCGCGGGCAATGGCACGGCGAGCGGGGCCGGGCGGGCCGGCATCTTGTCGGGGATCCCAGCAATGCGGGGAGCGCGACGTGCCGGCTTGACGGGGGCCGCCTCGGTGCGGGGCGCTGCCGCCGCGCGGCGCGCCTGGCGAGCCTCGCGCTCGGCCCGCAGGATCGCCTGGCGGCGCAGGTGCACCACGAACATGACGAGGAGCAGGTCGCACACAGCGTGCATCACGAGCATCGCCGGCACGCCGAACAACCCGAGCCCGAGAGTCACCAGTGCGGTGCCGAGCAGGACCAGCAGGGTGCGCAGCCGACGCTCCGCGGCCGTCTTGCGGGCGTGGACCACGTCCGGCTCGTCGACGGGCTCTGGCTCCGCCACCGCCGGAGCAGGACGTGCCGACTTGGTCTCGGACACCACCAGTGAAGAGGTGGCGCGGCGGGGAACGAGCACCTCGCGGGTCCCGCGTCGGGACAGCACCCGCATCGCGTCCCCGAACCGATCAGCGGACCGCAGGGAAGTGGCGCTGTCGTGGCTCCGCAGGGCCATCGGGACCAGCACGGCGAGCCAGGCACCGACGATCACCAGGAGAATCAGACCGCTGCCCATGGCTACTGACGGTAGTGACGTCACGACGGCGCACGGTGGAGGCTCGTCGGTGTGTCGCCTTGGAAATCAAGCGTTCTCGCGGGACCGCCACCGTCGCAGCAGCCCCTCGGGTACGTCCTCGACGGTCACCGCGAAGCAGAGGTGGTCGCGCCACGCGCCGTCGATGTAGAGGAACCGCGGGTGCAGGCCCTCCTGCCGGAACCCGAGCTTGGCGACCACCCGTCGGGACGGCTCGTTCTCCGGCCGGATGTTGGCCTCGATGCGGTGCAGCTCGGCGTGCGCGAAGCAGTGGTCGACCACCATCGCGAGGGCCGTCGGCATCACACCGCGTCCGGCCAGCCGGCCGTCGACCCAGTACCCGACACTGGCGCTCTGGAAGGCCCCGCGCACGACGTTGGCGACCGTCACCTGCCCCGCCAGCTCACCGTCGTACGTCACCGCGAAGGGCAGGCAGCGGCCGTCCTTGGACTCGCGCCGCAGTACCCGCAGCATCGCGGTGAAGGCCGCGGGACTGTGCCGCTCCCCCCAGCCGACCGGGGGCGAGGCCGGGCGAAGCCCTTCCCACGGCGAGAGCCAGGCCTCGTTCCGGATCCGCATGTCGCTCCAGACGACGGCGTCCCGCAGCCTCAGCGGCCGGATGCCGACCCGCCCGTCGACGACCGTGACGGGCCACCCCGGCGCGCCCACCTCAGTGGTCCTCGCCACGGAGCTGCGCGACCGCATGACCCACCACAGGAGCGAGTACGGCGACGCCGTCGCGCACCCCGCCGGTCGAGCCGGGCAAGGTGACGACCAGCGCGCGCCCGATCGTGCCCGCCACCGCCCTCGACAAGATGGTGGTCGGCACCTTCTCGCGGTTGAACTGGCGCAGGGCCTCGACGATCCCCGGGACCGGCCGGTCCAGCAGCGGGGCGACCGCCTCCGGGGTGACGTCGCGGGGCGAGAGCCCCGTGCCGCCCGTCGTGACGACCAGGTCCGCCGCGGTGGCGGCCTGCAGCACCGCGGACGCGATCTCCGGCGCCTCGTCCGGGACCACCACGACGGGCGCGACCACGAAGCCGAGCTCCGCGAGCAGCGAGGCAAGCAGCGGCCCCGAGGCGTCGTGGCGGAGCCCGCCGTGGGACCGGTCGGAGATCGTGACGACCTGCGCGCGAGCCCCGGCCGGCAGTCCGTCTACCGCTCCCATGGGCCGGTCTTCCCACCCGTCTTCGTCAGCACCTTGATGTCGGTGATGGTGCCCCGCGGATCGACCGCCTTGGTCATGTCCACGACCGTGAGACACGCGACGGTGACCGCCGTGAGCGCCTCCATCTCCACCCCGGTCCGGTCGGCGGTCCGCGCCGTCGCACTGACCGCGACACCGGCGTCGTCGACCTCGAGGTCGACGGTCACGCCATGCAGCGCGATCGGGTGACACAGCGGCACGAGGTCGGGGGTGCGCTTGGCGCCCATCAGGCCTGCGACCCGGGCCACCGCGAGCACATCCCCCTTGGGCATGCCCTCACCGCGCAGCAACGCGACGCACTCGGGCGAGAGATCCACCCGCCCTGCAGCCGTCGCCGACCGGACCGTGATCTCCTTCCCGGACACGTCGACCATCCGGGCCGCCCCGGACTCGTCGACGTGCGAGAAGCCCGTCATTGCCCTCGGCGCTCCAGCAGCATGACCTGCACGGCACTGCCGGCCGGGATCTGCTCGACCGCCTCGGGGACGAGCGCGAGGGCGTTCGCGCGGGCCATCCCGACCACCAGGTGCGACCCGGGGCCGGAGACAGGGGCCACGACGTACTTGCCGTCCCGCACCTCGAGCCAGACCCGGAGATAGGAGCGCTTCCCGGCTGGGGACTGCAGGTCGACGGAGGTCTCGGCGGACAGCATGGGCCGTGCGATCTGGTCTGCACCGAGCATCCGGCGCAGAGCCGGGCGCACGAACGTCTCGAACGAAACCAGGGCACTGACCGGGTTACCGGGGAGCGCGAACACCGGGGTGCTGTCGGGGCCAATGGTGCCGAAGCCCTGCGGCATGCCGGGCTGCATCGCGACCTTGTGGAAGCCCACCGTCCCGAGCCGGGACAAGACCTCCTTGACGACGTCGTACGCACCCACCGAGACCCCGCCGCTCGTGACCAGCAGGTCGGCGCGGACCAGTTGGTCCTCCAGAGCGTCGAGCAGCTTGCGGCCGTCGTCGGGGATGATGCCGACCCGGTAGGCGATCGCCCCGGCCTCGATGCAGGCGGTGGTGAGAGCGAGGCTGTTGCTGTCGGGGAGCTGGCCCGGCTGCAGCGGCGTCCCCGCCTCGACCAGCTCGCTGCCCGTGGACACGACCACGACCCGCGGGCGGGGGCGGACGAACAGGCGCGCCCGGCCGACCGCGGCGGCCAGACCGATCTGGGCGGAACCGAGGTGGCTGCCGGTCTTGAGCACGACCTCGCCGGCGGTCACCTCCTCGCCGGTGCGGCGCACATACGCGCCGACGTCCGGACGGCGATCGATCCGGACCTGCGCGATGCCACCATCGGTCCACTCGACGGGCACCACCGCGTCGGCGCCGATCGGCATCACCGCGCCAGTCATGATCCGGACGCACAACCCCGGCTGCACCCGCAGCGGTGATGCCGGCCCAGCGGCGACGTCACCGACGACCGGCAGCACGGTCGGCACCTGGGCCAGGTCGGCGGTGCGGACGGCGTACCCGTCCATGGAGCTGTTGTCGAAGCCGGGCAGCGGCGCAGCGGCCACGACATCCTCGGCCAGGATGCATCCGTGCGCGTCGAGCAGCCCGACCTCGAGCGGGTGCAGGGGCTTCACCACCGACAGCACATCGGCTAGGTGCTCGTCGACGGACCTCACTGCTTCGACAGCCAGTCACGCAGCCAGTCCAGCAGCGGAGGCCCGATGTCCGGACGCTCCGCGGCCAGTCGGACGACGGTCTTGAGGTAGTCCAGTCGGTCGCCGGTGTCGTACCGGCGGCCTCGGAACACCACGCCGTGCACGGGTTCGAGGCAGATCAGCTCCTGCAGCGCATCGGTCAGCTGGATCTCACCGCCGCGACCCGGGGGGGTCCGGCGGAGCACCTCGAAGACGGTGGGCGACAGGATGTACCGGCCGATGATCGCCAGGTTGCTCGGCGCCTCGTCGACCGGCGGCTTCTCGACGAGCCCGGTGATCCGCACCACGTCCCCGCCTGCGTCACCAGTGGCCTCGATGGCGGCGCAGCCGTACAGCGAGATCTGGTCGTGCGGCACCTCCATGAGCGCGACCACACTGCCACCTTGGCACTCCTGGACCTCGATCATGTGCTCCAGCAGCGGGTCGCGGGCATCGACGAGGTCGTCTCCGAGCAGCACCGCGAAGGGCTCCTGCCCGACGTGCGCCGCGGCGGCGAGCACCGCGTGCCCGAGGCCCCTCGGGTCGCCCTGCCGGACGTAGTGCACCTCAGCCAGCTCGCTCGCGGCGTGCACGGCAGCGAGCTTGTCGGTGTCGCCCTTGACCTGCAGGTTGTGCTCGAGCTCGACGGCGCGGTCGAAGTGGTCCTCGAGGGCCCGCTTGTTGCGGCCGGTGATCATCAGGACGTCGGTCAGACCGGCACGGACGGCCTCCTCGACGACGTACTGGATCGCAGGAGTGTCGACGACCGGCAGCATCTCCTTGGGGATGGCCTTGGTGGCCGGGAGGAAACGCGTGCCCAGACCAGCCGCGGGAATGACGGCCTTGCGGATCGGCATAGCACGAACCCTAGTCGGAGCCACGCACATCGATCACCCAGTGCCTCAGTCGGGTAGCTGCACACTGGAGGCGGGCGGGGCGGACGCGCCGCTGGAGATGCGCCAGGTGTTACGTCCCGCGCGCTTGGCGGTGTAGAGCGCCTCGTCGGCGCGGGCCAGCAGCACGCTCGCGGCCAGCCCGTGCACGGGAAAGACCGCGCCGCCGGCCGAGACGGTCAGGTGCACCGGCGGGGCACCCGGTTCGCCGAACGGCTTGCGGGCGATGGCGTCGCAGATCCGCTCGGCCAGCATGGCGGCGCCCGCCTTGTCGGTCTCCGGGAGCACCACCACGATCTCCTCGCCCCCGTAGCGGGCGACGGTGTCGACGTCACGGACCTCCCCCCGGATCCGGCCCGCCAGCTCGACCAGGACCGCATCACCGCGCTGGTGGCCGAAGGTGTCGTTGACGTCCTTGAAGTGGTCGAGGTCGAGCATGAGCAGCGCCAGAGGCCGACCGAACCGGGCGGCGCGCTCGATCTCCTTGCCGACCGTCATCGTGAAGTAGCGGTAGTTCCACAGCCCGGTCAGCCCGTCGGTGATCGACAGTCGCTGCGCCTCCTCGTGGAGCAGCACGTTGTCCACCGCGACCGTCGCCTGGCTCGCGAACGTGCGGATGGTGGCCAGGTCGTTGTCGTCGAACCCCCCCGGCAGCGCCGACCCATAGAGGTCCAGCACCCCGATGACGGTCCCCGACGACTTCAGCGGTACGGCGATCAGCGACGTGGCTCCCGGCTCGCCCCGTGCAGGGCGAAGCTCCCCTACCTCGTCCCCGACCCGTCCACGCACCGCGTCCCCGGACAACGCCACCCGGCCGGACACGCCGTCGCCGACCTTCAGACGCAGGTCCAGCGGGACGTCGACGCCCCGCGACGCGGCCAGCACCAGCTCGTCGCGGCTGGTCGTGAGCAGCAGGACCATCCCGCCACTGGCCCGGGTCGAGGCCATCGCTGACTCGAGCACGACGTTGAGGATCCGGTCGAGGTCGTGCGTGCTCGACAGGGTGTCGCCCAGCCGGGCCAAGCCGGACTGCAGCTCGTCGCGGCTCGCCTCGAGCTGGCCGACGTAGCCGCGCAGGTCGTCGGTCATCGCGTTGAACGCCACCGCGAGCCGGCCGACCTCGTCCTTGGACCTGACCTCGATGACGGTCGACAGATCGCCGCTGGCAATGCGGGCGGCGGCGTCCCCGAGCTCCTCGAGCGGTTGGGTGGTGGCTCGCGCCGACACGACACCGATGGCGATGGCGAGCAGCACGGCGATGGCCACCACCGCGCCGCCGTCGACCAGCAGAGCTGGGCCCTTCGCCGCGGGCTCGAGGACGATCACGCCGTACGCCTGGCTGGGCGACGCCGGCAGGTACGAGCTGACGAGCCCGAAGCGCCGGGTACCCGGCGGGTCGCTGAAGGAGTCCCGGATGACCTGCGGCGTGAACGTCCCGGTCCCGGCAACGACCTGGCCGGTGCTCCCGACGAGGACCACGTCCGCGTCGCCGATGGCTTGCTGCAGGCGACGCAGCACCTTCCCGCTGGCATCGAAGGTCGCGACCGCCGAACCGGCGGACCTGCCCTGTGGCGTGCTGAACGCGACGACGGCAGACAGGTAGGGACCGGCGGCGCCGGTCGAGGGCTCGCCCCCGCAGTCCTCGGGCTGGGCCGGCACCCTGCCGCTGGCGGCGACGATCTTGTCCGAAGCCCCGACGACGCGGATGCCGTCGGCCAGGCCTCGGCTGACGAGCGACGCGGCAGCCGCGCGGGCATCCGCAGGTCCAGCCGCCGTCGCGGCCCGGCCTGCCGCCTCGGCCGCGGTCTTGGCCCGGTCGCAGTAGTCCTGCAGCACCGCTCCGACCAGCCGAGTGGCGGAGATGACGCCGGCCTTCTGACGGGCCTGCACCGCGTCAGGGAGCGTCCGGGCGACCATCAGGAGACCGACCAGCATCGGGACGAGAACAACGAGGACGAAGGCGAACGTCAAGCGCCAGCGCAGCGTCACGTAACGTTCCACCCCCTCGCCCCCACCTGGCATTCTCCCACGGTGGACAACAAGCAGGCACTGCGCCAAATGGGGCAACGCCGGCGGCAGGCACTGGCTCCCGGCGGGAGCCTCAGCGGGCCGCTGCAGCCGCTCCTCGACGACGCGAGACGGGTCGCTGCGTACGTCCCGGTCGGAGACGAGCCGGGTGTGCCTCCTCAGCTCGGCTGGCTGCTCCCGGTGCTGCTGCCCGGCGGTGACCTCGACTGGGCGGAGTTCACCGGCGAGCTCCAGCAGACCACCCGAGGACTACGCGAGCCGGTCGGGCCGCGTCTCGGTGTCGACGCGATCGCCGACTGCGACCTGGTTCTCGTCCCGGCTCTGCTGGTGGATCGCCACGGGAACCGGCTTGGCAAGGGCGGCGGTTCCTACGACCGGGCGTTGCCCCGCGCCACCGGCCTCACGGTCGCGCTGCTGTACGACGGGGAGCTCGTCGACACCCTACCCGCCGAGGCCCACGACGTCAGAGTGGCCGCCGTCGCCACCCCCCTCGGCGGGCTCGTGCGGCTTTCGGGATCATGAGCGGTATGGGTGACTTTGACGACGTCCTGACCGCCAACGAGAACTATGCCGCTGCGTTCGTCGACAGCGGGCTGCCCGGGCAGGCCGGCAAGGGCCTGGCCGTCGTCACCTGCATGGACTCGCGCATCGACCCGCTGAACATGCTGGGGCTCGCAAAGGGCGATGCGAAGATCATGCGCAACGCCGGCGGGCGCGTGACCGAGGACGTCCTGCGCACCCTCGTCCTCGCCACCCACCTGCTCGGGGTCGAGCGCATCCTGATCGTCGAGCACACCGACTGCAAGATGGCGACGGCTACCGCCGAGGCCGTGCACCGCAGGATCTTCGAGGCCTCCGGCGTCGACACCCGCAGCCTCGAGTTCGCCCTCATGGACGACCAGCTGCAGGCGCTCGCCCAGGACGTGCAGAAGGTGCGGAGCTCGCCGTACCTCCCGAAGGGGATTGTGGTGGGCGGTTTCCTCTACGACGTGCGCACCGGACGACTGCGCGAGGTGCTCTAGCTAGAACTGGACCACGTGACCGGTGCGGGGGCCGGTCTCGCCGGCGAGGGTCTCGAGCCAGTCGGCGCGCAGCGCCTCGGGCCCCGTGGCGACGACGACGTCCACCCAGCCCTCCACCACCGGGGCGAACCGGCGCCAGGCCTCGGCATGGTTGGCCTCGACGCCCCCGGGACCCCAGTCGGCGGAGCGCTTGCGCATCTGGTCCGGGGCGAAGAAGAAGGTGGGCCGCGGCCCGGGCAAGCTCCCCGCCCCGCCTCCGAGGTCGGCACGCTCGGCACCGGCACCGCGGTGGGCTGCACCCACGACGGCACTGTGCACCAGGCCGGCGCCGAGGTGCTCGTGCACGGTCCGGCGGAGGGCCGCGTTGCCGGCGACGTCGACGTACAACGTCTTCTGCTGCGGCAGATCCGTGGCCTGCTCGTACGTGAGGACCTCGTCGTAGCTCCCCAGCGACGCTGTGAACGCGGCGTTCCCCTTGCTGGTGAGGCCAACGGTCTTCACCTTGCCCTGCAACAGAAACGCGGTGCCGTACGACGTCTTGCTGGACGCGCTGGAGATCACCACCGAGGACGCGTCGAAGAAGCCGTTGTCCTCGAGGAAGTCGGCCAGCATGAAGCTCGTCATGAACAGCGGTCGGTAGAGCACCTGAAGGTCCTCGCGGTCCGCCTCATAGGCCGGGTCGCCGGTCGTGGTGGTGAGGCCGTTGTACGGCGACGGCAGGTGCTGCCGGTGGGGGCTGGCGTCCCGGAAGCCATGCGCGTCGACCCGGTCGGGCTGGACCACGAGGTGGCTGCTGGTGGGGAAGTAGCCGTACAGCCGCGTCCCGACCTCGACGCCGTCGACATTGCTGACGACCACCTCACCGAAGCCCCACAAGGGGACGCGCCCCCAGCCCTCCGCGGCGGGGAAGAAGTCCCAGTACTTCATGGCGTCGCCGAAAACGGCGTAGGTGACGTTGTTGGCTGTCATGCCGACCCGGTCGACGCGCAGCAGCGCCTGCCCGGGACCTGCCGTCGGCAGCTCCACCTCAGCCAGCGAGGTGTGCGAGAGGTCGGACCGGTCCACCATCAAGTCCCAAGCCATGCCCGCGACCGTACTGCTTGCGTCTGCTCCGGCGCCGCGTGGCGGGGTGCACAAGAGCAGACGCACGGAGGGTCAGAGGGAGACGCCCACCGGGATGGAGATGCCTACGCCGCCACGGGTGTCGGCGCCGTAGCGGGCCTTCTCCTTGGCGAGGTCGAGGGGCTTGGGGCGTGGGTCGCCATCTGCTTCGGTGCCCGTGAGCAGCTGCGCCGGGATGAGCCAGACGACCTCGAACTCCAGGCCGTCGGGGTCCTTGGCATAGAGCGACTTCGTGGTGCCGTGGTCGCTCATGCCGACCAATGCCCCCGCGTCGGAGAGCCGCTGGAGGTGGTCCTCGAGGTCGTTCAGGGTCTCCACCTCCCACGCGAGGTGGTACAGCCCGACGGCGCCGCGCCCGGCCGGGCTGGCCGCCGCCTGCGCGCCGACCTGGAACAGCCCGAGGTCGTGGTCGTTGGTCGACCCGGGCGCCTGCAGAAAGGCCGCCCCTGGAAACGCCAGCTTGGTCGTGAAACCCAGCACGTCGCGGTAGAAGGCAACGCTCTGCTCGACATCACGGACGTACAAGACAGCGTGGTTCAGGCGGTGGATACCCATGGCGTGCTCCCGGACTCGTGGTGGTGTCAGCCTCCCACAAGTCAATTGAGCATTCAACTATTCCATGGGTCGGCCGGGAACAGACCGCTCGTGGCTGGTGAGTTGCCGAGGTTCCTCCGCTATCTGGCGGTCTGTCGGGGAGGACAGCATGACGTCCAGGTGAGAGAGCAAGACCTGGCGGTGCGGGTACCTGTCACAGCACCCACCCAGGAGGTGCCGATGACCCGCCAAGGCGAACGAGACGACAAGCTCACGACGGCCGACCTGGCCGGCCCTGAGCAAGAGAGCACGCCGCGAGAGGAGAGCGCGCGGCAAGCGGGGACGCAGGTACAGGACACGCAGGTACAGGACATGGCTGAGCCTCGGCAGATGCCGGCGGCAGACGAGGGCGGCGACCCGGCGGTCACACTGCTCGAGGACACCGACAGCGCCGGCTTCCAGCAGCGATGGGGCGACGTGCAGAACCGCTTCGTCGACGACCCGCGCGGCGCGGTCCGGGACGCGGACGCACTCGTCGCCGAAGTGATGCGCGCCCTCGCAGAGGGCTTCGCCGAGCACAAGTCCTCGCTCGAGGAGCAGTGGAGCCGCGACGACGAGCCGGACACCGAGCAGTTGCGCATCGCCTTGCAGCGCTACCGGTTCTTCTTCTCCCGCCTGCTCGCCACCTGATCGAGGAGGAGCCATGTCCACGACCGCAGTTGTCATTCTGATCATCGTTCTTGTGCTCATCGTGGCGGGCGCAGTCCTGTTCGAACTGCAACGGCGGCGGCGGCTTCAGCAGCAGTTCGGGCCGGAGTACCAGCGGACGGTCGAGCGCGAGGGCGGGCAACGCGCTGCCGAGCGAGACCTGAGTCAGCGCGCGCAGCGCCACGAGGAGCTCGATGTGCGCCCGCTCGACCCGCGGACCCGCGACGCCTACGCCGAGCAGTGGCGCCGGACGCAGGCGCACTTCGTCGACACGCCGAGTGAAGCCGTCCACGAAGCCGACGACCTGGTGGCCCGCGTGCTGCAGGAACGCGGCTACCCGGTGGGCGACTTCAACCAGCAGGAGCGGGACGTCTCAGTGGAGCATGCCCACGTCGTGAGCGACTACCGGACGGCGCATGACATCTCGATGCGTGACCAGGAGGGGCTGGCCAGCACGGAAGACCTGCGCACAGCGATGGTGCACTACCGGACGCTGTTCGCCGACCTGCTGGTCGTGGACTCCTCCCACGAGCAGCGGAACAGGGGTGCCGAAGCCTGAGGATCGTGCTGATTCGGCGCATGACCCGGCCGGGAGCAGTGCCTGCCGAACACCAGGCAGGGCACGCAGCCCGGAGGTGGTCGGCAGAGTGGACGCCAGGCGTCGGGATGACGCATCATTGGCACTCGCCCCCAGTGAGTGCCAGCCAGGAGGAACCGACGTGCCGACCTACCAGTACGCGTGCACTGCGTGCGGGGAAGAACTGGAGGCGGTCCAGTCCTTCAGTGACCCGTCGCTGACGCAGTGCCCTGTGTGCGGTGGCCAGCTCCGCAAGGTGTTCTCCGCCGTCGGCGTCGTGTTCAAGGGCTCGGGCTTCTACAAGACCGACAGCCGCTCCACGACCACGGCCTCCGACAAGCCGGCGGAGAAGAAGACCGACACCAAGACCGAGAGCGCCCCGGCCGCCAAGAGCGAGTCGTCCAGCTCGACGACCACGAGCACCCCGGCCGCCAAGACCGCCTGACACCTGTCGGACGCACCAACCGACACACAGAGTCGGTCCCCGGTTCGCTGCCTGAGCGTGAGCTCCGCCCGGACGCCACGTTTGGTGTGCCTGTGGACGACGTGCCGTGTGTGGATGGCGCCATGCACCAAGCGGGTGGCCCCCTCTAGGTTGACGCGATGACCAGCGCAGAGATCGGCGTCATCGGTGGCTCGGGCTTCTACGCCTTCCTCGACGACGCCGAGCAGATCACCGTCGAGACGCCGTACGGCGAGCCCTCCGACCCGGTCATCGTCGGTGACGTGGGCGGTCGCCGGGTCGCGTTCCTCCCGCGGCACGGCGCCGACCACCGGTTCCCGCCGCACCGCATCCCTTACCGGGCCAACCTCTGGGCGCTGCGCTCTCTCGGCGTCCGGCAGGTGCTCGCGCCCTGCGCCGTGGGCGGTCTGCGGGCCTCGCTGCCCGCCGGCGCCCTCGTCGTCCCGGATCAGCTCGTCGACCGCACCAGCGGTCGGGCGCAGACCTTCCACGAGACCGGCGCCGTGCACGTCTCCTTCGCCGACCCGTACTGCCCATCCGGTCGTGCGGCGGTCGTGGAGCAGGCCGCGCAGGCAGGCTGGCCGGTCACCGACGGCGGCACGATGGTGGTGATCGAGGGTCCGCGCTTCTCCACCCGCGCGGAGTCGCGCTGGTACGCCGAGCAGGGCTGGTCGGTCATCAACATGACCGGCCACCCCGAGGCCGTCCTGGCCCGCGAGCTCGCCCTTTGCTACACCGCGATCGCCCTGGTCACCGACCTCGACGCCGGAGTGGAAGGGGGAGACCCCGTGACCCAGGAGGAGGTCTTCCGCGTCTTCGGGGACAACACGGCCCGGCTCCGCACCCTTCTGTACGACGTCGTCGCCGGCCTGCCGACGACGCGAACCTGCCCCTGTGGCGGAGCCTTGGAGGGCATCGACCACGACCTCGTCCTGCCGTGAGTCACGATCCCCGCAGCGCGGTGCGCGACCTGTCGCGGGCGGTCCGCCGACACCGCCCACTGCTCGCTGCTGGGCTCACGGCAGCGGCCGTCGCAACGGCGCTGCCGACCCTTGCCCCCACCCCCGCGCCGACCACGCGCGTGGTGACCGCGCTGCATGACCTGGCCCCGGGATCGCCTTTGACAGCAGGGGATCTCGCCTCGGTCGCGCTGCCTCGTGCGGTGGTTCCCGAGGGCGTTCTGACCTCCATCGGGACCGCGGTCGGCCGGGCCGTGGCCGGGCCCGTGCGCCGGGGGGAGCCGCTGACCGACGTCCGGCTCCTCGGCTCGGCGCTGCTCGCAGGCGGTCCCGGCCTGGTCGCCGCCCCGGTGCGTCTCGCCGACCCCGCCACGGCGGCGCTGCTCCACGCCGGCGACCATGTCGACGTCCTCGCCGCAGCCACCGAGGCATCCGGCCCGGCCGCGACCTCCGCCGTCACGGTGGCCTCGAGGCTGCAGGTGCTGGCGGTTCCCGCAGCCGGTCAGGGCGACGGCGACGGCGCCCTCGTCGTGCTCGCAGCCACGGCCGCCACCGCCGCCAGGCTCGCCGCCGCTGCGGTCCGCAGCCGGCTGTCCGTCACGGTCCTCGCGCCATGAGCTCCTACCCCGTGTGGGGCTGGGGCGGTCCCTCGGACGAGCCGACCCGGCAACAGCTCGAGGGGCTCGCCCCTTTCGTGGCGGCCGCCACCGGGGTCGCCGTGCAAGCTCCGGAGGCACCGGCGAGGACGCCTGCACCACCGCCGGCCCGGCGCCGGTTGCCAGGGTCGCTGGCACACCTCGGGTCAGACCAGCCGGAGGACCGGGTGCGGCACGGGATCGGCCGGGCCTACCGCGACCTGGTCCGCGGGCTGCGGGGCGACATCCGCGATGTGCCGGACTTGGTGGTGCGGCCGGAAAGCGAGCAGGACGTCGCCGACGTACTCGAATGGGCCACTCAGAGCCGCACACCTGTCGTGCCGTTCGGCGGAGGGACCAGCGTCGTCGGGGGTGTGGAGCCCCGGGGCCTGGACGGCGCGATCAGCCTCGACCTCGGCCGGCTGAGCGGGCTCGTCGAGGTGGATGCCACCTCACGGGCCGTGCGGCTGCGGGCCGGCACCCTGGGGCCGGCCGCGGAGGCGGCACTGAGACCGCACGGGTTGACACTGCGGTTCTACCCGCAGTCCTTCGAGCGCTCCACGATCGGCGGGTGGGTCGTCACCCGCGCAGCCGGTCACTTCTCCACCCGACTCACCCACATCGACGACCTCGTGGAGTCGGTGCGCGCGCTCACCCCGGTGGGCACGTGGGAGTCACGCCGGCTGCCCGGCTCCGGTGCCGGCCCCTCCCCCGACCGGATGCTGCTCGGCAGCGAAGGCACCCTCGGCATCGTCACGGAGGCCTGGCTGCGGGCCCAGCCGCGTCCGGCACACCGGTGGGCGGCGACCCTCGCCGCACCGGACTTCGCCACCGGCAGCCGGGCCGTGCGCGCTCTGGTCCAGTCCGGCCTGCAGCCCGCGGCCTGCCGGCTGCTCGACCCGGTGGAGGCGGCGCTCTCCGGCACGCTGGCCACCGGGGAGGCGGCCCTCGTGCTGGGGCTGGAATCGCTCGCTCCACCCCTCGATGCCGAGATCGCGCAGGCGCTCGAGGTGGGCCGGGACGCCGGCCTTCGGGTGCTGGAGGAAGGCGCGCGAGGAGAAGCCGGCGACGCCTGGCGGTCCACGTTCGTCCGGGCCCCCTTCCTCCGGGAGTCGCTGGTGCTGCTGGGGGTGCTGGTCGAGACGTTCGAGACTGCCGTGACCTGGGACCGCCTCGATGAGCTCGTCACCTCCGTGACCACGGCGGTCACCGCCTCCCTACAGCGGGTCTGCGGCGGCGGAGCCGTCGGCTGCCGGCTCACGCACGTCTACCCAGACGGCGCCGCGCCGTACTTCACGGTCGTCGCCCCCGCCCGTCGCGGCAGCGAGATCGCGCAATGGGACGAGGTGAAGGCGGCGGCCAGCGACGCGCTCGCCGCGGCCGGCGGCACCATCACCCATCACCACGCTGTCGGCCGGGACCACCGCCCCTGGTACGACGGTCAACGCCCCGACGTCTTCGCGCAGGCGCTCGCCGGCGCCAAGGCAGCGGTCGACCCCTCCGGGATCCTCAACCCCGGCGTGCTCCTCGGCTGACCTGCGTTTCAACGGTCGGCCACCTGGGCCACGATGGAACACAGTCACGTTCCCGACGTCCTGGAGGTCTTGTGAGTGGCTTCAAGAAGTTCCTGCTTCGCGGCAATGTCGTCGACCTGGCGGTCGCTGTCGTCATCGGGGCGGCGTTCAGCGCCATCGTGACGTCGTTCGTCGGCGCCTTCATCACGCCCTTGGTGGGGTTGGCGACCGGCGCAGTGGGCGACTTCAGCAAGGACACGTTCAAGGTCACCAACATCAACGGCAAGAGCGTGCTCTTCCCGTACGGCCAGTTCGTGCAAGCCACCCTCTCGTTCGTCCTCATCGCGGCCGTCGTCTACTTCCTCGTCCTCAAGCCGGTGCAGCACCTGATGGATCGCTACAAGACCGAGCCAGAGGCCGAGGCGCCGGTCAAGGAGTGCCCCGAGTGCCTGTCGAAGATCCCGCAGGCTGCTGCCCGGTGCGCGTTCTGCACTGTCGAGCAGTTGGAGCCGGTCTAGACCGGACCGTGGTGGGGCGGGACGTCGGCGAGGAAGCGCTCGTCGTCGTCCGGGTCCGCTGGTTCCTCACGCGGCTCCGGGCGCGGCTCGTCGCCCACCGGTCGCGATCCCGGTGGACCGACCGCTCGGCGACGCCGTCGGGGCTTCTCAACCTCGTCCACCCCTCCAGTGTGCGGGACCCGGACCCGGCCGTGACGGACCAGTAGCCTTGCGGGAGTCCGCCTCCGTAGCTCAGTGGATAGAGCGCCTCCGTCCTAAGGAGGGCGTCGGGAGTTCGATTCTCTCCGGGGGCACCTAAAACCGCAGGTCAGAGGGGGTGTGGCCCCCCGATGAGGTCCCCCGAAAGAGATCTTGCTCCTGATTTGCTACCAAGCGGCTGCCAGGCTCAGGTCCGCCCGGGCCGAAGACCGTTGAGCATGTCGCGAAGCCCCGGGTTCCTGGCCGAACCCGACGGGGAGACCCGTGAGGAGTTCGTCGAGGAGTACCCCGAGGCCGAGGACCGTCAGACGATCTCTTCGGCGACGAAGAAGAGGACGCGCGCTAGCACCAGGAGTCTGGCTCGTCCTCTGGCTCGTCAGGCACAACCGCTTCGGTTGGCCTCGCCTGGGCAGGCGTCAAACGTTCGCGGCATGCGGGACAGAGCCCGTCCACCTTGCCGGGGTGTGAGCACCTGCCCTTGTACTTGCGCGCGAGCGCGTACTGCGCCGGACCCCATGCCTGTCGATACGCCATGGGTTTGAGGCTAGCCCGAGAGTAGGACGCCAAGGACGCCGGATTCCGAGCAGTCCTCCAGCGCGTGTCGCAGCGCTCGACCCTCAGCGCTGCGTGGCCGATCGAGTCCATGGAGCGTGTCGCGATAGGCAGTGCTTGTCCGCCGCAGCCGACGGTGAATCGCGGCTGCCGTGCTCTCCTCCACGGCGAGCACGCAACTGGCGCTGATGTCGGTCAGCAGGGCCATCCACTTTGCGCGATCGGAAAGCGTCAGGGTGCCGTTCGGGTCCAGGGTTCCGACGTTGAGTGCTCGGATGATGGAGTACGACTCGGAGACCACCCAAGCGGCCAGCACCCTTTCGATGTCGCTCGTGTTGGCCACCCGCTGCACGGCGGTCTCGGCTTCCTGATCACCCCAGCAGCGGTACAGCGTCAAGTCGCGTGCAACAAGCGACACGCTGCTGCCGCCGTCCCAACTGATGGGGGCCCCGCCGCCTTCGCTGAACCAGTGTCCCCGGGCGATCTCCTTGACGCCGGACACCTCGCGCTCATTGAGGTCGAGACGAAGCGCAACTACACGGCGACGGCTCCCGAGACGCAAGCCGGTGAGACGAAAGCCGTTCCAGGAGGCCCATCGGCGATCGGCCGCGCTGTCGGGAAGGAGATCGTCGAGGAGTTCGTCCTCATCCAGCCAATCGTCGTCGCCGTCGCTCTGAGCCGCTGGAGTGCCCTGCCCAGTGACCCTGAGCCGGGTGACGGCGTCGAGCACGTCCATGTCTTCATCTCGACACGTGTAGATCCTCTGCTGGCCAGGAGGTAGCCGACGTAGCCGCGGCACGCTTGCCAGCACGTCAGCAAGTGACTCCACCCGTCCGCGCCAGAACGTCCCCTTTTCGTTATGGGTCACGGACCAACCATGAGAACCCCGCTGTACGTCGAAACGCTCCGGTAGCCCCCGCTGAGAAACCACATCCACCGTGAGTACGGGATCTTCCGCGTGGCTCACTCGGGTTTCCTATGGCTGCGCCGTGGGGCGAGGTACTCCTCGTGGGCTTCGCGGCCGATGTCTTCAGCGTGCTTGGCCGCTACTGCAAACGTGACGCGAATCCACTCGTTTGGCGCAGCCCATCCAATTCTCTCGGGCATCGGCGGCGAGGGACCGAAGACGACATCGTCCCTTGAGCAATAGTAGGAGGCGCGAAGGGACTCGTGGGCTACCTTCCACATCTTCATGCCGGCGAAAGCGCGAAAAATCTCTCCCGTGCGGGCCAAGCGAAGTTTGACTGGGACCATTGCCATTGCTGCAACCGCCAGGGCGACTATCCAGCCTGCGGCGGGTCCGATGAGAGGGATTGCGCCCAGCGCGGTCACAATCAGCGTCGCCACGAATGCTAGGGCATAGAATCCACCCACTCCTTCAGGACCTCGGGGTATTTGTTGCAGTCGCTGTGCGATCTGCGTGGTGGAGACGGAGCGGTGACTGCTCGCGACGAAAGCGGAGCCATGGCCCATCGGGTGATGCTGGGCGTCTTGCCCCCCTCCGACGGCGAAAGCATTTCCTCGCGTCTCAGTTTCGACGGTGCCTGCTGAGATGATCGCCGACACTCGAGCAGTTGCATCATTGCTCTCGCAGACTGGGCAGACGCTTATCGGCCATTCGTTCGTGATGGGGTAGCCGTTCTCGTCTCGCATGCGATATCTCCTGCACCGTCTCGTCGTTCGAGGGATTTGGACTCGACCTTGTGACATGGCCGCGAGGCCCCAGCACTCCCCTTGTGACCGGCCGAGGTTGCCGGAAGGCGGGTGGACTACTGCCGACGACGGCCGGAGCCGCTCTCCGTCAGCAGAAGTCCAGGAAGCGCACGACACCGGTGCCGATCGCGATCCGGCACCGCGGGCTCAGTGTCGACGACGCACTGTCGGGTCCACAGGCGATCCCCATTCGTGGTGGGCTCGATGCCCGCCGCCCGAATGCTGTCGACGGCCACGTGCTTGCCGTGGCCAATGACGTTGGGGATCTCGACGGTCCCAGCGACGTCTGCCGCATCTGCGTGACGGTCGCGTAGCAGCGCGAACGTTAGGGTCCCGCCTGCGAGCCCCACGAGGGCCAGGATGGCCGTGATCCAGATGCGCCGCCGCCCTCCCCTCTTGGCACTCGCGGACGTGCAGTCGGGCGGTGCGGGTATCCACTCGTTGCCCGTCCACATCGACATCCCGTCGGGCGACAAGACCAACGACGAGGCAGGACTGCTCGCCGGATCCTGCTGGTGTTGATCCCATTCCCAGTACCCCTACTCAAGGCAACCGGACTAATCCGTCCTGTAACCGGACAGCGTAGATCCATAGCGTCCGCGGAGAGATGAAGAGCCCCGCGCGCGAGTCGTCCCGCGAGGCCGCGCGGAAGCATCTCAAGCCCTTCGGCAGGCACATTCGGCGGCTCCGTCGAGATCGGGACTGGACCCAGGACGAACTCGCAGAACGTGCTGGTCTGGATCCGCGTGTTATTCGCTTCGTGGAATCCGGAGAGCGTGACGTGGGCATCTCGACGCTCTGGATGCTCGCGGAGGGGTTCGGTGTCGACGTTGTCGACCTGATTCCCCCGCGGTCCACACCGCGGTGAGTTGGAGTCCGAGCGCAGGCCGAATCTCACGTCCACACCCGCGCGAGGAGGGCTACCAGGGCGTTCGCGGCGGTGTCGGAATCTTGGGCTGCGCTCGCATGTGTCTCGGCCGAGGTACGTGCCTCGGAGATGGACCTCGGTCTCGAATCCACCCAGTCGCAGCGCACGCAAGCGACGAGAAGCGCGTCGGGCAAGCGCAGAAGGACCGGCGGGTGCCCAAGGGGCCAGGCATCTGGTTGCTCGCCATGCGTCGAGCACCATTCTGCGCGTGCAGCGTTCCTCCGGGCTGAATACCGTCGCGCGATGGTCGCACCCGTGCTGCCCTTCTTCCACTGAATGAACGCGCTGTCCCCTTCGGACGCGGCAAAGAGTTGTGCGTGGATCGACTCCCAGCCCTCATCGCCCTCAGCCTGCCAGGCATCACCGGTTGCTCTTCTGACACGAAAGACCCTCAGGTCGACGACGCGATCCGTCGCATACCCGGCACGACGAAGTGAGATCCCCATCCTGTGGGCCGGTCCGCTTCGCGCAGCGTGGATCTTCACGACGCCGATGTCCCACACCCGCCCCGCGAGGGCCGCGTCCTCAAGCAGCCGAACGACGGGCCAGATCGTGTCGTCGCGTCCGAGGTCGTGATCCAGCCACAACTCGTCGATCCGTTGCTTCGACACGTAGAGCGTCTGAAGCAAGGCAACGCCGTACGCGGCAGTCCGTGCGACGAGGCACTCGCGACGATCACGAAAAGATCGAACATCGTCGATCAGCACGACCTGACTCATAGCGGCTCCTGGGGCCCGATGGACCCCGGTACGCATGCGCCCGGTGATCCGCTAGTTCCCCGACACGGGTGTGCCGAGGCTGGTCGTCACCTGGGGCACCCGCAGCGGAGCGGGATGCCGTCCAGCAAGCCAGGGCTTGATGCTGGAACTCGAGACCTAAGATCACGATAGAGTTTTTGGGCACGGGGAGCAACTCGGTTCTGAACACCCACATTGGAGTGCGCGTGGTCGAACTCGCCGACAACGCCTTCGAGGCCATCTACGAGGCCTTGCGGCTTGCGAACAGCCCCTACACCCAGGATGAGGTAGCCCACGTCGTCGCCATGGAGGCAAAAGCCTGGGACGTGGCTCAACGGGTGAGGCGGACTCACATCGACGCGCGCCACTCCCCCGTGACCGCTCAGGATGAGCCCGGATGACACCGTGATCGGGATCGACATGATGATCTTGCTGATACTGCCTCGGCCCACGGACCCCAGCCACATGTCACACCCGGCAGGGTTCCTGCGAGCAGGGGCACTTAATGGTGGGGGGGTCTACTCGCACCCGCCTAGATGTAACGACCACGGACGTTGTTCACGCGGCGAGGCGGCTGACCGGGGGTCTGCCTCCGAGGGCTGAGTGGCCTCGCTGAGTGTTGTAGCGGCGGACGAAGCTGTCCAGGGCTCGTGTGCGCTGGTGGTTGTAGGTCCAGCTGCGGCTGTAGGCCCACTCGATCTGCAGGGTTCGGTTGAACCGCTCAGCCTTGCCGTTGGTCCAGGGGCAGTGCGGCTTGATGTAGCGGCGCTTGATCTGCAGCGCGCTGCAGACCGCGATCCAGTCGCGGGACAGGACGTAGTTCTTTGCGTTGTCGGTCAGGACCCTGCGGATGGTGATGCCGTGCTCGTGGTGGAACCATCTCGCAGCCCGGTAGAGGAACCCGGCGCAGGTGATGCCCCTCTCGTCGGGCAGGACCTCGACGTAAGCGACGCGGCTGCGGTCATCGACCGCGACGTGGACGTAGTCCCAGCCGGCGCCGCGGCCGCGGGGTGTCGTGGTGCCGCGGCCGTGCTGGCGCCATCCGCCGCCCTTGGGGATCTTCCCGAGCTTCTTGACGTCCACGTGGAGCAGCGATCCGGGCTCGCGGTGCTCATAGCGCAGCTCGGAGTAGCGACGGCCCCTGATGACCTCGCCGGTCACCCGGTCCAGGTGCGACAGGGCCGGCATCTTCTCGCGACGCAGGACGGCCCCGATCGTGCTGGCCGGCAGGTTCAACAGCCCCGATAGGGCAACCGGGCCGGCGAAGTGCTTGACCCTGGCGGCGGTGATCCGGGCCGTGATCTTCGGGCTGGTCTTGGTCGGGCTGTGGTGCGGACGAGAGGAACGATCGGCCAGACCAGCAAGCCCTTCGCTCTGGAACCGCCGGACCCACTTGTAGACCGTCTGCCGGCTCACGCCGGCCTGCTTGGCGACCTCGCCCGGCTTGTGACCCGCCAGGACGCGCTGGGCGATCAGGTTCCTGCCGTACTCGTTCAGGCGAGCGTTAGCGTGCGGCACAGAGGACCTCCGAGTTGAGCAGCGATGTCAGATACCGCCACTCCGTTCGGAGGTCCTCCCTGCGATCAAGTCACCACGCCGTCAACAA
>JAOPVP010000042.1 GCA_025966135.1 Frankiales bacterium
CGGGCCGGCCGCACCCTGGTCCTCGAGGACGTGCCCGCCCCCGTCGGGCGGCTGCTGCTCCTCACCCGGCTGGACAAGGTGCTCCAGACCCGCCGCACCGACCGCTGCGCGTAACGCCCGTCGTACCCGGGGATCCGTACCGGCGGGTAACCCCGATCCCGGCCCGCCCTCCAGCCCCGCGAAGCGCCCTCGTTACGCTGCGGTGACGCGAGTGGAAGGTGCCCTGATGAGCGAGCGGGACAAGCCCTGGGTGATGCGGACCTACGCAGGTCACAGCACACCGGCGAAGAGCAACGAGCTCTACCGGAACAACCTGTCCAAGGGCCAGACCGGGCTGTCCGTCGCCTTCGACCTGCCGACTCAGACCGGCTACGACCCCGACTCCGAGCTCGCCCGCGGCGAGGTCGGCAAGGTCGGCGTCCCGGTCAGCCACGTCGGGGACATGCGAGCCCTGTTCGACGGCATTCCGCTCGCGGAGATGAACACCTCGATGACCATCAACGCCACCGCCATGTGGCTGCTGGCGCTCTACGAGGTGGTGGCCGAGGAGCAGGGCGCGGTGCCGGCCCAGCTCGCGGGCACGACCCAGAACGACATCATCAAGGAGTACCTCTCGCGCGGGACCTACGTGTTCCCGCCCGGCCCGTCGCTGCGGTTGATCACCGACATGGTCGCCTACACCGTCACGCAGATCCCGAAGTGGAACCCCATCAACATCTGCAGCTACCACCTGCAGGAGGCCGGGGCCACGCCGGTCCAGGAGATCGCCTACGCGCTGAGCACGGCGATCGCGGTGCTCGACGCCGTGAAGGCGTCCGGCCAGGTGCCGCAAGAGCGCTTCGGTGAGGTCTGCGCGCGCATCTCCTTCTTCGTCAACGCGGGCGTCCGCTTCGTCGAGGAGATGTGCAAGATGCGCGCCTTCACGCAGCTGTGGGACGAGCTGCTGGCGAGCCGCTACGGGGTGACCGACCCCAAGCACCGCCGTTTCCGGTACGGCGTCCAGGTCAACTCGCTCGGCCTGACCGAGGCTCAGCCGGAGAACAACGTGCAGCGCATCGTGCTCGAGATGCTGGGGGTGACCCTGTCCAAGGACGCCCGCGCTCGGGCCGTGCAGCTGCCGGCCTGGAACGAGGCTCTCGGGCTCCCGCGGCCGTGGGACCAGCAGTGGTCGCTGCGGCTGCAGCAGGTCCTCGCGTTCGAGACCGACCTGCTCGAGTACGACGACTTGTTCACCGGCTCCGTGGTCATCGAGGCCAAGGTGGCGCAGCTGTGCGAGCAGGTGCAGGCGGAGGTCGACAAGGTCCAGGGCATGGGTGGCGCCATCGAGGCCGTCGAGTACATGAAGACTGCGCTCGTCGGCTCCCACGCCGAGCGCCGCCGCCGGATCGAGGCGGGCGAGGACGTCGTCGTCGGCGTCAACCGCTTCACGACCACAGAGCCCAACCCGCTGCTCGCCGACATCGACGGGGCGATCATGACGGTCGACCCGGAGGTCGAGGGCCACGCCATCGAGGCCATCAAGGCCTGGCGGACCGAGCGCGACGCCGCCGCGGTCGACGACGCCCTGCTCGCGCTGCGCGACGCGGCCAAGGCCGACGGCAACCTGATGGCCGCGACTCTCGTCTGCGCCCGCGCGGGTGTGACGACGGGCGAGTGGGCCGGCGCGCTGCGGGAGGTGTTCGGCGAGTACCGCGCCCCCACCGGGGTGGCCGGGGCGAGCGTCAGCGGCGAGGTCGGTGAGGCGATCGCTGCGGTTCGCCAGCGGGTGCAGCAGACCGGCGAGGAGCTCGGGTCGCGGTTGCGCTTTCTCGTCGGCAAGCCGGGGCTCGACGGTCACTCCAACGGGGCGGAGCAGATCGCCGTACGAGGTCGGGATGTGGGCTTCGAGGTTGTCTACCAGGGGATCCGGCTGACGCCGGCGCAGATCGTGGCGGCGGCTGTCGAGGAGGACGTGCACGTCATCGGCCTGTCGATCCTGTCCGGCTCGCACATGGAAGCCGTGCCCGCGGTGCTCGACGGGTTGAAGGCGGCGGGAGCCGGCGACGTACCCGTCATCGTGGGCGGGATCATCCCCGACTCCGACGCCGCCAAGCTGACGGGACTCGGCGTGGCCGCGGTCTTCACGCCCAAGGACTTCGACCTGACCGAGGTCATGGGTCGCATCGTCGACGTCATCCGCGACGCCAACGAGCTGTCCTAGCCGGTCCAGGGTCGGGCTGCGCCCCCTTTTCCGGGCCAGACTGGGGCCCAAGCCGACCCCTCAAGGTGGAGGGTGCGACTCCTGCTGCCGCGCCGCCGTCGTACCGCTACTGCGCTGGGGGCACGAGCAGGTCGTGCTCGACGAGGGCGCCGGGCAGCACGAGGGCCAGCAGCTCCTCGCGCGGGACCCCGAGGCCCTCACCGACGACGCCGGCCAGGGCGTTCATGCAGACAAGTCCGGCTGTCAGCACCCCGCGCCGTCCGGCCTTGCTCGCGAGCCTGTCGACATCGGTTGCGGGTTCGACGGGCAGGAACGGCCGCACGTCGGTCGCGGCCTGGTCGTGCTCAGGGGCTTCGCGCAGGCAGGCCAGCAGCAGCCAGCGCGGACCCCGGGCGCCCTCGGGGACGGCCGCGACGAGGTCGTCGACCCGGGCCTGCAGCAGCTCCGGTGACTCGTGCGGGTCGACCTCGACGAGCAGCTGAGCGGTCACGCAGATGAAGGCCTCGAGGACGTCCGGGCCCTCGACGTCATCGGCCAGCAGCTGGTCGAGCAGGTCCACGGCGAGCTCGCTCGACAGGCCGCGGGCCAGGGAGGTGCCGACAGCCTGGGCGGCCGACTCCACCGGCACCTGGCGCCAGTAACCGGCGCTGATGCCGCCGCGGCTGCGCACGAACCGGGCCAGCGTCAGGCAGTGGCGAAGGGCCGAGGCCGCCCGTTCCGCGGTGATCGGTTCACCGGCACGGGGACGCTGCGCCAGGAACTCGTCGAGAGCGCGGATCGGCTCGGCCACGCGGGAGGTGCCACGACCAGTCAGCTCGAGGGCATAGGCGCCGAGGGCCGCAGCGGTGCTGCGCAGCCACGCCCCGCCGGGAGGCCCTTCGTTCTCGACGCGAGTCGCCAGCTCGGAGGACAGGATCGGGTCGGTGTCGGCCGCGCCCGAGGCGGCGACCGCCAGGTCCACCCACAGCGCGGCCAGGCGGGCCTGCCCGGCATCGCTCACCATCGACAGCCGGCGGAGCACTGCTTCGTCGTACACACCCTCGCCGAGGGCGGCGCGGCCCAGCCGCGCGATCGCGGTGACGGCGGCCGTGATCGCCTCGCCGTGCTCGCCCCCGGCCAGGACGACGTTGGCGGTCGTGTCGGGATCGTCGGCGAGCGGGTCGTCAGGGCGCAGCAGCGGTGGGAGCTCGGTGAGCAGCCGGGTGACCTCCGGCTCGAACGGCCCTGTCTCGTCGATGACCTGCGCGACCCGCTCCGGGCCGGCGACGACGACGGCGGTGCACAGGGCCACGCACAGCCGGGCGCCGAGCTCGGCCTGGAAGTCCTTGGGTGCGTAGTCGAACGCGCGCAGCAGACGTGCCGAGGCCTGCTCCGCCTCGAGGTCGCCGCGGTAGTGCGCGAGCACCGCGCCGGCCAGCGTCTGGGCAGGCGAGAGGTCGGCCGCGTGCTCGTGTGCGTCGTCGTGCAGCAGCAGGTCGACGTCGTCGGCGAGCCACGGGGTCAGGCGGCCACGCAGGGCATCCACCAGGTCGGTGACCGGCAGCTGAAGCTCGGCGGCCAGCCGCTCGCAGTCGACGGGTTGGGCCCAGAAGCCGTCCTCGGGCTCGGCGTCCATGACAGCGAGCAGGACCATTCGGCCGTCGTCACCAGGCTGCCCGGGCAGGGCTGCGACGAACGGCGCGACCGGGAGCTGCCACGACAGCGACTGCCCTTCGCTGAACACCCGCACCGTCAACGTCGAGGAACCCGGCCCGTCGCCGTGCACGTCGACCTTGGCCTCGAGGGCGTCGATCCGGTCGCCGCCGCCGGCCGGCAGGAACGTGTAGAGCACCACGGCGGGTTCGAGGGTGTCCGCCGAGTGGGCGTGGAGGACTGCGCCTGCGGCACAGGCGTACACAGGCGGGCGGTGCTGCTCGGGCGTGCTCAAGAGGGTCCTCTCGCGGTGGCTCGTCCATTCTCGCTGATTCACGGCGCTGCCGTACGGCGGTCTGTGGGCGAGGCCGCCTCCGGTTAGCCTGCCCGGGTGCGCCTCGTCATAGCCCGCTGCTCCGTGGACTACGTCGGGCGTCTCACCGCCCACCTGCCGGAGGCCGTGCGGCTGCTGCTGGTCAAGGCCGACGGGTCGCTGTCGATCCATGCGGACGACCGGGCCTACAAGCCGCTGATGTGGATGTCCCCGCCCTGCACGACGCGTTTCGGTGATGAGGTCTGGACCGTCACGAACAAGGGCGGTGAGGAGCTGGTCGTCACGGTCCACGAGATCCTGTCCGACGTGTCCCACGACCTGGGCAGCGACCCGGGTCTGGTGAAGGACGGCGTCGAGAAGCAGCTCCAGGAGCTGCTCGCAGACCAGTGCCACGTGCTGGGCGAGGGCTTCACGCTGGTGCAGCGGGAGTACTTCACCGACATCGGACCGGTCGACCTGCTGTGCAAGGACGCCGGCGGCGCGCACGTGCTCGTCGAGATCAAGCGCCACGCCGAGATCGACTCCGTCGAGCAGCTCACCCGTTACCTGCAGCGGGTGTCCACCGTGCTCGGCGATGTGCAGGGAGTGCTTGCAGCGCAGTCGTTCAAGCCGCAGGCGAAGGTGCTCGCTGCCGATCGCGGGATCACGTGCGTCCTGGTCGACTACGACGCGCTGCGGGGGCTGGAGTCCAACCGGCCCACGCTGTTCTGACAGGCGAAGCGCTCCCTCCACAGCGGGACATCAAGCAGCCCCTGCGCGTGCCGGGTTGCGGGCTGCCTGGAGGCCGTGTCTACTGGTCAGTAACCTATCTGGGACGGTTTGTCTCACAGGCGTTGCGCGACGAGGGAGTGGGCTGTGGCCTTCAGCAAGATCGGTGTGGTCGGGCTGGGCACCATGGGTGCGGGCATCGCAGAGGTGATCGCGCGCTCGGGTGTCGAGGTCGTGGGGGTGGAGGCTGACGAGGGCGGTCTGGAGCGGGCCAAGGGCTACCTGGCGCACTCGACGGATCGGGCCGTCTCGCGCGGCAAGCTCACGGAGGCCGAGGCGACGGCGCTGCTGGGCCGGATCGCCCTGGGCACCGACCTGACTGCGGTCAAGGACTGTGAGCTGGTCGTCGAAGCCATCCCGGAGCGGATGGAGCTCAAGAAGGCGCTGTTCGCGGAGCTCGACGCCTTGCTCGCCCCCGACGCGGTGCTGGCCACCAACACCTCGGCGCTGTCGGTCACGGAGCTGGCCACCGGCACGGGCCGCCCGTCGCAGGTCGTGGGTCTGCACTGGTTCAACCCCGCTCCCGTCATGGGTCTGGTCGAGGTCGTCAAGACGGTCGTCACCGACCCGTCGGTCGTCGCCTCTGTCGAGGAGCTGGTGGCGCAGGTCGGCAAGCAGGCTGCGACCGCCGGTGACCGCGCCGGCTTCATCGCGAACGCGCTGCTCTTCGGCTACCTCAACAACGCGGTCCGGATGTATGAGAGCAAGTACGCCAGCCGCGAGGACATCGACGCCGCGATGCGCTTCGGTTGCGGCCACCCGATGGGCCCGCTCGCGCTGCTCGACCTCATCGGTCTCGACAGCGCCTACGAGATCCTGGAGACGATGTACCGCCAGTCCCGTGACCACCGGCATGCCCCCGCGCCGCTGCTCAAGCAGTACGTCACGGCCGGGCTGCTGGGCCGCAAGACGGGGCGCGGCCTCTACACCTACGCCGGCCCCGACTCCTCCGAGATCGTGGCCGACACCGACACCCCCGTGGCGGCCTCCGAAGCCACCCCGCGGGCGGTTGCGAAGATCGGGGTGATCGGCACCGGCACCATGGCGACCGGGATCATCGAGGTCTGCGCCAAGAGCGGCTACCACGTGGTCTTCCGCGCGCGTGGTGAGGACAAGCTCGCGGCGGTCCGCAAGAAGGTCGAGGGCTCGCTCGACAAGGCGGTCCAGAAGGGCAAGCTCACCGAGGAGCTGCGCGGCGAGACGCTGGCCCGCATCACCGGCACGACGTCGCTCGACGACCTGGCGGACTGCGACCTCGTCATCGAGGCCGTCGTCGAGGAGCTCTCGGTCAAGAAGGCGCTGTTCGCTGCTCTCGACGACGTCATGAAGCCCGGCGCGGTCCTGGCGACCACCACGTCCTCGCTCCCGGTCATCGAGTGCGCGACGGCCACCAAGCGCCCGGCAGACGTCATCGGGATGCACTGGTTCAACCCGGCCACTGTCATGAAGCTCGTCGAGGTCGTCCCGACGGTCACGACCGCTCCGGATGTGGTCGCGACGGTCCTCGACGTCTGCGCCAAAGTGAACAAGCACCCCGTGCTGTGCGGCGACCGTGCCGGCTTCATCGTCAACGCGCTGCTGTTCCCCTACCTCAACGACGCCGTCACCATGCTCGAGGCGCACTACGCCACGACCGACGACATAGATTTCGCCATGACCGCCGGCTGCGGCCACCCGATGGGGCCGTTCGCCCTCATGGACGTCGTCGGCCTCGATGTCACGCTCGCCATCCAGAAGACCTTGTACGACGAGTTCCGCGAGCCTGGTGACTCTCCGGCGCTGATGCTCGAGCATCTCGTCAAGGCCGGCTACCTCGGTCGCAAGACCGGTCGTGGGTTCCGCGACTACGCCCGGAAGTAGCCCGTCTGCCGATCAGGCAGGATGGTCTGATGGGCAAGGGATCGCGGCGCGGCGCGCGTGCTGCGGAGGCCCTCGCCGCATTGCGGTCCTCCGAGGAGCCGGTCGTGCTCCGGGCGCCTGCCGGCGAACGAGTCGAGGGTGGCTACACGGTCCGGTCGGTGGGTGCCTCCGACCGCGTCTACCGCTGCCCGGGATGCGCGCAGGAGCTCGTCGCCGTACCGCATGTCGTGGCCTGGCCGCTCGGTGACCCGGACGGGCGGCGGCACTGGCACACCCCGTGCTGGACCGCGAGGGGCCGGCGCGCACCGACAGTCGAGCGGGGCCGCGGCGCCCCCCGCCACTAGCTTGCGTCTGCTCGGGTGTGCGGCCGGAGGGTGCGGCTGAGTAGACGTTAGGGTCAGCGCAATGCCCGAGATCCGTGCCAACACCGTGCTTCCGGCCGACCGGCGACCCGTGACCCTGCACACTGCCGACGGGCTCAACCTGGTCGGCGAACTGTCGCTGCCCGTCGGTCGCGCTCCCGTGGCCACCCTGGTCTGCCTGCACCCGCTGCCGACCCACGGCGGGATGATGGACAGCCACCTGCTCAAGAAGATGGCCTGGCGGCTGCCTGCCCTCGCGGACCTCGCGGTCCTGCGGTTCAACACCCGCGGGACCACCAGCGAGCAGGGCACCAGTCAGGGCGCGTTCGGCAACGCGATGGACGAGAAGTACGACGTGGCCGCCGCGCTGGACCTCTGCGAGTCGCTCGACCTACCGGCGATCTGGTTGGTGGGCTGGAGCTTCGGGACCGACCTGGCGCTGATGTACGGCTGCGACCCCAGCGTCGTGGGGGCGATCCTGCTCAGCCCACCGCTGCGCTACTCGCGGCCTGAGCACCTGCAGGTGTGGGCCAGCTCGGGCAAGCCGTTGGTGGCGATCGTCCCCGAGCACGACGACTACCTGCAGCCGCCGGAGGCCCGCCAGCGCTTCGCCGTCGTGCCGCAGGCCGAGGTGGTCGGCGTCGACCGGGCCAAGCACCTGTGGGTGGGCTTCGCCGACGAAGTGCTCGACCAGGTCGTCCGGCACGTCAACCCGGCGGCATACCCGCTTGCGAAGGACTACGACCAGCCAGCGTGACGTGTCAGTGGGCGTCCTGCCTGGGGACCACGACCTCGACGAGGATGAGCTGGATCGCGGCGGCCGTCGGGATCGCCAGCAGGGCGCCCACGATCCCGAGCAGGCTGCCGCCGATGAGCACCGCGACGATCGTCACGGCGGGGGACACGTCGACCGAGCGCTTCATGATGCGCGGGTAGAGCAGGTAGTTCTCGACCTGCTGGTACACCACGTAGAAGACGGCCACGATGATGCCGGTGCGGAGGTCCTGCGTGAAGGCCACGCCGGAGACGACCACCGCACCGAGCGTGGCACCGATGACCGGGATCAGGTCGGTCACCATGACGACGAGGGCCAGGGCCACTGGGTACGGCACGCCGGTGATGAGCAAGACGATGAAGCTCGAGACCCCGGCGCAGGCCGCGATGGTCAGCGCTCCCGCGACATACCCACCGACCCGTTCCAGGATGTCGTCGGCGAGCAGCCCGACCCGGGCCCGCCGGCTGCGCGGCACGGCCCGGTAGGCCGCCGCCTTCATGCTGGGCAGCGACGACATGAAGTACAGGGTCAGCGTCAGCACCGTGAGGGCGGAGAAGATGGCGCCGAACACGACCTTGCCGACCCCGAGCACGCCGCCCACCGCACTGGCCGCGAGGTTGGGTGACTCGATGAACGACTTGGCCTGCGAGATGATGTGGAACCGGTTGTCGAGGTCCTTGACCGTGGCGTTCCTGTTGAGGTCGTCGAGGTAGGTCGGCGCCTCCTTCACGAACTGACCGGTCTGCTCGATGATCGGCGGCACGATCGCGAACAGGAAGCCGGTGAAAGTCAGCAGTACGACGACCAGCACGAGGCCGACCGCGCGGCCGCGGCTGATGCCGCGCCGCTCGAAGTACTCCACCGCCGGGTTGAGGCCGACGGCCAGGAAGCCCGAGATCAGCAGCAGCACCAGGACCGAGTGCACCACGGTGAGCGCTTGCACCAGCCCGTAGGCGGTCAGCACTCCTAGTCCGCCGAACAACCCCATGCGGTACGGCGACCAGCGGCTGGTGGGCGGGCCGGGCTTGCCGTACGGCTGCTCCTCGCTGGCCTCCGCCGCGATCCGTCGTACGGCGGTGTCCAGCAGTGGGTCGTCGGGCTGGATGTCGTTCGCGTCCGGTTGTTGCTTGGGTTCCATCACGTCAGCTGGCCGGGGGTTGTTGTCGCAGCGGCTGCACGGCGGCGGACAGCGTCTCGCGCAGTGACTGCAGCTGGGCGCCGATGGCGTCGCGTTGGGCACGGAGCTCGTCGACCTGGCGCTGGGCATCGGCTACCAGCTCGGCGGCGTGGGCGCGGGCGTCCTCGTGCAGGATGGCGATGTCCTCCTCCGCCGTGCGTCGCTTGCTGTCGGCCTGTTCGGTCGCGGATCGCAGGAGCCGCGCGGACTCCTCACGGGCGGCGGCGACCGCCTCGTCGGCTTCCCTGCGAGCGTCGGCCTGCAAGGTCTGGGCCTCCTGTTGCGCACGGCTGCGCACCGCCTCGGCGTCGCGCTGGGCGTCGAGGCGGGTCTGCTCTGCCTCGGCGGTGGCGTCGCGCACGTCCGCCTCCCGCCGGTCGAGCTCGGCGGTGCGTTCGGAGCTGCTGGCGGCTGCGCGCTCCTGCGCCTGCGTGACGATCTGCTCCGCTTCCTCCTCGGCCAGGCGCAGCATCGTCGCCAGGCGCTCGCCGACCCGGCTGGCGGGCTCGGGCAGCCCGGCCGCGACCTGCTCGGCCTCGACCACGCGACTGTGCAGGGAGGCGACCTCAACCTCCAGCGCGGCCAGGCGCTCGCCGTCGTCCGCGATCTGCCGGTCGGCTTCCGAGAGCGCCACTTCGACGCGCTGAACGTAGTCCTCGACCTGCCGCCGGTCGTAACCGCGAAGCACGACGTCGAAGCCGGTCGTCTCCTGCTCGGTGGGCAGGGGGAGCAAGTCGTCGTCGGTCATGCCCCTTGTCTATCCAACAAGCCCCAGCTATCCAAGGAAGGCGCCGTCCTAGCAGGAAATACGCGTTGACTCACACGTCGCGGAAGCGGTTGATCGCGTCGAGGTGCTTGGCCCGGAACTCCTGCGCCGCGGGGGCGACACCGAGGCCCTCCTCAGGGGCCAGGCACAGCACACCGACCTTGCCCTGGTGCAGGTTCTTGTGGACGTCGTACGCCGCCTGCCCGGTGCTCTCCAGCGGGTAGGCCTTGGAGAGCGTGGGGTGGATGAGGCCCTTGCTGATGAGGCGGTTGGCCTCCCAGCTCTCCCGGTAGTTGGCGAAGTGCGAGCCGATGATGCGCTTGAGGTTCATCCAGAAGTACCGGTTGTCGTACTGGTGCATGTATCCGCTCGTGGACGCGCAGGTCGTGATCGTGCCGCCCTTCTTGGTCACGTAGACCGAGGCGCCGAAGGTCTCGCGGCCGGGGTGCTCGAAGACGATGTCGATGTCCTCGCCGCCCGTGAGCTCGCGGATCTTCTTGCCGAACCGCTGCCACTCCTTCGGATCTTGGGTGTTCTCGTCCTTCCAGAAGCGGTAGCCCTCGGCCGACCGGTCGATGATGAGCTCCGCGCCCATCCGACGGACGATGTCGGCCTTCTCGGGGCTGGACACGACGCACACCGGGATGGCACCGCCGTTGAGGGCGTACTGCGTCGCGTAGGAACCCAGGCCACCGGAGGCGCCCCAGATGAGCACGGTGTCGCCCTGCTTCATCGCCCCGCCGTTCTTGCTGACCAGCTGGCGGTAGGCCGTGGAGTTGACCAGGCCCGGAGCCGCGGCCTCTTCCCAGGTCAGGTGGGGGGACTTCGGCATGAGCTGGTTGGACTTCACGAGGGCGAGCTCGGCCAGCCCGCCGAAGTTGGTCTCGAAGCCCCAGATGCGCTGTTGCGGGTCCATCATGGTGTCGTCGTGGCCCTCGGCGTCCTCGAGCTCGACGCTCAGGCAGTGCGCCACGACCTGGTCGCCGGCCTTCCACTTGCTGACCCCCGGGCCGACCTTGAGCACGACGCCGGCGAGGTCGGACCCGACGACGTGGTACGGCAGATCGTGGCGCCGGGTGAGGTCGTTCAGGCGGCCATAGCGTTCGAGGAAGCCGAAGGTGCTGACCGGCTCGAAGATCGCGCTCCACACGGTGTTGAAGTTCACCGACGACGCCATGACGGCCACGATCGCCTCACCGGGCCCGAGCTCCGGTGTCGCGACCTCCTGCAGGTGCAGGCTCTTGCGCGGGTCCTTGTCCCGGGAGGCCAAGCCCGCGAACATCTCCTGCTCGTCCTTGCGCACCACCACGCCGCGGTACGACTCCGGCAGGTCGAGCGCTGCCACGCCGGCGGTGTCGCCGGAGAGCACCGCCTCGAGGATCTCCTTCAACGCGCACACCTTCCGTTTCGGGGGTGTGGTGATGTTACCGGCTGGTATCACGAGCCGGACGCCGGGGCGGCGAGGAAGACCGCCCCGGCGCGGGGGTGGTCAGCCGGCCGGAGGCGTGTACGTCGGGACATTCGCCGCGATCACGTGCTGGTGGATCTCGAACAGCTGCGGGTCCTGGGGGTTGACGTCGACGCTGACCCAGTGGTCCTGGAACTCGCCGAACGTCGTGAGGCGGGTGAAGTTCTCGATCGCGTTGGCGCCCGCCTTGCCCCCGGCGTTCGTGGTGGCGTAGTCGGTCAGCGGCTTGTCGACCGTGAAGCTATGGCTGTCACCGTTGACGAGCAGGACCTGGCCGCTGTACGCGGTGGTCTCGGTGAAGAGCGCCTTCTTGGTGTCGGCGTAGTGGTCGAGGTTCGCAGCACCCGCGGCCGGGTCCCACATGTCGGCCTGGATCGTGATCACCACGCCCTTGCTCCCCGCCGCCTTCGCCTGGGCGAAGCCTGCCTTGATCCAGGCGAGGTTCGCGGCGTTGCGGGCGGTGTACTCCGCCTGCGCCTCCTTCACCGCGCCCTCGGGCTGCGTGTCAGGGGTGCCGGCGAGCCAGTTGTTGTTGCTGCCGGGGATGTTGAGGGTCAGGTAGGTCACCGGCCCGTGCGTCCAGCGGGTGTTCTCCGGGTAGGCCGCGCTCTGGCGCGTCAGCGTCATGGTGCGCTGCCCCAGGCTCTGGTCTGTCGGGTAGGACAGCGCGCGCAGGTACTGCAGGCGGTCGTAGGAGTCGGACTGGTTCTTGGGCACCAGCTTGGTGCGGTCGCAGTCGGTCCACTCGTTGTCGCCCGGCACGTACACGACCGGGTCCTTGAGCTGGGCGAAGCTGTCGAGGGCGGCGTGGTAGACGTCCGGGTGGGTGGCGTCGGCCACCGCGTTCTCCGGGGTGAACGAGTCAGGCGTGAGCAGCTGCTGGCTGTGGGCCTTGGCGTAGCACGGGTCGCTGCCGTTCTTGGTGTCGCCGTCGAAGACGCTGAACGCCAGGTTCGACGTGTTCATGTCGGCCAGGACGTTCGGGTAGTTGGCGTGCCCGAGGTCGCCGTACGGCATGTCGCCGAACAGGCCGAACGTGAAGCGCTGCGCGTTGCTCGCCTCCTGGCCCGACGGGGCAGCGGTGGCGGCGCTGAGAGCGGATCCAAGCCCGGCCGTGAGGGCAAGCGTCGCGGTGCAGGTCAAAAGCGCGGTCGTACGGCGTCGCACTGGGTCTCCCGAGGTCGGTGGGCACTGTCGCCAGGGAGCCTGGGGCGGCGGGTGACGGGCAGTCGACCGGAGGGTTAACCCCAAAGGGCTAGTGGCCGCCCATCCCGTCGGGGCCGGGCTGGACCAGTTCGACGAGGATGCCGCCCGAGCTCTTGGGATGGATGAAGTTCACCCGGCTGCCCGCGGTCCCGGTCTTGGGGGCGTCGTAGAGCAGGCGCAGGCCCTCGTCCCGCAGGTGGGCGCTGACCTCCTCGATGTCGTCCACGCGGTAGGCCATCTGCTGGATGCCTGGACCGCTCTTGGCGAGGAAGCGACCGATCGTGGTGTCGGGGTTCAAGGGACTGAGCAGCTGGATGTAGGAGCCTGACTCGCCGACCTCCAGCATCGCCTCGCGCACGCCCTGCTCCTCGTTGACCTCGACGTGCACGCAACGCATGCCGTAGGCCTTCTCGTAGAAGGCGATCGAGGCGTCCAGGTCGGCGACGGCGATTCCGACATGGTCGATATGGGTGATCTTCACAACAGGGGGTCTCCGTTTCAGCGGACGAACAGGGACCTATCGTTGCAGCGTTGCCCTGTCTTTCATCCAGGGGCTGGCTGCTACGCAGGAGGAACCCCGTGACCAGTGTGATCGTCGCCGGAGCTCGCACCCCGATCGGAAAGCTGTCCGGCGCTCTCAAGGACTTCACCGCAATGGACCTCGGTGGCATCGCCATCAAGGCCGCGCTCGACAAGGCCGGCGTGAGAGGCGACCAGGTCGACTACGTCGTCATGGGCCACGTCCTGCAGGCCGGCCAGGGCCAGATCACCGCGCGCCAGGCAGCCGTCAAGGGCGGCATCCCCATGAACGTCCCGGCCTTGACCATCAACAAGGTCTGCCTGTCCGGTCTCGACGCGATCGCGCTCGCCGACCAGCTGATCCGCGCCGGGGAGGTCGAGATCGTCGTCGCCGGTGGCATGGAGTCGATGACGAACGCGCCGTACCTGCTTCCGAAGGCTCGGCAGGGCTACCGGTACGGCAACGCCGAGATCCTGGATGCGACCTTCCACGACGGCCTCTTCGACGCCTTTGACAAGGTCCCGATGGGCGAGGGCACCGAGCGGCACCAGGTCAACTTCGCGCCGCAGACGCGCGAGGAGCAGGACGAGTTCGCGGCCCGCAGCCACGAACTCGCCGCCGCCGCGATCAAGGACGGTCGCTTCGCCGACGAGATCGTGTCCGTCGAGATCCCCCAGCGTAAGGGCGACCCGGTCGTCATCGCGGAGGACGAGGGCGTCCGACCCGGCACCACGGCGGAGTCCCTCAGCAAGCTCAAGCCGGCGTTCGTCAAGGACGGCACCTTGACCGCGGGCAACGCCTCCCAGATCTCCGACGGTGCCGCCGCCGTCGTGGTCATGAGCAAGGAGAAGGCCGAGGCCCTGGGCCTGACCTGGCTTGCCGAGATCGGGGCCCACGGGATCGTCGCCGGCCCGGACAACTCGCTGCAGGAACAGCCTGCCAACGCCATCAAGAAGGCCCTGGCGAAGGCGGGGAAGACGGTCGACGACGTCGACCTGTTCGAGCTCAACGAGGCGTTTGCCGCCGTCGGCATCGCCTCGACCCGCGCCCTCGGCGTCTCGCCCGACAAGGTGAATGTCAACGGCGGCGCGATCGCGCTCGGCCACCCGATCGGTGCCAGCGGTGCCCGCGTGGTGCTGCATCTCGCACACGAGCTCAAGCGTCGCGGCGGTGGCCTGGGCGCTGCGGCTCTGTGTGGCGGCGGCGGACAGGGCGACGCCCTGCTCGTCACCGTCCCCAAGGCCTAGCGCTGGCGACAGCCCGGCGGGCGCTCGACGTCCCTGACCTCGTCGCCCGCGCCGAGGCGGGTGAGGCGCGCGCGGTCGCCCGCCTGATCAGCCTGGTCGAGGACGCGTCGCCGGCGCTGCGCGAGGTCATGGGCCTGCTCGCCCCGCGGGCCGGTCATGCCCGGGTCGTGGGACTGACCGGCTCGCCGGGCGTCGGCAAGTCGACGTCCACCAACGCGCTCGTCGCGGCCTACCGGCGGCGCGGCATGAAGGTCGGTGTCCTCGCGGTCGACCCCAGCTCGCCCTTCTCCGGAGGCGCGCTGCTGGGTGACCGCGTCCGGATGCAGGACCACGCCACGGACGACGGCGTCTTCATCCGCTCGATGGCCTCCCGGGGCCACCTGGGTGGGCTGTCGTGGGCAACTCCACAGGCTCTGCGCGTGCTGTCCGCGGCGGGCTGCGACGTGGTCCTCGTGGAGACGGTCGGAGTCGGCCAGGCGGAGGTCGAGATCGCCTCCCTCGCCGACACCACCCTCGTGCTGCTCGCCCCCGGCATGGGCGACGGCATCCAGGCGGCGAAGGCGGGGATCCTCGAGGTCGCCGACGTCTTCGTGGTCAACAAGGCCGACCGGGACGGCGCTGACACCGTCGCGCGGGACCTGCGCTACATGCTCTCTCTGGGCGACCGTCGCACCGATGACGGCTGGCGGGTCCCCATCGTCAAGACCGTCGCGGCCAAGGGCGAGGGCACCGACGAGGTGGTTGAGCAGATCGAGAAGCACGGGCAGTGGCTGGTCGACACCGGACGCCTCGAGCAGCGTCGGGTCAAGCGCGCCGCCGACGAGGTGGAGGCCATCGCGTTGACGGTCCTGCGGGACCGGATCGGCGATCTGGGCGGGAGCGGAGCGCTTGCGACGCTGGCCGCCCAGGTGGTGGCGGGCACGCTCGACCCCTACGCCGCCGCCGACGAGCTGGTCGCCTCCCTGACATGACCCCGGCAGACCTCGACCTTTCGCCCCACCCGGAAGGCGGCTGGTACCGCGAGACCTGGCGTGCGGCCGGCTCCGTGGTCACGCCCCACGGAGACCGCTCGCCGGCTACCTCGATCCTGTTCCTGCTCGAGCCGGGACAGGGCTCGCGCTGGCACCGCGTTCGCTCGGCCGAGCTCTGGCTGTGGCAGGGCGGTGGCTCGCTGCTGCTCTCTGTCGGAGGTACGGCGGAACGCCCCGCGCTGGCGCGGACGGTGGAGCTGGGCCCGCAGGGGGTCCTGCAGCACCTGGTCGAACCGGGGGAGTGGCAGGCGGCATCGCCCGTCGGGGACAAGGCTGTGCTGAGCGGGTGCGTCGTCGTACCCGGCTTCGACTTCGCCGACTTCGAACTGGAGACCTCACCATCACCGACGCAGCCCTTGCCCCAGAGTCCTTCGCCCCACCGTCCCTGACGTTGCGGGCGCTGCGCCTTGTCGCCCTCGTCGAGACGGTGTCCTTTGCCCTGTTGCTCGGGTGCTCGGTCCTCAAGCGGACGACCTCGTTCAACGCCGTACCCGTGATGGGACCGGTCCACGGCGTGCTGTTCCTCGTCCTGGTGGCGCTCGTCCTCCACCAGCGCGACCGCCTCGCGTGGTCCGTCCGCAAGACCGCACTGGCGCTGACGGTCGGCTCCCCGTTCGCGCATTTCTTCGTCCGGAGCACGCCGTGAGCGTCCTGGTCGCCTTCTCCGTCGCGCCCGCTGGAGGCTCGGACTCCGACTCGGTGAGCGCCGCCGTTGCGGCGGCGGTGCGGGTCGTGCGCGCGTCCGGCCTGCCCAACGAGACGAATGCGATGTTCACCAATGTCGAGGGCGAGTGGGACGAGGTGATGGCTGTGGTCAAGGCGGCCACGATGGCGGTGGCCGAGGCCGCGCCCCGGGTTTCGCTGGTGCTCAAGGCCGACCTGCGACCCGGCGTCGAGGGCGCGCTGACCAAGAAGGTCGCCGCCGTCGAGGCCCACCTTCAGGACTGAGTAGCGGCCTTGTGCAGGTGCTTGCCGCTGACCGACAGAGCGGCTTCCTCCACCTCGAGCAGCGACTCCGAGGCCCGCTCGGCTTCGAAGGCGGCGCGACCTCCGCGGACACCGAACAGCCGCTTGCTGTAGACGAGGTAGAAGACCGCGGCGAGGTTGATCACGAGGGCAAGCACCTTGAGCACGGAGACCTGGTGGGTCAGCTCGTAGACCTCCAGCGGCAGGAAGGCTGAGGTGCCGATCACGGCGACGTACTCGCCCCAGCGCTTGAGGAGGAACAGGCCGACCCCCTCGACGATCTGCAGGACCGCGTAGGCGAGCAGCCCGGCAATCACGAGATTGAGCGTGTGCTGGTTGCTGGCGAGCAGGTGTCGCAACCGGTCCACGGTCGGGCTCGCGTCCAGGTCGTAGTTGAAGATGCGCGCCAGCGGCTCGGCGGCCGGGATCACCTGGTTGAACGTCTGCTGGATCGACGTCTTGGCGTTCTTGAAGTACCAGACGCCGTAGGCCAAGGCCAGGAGCAGGAGCCCGCGGATGAAGCGCTCGACAGCGAGCAGGCGCAGGATCGTCGCGTCCTTCAACGCCTTGCCACGCAGCACAGTGGGCGCCTGGTTCGCCGGGCCTGAGCCGTGCGGCTCGCCGACCACGAAGTCGGCGCAGCGCAGGCACCGCCACGCCTCACCGGCCTGCGTCGTCACGTGCAGGCGGTCCTGCAGCTCCGCTTCATCAGGGGCGTAGGTGACATGGCCCTTCCGGGCACAACCGCGCAGGCTCCAGTCCACGGGGCCAGCCTGCCAAAGATCAGCCGCCGAGGTAGCTCATCTCCGGCTTGGGCAGGTCCGTGGCGCCGGCGCCGCGCTGCTCGGAGTAGCGGTCGTCCCGGATCGCCCAGCGGCCTCTGACCGCCGCTGTCAGCTCCTCGTCGGTGGCGCCTGACCGCAGCACGGCCCGCAGGTCGGTGCCGGTCGTGGCGAACAGGCAGGTGAACAGCTCTCCGACGGCGGTCAGCCGGGCCCGCGTGCAGGTGGCGCAGAAGGGCTTGCTCACGGAGGACACGAAGCCCATCTCGCCGGTCCCGTCAGCGAACCGCCATCGCTCGGCCGTGCCCTCGTCCCCGATCGGCTCGAGGGGGTGGACGGCGTGGACCCGCTCCCGCACCTCGGCGGAGGGCACGACCTCGTCGCGCACCCACCCGTTGGTGGTGCCGACGTCCATGTACTCGATGACGCGCAGCGTGTGCCCCCTGGCGCGTGCGAAGTCGACCAGGTCGAGCAAGCCGTTGTCGTTGACACCCCGGCGCAGGACGGTGTTGAGCTTGACGGGTAGCCCAGCCGCGGAGGCCGCGGCGATGCCGCCGAGAACGGTCTCCAGCGGGACCTTGGTGTCGGCCAAGGCCCGGAACCTCTCGGGGTCAAGGCTGTCGAGGCTGACGGTGATCCGCTTCAGGCCCGCGTCGGAGAGCGCCTGCGCCTGGTTGGCCAACAACGAGCCGTTGGTCGTCAACGCCAGGTCCTCGATGCCTGGCGTCGCTGCGATGGTGGCGACGAGCACGTGCAGATCGCGGCGGAGCAGCGGCTCGCCGCCCGTCAGACGGACCTTGCTCACGCCCAAGGAGGCGAAGGCCCGCACCAACCGGGCGATCTCCTCGAAGCTCAGGAGCTCCGACCGGGGCAGAAACGCGTGGTCGGGGCCGAAGAGCTCGCGTGGCATGCAGTACGGACACCGGAAGTTGCACCGGTCCGTCACGGAAACGCGCAGGTCGCGCAACGGCCGGGACAGCTTGTCAAGCGCCCCAATCCCGTTGTCACGCAGCGGATCGGTCGCGTCCATGACCTGATCGTAGGTGCCGCTGCAGCCCACGGCGATCTGGTCTAGCGGGAACTCCGGTTATGGGGTTACGTTCGCCGATGTGATCGCCGTCACAGTGCCGTGACGGGAGGAGACGTCCGGCCGGGGGTCACCTGCGGTCGGGTGGAAGGACGCGACATGCCGGCTTCGGGCGAGTTGTCGCCAGGTCGTCCGAACCTGGTCCGGAGCGCGATCGCCTGTTTCCCCCAGCCACCGCGTTCGTCCTTGCGGGCCCCGCGCCCGTCCCCGTCGTGTGAGGAGTGCCGATGACGCGTGTATCCATGAACGTCGACGGGGTGGTCTACGAGGACGAGGTCGAGTCCCGCACGCTCCTGATCCACCACCTGCGCGAAAGACTCGGCCGGGTCGGCACGCCCATCGGCTGCGACACCTCGAACTGTGGCGCCTGCACCGTCCTGATCAGCGGAGAGAGCGTGAAGTCCTGCTCGGTGTTCGCGGTCCAGGCCGACGGCGAGCAGATCACCACCATCCAGGGGTTGGCTGACGGCCAAGGCGTGAACGGGGAGGCGGTGGGACAGTGGCACCCGGTCCAGAGGGCCTTTCAGCAGCACCACGGCCTGCAGTGCGGGTACTGCACGCCGGGCATGGTCCTGGCCGCCGTCGACCTGCTGGCACGCAACGCCAGCCCCACCGAGGACGAGGTGCGGCACGGCCTCGAGGGCAACTTGTGCCGCTGCACCGGCTACCAGAACATCGTCAAGGCCGTGCTCAGCGCGGCGTCCGAGCTTCGCGGTGAGGGGCCGCTCCCCGGCTCGTTCCAGGACAGCGCCGACCTGACGGGGGTGGGGGCATGACCGAGCAGCTGGACGCCGGCATGGTGGCCGAGCAGATCGCGGATGCCGACGCGCTGTCGTCACCTCGTCGCGGAGGGGAGCTCGGTCGTGGGCGCAGGCGCAAGGAGGACGCCAAGCTGCTGACCGGTCAGACCAACTGGACCGACAACATCGTGCTCCCGGGTCTGCTGCACATGTCGGTGCTGCGCAGCCCGATGGCGCACGCCAAGATCCTCTCGGTCGACGTCTCCGGCGCCCTCGAGATGCCGGGGGTCATCGCTGCCTACAGCGGCGCCGACCTCGCCGAGGTCCAAGGCTCACTGCCGTGTGCCTGGCCGGTGACCCCGGACATGGTGCACCCGGATCACCACCCCTTGGCCGTCGACGAGGTGCGTTACGTCGGCGACGGTGTCGCCGTGGTCGTGGCTCGTGACCGCTACGCCTCGGCCGACGCCCTCGAGGCGATCGTCGTGGAGTACGACGAGCTGCCGGTGGTCCTCGACATGGAGAGTGCGATCAGCGACGGCACCCCGCTCGTGCACGAGGACAAGGGCACGAACACCTGCTTCGTCTGGCCGTTCGCAGGCGGCGAGGACTACGACGCCACGAAGGCCAAGGCCGACGTCGTCGTGAAGAGGCGCTTCAGGCAGCAACGGCTGCTGCCTGCGGCGATGGAGCCCCGAGCCGTGGTCGTCGCCCCGATCGCCGCGGCAGACGACTACACGGTCTACTCCGCCACGCAGATCCCGCACATCCTCCGCGTCATGCTGGCGCTGGTCACCGGCATCCCCGAGCACAGGATCCGCGTCATCGCCCCCGACGTCGGTGGGGGGTTCGGCTCGAAGCTCAACGTCTATGCCGAGGAGGTCCTGGCGCTCGTCGTCGCCAAGAAGCTCGGCCGACCGGTGAAGTGGACGGAGTCCCGCAGCGAGGGCTTTCAGGCGACCATCCACGGGCGTGACCAGATCCAGGACGTGGAGATCTGCGCCACCCAGGACGGGAAGGTCCTCGGCCTCAAGGTCGACCTGCTCGCCGACATGGGCGCCTACCTGCAGCTCGTCACGCCAGGGGTGCCGATCCTCGGGGCATTCATGTTCCCCGCTATCTACAAGATGGATGCGTACTCCTTCACCTGCACCGGGGTGTTCACCAACAAGACGCCGACGGATGCCTACCGGGGCGCGGGGCGTCCGGAGGCGACGTACGCGATCGAGCGGATCATGGACGAGCTCGCGCACGAGCTGGGCCGGGACCCGATGGACCTGCGCAGGCAGAACTGGATCAAGCACGAGGAGTTCCCCTTCGAGACGGTCTGCGGCCTGACCTACGACAGCGGCAACTACGAGGCGGCGACCGAAAAGGCCGAGGCGATGTTCGGCATGGCTGCGCTGCGCGCCGAGCAGAAGGCCCGCCGCGAGAGCCGAGACCCGATCCAGCTCGGAATCGGCATCTCGACGTTCACCGAGATGTGCGGTCTCGCGCCGTCCCGGGTGCTCGGCTCGCTGTCCTACGGAGCGGGTGGCTGGGAGGCGGCGCAGATCCGGATGCTGCCGACGGGCAAGGTAGAGGTCGTCAGCGGCGCCACTCCGCACGGCCAGGGTCACCACACCTCATGGAGCCAGATCGTCGCCGATGCGCTCGGCGTGCCGTTCGAGGATGTCGAGTGCGTCACCGGGGACACCGACTCCTCGCCCAAGGGCATGGACACCTACGGCTCGCGCTCCCTCGTCGTCGGGGGTGTGGCGATCCACAGGGCCGCGGCGAAGGTCATCGAGAAGGCCCGGCGGGTCGCCGCGCACCTGCTCGAGGCGGCGGAGGGCGACGTGGAGTTTCGCTCCGGCACCTTCTCGGTCAAGGGATCACCGGAGGCGAAGACGACGATTCAGGAGGTGGCGCTCGCGACGTTCGCCGCGCACAACCTCCCGGAGGGCATGGAGCCGACGATCGACGCGGACTGCGTCTACGACCCCGAGAACTTCTCGTTCCCGCACGGGACGCACCTGTGCGCGGTCGAGGTCGACACCGAGACCGGCTTCACCAAGATCCGCAAGTACGTCTGCGTCGACGACGTGGGGAAGGTCGTCAACCCGGTCATCGTCGAGGGCCAGGTGCACGGGGGTCTCACGCAAGGGATCGCGCAAGCGCTGTACGAGGAGGCGATACACGACGCCGCAGGCAACCTCGTCACCGGCACCATGGCCGACTACCTGCTGCCGACCGCGGCGGACCTGCCGCACTTCGACACCGGCCGCACGGAGACGGCCTCGACGACCAACCCGCTAGGTGTGAAGGGCGTCGGGGAGGCCGGCACGATCGCCTCGACGCCCGCTGTCATCAACGCCGTCGTCGACGCCCTCCGGCCCTTCGGCGTCAACAACATCGACATGCCCGCCACGCCGGAACGCGTGTGGCGCCTCGTTCAGTCCGGAGGCTCCCGGTGATCCCCGCGCAGTTCGACTACGTCGCCCCCGGGACCGTCGCCGATGCCGTCGCGGCCCTCATCGACGGCGGCGAGGATGCGAAGGTGCTCGCCGGTGGACAGAGCCTGATCCCGGTGTTGCGGCTGCGGCTGTCCTACCCGTCGCTGCTGGTGGACCTGCGCAAGATCGATGAGCTGCGCGGCGTCCGCGAGGACGGTGCCGAGCTGGTCATCGGCGCCATGACGCGGCACGCCGACGTCATCTCCGACCCGCTCGTCCGGCAGCACGCCGCGCTTCTCGCCGAGGCCGCCGCCACGGTCGCCGACCCAGCGGTGCGGCACCGGGGCACCTTCGGTGGCTCGCTCGCGCACGCCGACCCGGCCGGCGACCTTCCGGCGGTCGCTGTCGCCCTGGGCGCGCAGCTCGTCGCCGAAGGGCCGGGTGGTCGCCGCAGCATCGCCGCCGCCGACTTCTTCCAGGACTACCTGCAGACCGCGCTGGCACCCGACGAGGTGCTGGTGGAGGTCCGGCTCCCCAAGCTCCAGGGGCGGTGGGGCGTCGCCTACGAGAAGTTCAGCCGGACCGCGCAGGCCTGGGCGATCGTCGGGGTGGCTGCCGCGGTCCGACGAGACAACGGCGCCATCGCGGAGGCGCGCATCGGCCTGACCAACATGGGGTCGACCCCGGTCCGGGCCGGTGCTGTCGAGGCAGCCCTGGCGGGAGCCTCTGCCGAGGCCGGGACGATCGCAGAGGCCGCGGCCCACGCCGCCGACGGCACCCACGCTCCCTCCGACCTGTCCGGTGGGAGTGACTACCGTGAGCACCTCGCGCGCGTCCTCACCCGCCGGGCGGTCACCACGGCAGCAGGGCTCTAGATGGTCGGTCGGCGGGAGTTGCTGCCCGAGGGGGTCCAGAACCCCGCCGACCTCGCCCGGCTGCTCGGCGAGGCCGACTACCTCGCCGACACCGGCGTGGCGACGGCGGCGTACCTCGCCCTTGCCCTGCCGCGACCCCTGTTCCTCGAGGGTGAAGCCGGGGTCGGCAAGACCTCGCTGGCCCGGGCGCTGGCCCAGGTGCTGGAGGCCCCGCTGCTGCGGCTGCAGTGCTACGAGGGCATCGACGCCTCGCAGGCTCTGTACGACTGGGACTTCCCTCGTCAGCTGCTGCACCTACGGGCCGCGGAGTCTGCGGGCCCGGTCGACGCGGCGCGGCTGGAGGAGGAGGTCTACAGCCGTCGCTTCCTGCTTGCCCGCCCGTTGCTCGCCGCGCTCGAGACGACGCCGAGCGTGCTGCTCGTCGACGAGGTGGACCGTGCCGACGACGAGTTCGAGGCCTTCCTGCTGGAGGTCCTTTCGGACTACACGGTGACCGTTCCCGAGCTCGGCACCATCACCGCCGCCGTACCACCCGTGGTGGTGGTCACGAGCAATCGCACCCGCGAGGTGCACGACGCTCTCAAGCGGCGCTGTCTCTACCATTGGGTCGAGCACCCGACATTCGAGCGCGAGGTCGCCATCGTGCGCCGGCGCGTTCCGGAGGCTTCCGCGCAACTCGCGCAGCAGGTGGCCGGTGCCGTGGCGGCGCTGCGGGACCAGGACCTGGTCAAGCCTCCCGGGGTCGCCGAGTCGATCGACTGGACCCAGGCGCTCGTCGCCCTCGGCGCCACCAGGCTCGACGCCGACACCGCGACGGCCACCCTCGGAGCCGTGCTGAAGTATCGGGAGGACGTGGAGCACGCGAAACGGCTCGACGTGGGCGTGATGCTGGATCGGGCCCTGGGCGGATGAGGGACCGTGACTGAGCCCGTGTACGACGGCACCGACAGCCTGGTGGGGTTGGCGCGGACCCTCCGCGCCGCCGGGGTGGCCGCGACACCCGACCGGGTGCACGCCGCCGTGGAGGCGCTCGCCCTGCTGGACGCCTCCCGCCGCGAGGACGTCTACTGGGCCGGCCGGTTGGCGCTGTGCGGCACTGGGGACGAGGGTCGTCGGTACGACATCGTCTTCGCGGCCTACTTCGGCGACCGGCCCGGCTCGGTGGTACGCCGGCAACGGCTCCTCACCCCCGCCCTTCAGCTCGTCGCGGAGGAAGGCCCGACGGGGGACAGCGACGACGAGCAGACCGGGGGCGCGGCGTCCGCGGCGGCCAGCAGCGAGGAGCAGCTTCGGCACCGCAACGTCTCCGCTCTCACGGCGGCGGAGCGGGAGGAGCTCCACCGGTTGCTCGGGCTCATGCGCCTGCCCGGCGAGGTACGGCGGACCCGGCGCTACACGCCGTCGTCCCGGGGTGAGGTCGATCCTCGACGGACCTTGCGGGCCTGGATGCAGGCGGGCGGTGAGCCGGCGGCGCTGCACCACCGGCGGCACCGCTTCCGACCCCGCCGGGTCGTGCTGCTCGTCGACGTCAGCGGCTCGATGGAGCGCTATGCCGGGGCACTGCTGCGGTTCGCCCACGCCGCGGCTCGGCGAGGTGGCACCCCGACTGAGGTGTTCGCGCTCGGTACCCGTCTCACCCGCCTGACCCGAGAGATGGCACGCCGCGACCCCGACGCGGCGATGGCGGCCGTCGCGGAGGCGATGCCTGACGCCGGAGGGGGTACCAGACTTGGCCTGCTGCTCAAGGAGTTCCTGGACCGGTGGGGCCAGCGCGGGTTCGCGCGCGGAGCCGTGGTGGTCATCTTGTCGGACGGCTGGGAGCGCGGCGACGTGACACTGCTCGGCGAGCAGGTCGCCCGCCTGCAACGCCTTGCGCACCGAGTGGTGTGGGCCAACCCGCGCAAGGCGGCGCCGGGGTTCGCCCCGGTCGCGGCGGGAATGGCTGCAGCGCTGCCGCACGTCGACGACTTCGTCGAAGGTCACAGCCTGGCTGCGCTGGAGCACCTCGCTGCGGTCGTGAGAGGAGCGGGTCGTGCGTGAGATCGCCGAAGGCCTGCGGACGCTGCTGGCGGCGGGGAAGCCCTTCGGGCTGGCCACCGTCGTCAGCATCCGTGGCAGTGCCCCGCGACCCGCGGGTGCGGTGATGACGGTCGATGCCGAGGGTGCGGCGATCGGCAGCGTGTCCGGAGGGTGCGTCGAGGGAGCGGTCTACGAGGCTGCCGCCGAGGTCCTGGCCGGCGGCCCCAACACGCTCCAGACCTACGGCATCAGTGATGAGACCGCCTTCTCGGTCGGCCTCACCTGCGGTGGTGTGCTCGACGTGCTGGTGCAGCAGGTCGGTCCGGAGGAGAGCGGGCTGCTGCTCAAGGTGCTCGAGCGGGTGCAGCAGGACGAGCCGGTGGCGCTCGCGACCGTCGTCGGCGGTCCCGCGCCGCTGGGCGCGCTGCTGGTGGTCACTCCCGAGGACGTCGCCGGCTCGTTGGGGACCGAGGGGCTCGACCACGCCGTCGTCGACGATGCCCGCGGCATGCTCGCAGTGGGTCAGACAGGCACCCGGCACTACGGCGCTCGCGGGGAACGTCGCGTCGACGACGTCGCAGTGTTCGTCTCTGCCCTCACACCGCCCCCCCGGATGCTGGTGTTCGGCGCGACGGACTTCGCCGCCGCGGTGAGCCGAGTGGGGGTCTTCCTCGGCTACCGGGTCACGGTGTGCGACGCGCGTCCGGTTTTTGCGACCGCCAAGCGGTTCCCCGAAGCTCACGAGGTCGTGTGCCGATGGCCGCACGACTACCTGGCCTCCACCGCGGTCGACAACCGCACGGTCATCGCCGTGCTGACGCACGACCCCAAGTTCGACGTGCCCCTGCTCGACGTGGCCCTGCGCTCGCCGGCAGGCTACGTCGGCGCGATGGGAAGCCGCCGTACCCATGAGGACCGGTTGCGGCGTCTGCGCGACGTGGGGCTCACCGAGGAGCAGCTCGCCCGCCTCCGGTCGCCGATCGGGCTGGATCTCGGCGCGCGTACGCCTGAGGAGACCGCGGTCTCGATCGCGGCCGAGATCGTGCAGCACCGGTGGCAGGGCAGCGGCCGTCCGCTGGGCGAGACCGACGGGAAGATCCACCGCGACGCGGTGAGGACCGGGTGAGCGTCGCGGGTCTGCTGCTTGCGGCTGGTGGCGGTCGCCGCTTCGGGAGCCCCAAGGCCCTGATCGCCCTGGAGGGCGAGCTGCTGGTCGAGCGCGGTGCGCGGGTGCTCCACGAGGGTGGCTGCGCGCCCGTCGTGGTGGCGCTCGGTGCTCAGGCCGACCAGGTGCAGGCGCTGGCATCGCTTCCCGAGGTGGTGGTCGTGACGGACTGGGAGAGCGGGATGGGCGCCTCCCTGAGGGCGGGGCTGCGGGCCCTGGAGGCCCGCGATGTGACGGCCTGTGTGGTGGCCCTCGCGGATCAGCCGCGGGTAGGGGCGCAGGCCGTGGCGCGGCTGGTCGCCGCGCACGCCGCCGGCGCGGTTGCTGCTGTCGCGACCTATGACGGCGTGGCACGCAACCCGGTCCTGCTCGACCGTCGCACCTGGGTCGCCGTCGCCGCCGCAGCTCACGGTGACGTGGGGGCGCGGGACTGGTTGCGGGCCCATCCCGCGCTCGTCACACAGGTGCCGTGCGAGGACACGGGCTCGCCGTTCGACATCGACACGCCTGCTGATCTGGAGGCCCTCGCATGAAGCTCGAGAACCGTTTCACCGTCCCTGTCCCGCGCGCCACTGCGATGGAGGTCCTGCTCGACGTGGAGCGGGTCGCCCCATGCCTGCCGGGCGCGACCCTGACCTCGCGGGACGGCGACTCCTTCACAGGAACCGTGAAGGTGAAGGTCGGGCCCATCAACCTCACCTACGGGGGCAACGCCCGGTTCGTCTCCGTGGACGAGCAGGGTGGCGTCGTCGTCATCGAGGCCTCCGGCAAGGAGACGCGCGGCACCGGTACCGCCAAGGCTCTGGTGACCTGTCGCCTGGAGGACCAGGGTGAGTCAACAGCCGTCGAGGTCGACACCGACCTGAGCATCACCGGCAAACCCGCCCAGTTCGGCCGCGGCGTCCTGGCTGACGTGAGTGGGAAGCTGGTGGACCAGTTCGCCTCCTGCCTTGCCGAGGAGATCCTCGCCGGCACGCCTGCCACCGGCACCACGACGACACCGCGCCCCGTCCAGGAGGCTCAGCCGATCAACCTGCTGGGTACCGCCGGCAGCCCGGTGCTGAAGCGTCTCGCTCCTGTGATCGCGGTGGTCGTCGCCGTGCTGCTGCTCATCAGATGCCGGCGTCGTTGACGGCCGCGCGGGTGCTCTCGAACGCCAGGGGCGGCAGGTGGTCGGTGCTGAAGAAGCCGACCTCGTCCGCGTCGTCCCCGGCCCGCAGCTCCCCGCCCACCACGGTCGCGGCGAAGGTCAGGAAGAACGACGCTGCTCCCTCCGCCGACGGGTAGACCTCGAGCACGGCACCGACCTCGACGAGCAGCCCCGTCTCTTCCAGGCACTCGCGCGCCGCTGCGGCCCGAGGGTCCTCGTCGGCGTCCACGAACCCGGCGGGCAGCGACCACAGCCCTCGCGCCGGCTCGTTGCCCCGACGGACCAGCAGCAGCTGCCCCGCGTCGTTCCGCACGACCACGCCGACACCGACCTTCGGGTCGCGGAAATACGGCCGACGGCAGCCGGTGCAGCGCTGGAAGCGACCCTCGGGGGCCAGCGCGGCACCGCAGGACGGGCAGTGCCGAGCGATCTCCACGCCCGCGATCGTAGGAGTCCGCCGTACCACCGCGGGGAAGGAGCCGGCTCCCTGTGCTGTTGACTGGTGACATGCAACGACGTCCCACGGATCTCAACATGGCCGGCGCGGTGGACCTCTCCCGGCTGGCCAAGCCCACTGCCGCCGCGGCCGGACCGACCAGCACCAGCCCGTATGTCCTCGACGTCACCGAGGCCGACTTCGAGGAGCTGGTTGTCAACAAGTCCCTCCAGGTACCCGTCCTCATCGACTTCTGGGCGGACTGGTGCGGGCCGTGCAAGCAGCTCAGCCCGGTGCTGGAGCGGCTCGCGGACGAGGCGGGTGGTTCCTGGGTGCTCGCCAAGATCGATGTCGACGCCAACCAGGCGCTGGCCGGCCAGCTCCAGATCCAGTCCATCCCCGCGGTCTTCCTCGCCCTGGGTGGCCGTCTCGTGCCGGGTTTCACGGGCGCGCTGCCCGAGGCTGAGCTGCGCAAGTTCCTGGAGCAGGTCCTGGAGGCTGCCCGGCAGGCCGGGTTGCCCGGCTCCCAAGGTGCGGACGGCGCGGAGCCGCTGCCCGCCCCCGTCGACCCGGAGCTGCTCGCCGCCGAGGACGCTCTCGGAGCCGAGGACTACGCGGCAGCCATCGAGGCGTACGACGCTCTCCTGGCGCGCAAGCCCGGCGACGCGGAGGCCCAGCTGGGCAGGGCCTGGGCCTCGCTGCTGCAGCGCGCGGTCGACCTCGACCCGCAGACCGTGATCGCCGCCGCCGACGCCGCACCGGACGACGTGGACGCTCAGACCGCCGCCGCGGACGTGGAGGTGCTCACCGAGCAGATCCAGCCCGCCATCGACCGGCTGATCGGCTTCGTGCAGCGCTCCGACGGCGAGGACCGCAACAGTGCTCGTCAGCACCTGCTGGAGCTGTTCTCGGTGCTCGACCCCGAGGACGAGCGCATCGTCACCGGCCGCCGCTCGCTGTCGAACGCGCTGTACTGATGGGCGTGACAGCGATCAGGTCGGCTAAGGCCCCTTACGCCTGAGGTAAGGCCCGGCAGGACGAGACCCTGCGCGGTCGCCCGATGTGCCGGGCACCCCCTTCGCACGAGGGTTGTCCCTGTCGCCGGAACATCCGGCAGAAGCAGGGAGAACACCATGACGGAGATGTCCTCGGGGCTGCGGGCCCTGGAGATGCAGGAGCGCCAGACTTGGCACCGTGAGCGGGCCCAGCGCGAGCACGTCGGCGCCGCTGTCGACCGCCCCCGGCGGCGGATGTTCCCCAGCCGCGCGGCGCGCCGTACTGCCTGACCGCTGTGACCACGGCGACGGACCTGCCGGCTGGCACCATGGCCGACGTGGCGGCCTTCAGCGAGACCCTCCGGCCACCTCTCGTCGGACGCGAGGAGGAGCTCCAGCTGTTGCTGGACGCCGTACGCGCCTGTGCCGAGGGGCGACCGGCCGCGGTGCTGCTCGGCGGTGACGCCGGGGTGGGCAAGACCCGGTTGCTGGCTCAGCTGCTCGAGGAGCTGCCCACGCCGGCCATGGTGCTGCGCGGCGGTTGCGTGGACCTCGGCGACGTGGGGCTGGCGTACCTGCCCTTCGTCGAGGCCTTCTCCGACCTGGCGCGCCAGCACCCCTCGGTCGTGGACGTTCCGGGGCTCGGGCCGTTGCTGCCGAGCGGCGCCGGGCAGGGGGGTGAGCTGGCGCGGCTGCAGTTGTTCGAGGCGGTCGTCACGGCATTGCGGTCCGCGGGGGAGGTCGCGCCTGTCGTGCTCGTGCTCGAGGACCTGCACTGGGCCGACGCGTCCAGCCGTGAGCTGCTGCGCTTCCTGCTGACCCGACTCCGGGACGAGCGGGTCGCGGTGCTGGCCTCCTACCGTGCTGACGACCTGCACCGCCGCCACCCGCTGGTCCCCCTGGTCGCCGAGCTCAGCCGCCTCTCGTCCGTCGAGCACCTGCAGCTGAACCCGCTCCGGGACGACGACGTGCGTCGCCACCTCAGGTCGCTCGTCCCCGAGGCCGTTCCGGAGAACCTGCTGTCGGCCGTGGTCACCCGGGCGGAGGGCAACCCGTACTTCGCTGAGGAGCTGCTGCTCGCCGCCGTCGACACCGGTGACCTGGACGGTCGCGTGCTGCCCCACCGGCTGTCCGAGGTGCTCTTGGCCCGCTTGGAGCGCCTCGACGAGAGCACGCTCGCGGTGGTGCGGCTCGCGGCCGTCGCCGGTCGCCGGGTGGAGCACGAGCTGTTGGCTGCGGCCTGCCTGGAGGGCGGATTGCCGGCCGAAGCCGCCCTGCGGGACGCGGTCGCTGGGCACGTCCTCGTCGTGACACCCGGCCGGGCCGCTGGGTCCTACTCCTTCCGGCACGCGCTCCTGCAGGAGACCGTCTACGACGACTTGCTGCCCGGTGAGCGGGTCCGTTTGCACGGCCTGCTCGCCAGCGTCCTGACGTCGTACGGCGGGGCCGTTGGGCCAGGCGAGCTCGGCGTTCACCGCGAACGCAGCGGTGACCTGACCGGCGCTCTCGAGGACTACCTGGCGGCCGGCACCGCTGCCATGGTCTCCGGTGCGCCGCACGAGGCGCTGGCGTTGCGCGAGCGCGCTCTCGAGCTGGTCGCGGCAGGGGCGTGGCCTGGCATCACGGACCAGGACCGCGCCGACCTGATGCGCGACGGCGCCGACGCAGCCGGTCTCGCTGGGGACTGGGGCCGCGCGATCGCCCTCGCGAAGGCGCGCGTCGCTGCGGTCGAGGGACTGGGCTCCGCCGAGCAGTCCGAAGCGCGACGGACGCTCGCGTCGCACCTGCTCGCCGGCGACCGGGAGAGCGATGCCCAGCAGGAGGCGACGCGGGCGCGGACGTTGGCCTACGACGCGGCTGAGCCGGCGGGCATCGCGCGCGCGGAAGCGCTCTACGCCCGTACCGTCTGGCGCAGCCTCGACCGGGACGACGAGGTGCGCGACGCGGCCGAGCGCGCGCTGGCCGCGGCCCTCGCCGCCGGACTGAGCGACGTGCAGGCCGATGCGCTCGTGACGCTGGGGACATTGGCCGAGGCGTCGGGCGACAGCGTTCAGGCGCTGGAGAGCTTTCGGCGCGCCCGGGACCTGGCCGTCGAGCACGGGCACCTGCTCGTCGAGCTGCGCGCCGCCTTCAACGCGGCCGCCCACAGCTTCTACGCGGCGGATCTCGAGGTGGCCGCTGCGGAGGTCGACGCGGCGGCCGCCCGTGCCGACGCGGTGGGGCTGGGCTGGAGCGCCTACGGCTACAGCGTGCGGGGCATGCAGTCCGTGATCCGCTACACCCGAGGCGATCTCGCCGGCTCCACGGCAGCGTCGACCACCGTGACGGGCGCCGCCGACCCGGCTCGTGAGAGCCTCGCTGCGATCGGCCTGTATGCCGCGGTTGCCCGTGGCGACGACGGCGTCATCGAGCGCGCTCTTCGGGTCGCCGGTATCGCCGACGTCGATCCGATGGCACTCATGATCGCTGCCGGTACCGGGGCCGACGCCCTGCGCATGGCAGGGGAGCCGGAGCGGGCCTCGGCGCTCGCTGCTGAGGGTGCGGCGCGCATCGCCGAGCGCTGGGGGGAGTGGTCGCTCGGGGGAATCTGGTTGGCGGCCCTGGGGATCGCAGCGGAGGCCGACCTCGCTCAGCGCGCCCGGGAGCGCAAGGACGCAGTCGCCGAGCAGGCGGCGGTCGAGAAGGCCACCCGGTGGGACCAGGTGGCGCAGGAGACCGCGTCCCGTGGACGGCCGCGAGGAGGGGTCCTAGGCCCCGAGGGACGCGCCTGGCTGCTGCGCAGCGCCGCGGAGCTGCAGCGTGCCCGCGGCAGGAACGACCCGGACCGGTGGCGCGCGGTCGTCGCGGAGTTCGACTACGGCTACGCCTACGAAGTGGCCCGCTCGCGCTGGCGGTTGGCGGAGGCGCTCGTCGGCGTCGGTGACCGCGTGGCGGCGGCGGAGGAGCTGCAGGCGGCAGCGCGTACGGCGGTGGCCCTGGGCACCGTGCCGTTGCAACAGGCCGTGACCGACCTCGCGCGCCGGGCGCGCCTGGACCTCGGGGAGGCGCTGGTGGTGGGCAGGGTCGCCGTGGCCTCCCTGACGGCCCGCGAGCAGGAAGTGCTCAGGCTCGTGGCCTCCGGGCTGACCAACCGGCAGATCGGCGCCCAGCTGTTCATCAGTGAGAAGACGGCGTCGGTGCACGTCTCACGCATCCTTGCCAAGCTCGCCGTCTCCGGGCGGGCCGAGGCCGCGGCGCGGGCAGCGCACCTCGGCCTGGTGTGAACCCGACCGCCCGTGATCTACGGAAGTTTCACCGTGCCTGAACCCGGTGGACCGTCCGCGAAGATCAGGTGAGGCGTCAGGACCGGGAGGGGAGCGGTAGCCCCGGCGAGCTCGTCGGGAGGGGAGCGGGCACGGGCGTGGGCCCCAAGCTGCTGCTCGGTGACGGCGTCGGCGAACGCGTCGACGTCGGTGTTGCCGTCGGTGTCGGCACCCGGGTGACGGGGGGAGTGGGACTGGCCGAAGGCGGGGTCGCAGTCGGTGGCCTCGGGGTGTCGACCGGTCGCGGCTTCACCACGGGCACAGCCGGGTCGGGGCGAACCAGGATGTAGAGCACCAGGGTGGCGACGAACAGGGCCAGCAGGACGATCGTCGATTGACGGAACGGGCCCATCAGCTCAGCCCGCTCGGGTCAGCGGTGTCCAAGCCGGCGGGGAGGTGCACGCCCTCGGCCCTGAGCGCCGCCGCGACCCGGGCACGCAGCTGCCGGCCCACGTCGAACTGCTTGCCGGGCAGGGTGCGGGCCACCATCCGAATGCTGAGCTGGTCCACCTCCAGGCTCTCCACGCCCATGACCGACGGCGCATCGAGCAGCAGGTCGTGCAGCTCCGGGGCGTCGTACGCCTCCGTGCCCACCCGGGTCAGGCACTCGCTGACCGCAGCCACATCCGTGCCCGCCGCGAGCGGTACGTCCACCACGGCACGGGCCCAGTCGCGCGAGAGGTTCGTGACTTGCCCGACCTGTCCGTTGGGCGTGATCACGACCTCGCCGTTGACCGTACGCACTCGCGTGACGCGCAGCGTGACGTCCTCGACGGTCCCGGTGACGGGTGCCATCCCTCCGATGAGGGTCAGCTTGATGACGTCGCCGTAGCCGTACTGCCGCTCGGTGACGACGAAGAAACCGGCGAGCACGTCTTGCACCACCCGCTGGGCGCCGAAGCCCAGCGCGACGCCGACAACGGCGGCCGGCGCGACGAGACCGCTGATCGGCACCCCGAGCCGATCCAGCACGAGCACGCCGGTGATGGTGTAGATCACGACGAGGGCCACGTAGGTCAGAACCTGCGCCACCGCGTGCCGATGCTTGGACGCCTCCGAGCGCACCAGCGCATCGGAGTCGGTGACCTGCTGGTCGATGCGCCGCGTGATCCGCTCGCCGACCCAGCTCGTCACTCTTGCGAGCAGGACAGCCCCGAGCAGGAGCAGCACGATCTCGAGCCCGTTGCCACTGGCCCAGTGGGAGAAGTCGGTCAGAGGAGCAATAGAGATCAGCACGTCCATGAGTCTGGCCCCCTGAGGTGAGCTGAACCGTCCGGGGGCGCTACAGCCCGCCCCGCCGCTGATCAGACGGAGGCAGGGCCCGGGCTCGTGAGCCACAGGGTCCCGAGGGGAGGGACGCGGAGGACAGCGGAGGCGGGTTGGCCGTGCCAGCCCTCGTCCCCCGCCACGACCGCGCCGGTGTTGCCGACGCCGCTGCCGGCGTACACGTCCGCGTCGGTGTTGACCGCCTCGTGCCACTCACCGGCCCACGGCAGCCCGACGCGGTACCCCTCGTGCGGCAGGCCGGCGAAGTTGCTGATGCAGGCGAGCGCCGAGCCGTCGTTGCCGAAGCGCAGGAACGAGAAGACGTTGCCGGTCGCGTCGTTGGCGTCGATCCAGGAGAAGCCCGCCGCCTCGGCGTCCCGGCTCCACAGCGCCGGCGTGGCCTTGTACACCTCGTTCAGCTCCTTCACGAGCAGCGCGACGCCCCGGTGATCGGGCAGGTCCAGCAGCCACCAGTCGAGGGAGCGCGCCTCGCTCCACTCTGACTCCTGCGCGAACTCTGACCCCATGAACAGCAGCTGCTTGCCTGGGTGAGCCCACATGAAGGCCAGGTACGCGCGCAGGTTGGCGAGCTGCTGCCACCGGTCGCCGGGCATCTTGCGCAGCAGCGACCCCTTGCCGTGCACCACCTCGTCGTGGCTGATCGCCAGCACGTAGTTCTCGGAAAAGGCGTAGAGCATCGAGAACGTCATCTGGTGGTGGTGGTAGCCGCGGTAGATCGGTTCGTGCGACATGTACTCGAGCGAGTCGTGCATCCAGCCCATGTTCCACTTGAAGCCGAAGCCGAGGCCGCCCAGGTGCGTGGGCCGCGTGACGCCCGGCCAGGAGGTCGACTCCTCGGCGATCGTCATCGCCGACGGCACCTCCCGGTAGACCACGGCGTTCAGCTCCTGCAGGAACGCCACGGCGTCGAGGTTCTCCCGGCCGCCGTACTGGTTGGGTTCCCACTGGCCTTCCTCGCGGGAGTAGTCGAGGTAGAGCATCGAGGCGACCGCGTCCACGCGCAGCCCGTCGATGTGGAACTCCTCGAGCCAGTAGACGGCGTTGGCGACCAGGAAGTTGCGCACCTCGTTGCGGCCGAAGTCGAAGACGTAGGTGCCCCAGTCCAGTTGCTCGCCGCGCCGGGGATCCGCGTGCTCGTAGAGCGGCGTGCCGTCGAAGCGCGCGAGGGCGAAGTCGTCCTTGGGGAAGTGCGCAGGCACCCAGTCGACGATCACGCCGATACCTGCCTGGTGCAGCCGATCGACCAGGAACCGGAACTCGTCGGGCGAGCCGAACCGGGCGGTCGGCGCGTAGTAGGAGGTCACCTGGTAGCCCCACGAGCCACCGAACGGGTGCTCGGCGACCGGCAGGAGCTCGACGTGGGTGTAGCCCAGCCAGCTGACGTACTCCGCCAGCTGGTCGGCGAGCTCGACGTAGGACAGCCCCTGCCGCCAGGACCCGAGGTGCACCTCGTAGACGCTCATGGGTGCGGCGTGCTGCTGCGTCCGTGCACGCTCCGCGAGCCAGTCGATGTCCTGCCACTCGTACGACGACTGCGTCACCACCGAGGCCGTGAGGGGCGGGACCTCCGCCTGCTGGGCCATCGGGTCGGCCTTGTCGCGCCACACCGAGTCCGCGCCGAGGACGGCGAACTTGTACCGGGTTCCGGCACCGAGGCCCGGGACGAACAGCTCCCAGACGCCACTGCTGCCCAGCGACCGCATCGGGTGACTGCTGCCGTCCCAGCCGTTGAAGTCGCCGACGACGCGGACGCCGCGGGCGTTGGGGGCCCAGACGGCGAAGCTGACTCCTGTTGCGGTCGGGTAGCGGCGCACATGGGCACCCAGGACCTGCCAGAGGTGCTCGTGCCGACCCTCGCCGATGAGGTGGAGATCGACCTCGCCGAGGGTCGGCAGGTAGCGATAAGGGTCGTCGGCCGGGTAGGTCGTCCCGTGGTAGGTGACGTCGAGCCGGTAGTCGGTCACGGGGCCGTCGACTGTCGCCTCCCAGATGCCGAAGGCGAGGTGCTGAAGAGGCACGCGGGTGCCGCCGACGAGGGCCTCGACCTGCTCCGCACCCGGCCGCAGCGCGCGGATGATCGAGCCCTCGCCGGACCGGTGCATGCCGAGGATCGCGTGCGGGTCGTGGTGCACACCATCCGCGAGTCGCTGGAGCTCTGCGTCGCTGGGACCGGTCACGACCGGATCCTGCGGGTAGGCCACGGGCGGGTCGTCCAGAACGGTCGTCGGGGGCTTCTTGCGCGGGCTGCGCTTCTTCGGCTCGGGCTGCTTGGGCTCGGTCATCGCTCGGCACCGACCAAGCGGGCGATCGAGCCCAGCGGAACCTGCAACCAGGCCGGCCGGTTGCGCGCTTCGTACACCACCTCGTAGACCGCCTTGTCGAGCTCGAACGCCCGCAGCAACTCGGCCTCGTCCCTGGGGTCTGCACCGACCGCGCGGGCGTATCCGTCGCAGAACGCCCCTCGGTTGCGCTCTGCCCACTCCGCAGCGCGGTACGCCAGGTGACGCTCGTCGGGTCGCTCGGCCAGCAGGTGCCGGGCGGCGTAGTCGAACGAGCGCAGCATCCCCGCGACGTCCCGCAACGGGCTCATGAGGGCCCGCCGCTCCGACAGCGGGCGGGCCGGCTCGCCCTCGAAGTCCAGGAGCACCCAGCCCTCCTGGGTACGCAGGACCTGGCCCAGATGGAAGTCACCGTGCACCCGTTGCACGGGGACCGGCTCGGTGCGGTCGGCGATCGCGTCGTACGTGGCGCGCAGGCCGTCGGCGTAGGGCGCCAGCTCGGGCACCACGGCGAGGGCCGCGTCGAGGCGCTCGTGGAGCTGGTGGGCGGTCTGCCGCGACTCCGTCGGGCCGGCCATGGCCGACGGGAGGGTCTCAGCCATCAGCTGGTGGACCTCTCCGGTGGCGACACCCAACCGCTCGGACTCGCCGGCGAAGTCGCCACCGACCTCGTCGGCGTGCAGGTCGGCCTCCGCGAACAGGTCACGGACACTGGCGGTCGCCATCGCCCAGCCCTCGGCGCCGTTCTTGAGGTAGGGCTGCAGCAGGCCGAGGGTTGTCGTCTCGCCCTCGACCAGGCCGTCGAACCACGCCAGTGGACGAGCGACGTAGGCGGACCCGGCGTCGGCGAGCGCTTTCGTCACTTCGATGTCGGGGTTGGCGCCCGGCTGCAACCGACGGAACACCTTGAGGATGACGGCGTCGCCGTACACGACGGAGGTGTTGCTCTGCTCGGCGGTCATCAGGTGACCGGGCAGCGACGGGTCGACGTCGCCGGCGTTGACGAAGGACAGACCGTCGACGTCGCCGCCCGAAGCCAGGTGGTACAGGAGCAGGCTGGTCGCGACGGGGTCGTGCATCGCGTCGTAGAGCATCAGGCCGTCCTCGTCCCCGATGACGGCGTACTCCAGGCGCTGCTCGATGACGCCCTTCGTGGCGCCGAGCAGGAGCTGGTAGTCCTCGCTCTCACCGTCGTCGTAGACGACGTGGACGATGGCGTGCCGCACCACCGGGTCGGTGACCTGCAGCAGCACGGTGGACGTCTCCGTCACCGACGTGATGCCGCGACCCTTGCCGCCGAACCAGCGCTGCCGCGGCAGCCACTCCCTGATCAGGTCGCTCATGTCGGCGCCTGGAGTGCGAACCACATGAAGCCGTGCCCTGGGAACGACAGCAGGTAGGGCAGCTCGCCGATGCGCGGGAAGGGGACACCGCCGGTGAGCTCGACGGGTGTGTACCCCTCGAAACGCGAGAGGTCCAGCTCCACCGGCTGCGGGAAGCGCGACAGGTTGTTGATGCACATCACCCGGTCATCGCCGAACTCGCGCACGAACGCCAGGACCGACGGGTTCGAGGCGCCGAGCTCCTCGTACGTGCCCATGCCGAACACCGGGTGCTGGCGGCGCACCGCGAGCATCTTGCGCGTCCAGTTCAGCAACGAGCTCGCCGAGCGCTCCTGGGCATCCACGTTGAGCGCCTGGTAGCCGTAGACCGGGTCGAGGATCAACGGGAGGTAGAGGCGCTGCGGGTCGGCGGTGGAGAAGCCGGAGTTGCGGTCGGCGTTCCACTGCATGGGGGTTCGGACGCCGTCCCGGTCACCGAGGTAGATGTTGTCGCCCATCCCGATCTCGTCGCCGTAGTACAGGACCGGCGAACCGGGCAGCGACAGCAGCAGGCCCGTGAAGAGCTCGATCTGGTCGCGACTGTTCTCGAGGAGCGGGCCGAGCCGTCGACGGATGCCGACGTTCGCCTTCATCCGCGGGTCCTTGGCGTACTCGCTGTACATGTAGTCGCGCTCTTCGTCGGTCACCATCTCGAGCGTCAACTCGTCGTGGTTGCGCAAGAAGATGCCCCACTGGCAGTTGGCAGGGATCGGGGGCGTCTGCGCCAAGATCTCCGAGATCGGATAGCGCGACTCGCGACGCACGGCCATGAACAGCCGCGGCATCAACGGGAAGTGAAAGGCCATCTGACACTCGTCACCGTCGGCGCCGAAGTACTCGACCACGTCGGCCGGCCACTGGTTGGCCTCGGCGAGCAGGACCCGGTCCGGGTAGTCCGCCTCGATCTCCTTGCGCAGCCGCCGGAGGTAGGCGTGCGTCTCCGGCAGGTTCTCGCAGTTGGTGCCCTCGCGGGCGAACAGGTACGGCACGGCGTCGAGGCGGAAGCCGTCGATGCCCAGGTCGAGCCAGAAGCGCAGCACCTCGAGCATCGCCTGCTGCACGGCCGGGTTGTCGTAGTTGAGATCCGGCTGGTGGTGGAAGAAGCGGTGCCAGTAGTACTGCCCGCGCACCTCGTCGTAGGTCCAGTTCGACTTCTCGGTGTCGACGAAGATGATGCGCGCGTCCTGGTACTTCTCGTCGGTGTCCGACCACATGTAGAAGTCGCCGAAGGGCCCCTCCGGGTCCGACCGTGAGGCCTGGAACCACGGATGGGCGTCGCTCGTGTGGTTGACGACGAGGTCGGCGATGACGCGGAGGCCGCGGCGGTGGGCCTCGTCGACGAGCTGCACGAAGTCACCGAGGTCACCGAACTCCGGCAGGATCTGCAGGTAGTTGCTGATGTCGTAGCCACCGTCGCGCAGCGGCGACTGGTAGATCGGAAGCAGCCAGATGCAGTCGACGCCTAGCCACTGCAGGTAGTCGAGCTTCGCGGTCAGCCCACGGATGTCGCCGGTGCCGTCCCCGTTGCTGTCGGCGAAGCCGCGGATGAGCACCTCGTAGAACACCGCGCGCTTGTACCAGAGCGGGTCGCGCGACTCCTCCAGGCTGACCAGATCGTCCGGTCCCACGGACGTCATCCCCAGGTGCCTTCCGTCGTCGGGTGCGCTCGCGTGACCGTGAACAGGTGTGCCGGTTCGACGAAGGGGTCGAGCCGCACGTAGTTCGCCTGCCCCCAGGTGTACTCCGCTCCGGTGACCTCGTCACGCACGAGGACCTGGTCGTCCCGCCCGACGCCGAGGGCTGGCAGGTCCAGCCGCACCGTCGCCTCACGCACACCGTGCGGATCGAGGTTCAGCACGACCAGGACGACGTCCTTGTCGTAGCGCTTGCTCCAGGCCATGACCTCGGGGTTGTCCACGTCGTGGAAGGTCACGTTGGTGAGCCACTGCAGTGACGGATGCTCGCGTCGCATCCGGTTCAGCATCGTGAGGTACGGCGAGAGCGACGGCTGGGACCAGTCCCTCGGCCGGTACTGGTACTTCTCGGAGTCGAGATACTCCTCGCTGCCGGGTCTGACGGCCACGTGCTCGTAGAGCTCGTAGCCGCTGTAGACGCCCCAGGACGGTGAGAGCAGAGCGGCCAGGACCGCGCGGGTCTTGAACATCGGCGGGCCGCCGTACTGCAGCGACGCGTGCAGGATGTCCGGGGTGTTGACGAAGAAGTTCGGGCGCATGTAGCTCGACGCCTCGACGAGTTCGCGCACGTAGGCCTGCAGCTCATCCTTCCCGACCCGCCAGGTGAAGTAGGTGTAGGACTGGGTGAAGCCGATCCGTCCGAGTTCGTGCATCATCGCCGGCCTGGTGAAGGCCTCCGCCAGGAACAGCACGTCGGGATCGGTTTTCCGCACCTCGGCGATGAGCCACTCCCAGAAGTCCAGCGGCTTGGTGTGCGGGTTGTCGACGCGGAAGATCTTCACGCCGTGGTCCACCCAGTGCCGCAGCACGCGCAGGATCTCCGCGTACAGCCCGTCCGGGTCGTTGTCGAAGTTGAGCGGGTAGATGTCCTGGTACTTCTTCGGTGGGTTCTCGGCGTAGGCGATCGTCCCGTCGACCCGCGTGGTGAACCACTCCGGGTGCTCCTTGGCCCAGGGATGGTCGGGCGCGCACTGGAGGGCGAAGTCGAGCGCTACCTCCATGCCGAGCTCGCGGGTCCGCCGCACGAAGGCGTCGAAGTCCTCGATCGTGCCGAGGTGGGGGTGGATCGCGTCGTGGCCGCCCTCCTCGGAACCGATGGCCCACGGTGAGCCCGGGTCGTCAGGGCCTGCGTCGAGCGTGTTGTTGGGACCCTTGCGGTTGACGCGCCCGATCGGGTGGATCGGCGGCAGGTACACCACGTCGAAGCCCATCGCGGCCACGGCCGGCAGTCGCTCCATCGCCGTACGGAAGGTGCCTGAGCGGGGCGGTTCCAGCGTCGCGCCCTCGCTGCGCGGGAAGAACTCGTACCAGCTGCCGTAGAGCGCGCGGCGCCGGTCGACCCAGAGGCCGTGCGGCTCGGAGCGCGTCAGGAGCTCGCGAACCGGGAAGTGCGACAGCACGGCGACGGCCTCCGGGGCGAGCGCCGCATCGAGGCGCTGCCGCGGGTCGAGGGAGGTGTCGCGCAGGGTGTCGGAGATGCCGACGAGCGGTCCACGCCGAGCCGTCGGCACACCCGAGCCGGCCCGCTCGTACAGCCGCGCGCCCTCTTCGAGGACGAGTTCGACGTCGACGCCGGCATCGACCTTCAGAGGCGCGTCGTGCCACCACGTGCCGAGTGGGTCGCCCCAGGCCTCGACGACGAAGGACCAGGAGCCCGGGACGTCGACCGTGATCGGGACCGACCAGGTGTCGTTGGGCCCAGCGCTCATCCGCCGGAAGGACGAGGGTCCGTTCCCGGGCCCGTCCAGTGCCACGTTGCAGCCCACGGCGTCATGACCCTCGCGGAACACGGTCGCGGACACCGTGAGCGTCTCGCCCTCGACGCCTCGTGCGGGGTAGGCACCGCAGGACACCGTGGGGCGAACATCCGTCACTGCAATCCGACCGACCACGCCGCGACCGTACCCAGGTGCTCCGCAGGGGAACGCGCCGCCCTGACATTCTCCGCGTGCGGGGCAGAAATGTCGGCTTCCCGGCCGGGCCGTGCCTTCCCCCTACCAGCCCCCCTGGCAGCGGCTTCTGGCGGCATTGCCTGCCGTCCAGGGCTGTCAGGCATGGAGCGCAGTGACTAGGGTTCTTCCGGTGAGAGCACTCCGCAGGTTCACCGTCCGACTGGCCCTCCCGGCCCCGCTCGCGCCGTTGGCCGAGCTCGTGATGAACCTGAGGTGGTCCTGGCACCACGCCAGCCTTGACCTCTTCGAGAGTATCGACCCCGAGGTCTGGCGGGCCGTCGGGCACGACCCCATGCAGCTCCTGGGTGAAGTCAGCCCTGAGCGGCTCGCGGAGCTCTCCTCCGACGCGGAGTTCCTGACGCGGCTGGCGGCGGTGCACGCCGACCTGCAGGGCTACCTGAACACGCCGAAGTGGTACCAGTCGCTCGAGGGCGCGGCACGCTCCATCGCCTACTTCTCCCCGGAGTTCGGCATCACCGAGGTCCTGCCCCAGTACTCCGGGGGCCTGGGCATCCTGGCCGGCGACCACCTCAAGACCGCCTCTGACCTCGGCGTCCCGATCCTGGGCGTCGGCCTGCTCTACCGGGCCGGTTACTTCAAGCAGAGCCTCAACGCCGAGGGGTGGCAGCAGGAGCGCTACCCACCCCTGGACCCGCACGGGCTGCCGCTCACGCTCCTGCACACCGCCGACGGGCTGCCGCTGGAGATCTCGGTCCGGCTCGGCGAGGGACGCACCTTGCACGCCCAGGTCTGGAAGGCCCAGGTCGGCCGGGTCCCGCTGCTGCTCCTCGACAGTGACGTCGAGGCCAACGCCGCCGCCGAGCGGCAGGTCACCGACCGGCTCTACGGCGGCGGCACCGACCACCGCCTCAACCAGGAGCTGCTGCTGGGCATCGGCGGGGTGCGCGCCATCCGTGCCTACACGGCGCTGACCGGCGAGCCCGAACCCGAGGTGTTCCACACCAACGAGGGGCACGCCGGGTTCCTGGGGATCGAGCGGATCCGCGAGCTGGTGGGCCAGGGCCTGTCCTACGACGAGGCCCTTGAGGCGGTCCGCGCCGGCACCGTGTTCACGACGCACACGCCCGTCCCCGCCGGCATCGACCGGTTCCCCAAGGATCTCATCGCGGGGGTGTTCGCCGGTGGCACCCTGCCCGGCGTCCCGCTCGACCGGGTGCTGGAGCTGGGCGCCGAGGAGGACCCCTCCGTCTTCAACATGGCCCACATGGGTCTGCGGCTGGCACAGCGCCGCAACGGCGTCGCAAAGCTGCACGGCATCGTCAGCCGCGAGATGTTCAGCGGCCTGTGGCCGGGGTTCGACGCCGCCGAGGTGCCGATCGGGTCGGTGACCAACGGCGTGCACGCGCCCACCTGGGTGGCCCGTGAGGTCTTCGAGCTCGCCGAGCGCGAGATCGGCGGCACGCTCACCACCGAGGCGCAGGGCTGGGAGGGCATCGCCAAGGTCGCCGACACGTCGATCTGGGCGACCCGCCGCGCCCTGCGCGAGCGCCTGGTCGGCGAGGTCCGCCGTCGCCTGCGCGAGTCGTGGCTCCAGCGTGGTGCCACCGAGGCCGAGCTCGGCTGGACGGCGTCGGCCTTCGACCCGGACGTGCTCACGATCGGCTTCGCCCGCCGGGTCCCGTCGTACAAGCGCCTGACGCTGATGATGCGCGACCCGGAGCGGCTGAAGACGCTGCTGCTGGACCCTGAGCAGCCCATCCAGCTCGTCATCGCCGGCAAGGCGCACCCCGCCGACGACGGTGGCAAGGAGCTCGTGCAGCAGATCGTCCGCTTCGCCGACCAGGAGGACGTGCGGCACCGCATCGTCTTCCTGCCGGACTACGACATCGGGATGGCGCGCTACCTGTACGGCGGCTGCGACGTCTGGCTCAACAACCCGTTGCGCCCCCTCGAGGCCTGCGGCACCTCCGGCATGAAGAGCGCCCTCAACGGCGGTCTCAACCTGTCGATCCTCGACGGCTGGTGGGACGAGATGTACGACGGGGAGAACGGCTGGGCCATCCCGACGGCGGACGGGGTCACCGACCCGAACCGCCGCGACGACCTCGAAGCGGCGGCCTTCTACGAGCTCGTCGAGAAGCAGGTCCGGACCCGCTTCTACGATGTGGACAACGCCGGCGTGCCGCAGCGGTGGGTCGACATGGTGCGCCACACCCTGCAGACCCTCGGGCCGCAGGTCCTCGCCAGCCGGATGGTGCGGGACTACGTTCACCATCTCTACACACCGGCCGCTGCTGCCTCACGATCGCTTGCAGAGCAGGGATATGAGCCCGCCAAGGAGCTCGCGAGCTGGCGCACCAAGGTCGTCGGCCACTGGTCTCGGGTGCGGGTGCTGCACGTCGAGGGCGGCGACGTCGGCGACGCGCCCGCGGTGGGCGCCTCCCTGACGCTGCGCGCCACCGTGGACCTCGACGGGCTCGACCCGGGGGATGTCGTGGTCCAGGCCGTCTACGGCCGCGTCGACGAGCTCGACGTGCTGCACCGACCGGTCTACGTACCGCTCACGAGCACCGGCACCGGTGACGACGGCCTGCCGCGGTACGAAGGACAGGTCCCGCTCGAGCGGGCCGGCTCGTACGGCTACACGGTCCGCGTGCTGCCGCACAACGATCTGCTCCCGACCGACGCCGAGCTGGGTCTGCTCGCTCAGCCGTAGGACGCCGGGGCTCAGCGCCGCGCGGTGAACAGCAGCACCGAGCGACCGGTGACGCCGACCGAGGAACCCGGCGCGTGCACGGCCTCGCCGCTGGAGCTCCTGGCGGTGTCGAGCGCCAGCTCGTACGACGTCGCCCACGGCGGGCCGGGCAGCACCAGCTCGCTGTCCTGCGGGTCGGCGTGCAGGACGAGCAGGAAGCTGTCGTCGACGACCGCCTCGCCACGTGGTCCGCGGGTGCGGATGCCCCGCCCGTCGAGGTACATCCCGAGGGTCTGCTGGGACCGGTCGAACCAGTCGGCGTCGCTGAGCTCCTGGCCGTTCGGGCCGAACCAGGCGACGTCCTTGACGCCGTCCTGGCCCACGGACCGCCCGGAGAAAAAGGCCTTCTGCCGGAACACCGGGTGCTCCCGGCGCAGGTGCAGCAGCTGCGCCACCAGGTCGTAGACCTCCTGCGCGGCGGGCGTCACCTCCCAGTCGAGCCAGGAGGTCTCGTTGTCCTGGCAGTAGGCGTTGTTGTTGCCCCGCTGGGTGCGACGGAGCTCGTCGCCCATCGTGATCATCGGGACGCCGGTCGACAGCAGCAGGGTGGAGAGCAGGTTCTTGGCCTGCCGCAGCCGGAGCGCGTTGATCGTCGGGTCGTCGGTCTCGCCTTCGGCGCCGCAGTTCCAGGACCGGTTGTGATCGTCGCCGTCGCGGTTGTCCTCCCCGTTCGCCTCGTTGTGCTTGCGCTCGTACGCCGTGAGGTCCCGCAGGGTGAAGCCGTCGTGAGAGGTGACGAAGTTGATGGAGGCGTAGGGCCGGCGCCCGTCGTCCTGGTACAGGTCGCTGGAACCGGAGAGCCGGTAGGCCAGCTCACGCACGCCCTGGGCCTGGCCACGCCACAGGTCCCGGACGGTGTCGCGGTACTTCCCGTTCCACTCGGTCCACAGCGGTGGGAACTCGCCCACCTGGTAGCCGCCCTCCCCGAGATCCCATGGCTCGGCGATGAGCTTCACCTGGTTGACCACCGGGTCCTGCTGGATGACGTCGAAGAAGGCCGACAGCTTGTCGACGTCGTGCATCGACCGGGCCAACGCCGAGGCGAGGTCGAAGCGGAACCCGTCCACGTGCATCTCGGTGACCCAGTACCGGAGCGAGTCCATGAGCAGCTGCAGGACGTGTGGGTTGCGTGCGTCGAGGGTGTTGCCGCACCCGGTGTAGTCGCGGTAGCGGGCCGGGTTGGCCTCGTCCAGCCGGTAGTAGTGCGCGTTGTCGATGCCGCGGAACGACAGCGTCGGGCCGGTCTCATCACCCTCGGCGGTGTGGTTGTAGACGACGTCGAGCAGGACCTCGATGCCAGCGGCGTGCAGCGCCCGCACCATCGCCTTGAACTCGCGGACCTGCTCGCCACGGGAGCCGCTGGCGGAGTAGGCCGCGTGTGGCGCGAAGTAGCCCAGCGAGTTGTAGCCCCAGTAGTTGGTGAGGCCGCGACGGAGCACGTTCGGCTCGGAGACGAAGTGGTGCACAGGCATCAGCTCGACGGCCGAGACTCCCAGGCGCTGCAGGTGGTTGATGGCGGCCGGGTGCGCGAGGCCCGCGTAGGTGCCCCGCAGCGGTTCGGGGATGTCTGGGTGGCGCGCGGTGAACCCCTTCACGTGCAGCTCGTAGATGACCGTGTCCGCCCAGGCGTGGCGCGGCCGGTGGTCGTCCTCGCCCCAGGGGAAGCAGTCGTGGACCACGACGGACTTCGGGGCGTAAGGCGCGCTGTCCTGGTGCTGCTGGTCGTCGTCCCTTCCCGGCATCGAGCCGAGGACCGGGTCGACCAGCTGGAACTCACCGTCGATGGCACGGGCGTAGGGGTCCACCAGCAGCTTGCCGGGGTTGAAGCGCTGGCCGGAGGCCGGGTCGAAGGGGCCGTCGACCCGGAAGCCGTAGCGCTGACCGGGCCCGACCTGGGGGAGGAACCCGTGCCAGACGTGGTAGGTCGACTCCTCCAGCGGGATCCGGGTCTCCCGGTCCTGCTCGTCGAACAGGCAGACGTCGACGACCTCGGCGCCCTGGCTGAACAGGGCGAAGTTCGTGCCCTCGCCGTCCCAGGAGGCACCCAGGGGGAAGGGCCGTCCCGGCCACGGGCGCTCCGTCACGAGCGAAACCTATTCGGCCCGGCGCACGGTGGGTCCTGCTGGCCTGCGGGCTGCCGCCCGCCGCTCCACCGGCAGCAGGTCTGACAGTCGTGCGCCCAGCGGAAGCACGACGGCCTGACCGCGCCTGCTGCGCTCGAGCATCGCGTGCACGACGAGGGCATTGCGCAGCAAGGTGGCGAACTCGTCCGGCTCCGACAGCAGCCAGCCGTGCTTGCCATGAACCACCTCGGCGGGCAGGTCGCCGGCGATCTCCCTGAGGGCGCCAGGCAGGATCAGCCGGTCCTGGTCGCCCCAGACGAACAGCACCGGCAGGCCGATCGCGACCAGCGTGGCGGCCTGCGCGGACAGGTCCGAGGTCAGGGCCAGCCGGGCTGTCAGCGCCATCGTGATCGGCTTGCGCAGGGCGTTCGGGACGAAGTCCCGCACCATCGACGGCGTGGAGCGTGCGATGGCCCGCGGGCTCAGCTCGGTCACCGCGCCGAGCATCCACCGCAGCCACGAGGCGCCGACCAGGCCGGTGCGCTGCCCGGGCGCGCCACCCACCGAGTTGATGAGCGTCAGCGAGCGGACCAGCTCCGGGCGGTCGGTGGCGAGCTGGATGGCGACCCCGCCGCCGAAGGAGTGGCCCACGACGAACGCTGGCTTCCCGACGTCGAGAACGTCCAGCAGGCGGCCGATCCGGTGGCCATAGGCGGGCAGGTCGATGCCGCGAAGAGGCGGTCCGTCGCTGCCGCCGAAGCCGGGCAGGGCGGGTGCGATGACCTTGATGCCGGCTGAGGTCAGACGGGTCACGCCTGCGGCGTACGTCTGCGGCGACAGCCCCCAGCCGTGCAGGAACAGCAGCGGGTCCCCCGTGCCCGCCTCCATCACGCGGACGGCGGCGCCGTCGACGTCGACGGTGCGCCAGGTCGGCGCGGTAGTCGGGGTCATGGAATCTCCTGCGGGGGGTGCTCAGACGACGGTCAGCAAAACATCGGCGCTAGGACCCAGGACTGAAATGTCCTGGTATGCCGGCGTGCAAGATCGCATGCTGATCGGCGACGGCTTCGTGCGGGGTGGTCTGCCGGGCGTCGTGGAAGACGACGCCGTGCCTGAGCACGAGGTGCCCTAGGCACTTCTCGTGGTCGGCCAGCAGGTCCGCCCAGTCGTCCACGAGCGCAGCGGCCGCCACCAGCGCCTCCAGGCGCACCCGCAGCGGCAGCAGGACAACAGCCACCTCGAGCTCGGCCACCAGGTCGTCGTCCAGCGGGGCACCGTCGCGCGGCGCCGCCTCCAGCAGGCCGGGTGGCTCGTCCTCCAACGGGCTCAGCTCCGACAGGTCGATCTGCTCCAGGCCCAGCTGTCCGGGCGTCTGCTCGGCGTCCGCACCCTCCTCCCAGTCGTCGTCCTCCTCCCACGGGTCGTCCTCCCAGGCAGCCTCGATGTCCTCGAGCGACAGGCCGGCCTCGGCCGCCCACCGTGCCTCTTCCTCGAGGTCGACGTCGAGGGGCAAGGCGGCGAAGAAGGCGTCCTGCCAGCGGTCGAGCAGCTCGCGGACGGCCTCGCAGCGCTCCAAGGCACCGCCCAGGTCGCCGTGGACGGGGGTCAGCAGCGCGCGCGTCAGCACCGAGGAGGCCGCAAGAGGAAGGTCTTCGAGCGGGTCGGCTGAGCTGACGGTGTGCACCACACCGCGTGAGTCCCGGAACACGGCACGAGACTAGGGTCCGGACGACTTCCTGAAGAGGTCACCCGACGAGAGGACAGCATCGTGGGCGAGTTCGTGCGGCTCGAGGTCGACGGCGCGATCGCGACGATTCGCCTTGATCGGCCCAAGATGAACGCCATCAACGCGCAGCTCCGCACCGAGTTGCAGGAGGCTGCGCTGGAGGCCCGCGAGCGCCCCGACATCCGAGCGGTCGTGCTCTACGGCGGCGAGCGGGTCTTCGCCGCCGGGGCCGACATCGTGGAGATGGAGGCGATGTCCTACCCGGACATGCTCGCCTGGGGGACCGGACTCCAGGAGGCCCTCAAGGTCGTGGCACGGCTGCCCAAGCCGGTCGTCGCAGCCGTCAACGGCTTCGCCCTTGGCGGCGGTTTCGAGATCGCCCTCGCCGCCGACTTCCGGGTCCTGGGGGAACGGGCGCAGGTCGGTGTGCCGGAGATCCTGCTCGGCGTCATCCCCGGCGCCGGCGGCACCCAGCGCCTCACCCGCCTGGTCGGGCCGGCAAAGGCCAAGGGGATGGTCTACACCGGCCGCTTCGTGAAGGCCGACGAGGCGCTCGCTCTGGGAATCGCCGACGCAGTCGTCCCGGACGCCGAGGTGTACGACGCCGCCGTCGCGATGGCGCAGCAGTGGGCGGAGGGCCCCGCGGTCGCCCTGCGGGCCGCCAAGCAGGCCATCGACGACGGCCTGGAGCTCGACCTCGACAGCGCCCTGCGCCTGGAGTCGGCCCTGTTCGCCGGGCTGTTCGCCACCGACGACCAGAAGGCCGGCATGAACAGCTTCCTTAAGAACGGCCCGGGCAAGGCCACCTTCACCGGTCGCTGAGCCCACCGCCGTACCCCGGGGTTGGGGGTGGCGTAGGTCACGCTCGGGAGAACCTGCTCGAGTTTGCGCCGTTGCTACCGACGGGTAACAATCATGCGAACCCGAGGGTGCCCGTCATCGCACAAGAGCGCGCCGATACGGTCACTCTCGACAAGGACCTACGCGCGAAGTCCGCGCGTCGTGAAGCCGGAGGTCGGCGCCCGAGCATGAACATCGTTGTACTGGTGAAGCAGGTGCCTGACACCTGGGCCGAGCGCAAGCTCAACGAAGGCGACAAGACGCTGGACCGCGCGTCCGTCGACGTCGTCATGAACGAGATCGACGAGTACGCCGTGGAGGAGGCCCTCCGCATCAAGGAGGCGCAGGGCGGGGAGGTCACCATCCTCACGATGGGGCCGGAGCGCGCCGTCGAGACCATCCGCAAGGCGCTCTCGATGGGTGCCGACAAGGCCGTCCACCTGTCCGACGAGGCCCTCAAGGGCAGCGATGCGGTGCAGACGTCCTACGCGCTGGGCAAGGTCCTCGAGACGCTCGAGTACGACCTGGTCATCGTCGGCTCGGAGGCCACCGACTCGCGGATGGCCACCATGGGTGCGCTGCTGTCCGAGCGCCTCGGCCAGCCGCAGCTCACCGGTGCCCGGAAGGTCACCGCTGAGGGTGGCACCGTGACGATCGAGCGTCAGACCGACGACGGCTACGCCGTGGTCGAGGCGTCGACCCCGGCGATCATCTCTGTGATGGAGAAGATCAACGAGCCGCGCTACCCCTCCTTCAAGGGGATCATGGCCGCGAAGAGCAAGCCGCTCACCACCCTGTCCGTCGGCGATGCCGGCGTCGACGAGGGGCAGGTCGGCCTCGCTGCCGCGCCGAGCCAGGTCGTGGAGTTCTCCAACAAGCCGCCGCGCCAGGCGGGTCAGATCGTGAAGGACGAGGGCGACGGCGGCACGAAGATCGCCGAGTACCTCGCGTCGCAGAAGTTCGTCTAGAGACAAGGGAACCTGAAGAACATGGCTGAGGTACTCGTGCTCGTCGACCACGTCGACGGTGCTCCCAAGAAGGTCTCCTACGAGCTGCTGACCCTTGCCCGCGAGCTCGGTGAGCCGTCGGCAGTCCTGCTCGGCAAGGGCGCGTCGGCCGCCGCGGACAAGGTCGCCGCCTACGGCGCCCAGAAGGTCTACGTGTGCGAGGCCGAGGAGATCGACTCCTTCCTGGTGGCCCCGAAGGCCGCGGTCCTCGCGCAGCTGGTGTCGGAGAAGAACCCGCTCGCCGTCCTCGTCCCGGCCAACGCCGAGGGCAAGGAGATCGCGGCCCGCGTGGCAGTGAAGACCGGCGGCGGCCTCTTGACCGACGCCGTCGGCGTGACGCCGGAGCTGATCGCCGAGCAGCCCATCTTCGGCGGCTCGGTCGTCGTCAAGAGCAAGGTGCAGACCGGCACCCCCGTGATCGCGGTGCGAGCCAACAGCACGGCGCCCGTCGAGGCCGCCGGTGCCGGCACGGTCGAGCAGGTCGGTGCGACCTTCTCCGACGCCGACAAGGCCGCCAAGGTCACGAACCGCGTGGTCGAGGCCAAGGGCGGTCGCCCCGACCTCGGTGAGGCTTCGATCGTCGTCTCGGGTGGTCGTGGTGTCGGCTCGCCGGAGAACTTCTCCATCATCGAGGCGCTCGCCGACTCGCTCGGTGCGGCCGTCGGCGCCTCCCGCGCCGCGACCGACGCCGGTTGGTACCCGCACCAGAACCAGGTCGGCCAGACCGGTCGCACCGTCTCGCCGCAGCTCTACATCGCGGCCGGCATCTCCGGTGCCATCCAGCACCGCGCCGGCATGCAGACCTCGAAGACCATCGTGGCCATCAACAAGGACCCCGAGGCCCCGATCTTCGAGCTCGCCGACTTCGGCCTGGTCGGGGACCTCAACACCGTCGTCCCGGCGCTGACCGAGGAGATCACCAAGCGCAAGGGCTGACCCCCTCCTGAACGACCCGCCCGTCTTGTGCACAACTCGGCCGCGCGGCCGAGCTGTGCACAAGAGCGGACGTCACGGGGAGGTCAGAAGGTGTAGGTGACCTTGGTGAGGGACTCGGAGACGTCCCAGAGGCGCTGGGCGTCGGTCTCGCTCTTGGCCTGCCGGGTGCGGTCGACGCGGGTGGGGTGGCCGCGGAGCTCGAACAGGTGCGGGCCGAAGTAGTCGTTGCCACGAACATCCGGCGCGGTGGCGGCGTACAGCGACGGCCAGGCGCCCTGCGCGTCACTCTGCGCCAGGACCGCGTTGCCGATCTTCATGAGTGCCTCGAACAGTGGCTGGCCCTGGCCTTGCTGCAGGTGGGTCGAGGCGTAGCCGGGGTGGGCTGCGGCGGCGAGCAGCGCGCCGCCTGCCCGCCGGTCGAGCTCCGCGGTGAACAGCAGGTTGGCGAGCTTGCTCTGCCCGTATGCCCGCCAGCGGTGGTAGCCCGTGTCGCCCATGAGGTCGTCGAACCTCATCCGGCCCATCTTGTGCATGCCGCTGGACACGGTGACGACCCGAGCTGCCGGCGCGGCGAGCAGCAGGGGGAGCAACCGGCCGGTCAGGGCGTAGTGCCCGAGGTGGTTGGTCCCGAGCTGCATCTCGAAGCCGTCGGCCGTGACGCCCTGCCCGACGGCCATGACACCGGCGTTGTTGACCAGCAGGTCCAGGGTCTGCGTGCGCCCGGCGACGTTCTCGGCGGCAGTCTCGACCGAGCTGAGCGAGGCCAGGTCGAGGGTGACGAGCTCGACCGTCGCTTCCGGTACCTGGGAGCGCAGCCGGCCCAAGGCCTCCTCGGCCCGCGAGGGGTTGCGGCAGGCCATCAGGACCCGCGCGCCCTTGCGGGCGAGCTCGACCGAGGTGTGGAACCCCAGTCCCGAGTTGGCCCCGGTGACGAGGGCGGTGCGGCCCGACTGGTCGGGTATGTCGGCAGGTACCCAGCGCGTCATGGTGCGGAGCCTTGCACGGTTCTCCCTAGACTCGCGCGCATGCCTTGGGACACACGTACGGCGGAGCAGCAGGCGACCAGGCAGGCCAGCGCCCTCAAGGCGCAGCTGGTGGACGCGGTCGGCCCGTTCTCGCCGTTCTGGCGCGAGCGGCTGAAGGCCCTGGGCAAGACGCCGTCGCAGGTCAGGAGTCCCCGCGACCTCGCGACCCTCCCGGCGGTGGGGGAGCGGGACGTGTGTGCCGACGGCGACCCGGCAGGCGCGGCCGCGCTGGTTCTGCAGGTCGGGGAGTCCGGCTGGGCGCTGCACACCGAGGGCCCGCGGCTGCGCAGGGCCCTGGCGAGCCGGCTGGTGCGCCGCGGCAGCTACCGCGGCGTGGTCGAGGCGGACACCCGTCCCACGTCGTTCGTCTTCGCCGGGCTCGCCCTGCGCTTCCCGGTGGCCAGCACCCGCAGCGACCTGGACGTCGTCGCCCGCGCCGGCGCCCGGCTCTGGCAGGTGCTCGGGCTGACCCGCAGCGACGTGCTCGTGTGCGCCCTGCCGCTGCTGCCGTCCGCGGCGCTCCAGGCCTTGCAGCTCGGCGCGGTCGGCGCGGGCTCGCCCGCCCTGTTCCCCGGCGACGACACCGACGAGGTGGCCGCCGCCCTGCAGCTGGTCCCCGCGACCGTGCTCGCGCTTCCGACGGGCGGGGCCGCGACCTGGCTGGACGACCTCGACGAGGCGGGCGCGGCCCTCGGCTCCGTGACCACCGTGCTCCTCGTCGGCGCTCCGTCCGACGAGGAACGCGCTGAGGTCGGAGAGGCCCTGGCGCGGGCCGGGATGCAGGCCCTGCTCCTCGCCGTGCATGCCCCGGACGGGCACCGGCTGCTGTGGGGCGAGTGCCGGCAGGGTGGGCCTGGCCTGCACACCTACCCGGACCTGGATCTGGTGCAGCTCGTCGACCCCGAGACGGGCGAGACGGACGACGGCCAGGACCCCGACGAGGTGGTCATCACCCAGCTCGGAATGCGGGGGAGCGCGCTGCTGCGCTGGCGCACCGCCGACCTCGCCGACAGCCTGGACACAGCGCCGTGCCCGGGCTGCGCGCGCACCGTGCCCCGCGTGGTCGGTGTGCGCCGGCGCGCCCTCGTGCCCGACGTTGAGCTCCGCTCGGGCCGGCGGGGCGTCGACCTGCGCAGCGTATCGGCGGCTCTGGTCGGCCGGGCCGACCTCAGCGACTGGCGCGTGGTCCTGGGGCCGAGCGCGCGCTCCGAGGCCTACGACGTGATCGTCCACGTCGTGCCGAACGACCAGGAGGACGCCACCGACGTGGCGGTCGCCGTGGCCCGCGACGTGCGCAGCGCGGCCGGTCTGCTCCCCACGCAGGTGGTCATCAACGAGCCGGGCACGCTGCCCGACGGCCGGCGCGTGTCGCGCCGGGTGCACGCGCGCGGCTGACCTGGCTCGGTGTCACCGGTGCGTGACCTTCCGAGCGCTGCTGCCTGACACGGAGGCGGGCTAGGCTCGACCCGTGGCCTACCTCGATCATGCGGCCTCCACGCCCGTGCTTCCCGAGACAGTCGCGGCCATGGCAGCGGCCATGGCTCAGCCGGGCAACGCCTCCTCCCTGCACGCCGCCGGTCGCCGCGCCCGCCGCACGGTGGAGGAGTCCCGGGAGGCTGTCGCCGCTGCCCTGGGTGCCCGGCCGTCCGAGGTGCTCTTCACCGGCGGCGGCACCGAGAGCGACAACCTCGCGGTCAAGGGCATCTACTGGGCCAGGCGCACCGCCGACCCCCGCCGTACCCGTGTTCTTGCCTCCTCGGTGGAGCACCACGCGGTCCTGGACGCCGTCGAGTGGCTGGTCGCCCACGAGGGCGCGCAGGTCACCTGGCTCGAGGTCGACACGGTCGGGCGGGTGCACCCGGACGTCCTCGAGGCCGCGATGGACGACGACGTCGCACTCGCCACGGTCATGTGGGCCAACAACGAGGTCGGCACCGTGCAGCCCGTGGTCGCCCTCGCGGAGGTGGCGCGCCGGTATGGCGTGCCCTTCCACACCGACGCCGTCCAGGCCGTCGGGCAGCTCCCGGTGGACTTCGCTGCGAGCGGGGTCGACGCCATGACCGTCACCGGGCACAAGTTCGGCGGCCCGCTGGGAGCCGGAGCGCTGCTGCTCGGCCGGGATGTCGCGTGCACCCCGTTGCTGCACGGCGGCGGCCAGGAGCGCGACGTCCGCTCGGGCACCTTCGACACCCCGGCCCTCGCCGGCCTCGCCACCGCCGCCACCCTCGCGACCGTCCGCCAGCCCGAGACCGCCGCGCGGCTCGCCCGGTTGCGTGACGATCTGGTACGGCGGGTCCTCGCCGCCGTGCCCGACGCGGTGTACAACGGTGACCCCGTCGACCGCCTGCCTGGCAACGCGCACTTCTCCTTCCCGGGCTGTGAGGGCGACTCGCTGCTGCTCCTGCTCGACGCCCGCGGCGTCGAGGTCTCCACCGGCTCAGCCTGCTCGTCGGGGGTGGCCCGGCCCTCGCACGTCCTCGTCGCCATGGGACAGGACGAGGAGCGGGCGCGCAGCTCCCTGCGCTTCTCCCTCGGCCACAGCTCGACGCCCGAAGACGTCGACGCGCTGCTCGACGCGCTCCCCGGGGTCGTCGAACGAGCCCGCCGGGTCCCGGTCCGTTGAGGCTCCTCGCTGCCCTGTCCGGCGGCGTCGACTCGGCGGTCGCCGCGGCCCTCGCGGTCGAGGCCGGTCACGACGTGACGGCCGTGCATCTGGCGCTGTCGGAGATGCCGGCGGCGCTGCGCACCGGCTCGCGCGGGTGCTGCTCACGCGAGGACGCGCGCGACGCCGGCCGGGTCGCCGACGTGCTGGGGATCCCCTTCTACGTCTGGGACCTCGCCGAGCAGTTCCGCGAGGACGTCATCAACGACTTCGTGGCCGAGTACGCCGCCGGCCACACGCCCAACCCCTGCCTGCGGTGCAACGAGAAGGTGAAGTTCGCTGCCGTCCTGGACCGCGCCCTGGCCCTTGGCTTCGACGCGGTCGTCACCGGCCACCACGCCTCGCTGACCGACGGCGTCCTGTCGCGGTCGGTCGACCTCGCCAAGGACCAGAGCTACGTGCTGGCTGTCCTGACCCCGGAGCAGCTGGCCGCAACGGTGCTCCCGCTCGGAGGCATCACCAAGGAGCAGGTCCGCGAGATCGCGCGGGACCGCGGGCTCGCCGTGGCCGACAAGGCCGAAAGCTACGACATCTGCTTCATTGCCGACGGGGACACCGCGGGGTTCCTGCGCGACCGGCTCGGGTCCCAGCCGGGGCCGGTGGTGGACGCCTTGACCGGCGCGGTGGTCGGCGAGCACGACGGGGCCTACGCCTACACCGTCGGTCAGCGGCGTGGCCTCGCGCTGACCGTCCCGGCCCCCGACGGCCGGCCGCGGTACGTGCTGTCGATCGAGCCGGTCTCGCGCACGGTCACCGTCGGCCCGGCGTCGGCGCTGGACGTCTCGAGGGTGCTGACCGGCCGGCCGGTGTGGTCCTCGCCGCGGCCGTTGCCGCTGGCCTGCGAGGTGCAGCTGCGGGCGCACGGGATGGTGCATGCCTGCACGGTCACGCCTTCCGGCGACGGATGGCAGCTGGCCCTCGACACTGCTGCCCGTGGGGTCGCCCCGGGCCAGGCCGCCGTCCTCTACGACGGCGACACCGTGCTCGGCTCGGCCACCGTCAGCTCCGCCGCCTGAAGCGGCCGGCAGACCCAAGGGGTCGTCGTACCCCCGCTCGTCGGTGCACAGATGCACGCGAGGCTCGGCGCGGCGCGCAGAGATGCACGGGAGGCCCGCACCGGGTCGGCAGCGCTCGTGCATCCGTGCACCTGTGAGGTCACCCGACTGGCGGCGTACCTGTTCTAGGGTGGGCGCATGACCGACGATGACGTGCAGCTGACCGACCTCGAGGTCATCCAGCAGTTCAGCCTCGCCGTGCGGGGTGCGACGGCCAGCCGTCGTGAGGTCATCGCGGCCCTCGAGGCCGACCTCGCGTACCTGAACGACGACGGCCGCCGCCGCGCCACGGCGCCCGGGTCCGCCCCCGCCGCGTCGAAGCCAGCCGCGCCGCCGGCCAAGCGAGCTGTGAAGAAGGCTCCCGTCAAGACCACCCGCGCACGCAGGGCGTGACGCTCCCGCCCGACACCTTCCTCTGGCGTGCGGGTACGGCGACCGGCGTCGGCTCGTTGCCCGGCGAGGACCCTGTCGAGGCTGCTCGTCTCGTGCTCGGCGAGGTGCCGATCCCCTACCTCCCAGAGCTTCCGGGCCGCGGCTGGCACGCCGACCTGGCCGGCCGTAGCGCTGCGCTGCTCGCCGACCTGCACGTCGACGTCCAGCCCTCCGGCTGGCGCATCACCCCCCGCCCCAGCCGTGACGGCCAGCGCGCCAAGGACCTCCTGGCCCGCGACCTCGACGCCCTCGAGGAGGCAGCTCACGCTGGCGCCCCGGAGGTCCTCAAGCTGCAGGCCGCAGGTCCCTGGACCCTGGCCGCCGTGCTCGAGCTGCACCGCGGCGCCAAGCTGCTGTCCGACCATGGCGCGGTCCACGACCTCGCAGCCAGCCTCGGCGAGGGGCTCGCGCTGCACCTCGCCGACGTGCAGCGCCGGTTCCCCGACACCACGCTGGTCCTCCAGCTCGACGAACCCGCCCTCCCCGGCGTCCTCCACGCCCAGATCCCCACGGCCAGCGGCTTCGGCACGTTGCGCGCCCCCGACCCGCAGACCGTCCGGGAACGCCTGCGCACCGTCCTGAAGGTCGCCGAGCACACCGTGATCCACTGCTGCGCTCCGCACCCGCCGATCGAGCTGATGGCCGAGGCCGGCGCCATCAGCGTGGACGCGGCGCTGCTGGACGCGCGCGACGACGACGCTCTCGGCGTGGCGCTCGAGCAGCGCACCGGGCTGCTGCTCGGCGTGCTGCCGGCCCTTGATGCACCGCTGCCCTCGGTGCGCGAGGTGGTCACGACCGTCGGACGGCTGCGGGATCGGGTGGGACTGACGGACGTGACCCTGACACCCGCCTGCGGCCTCGCGGGCGCGACCCAGGACTACGCCCGGGCGGCGACGACGCGGTGCCGTGAAGCGGCCGCAGCACTGGTGGAGGAGGAGCAGCGGTGACCGAGGTCGAGGGCGTGCCGGTGAAGGCCCGCGAACGGCACGCCGAGCTGGCCCGCACGATCGAGGAGCACGCGTTCCGCTACTACGTGCTGGCCCAGCCCACGACGAGCGATGGCGAGTACGACGACCTCGTGCACCAGCTCGAGGCCCTCGAGGACAGCTACCCCACCCTTCAGACGCCCGACAGCCCAACCCAGAAGGTCAACGAGCGCTTCTCCACCGAGTTCACACCGGTCCAGCACCTCGACCGCCTGATGAGCCTCGACAACGTCTTCACCGAGGACGAGCTGCGGGCGTGGGCGGCCCGGCAGGCCAAGGAGGTCGGTGACGCCGCCCGTTACCTGTGCGAGCTGAAGATCGACGGCCTCGCGGTCGCCCTCGTCTACCGCAACGGCGTCCTCGAGAGGGGGGCCACGCGCGGCGACGGGCGCACGGGCGAGGACATCACCCCCAACGTCCGCACCCTGCGCAGCGTCCCGGACCGCCTGACCGGGCCGGACGTCCCACCGCTGCTCGAGGTGCGCGGTGAGGTGTTCCTGGCCAGCGAGGACTTCGCTGGGCTCAACGAGCGCCTGGTCGCGGAGAGCAAGCCACCCTTCGCCAACCCTCGCAACGCCGCTGCCGGGTCGCTCCGGCAGAAGGACCCGCGGGTGACCGCGGGCCGGCCGCTCTCCCTGACGCTGCACGGGGTCGGGGCCCGCGAGGGTTGGGAGCCGGCGTCGCAGTCCGAGGCCTATCGCCAGCTGGCGAAGTGGGGGCTGCCCGTGTCGGCCCGCTTCGAGGTCTTCGACGACCTCGAGGGCGTGCTGGGCTACATCGCCCACTGGGGCGAGCACCGGCATGACGTCGAGCACGAGATCGACGGGGTCGTCGTGAAGGTCGACCAGGTGCCCCTGCAGCGCCGGCTCGGCGCCACGAGCAAGGCCCCGCGCTGGGCCATCGCGCACAAGTACCCGCCGGAGGAGGCCACCACCAAGCTCCGCGACATCATGGTCAATGTCGGCCGCACCGGGCGGGCCACGCCCTTCGCGGTGCTCGAACCGGTCCACGTCGGCGGCGTCATGGTCGGCATGTCCACGCTGCACAACGCCTCCGAGATCAAGCGCAAGGGCCTGCTCATCGGCGACACGGTCGTGGTACGACGAGCCGGTGACGTGATCCCCGAGGTGGTCGGCCCGGTGGCGGCCCTGCGGGACGGGTCCGAGCGCGAGTTCGTCATGCCCACCCTCTGCCCGTCCTGCCTGACCACGCTCAAGCCGGCGAAGGAGGGCGACGTCGACCTACGCTGCCCCAACAGCCGGTCCTGCCCCAGCCAGCTGCGCGAGCGCATCTTCGCGGTTGCCGGGCGCGGCGGGTTCGACATCGAGGGGCTGGGCTTCGAGGCTGCCGAGGCACTCCTGTCGGACGAGGTCGTCAAGGACGAGGGTGATGTCTTCCTGCTCGACGAGGACGCCTTGCTGCGGTCGGAGTTCTTCCGCAAGAAGGACGGCACCCTGTCGGCCAACGCGGCCAAGCTGCTCGCCAACCTCGAGGTCGCCAAGCAGCGGCCGCTGTGGCGGGTCATCGTCAGCCTCTCGATCCGGCATGTCGGGCCGACGGCGGCCCGCGAGCTCGCCCGGGCCTTCCGTGACCTCGACCGGATCGCGTCCGCCTCCGAGGAGGAGCTCGCGGCGGTCGACGGCGTCGGACCGACCATCGCTCGCGCTGTCGTGGAGTGGTTCGACGTCGACTGGCATCGCGAGATCGTCGAGAAGTGGCGCACCGCCGGCGTGCGGATGGCCGACGAGGGAGCCGGCGAGGGCCCGCGGCCGCTCGAGGGCGTCACGGTGGTGGTCACCGGCACCTTGGCGTCGTACAGCCGCGACGGCGCGACTGAGGCGGTGCAGGAGCTGGGCGGGAAGGTGACCGGAAGCGTGTCGAAGAAGACCGACTTCGTGGTCGTCGGTGCAGAGCCTGGGCAGAGCAAGTTCGACAAGGCGGTCAAGCTCGGTGTGCCTGTGCTCGACGACGACGCCTTCCGGACGCTGCTCACCGAGGGCCCAGATGCCGCACGCGCTCTCGCCACCGTGCTTCAGGAGTAGGGCTCCTGCGCCGCGGTAGCCCGATCGGGTGAACGTCCTCGGACGCGGACCTGCCGAAAGGTGACGAGTAGGCGCGAGCTGACCGCGTCCGGTGGGTGGGAGGCGGCTGGGTGAGCGGTCCGGCCCGGCCTGACCCTCGCAACGTCATGGGTGGCCCGCGCGAGGGGCTGTTCCGGTTCTACGTCGCAACGATCGGCCTGGGCGGGTTGGGGGTCGTCTTCGGCGTGATCTCCCAGGCCCAGCTCGGGACGTCCGTGCCGCGGCTCGGCGCCGCGTGCTTCGTCGTCTGCGCCCTGCTGCTCGTCAGCGAGTTCCGGCCGTTGGTCACCGCCGGTTCGCGTGACGTCAACGGCGTCCTGCTGTCGACCGCCTTCGTGTTCGCGATCCTGCTCCGCTACGACCTGCCGCTGACCCTCGCGCTGCAGACCCTCGCGCTCCTCATCAGCGACAGCACCAAGCGCAAGGCCCTCTGGCGCACCGGCTTCAACGTCGGGCAGTACGCGCTGTCGTGGACCGCGGCCTGGGCTGTGATGGATGTGCTCGGTCACCAGGCCAGCGTGGCCCATCCGCTCGATCTCACCGGGGACGACCTGCTGCCCGCGCTGGCTGGGGCGGCCACGTTCTTCGTCGTCAACGAGCTGCTCGTGGCGTGGGCCATCTCCCTGAAGGCCGGCGACACCCTCTGGGCCACTCTGCGACCAGAGCTGGCCCCTGAGCTGCTGTCCACCGGGGCGCTGCTGGCACTCGCCCCGCTCGTGGCGCTGTCGATCCAAGCAGGCCCCGCCTTCGTCCCGCTGCTCATCCCGCCGCTGGCCGCGGTCTACGCCGTGGGCTCGGTGGCGCTCAAGAGCGAGCAGCAGACCCTGTTGGATGCCCTCACCGGGCTCGCCAACCGCAAGAAGCTGTCCCAGCGGGTCGCGCAGGCGGTGCGGGAAGGGCCGGTGGCCCTGATCCTGTTGGACCTCGACCGCTTCAAGGAGGTCAACGACACCCTGGGGCATCACGTCGGCGACCAGCTGCTGACCGCTGTGGCGCGCCGCCTCGAGTCGAGCCTGCGGCCAGGCGACACCGTGGCGCGCCTCGGCGGCGACGAGTTCGCGCTGTTGCTGCCGGGCGCCGATGACGCCATCTCAGTCATCGCTGCCGAGCGGGCCCGCGACGCTCTCGCCGATCCCTTCGAACTGGGCGGTCTGCTCGTGGACGTCGCGGCCAGTGTCGGCATCGCGGTGTCGCCCGAGCACGGCACCGACCTGGACGTGCTCCTTCAGCACGCTGACGTGGCGATGTACCTGTCGAAGGAGTCCGGCGAGGTCGAGCTCTACGACACCTCCCGTGACCGGAACTCACCCGCGCGCCTCGCTCTGCTCGGCGAGCTCCGTCGGGCGCTCGAGGGCGACGAGCTGGAGCTGCACTTCCAGCCGAAGGCTGTCCTGGCGACCAGGAAAGTGGTCGGCGTCGAGGCGCTGGTCCGCTGGCGGCACCCCGAACGGGGCCTGGTCCCACCGGAGGAGTTCGTCCCGTTGGCTGAGCGCAGCGGCCTGATGACCCCCTTGACGGCGTGGGTCGTGGACGCCGCCCTGCGTCAGCTGTCGCAGTGGCGGGCGCGGGGCTGGGAGCTGTCGCTCGCGGTCAACATCACCGTCAAGGACCTGTGCGGCGACGAGCTCGTCGACCGGGTCGCGGAAGGCCTGGCGATGTATGGGGTGCCCGCCGCCGCCCTGCAGCTCGAGGTCACCGAGGGGTCCCTGTTCACCGACTCCCCGAAGGCCCGCCAGACCCTGAGACGGCTGCAGGCCCTGGGGGTCGCGCTGTCGATCGACGACTTCGGAACCGGTTGGTCCTCGCTGGCCCAGCTCCGCTCGCTGCCTGTCAGTGAGATCAAGGTCGACCGGTCGTTCGTGGGTCGGATGGACAGTGACCCGCGCGACCTCGCCATCGTCAGCTCGGTCATCGACCTGGCCCGCGGCCTGGGCATGCGGGTGGTCGCCGAGGGAGTGGAGGACCTCGCGACCTGGCACCGGTTGGCGGCGCTCGGCTGTGACCTCGCGCAGGGCTGGTGGCTGTCGCGGCCCTTGCCCGGCGAGGAGCTGGGGCGGTGGCTCGAGCAGCAGCTCACGTCGTCGCCGGACGACAAGCTCCTCGCCGCTCCGGCCTGATCCCGAGCGCCCACAGGCGAGGAGAAGCAGCTAGACGGCAGCGTGGCTGGCGGTCACGGTGGCGGCGATGCCGGCCAGGTGCGCCAGCCGCAGCACCTCCGAGGCGCGGAACCGCGGCCCACCCGGCCGGCCGACCAGGATGACCCGGTCGGGGGACCCGATGGGGGCCGCGACCAGCTCGGTACCCAGGGTGTCCCAGCGGTCGGGCACCCACTCCTCCTTGGTGTCCATCCGACGCGCGACCGCGAGGGGGAGCCAGGGCAGGCTGACCCCGGTCAGGTCGGGGGAGCCCGCGCTGGCCGCAAGCACCCCCTCCGGGCCGATGAGCAGGGCCCAGCCGGCGCGGAAGACGCCCGGAGCGAGGTCGATCAGCAGCTGCAACGCATCGCCCGGCGCGGCGGCGAGCTCGTCGACGAGCTCGAGGTCGCGGTGCAGGTCATCGGCGCCGAGGTAGGGCCGCAACGACTCGACGACCACACCCGGAACGGACTGCGCAGAGGTGATGAGAACGTCGGCGAGCCCGCCGGCGGGGAGCTGCACGAGCAGGTCGTCGACGGCCCCCTCAGGGCCGCGCTCGACGACGTCGAGACTCACGATGTCGCCACCGGCGTCACCGATCGCGGTGGCGACCGCGCCGAGCATGCCCGGGCGGTCGGGAAGGACGACACGTAGCAGGTAAGTCATGCCCCTATGGTGCGCGCCTGTGATTGCCGCTGTGTTTCGCAGTCGTCAAATCGCCGGAGGGCCGCGGCGGGGCCGCCCCTAGACTCCCTTACGACTGACCCGAAGGAGCCGCATGCCTGAGATCACCCGCGAGGAGGTCGCGCACCTCGCGCGCCTTGCCCGTCTCGCGCTGGACGACAGCGAGCTGGATGTCCTCGCCGGCCAGCTCGACGTGATCCTCGGTGCGGTCGCGCAGATCGCCGAGGTCACCGACGCGGCCGATGTACCCCCCACCTCGCACGCGGTGCCGCTCGTCAACGTCACCCGACCTGACGCGGTGGTCCCTTCACTGCCCCGCGAGAAGGTCCTCGCTGGCGCCCCCGCCGCCGAGGACGGCCGCTTCCGCGTTCCCCGCATCCTGGACGACTCCGCATGAGCGAAGCGACCTTCATGCCTGCTGGGGAGGCGGGCCGATGACCGATCTCACGCGGCTGACCGCCTCCGAGACCGCCGCTGCCATCAAGGACCGCACCGTCAGCGCCGTCGAGGTGACCCAGGCTCATCTCGACCGGATCGCCACGGTCGACGGTCAGGTGCACGCCTTTCTGCACGTCGACACCGAGGGGGCGCTCGCCCAGGCCAGGAAGGTCGACGCCGGCGAGTTCCCGGGTCCCCTGGCAGGGGTTCCGCTCGCCCTCAAGGACGTCCTCACGATGGAGGGCGTCCCGACCACGGCCGGATCGAAGATCCTCGAGGGCTGGCGCCCGCCGTACGACGCCACCGTCACCGCCCGCCTCAAGGCGGCGGGCGTGGTCATCCTCGGCAAGACCAACATGGACGAGTTCGCGATGGGGTCCTCCACCGAGCACTCTGCCTACGGACCGACCCACAACCCCTGGGACCTGACCCGGATCCCGGGCGGCTCCGGGGGCGGCTCCAGCGCCGCCCTGGCGTCGTACCAGGCTCCGCTGGCGATCGGGACAGACACTGGCGGGTCGATCCGCCAGCCGGCGGCCGTCACCGGCACCGTCGGGGTCAAGCCGACCTACGGCGGGGTGTCCCGCTACGGCCTGGTGGCCTTCTCGAGCAGCCTCGACCAGGCCGGACCGTGTGCCCGCACCGTGCTCGACGCCGCGCTGCTGCACGAGGTCATCGCGGGCCACGACCCGCACGACAGCACCAGCATCGATGCGCCGGTGCCGCCCGTCGTGGAGGCGGCTCGCAGTCGGCACATCCGCGGCTTGCGGGTCGGGGTCGTGAAGGAGCTGTCCGGCGAGGGCTACGAGCCTGGCGTCCAGGCGCGCTTCGACGAGGCCGTCGAGATCCTGAAGGACCTCGGCGCCACGGTGACCGAGGTCAGTTGCCCGCACTTCGTCTACGCGCTGCCGGCCTACTACCTGATCGCGCCCTCCGAGGCGTCGTCCAACCTGGCGCGCTTCGACTCCGTGCGCTACGGCCTGCGCGTCGGCGACGACGGCGTCAACTCGCTCGAGGAGGTCATGGCACTCACCCGTGCCCAGGGCTTTGGCGCCGAGGTCAAGCGGCGGATCATCCTCGGCACCTACGCGCTGTCGAGCGGCTACTACGACGCCTACTACGGCCAGGCGCAGAAGGTCCGCACCCTCATCACCCGCGACTTCGCCCGCGCCTGGGAGAGCGTCGACGTGCTGGTGGCGCCGACCTGCCCGACGGTGGCGTTCCCGCTCGGCGCGAAGCTGCAGGACCCGCTCGCCATGTACCGCCAGGACGTCGCCAGCATCCCGTCCAACCTGTACGGCGGTCCCGCCGCCTCCTTCCCGGCGGGCCTGTCTGACGGCCTGCCGGTAGGCCTGCAGGTGATGGCGCCGACGCTGCGCGACGACCTGCTGTACAGGGTCGGGAGTGCCTTCGAGGCCGCCCTGCCCGCCCCCGTCCCGTCGCTCGCCTGGGAGAACGCGTGACCGCCGTCCCGTACGACGAGGCGCTGGCCGAGTTCGAGCCGGTGATCGGTCTCGAGACGCACGTCGAGCTCGGCACCGCGAGCAAGATGTTCTGCGGCTGCGCGACCGAGTTCGGCGCCGAGCCCAACACCCAGGTCTGCCCGGTCTGCCTCGGGCTCCCCGGAGCGCTCCCGGTCGTCAACGAGACGGCCATCGAGTCCACGATCCGGATCGGCCTCGCGCTGCACTGCGACATCGCCACCTGGTGCCGCTTCGCGCGCAAGAACTACTTCTACCCGGACATGCCCAAGAACTTCCAGACCAGCCAGTACGACGAGCCGCTGTGCACCGACGGCTACCTCGACGTGCTGGTGGCCGGGGAGACGGTGCGGATCCCGATCGAGCGGGTGCACCTGGAGGAGGACACCGGCAAGTCGCTCCATGTCGGCGGTGCCACCGGGCGCATCCACGGCGCGTCGCACAGCCTCGTCGACTACAACCGCGCCGGCATCCCGCTCGTCGAGATCGTGACCAAGCCGGTCACGGGCACCGGCACCATGCCCGCAGAGGTCGCCAAGGCCTACGTCACCGAGCTGCGCGACGTCCTGCGCGGCCTCGGCGTCAGCGACGTCAAGATGGAGCAGGGCTCACTGCGCTGCGACGTCAACGTCTCCCTCAACCGTCCCGGGCAGGAGTGGGGCACGCGGTCGGAGACCAAGAACGTCAATTCGCTGCGCTCCGTCGAGCGGGCGGTGCGCTCCGAGGTCGAGCGGCAGGCGTTCCGGCTGCGGGCCGGTGAGCGGATCGTGCAGGAGACGCGCCACTTCCATGAGGACACCGGCATGAGCACCTCCGGTCGTTCGAAGGAGGAGGCCACCGACTACCGGTACTTCCCCGAGCCGGACCTGGTCCCGATCGCGCCCGACCCGGTCTGGGTGGCGACCCTGAAGGACGCGCTGCCCGAGGCCCCGTCGGTCCGCCGACTGATGCTCACCAAGGAGCTCGGGCTGTCCGACAACGACAGCGAGGCGATGGTCAACGCCGGCGTCCTCGACGTCGTGCTCGCCACCGTCGAGGCGGGCACGTCCGCGACCGAGGCACGCAACTGGTGGCTCGGTCACCTCGCCCAGTCGGCCAACACGGCGGGTGTGGACGCCGCTGACCTGCCCATCACGCCTGCCCAGGTCGCGCGCGTCGTCGCCCTGGTCAACGCGGGCACGCTCACCGCCGGCCTCGCCCGTCAGGTCGTCGACGGGGTGCTCGCCGGCGAGGGCGAGCCGGACGCCGTGGTGGTCTCCCGTGGCCTCGCGGTGGTCTCCGACGAGGGCGCCCTCGCCGCCGCCGTCGACGAGGCCATCGCTGCCGACCCCGACGCTGCCGAGAAGGTCCGCAGCGGCAAGGTCGCGGCTGCCGGTGCCCTGGTCGGCAAGGTCATGAAGGCCACCCGCGGCCAGGCCGACGCCAGCGTCGCCCGGCGGCTCGTCCTCGAGCGCCTCGGCGTCACCGCGGACCTGTCCTAGCCGCTCTCGCCCTCGGCGCGGGCGGTCTTGCGGGCCAGCAGGATGGCGTTGAGCTCGGCGCCGATGAGCAGCGCCAGGCAGAGCAGGTACAGCCAGGTCATGAGGATGAGCCCGCCCCCGAGCGCGCCCAGGACGGGGGAGCGGGGGACGACGAGCCTGAGGTAGCTGCTGAACCCGAGCGATGCGGCCAGCCACAGGAACGCGGTCAGCAGCCCGCCGCGCAGCCCGGACCGCCAGCGCGTCGGCCGGTCGGGACCGATGTGGAACAGCGTCGTCGCCCACGCCACCAGGGCGAGGAACGCGACCGGGAAGCGGATGTAGGACCAGACGAAGGCGTACTCCTCCGACAGCCCCACGGAGCCGACGACTCTGTCGGCCTTCCCGAACAGCGGGCCGATGACGAAGGCCGTGATCATGACGGCGCCGGTGAGGACCGTTCCCAGGCCGAGCAGCAGCCCGATCCAGCGCCGGTGCCACCACCCCCGGTGGTCGTGGATGTCATAGGCGATCGCCAGGGTGTTGATGACGCCGGCGAAGGCCTGGCCCACCGAGGCCAACGCGATGACCAGCGCGAGGGTGAGCGCGTTGCCGCTGGTGGCGAACAGCTTGTTGACGGTGCTGTCGACTCCGGCTGCCTCGGAGGTGAGCACCTGCTTGAGGAAGTCAGTGACGGCCGTCTTGACCCTGTCGGTGTTGTGGTCTCCGATGACGACCGAAAGCTGCCCCAGGACGGCGGCGAAGACCAGCAGGGTGGGGAAGACCGTGAGGACGCCCAAGAAGGCGTTCTCGCCGGCGAGACCCAGGATCCGGTCGCGGTCGCTCTTGCGCCAGACGTCGGCGAGCAGGCGCGCCAAGCGGCGCACCAGGCCCTGCGGTTGCGGGCGCGCGGCATCCCCGGCGGTGGCGGCGGCGCGGGCAGCGGGGCTGCGTCGCGCAGCAGCGGATGAAGCGGTCACGGCACCATGGTCGCTGATCCGGGCGGGAGAGCGCTTCAGGGCAACGTGTCGTCGGGCAGGACTTCGCGGGCGAGCAGCGCAAGCGACCACTCGACCAGGTCGTCGACCCGCTCGAGCGACCGCCCCGTGAGCGCCTCCAAGCGGCGCAGCCGGTTGAGCACGGTGTTGCGGTGGCAGTACAGGCGGGCGGCGGTTTGGCCTGCGGAGCCGCCAGTGTGCAGCCACGTGGCGAGCGTCTCCAGGAGCAGGTCACGCTCCTCCCGGTCCAGCACCAGCACTCCGCCGAGCGCCCGCTCGACCAGGCGCGCAGACAGGTCCGGGGCGGTGACCAGCAACGCCCCGGGCAGCCGCGCGTCGAGCGCGTTGATCCCCGCGTGGGTGGGCGGCAGGGCGCGCAGAGCGGTCTCCGCCAGCCGGTGCGCAGCATCGACCTCGGCAAGCCCTTCGACGACCGGGGACAGCCCCGCGCGCAGCGACGCGACGTGCCCTAGCCCCTTCTCGAGGTCGTCGACGGTCCAGCGCCCGAGGGCGATGAGGCCGATCTCGCGGTCGGCACGGGCCCGCCAGGCGGCGCGCAGGCCGCGGACCGCGAGCGCGTCGGCCACGGGGCGACCGTTCGCCGTGCCGTCGAGGACAAGGACGACGTACCTCCCGTGCTCGGGCAGGTCCAGAGCTCCAGCCGCCTCGGCGGCCATGCTCCGTTCGCGTCCGCGCCCTTCCAGGAGGGCGTCGAGGAGGGCGTCGCGGCGACGGTCGTCACGGCGGTGCAGCACCCGCTCGGTGTCGCGGTAGGCGCGCGCGACCTCGGAGGAGAACGAGTCCACCAGCTCCCAGACATGGCTTGCGGCCTCGACCAGCCCGTCGACCGCACCGGCATCGCGCGCCTGCGCGACCAGCGCGTCCCAGATCCCCCGATGGCCGAGCCGGTAGGCGTGCAGCACCGACTCCAGCGGTATCCCCTGCTCGGCTCGGCGGTGCCCGGTGGCATGCGGCGCGTCGAACACGTCGTCGCGCGGCGCCTCGCCTTGGAGGGTCTGCAGAATCCGCTCGAGGTTGTCGTGGCAGGAGTAGCGGAGGTCCTCGCGGGTGGTGCGCCCGAGGCCGTACGACGGGTCCTCGGAAAGGATCGACTCGACCAGCCGGTCGGTCATGCCGTCGAGGTCAGCAAGGACCTGTCCGGCCAGCGCGGTGACCGGCTCGGGTGGTCGCCGGAGCTGGTCTGCCACAGACACCCGCTGAGCGTATTCCGGTTGTCACACGGCCGCGCGGTTCTGCTTCGCCCGCGCCAGCCTCAGGGCTTGTCGATCTCCGCGCGGAGCGCCAAGTCGTCGAGCGCGTCGTGCAGCTCCTCGGGGTACTCCATCGGCAGGAAGTGACTGCCCGGCAGCACGCTGATCTGGGCGTGCGGGATCTTCGCGGCGCAGTCGACGATGTCGTGCATCGACGTGAGCAGGTCGTGCTTGCCCGCCACCAGGGTGACCGGGCAGGTCACGAAGTGCAGGTCCATGGGGTCGTGGGCCGCCGCGGCCACGGCGAGCTGGCCGTACCACCCCCAGTCGTGCTGCAGGAACTGCTTGAGCATGGGTACGACGACGGCGGGTTTGGCCGCCGGGAGCATGAAGCCGGTGTGCGCGACCAGCCAGGCGGTGCGTTCGTTGACCGGGATCCGTGGTGTCAGCCACGACAGCACCGGGCCGATCAGCGCGCCCGTCTTGGCCACCTGCATCGAGATCGGCTTGCGCAGCCGGCGCGGGATCCGCAGTGGGCCGCCCATGGTCGAGAAGGTGCCGCCGGGGACGCCCGCGACGGCCATGATGCCGGCCACCCGGTCCGGGTGCCGGTGCGCGAACTCGAAGGCCACGTTGACGCCGATCGACCAGCAGGCGACCAGTGCCTGCTCGATGCCTCGGCTGTCCATGAGGGCGAGCATGTCCTCGACATGGTCCTCGACGCGGATGCGCTCGGGGTCGGCAGGGCGTGCCGAACCGAACGTGCCCCGGTGGTACCAGGTGACCGTGTCGTAGCCGCAGCCTTCTCGGGCCAGCGACGGCCAGGCCTCAGGGATCGTGCCGAGCCCGTTGGCGATGACCAGGGGGATACCGGGCTGGTCGTTGCTCCAGGCCTTGATGAGGGTGCCGTCGGAGCTGATGAGGTCGGACGTCGTTGCCACGGGCGAACCTTAGGCGGGCGTTCCCACCTCGAGGAGCCGTTTCAGGTCATTGCGTGGGAGCGCTGTCAGTCGTAACGGCCTGCCCTCCGTCGGCAGCAGCACCACAGGGCCTCGCCGGGGGATATCGAAACCGGCCACGTCCTGCCAACGGAAGCGCCGTACCCGAAGGCCGTTGCAGACCTCGAGGCCGATGTCCGCTGCGACCACGCGGGCTCGTAGGACCCAGACGGTGACGAGGACGGGGACGAGCAGGACGGGGGCAAGGTAGGGCGAGGACAGTCCCAGGGGCAGCGCGCCCAGGGCCATCACCACGACCACGGCGAGCGTGGTCCGCTCTGGGCCGAACCGAACCCTTCTCACCGCCACATCGTCCACCTCCACATGCTCTCACCTAGAGTTCTCACACCGCCTCCCGTGATCCCGCCCGACCGGCGTGGACCCTCCTCCCTTCACCCCAGAGGTCCGCATGGCCAGCAACAAGCCCCGCTCCACCGACGTCACCGAGGGTGATCGTCGCGCTCCGGCACGCGCCATGCTGCGCGCCGTCGGCCTGACCGACGCCGATATCGACAAGCCGCAGATCGGCATCGCCTCGTCGTGGAACGAGATCACCCCGTGCAACCTCTCGCTGGCCCGGCTGGCCGAGGCGGCCAAGCAGGGCGTCAACGAGGGTGGGGGCTTCGCGATGCAGTTCGGGACCATCTCGGTCTCGGACGGGATCTCGATGGGCCACGAGGGCATGCGGGCCTCGCTGGTCTCCCGGGAGGTCATCGCCGACTCGGTCGAGACCGTGGTGTTCGCCGAGCGGCTCGATGGCACCGTCACCCTCGCCGGCTGCGACAAGTCCCTGCCCGGCATGCTGATGGCGGCCGCCCGCCTCGACCTCGCCTCGGTGTTCGTCTACGCCGGCTCGACGCTGCCGGGCAAGCTGCGCGGGCCCGACGGGCAGGAGGAGGACCTCACGATCATCAACGTCTTCGAGGCCGTCGGGGCCTGCGCCCGCGGGCTCATCACTCGCGACGAGCTCACCGCCATCGAGAAGGCCGCCTGCCCCGGCGAGGGCGCCTGCGGTGGCATGTACACCGCCAACACCATGGCGGCCGCCGCCGAGGCGCTGGGGATGGCGCTGCCCGGCTCGGCCGCGCCGCCGGCGGTCGACAAGCGCCGCGACGAGATCGCGATCCGCTCGGGCGAGGCGGTGGTGCGTCTGGTGGAGCGGGGCATCACGGCGCGCAAGATCATGACGATGGAGGCCTTCGAGAACGCCATCACGGTCGTCATGGCACTCGGCGGCTCGACCAACGCGGTCCTGCACCTGCTCGCGATCGCGCACGAGGCGCGCGTCCCGCTGACCCTGGACGACTTCAACCGGATCGGCGACCGGGTGCCGCACCTGGCGGACGTGAAGCCGTTCGGCAAGTACGTCATGACTGACATCGACCGCATCGGCGGCATCCCGGTCGTCATGAAGGCGCTGCTGGACGCCGGGCTGCTGCACGGCGACGCGCTGACCTGCACCGGCAAGACCCTCGCCGAGAACCTGGCAGAAATGGACATCGCCCCGCTCGACGGCGAGGTCGTCCGACAGCTGTCGAACCCCATGCACGCCACCGGCGGCCTCACCATCCTGCGCGGCTCGCTGTCGCCCGACGGCGCCGTCGTCAAGAGCGCCGGCTTCGACAGCGAGGTGTTCGAGGGACCGGCGCGGGTGTTCGACGGCGAGGGCGGCGTGATGGACGCCGTCGAGCAGGGCACCCTCAACAAGGGCGACGTCATCGTCATCCGCTACGAGGGCCCCAAGGGCGGCCCCGGCATGCGCGAGATGCTCATGGTCACCGGGGCTATCAAGGGCGCGGGCCTCGGCAAGGACGTGCTGCTGCTCACCGACGGCCGCTTCTCCGGCGGTACGACGGGGCTGTGCGTGGGTCACATCGGCCCGGAGGCCACCGACGGCGGTCCGATCGCGCTGGTCGCCGAGGGCGACCGCATCCGGCTCGACCTGACGGCCCGCACCCTGGACCTGCTGGTCGACGCCGACGAGCTCGAGCGACGCCGCGCCGGCTGGAAGCCGTTGGAGCCCCGCTACACCACGGGCGTGCTCGGCAAGTACGCGAAGCTCGTCGGCTCCGCCGCCCAGGGCGCCATCACCGGCTGACCCCTCGCCTTGCGAGGCAGGTACGGCGTCGCGGTGCGGGTCTGCCGGCAGGGGGTCGTCGTACCAGCATGTGGGAACGGTGTCTCAGCGAGTTGACATCGTGAGGCGCGGCAGGCAGGCTCTCAACCGTGCCCCGCATCCTCGTAGTTACCCAGCGCGACTGCTGAGCTCCTCAGTAGCCGCGCTCACCCCTCCGTGCCCCGGCACGAGGGGTTTTTGTTTGTCCAGATCTGTCCAACTGCACCGAGCAACCCCTGACCCACAGAAGGACCAGCTATGACCCGCAAGGACCTGCGATGACCGAGAGCCTCACCGGTGCCCAGTCGCTCGTGCGCAGCCTCGAGAGCGTAGGCGCGGAGGTCGTCTTCGGGATCCCGGGCGGCGCCATCCTGCCGGCGTACGACCCGATCTTCGACTCCAAGAAGCTGCGGCACATCCTGGTGCGGCACGAGCAGGGCGCGGGCCACGCAGCCGAGGGCTACGCGCAGGCCACCGGCAGGGTCGGTGTCTGCATGGCCACGAGCGGTCCCGGCGCGACCAACCTGGTGACGCCGATCGCGGACGCCTACATGGACTCGGTGCCGCTGGTCGCGATCACCGGGCAGGTGCCGAGCGCGGCCATCGGCACGGATGCCTTCCAGGAGGCTGACATCTGCGGCATCACGATGCCGATCACCAAGCACAACTTCCTGGTGCAGCGCGTCGACGACATCCCTCGCACCATCGCGGAGGCGTTCCACATCGCCTCGACCGGGCGCCCGGGGCCCGTGCTCGTCGACCTGCCGAAGGACATCCTGCAGGCCCAAGGGGCGTTCGCGTGGCCGCCGGTGCTGGACCTCCCGGGCTACCACCCGACAACCCGGCCGCACGCCAAGCAGGTGCGCGAGGCCGCCCGGCTCATCGCCGAGGCCCGGCGCCCCGTGCTGTACGTCGGTGGCGGGGTCCTCAAGGCCCACGCGGCCGCGGAGCTGCGCGTGCTCGCCGAGCTGACGGGGATCCCCGTCGTCACCACCCTGATGGCCCGCGGGGCCTTCCCCGACAGCCACGCCCAGCACCTCGGCATGCCCGGCATGCACGGCTCGGTGGCAGCGGTGACGGCGCTGCAGAAGAGCGACCTGCTCATCTGCCTGGGTGCGCGCTTCGACGACCGGGTGACCGGCAAGCTGTCGACCTTCGCACCTGACGCCAAGGTCATCCACGCCGATATCGACCCGGCCGAGATCAGCAAGAACCGCACCGCCGATGTGCCGATCGTGGGCGACTGCCGGGAGACCCTGGCGGACCTGATCGTCGCTGTGCAGGAGGTCTACGGCACAGGTGCCCGCGCTGATCTCACGGCGTGGTGGAAGCAGGTCGACCTGTGGCGCACGACCTACCCGCGCGGCTACGACTGGCCGGCGGACGGCTCGCTCGCGCCGCAGTACGTCATCGAGCGGATCGGCCAGATCGCCGGCCCGGAGGCGATCTACGCGAGCGGTGTCGGCCAGCACCAGATGTGGGCCAGCCAGTTCATCAACTACGAGAACCCCTACACCTGGCTCAACTCCGGCGGCGCCGGCACGATGGGGTACGCCGTCCCCGCGGCCATGGGCGCGAAGGTCGGACGTCCCGAGGCGACCGTGTGGGCGATCGACGGCGACGGCTGCTTCCAGATGACCAACCAGGAGCTCGTGACCTGCGCCATCGAGGGCATCCCGATCAAGGTGGCCATCATCAACAACGGCTCCCTGGGCATGGTCCGGCAGTGGCAGACGCTGTTCTACGAGGGTCGGTACTCCAACACCAACCTGCAGTCCAAGCGGATCCCCGACTTCGTGAAGCTCGCCGACGCGATGGGCTGCGTGGGGCTCCGCTGCGACACCAAGGACGGCGTCGACGCCACGATCGAGAAGGCGATGGCGGTCGACGACCTGCCCGTCGTCATCGACTTCGTGGTCGGCCAGGACGCGATGGTGTGGCCTATGGTGCCCGCCGGCACGAGCAACGACGAGATCCTCGCGGCCCGCGACACTCGTCCCGTCTGGGGAGAGGACGACGTCTGATGACGACCCGCCACACGCTCTCGGTGCTCGTCGAGGACAAGCCAGGTGTCCTCGCCCGTGTCGCGGCGCTGTTCAGCCGTCGCGGTTTCAACATCGAGTCCCTCGCTGTCGGACCGACCGAGCACCCGACCACGTCGCGCATGACGATCGTCGTCGCGGTCGAGGACCTGCCGCTCGAGCAGGTCACCAAGCAGCTCAACAAGCTCGTCAACGTACTGAAGATCGTCGAGCTCGACCCCAATGCTGCGGTGCAGCGCGAGCTGCTGCTCGTCAAGGTGAGGGCCGATCTCGCGACCCGCTCGCACGTGCTCGAGACCGTCCAGCTGTTCCGTGCCAAGGTGGTCGACGTCGCCACCGACGCCGTCACCATCGAGGCCACGGGTACGGCGGACAAGCTGGCCGCCCTCATCAAGGTCCTGGAGCCGTTCGGGATCCGTGAGCTCGTCCAGTCCGGCATGGTCGCCGTCGGTCGCGGGTCACGCTCGATGACCGGCGCCGAGAACCGCCTCCGCAGTGCCAGCTGACAGCACGCGAGCCCGCTGACGGACAACAAGCCTCTTCGCTCGACACCCCCTTCGGAAGGAACAGCAATTCCCATGGCAGCAGAAGTCTTCTACGACGACGACGCCGACCTGTCGCTCATCCAGAGCAAGAAGGTCGCCGTGCTCGGCTACGGCAGCCAGGGCCATGCCCACGCGCTGTCACTGCGCGACTCGGGGGTTGACGTCCGCGTCGGTCTGCCCGAGGGCAGCAAGAGCCGGGCGAAGGCGGAGGCCGACGGCCTGCGGGTCGTCACGCCGGCCGAGGCATCCGCAGAGGCCGACGTCATCATGATCTTGGCGCCCGACACCGTGCAGCGCAAGCTCTACGAGGCCGACGTGGCTCCGCACCTCACCGACGGCAAGGCGCTGTTCTTCGGCCACGGCCTGAACATCCGCTTCGGCCTCATCACGCCCCCCGCCGGCGTTGACGTCGCGATGGTGGCCCCCAAGGGTCCGGGACACCTGGTGCGTCGCCAGTTCGTCGACGGAAAGGGCGTGCCGTGCCTTGTCGCCGTCGAGCAGGACGCCACGGGCAACGCGCAGGCACTGGCGCTGTCATGGGCGAAGGGCATCGGCGGTACCCGCGCCGGCGTCATCAAGACCACCTTCACCGAGGAGACCGAGACCGACCTGTTCGGTGAGCAGGCGGTTCTCTGCGGCGGGGCGTCTGCGCTCGTCCAGACCGGATTCGAGGTCCTCATCGAGGCCGGCTACCAGCCCGAGGTCGCCTACTTCGAGTGCCTCCATGAGCTCAAGCTGATCGTGGACCTCATGTACGAAGGCGGCCTGTCCAAGATGCGCTGGTCCGTCTCCGACACCGCCGAGTTCGGTGACTACAAGACCGGTCCGCGCATCATCACGCCGGAGACGAAGGCCGAGATGCGCAAGGTGCTGGCCGAGATCCAGGACGGCACCTTCACCCGCAAGCTCATCGCCGACGACGACGCGGGCGCCCCCGAGCTCCTCCAGCACCGCAAGGAGGGCGCCGAGCACCCGATCGAGGTCGTGGGCGCCAAGCTCCGTCCCATGATGGCGTGGATCGACGCCGAGTAGCACCGGTCCGTACGACGAAGGCCCGCCCCCACGAGGGGCGGGCCTTCGTCGTTGTGCGGATCAGGCCGGTCCGAACCAGCCCGAGATGTCGACGATGACGGCCACCAGCCCCTTGGCGTTGCGGACCCGGACGGTGCCGCCGCTCCCGAGCCGGACAGTCGCCAAGCTCGCTGCGGTCTGGCCCGCGGACAGGTTGACGTTCGACGCGTTCGGGAAGGCGGTGCCCGAGGCCGGCTTCGGGAAGGCACTGAGGTCGGTGGCCACCGTCGGCGCCACGCCCGTGACGTTGACCACCGCCGCGGTGGCCGCTGCCGGCACCCCGACGACCGGGTCAGTGGTGTCACCGACGTCGGAGACGGCCACATCGGTTGTCCCACCCGGACCGACCTTGCCCGGACGGGTGTCGACGAGGCGGGTGGGCAGCGTCGGCCGGAACAGGGTCCCTCCGACGCTGTTGGTGTCGTACCACCCGACGAGGTCGGCGATGAGGTGCGTGGCCCCCGCGGCGTTCTTGAAGCTGACCTGCCCGCCTGCGCCCACTCCGGCCACGACCTGGTTGGCGACGGTCCTGCCCTTGGCCAGGTTGAGGCTCGACGACGAGGGCGGCGAACCGGGACCGGTCGGGTAGACCGACACGTCGGTCGCAGCCGTCGGACTTACCGCCGTCACCGTCATGGCTACGGCGGCGGCGTCGGCCGGTACGCCGTTGGCCTCGGTCACCTTGAGGTCGAGGGGACTGCCAGCCACCACGCGACCTGCCGTGCTGCCGGTGCCGTTGAGGGTGTTGAGGATGCGCACCGGAGCGATCGGGTGGAAGTACGTCGTTGCCGTCGGCGCGTAGTAGCCCTGGAGGTCGGCGATGAGCCGGGTGGCGCCGCCGTCGACGATGAGGTCCACCTTGCCGGCCCGGGACCCGTCGCTCGGACCTCCGGTGCTGAGAGCGACCGTGACGAGGTTGGCTCTGGTCTCGCCCTTGCCGTTGTTGAGGTTGGAGACCTGTGGGACCGGCGCGCCCTCGGCACGTGCGGTCGGGAAGGCCCGGACGTCGTCCGCGCCCAACGGGGAGACGCCGGTGAGGTTGAGAACGACGGCGGTGGCGTTGCTCGGGACCCCGAGCTGGCCAGCCAGGCTCAGCGTCTGCGACTGGCCGTTCGCCACCCGGGTCGCGCCGGTGTCGAGCACGCGCACCGGCGCGGCAAGAGCGGTGTAGAGCGAGCCGGGCAGGCCGGGTGTGGTCCAGCCCATGTCGCGGAACATGCCGAGCATGACCTCGCCCGGGTCCCGAGTCGTGTCGCCCTGGTCGGCGTACGGCGTCATGAGGGAGTTCGGGTCGCCCATCGGGTAACTGGCGTCCGACAGGTGGCTGTAGGTGCTCCCGTCGAGGTAGTCGCTCGGCGCGAACAGTCGTGGCTCCCGGCCCCGGTCGGCACTCGCGCCGTCGCCCCCGAGCCAGTAGAGACCATTGCTCGTGATCGCGTCGTGCAACGCGGCACTGTGGTTGGGGTAGTCGAGGGTCGCCGTGCCGTCGGCCGTCTCGGTGAAGATGTCGAACACCAAGGGCGTCGGGTCGCCAGCCGAGACACCGTAGGACGCCGTGCCCAGGTCTCCGGTGCGGTTCACGGGGTCGCTGTAGTCCTCGCCGACGCTGCCGAGGAAGCCGAGGCCGTGACCGAGCTCGTGCAGGACGACGGACTCGAAGTCGTAGCAGCTACCGACCGTCGGGCCCGGATCCCCGGGCATGGTGCAGGACGCGGTGGCGATGCCCGCCGGGTCGGCGCCGTAGTAGAAGAGGTTGGAGTTGTTGGCGAACTCTGCGCCGATGTCGGAGTCCTGCGGGTCGAGGTCCGAACCCGCCATCGAGTTCGCGAGTGCCGACGGGAAGTACACGCCGTTGTGCGAAAACGCGTTGAGGGGACCAGCAGCGCCGAGCTCCGACGGGTCAGTGGGCGTCACGAAGGCCGCATCCACCGTGATCGGCACGCTGGAGGCCACCGAGTGGGCCCAGGTGTCGACAGCCCGCTGGAAGGCAGCTTCGGCCTGCGGGTTGGCGTTGAAACCCGCGTCGTAGTGGACGGTCCAGGTCGAGAGCGGCGTTGAGCTCAAGACGTGCGGAGTGACCGTGCGTGCCGAGCTTGTGCGGGTGGCGGTTGCCGGCACGTACCGCTTGCCCGCCACCAACGTGCGGCCGGTGCGGTCGACCGGCGCGACGATGCTGGTCCTGCCGTCGCCCTTCTTCCCGAGCACCGAGGCCGAGAGCGCATGCCCCAGGGCCCTCCATTGCGTCGTGCCCGGGGCCGCCGTAGCGGACACCGCAGGGGTGAGGGCGAAGACGACCGCCGCGACAGCAGTCGCGACCGCGGCGGGGTGAACTCCACGGGAGAGGCGCACTCGGGCTCCAGAGAACGGTGATGGCGGGAGGGCAGATCCTTGCAGGCAGCGGATGACGCCGTCTTGGCGTTCACAGGAACTGCGGCCGGCGGCCTCGCTAGGGTTTGCTGACCTGACCGACCCCCGCACCCGAGGACCCCCGTGACCCGTCCCGTCGTCCTCATCGCCGAGGAACTCGCCCCGTCCGTCCTCGCTGCGCTGGGTGAGGGCTTCGACATCCGTCACGTCGACGGCGCCGACCGCTCGGCGCTGCTGCCTGCCTTGACCGATGCCGAAGCGGTCCTGATCCGCAGCGCGACCCAGGTCGATGCCGAGGCGCTCGCCGCCGCCCCGCGCCTGAAGGTCATAGCGCGCGCGGGCATCGGTCTCGACAACGTCGACGTGCCAGCGGCGACGGCCCGCGGGGTGATGGTCGTCAACGCGCCGCAGAGCAACGTCGTCAGCGCCGCAGAGCAGGCCGTGGCCCTCCTGCTGGCCTGCGCTCGCAACATTGCGCCCGCGAACGAGGCGCTCAAGCGGGGCAAGTGGCAGCGGTCGAAGTGGACCGGAGTCGAGGTCGCCGACAAGACGGTCGGCGTCGTCGGGCTGGGGCGCATCGGGGTGCTGTTCGCTCAGCGGATGAGCGCGTTCGGCACCCGGCTCCTCGCCTATGACCCCTACATCTCGACGGCCCGCGCGGCCCAGATCGGCGTCAAGCTGGTCAGTCTCGAGGAGCTGCTCCGCGAGAGCGACTTCATCTCGATCCACCTTCCCAAGACTCCCGAGACCGTCGGCTTGATCGGCAAGGAGCAGCTGGCGCTCTGCAAGCCCAGCGTGCGGATCATCAACGCCGCCCGAGGCGGGCTCGTCGACGAGGAGGCGCTGGCCGAGGCCCTTGCCGGCGGCCACGTTGCCGGTGCCGGCCTCGACGTCTTCGCGACCGAGCCCTGTACGGACTCGCCACTGTTCGCCTTCGACTCCGTTGTCGTCAGCCCGCATCTCGGTGCCTCGACGGTCGAGGCCCAGGACAAGGCCGGCGTCGCGGTCGCACGTTCGGTCCGGCTGGCTCTCGAGGGCGAGTTCGTCCCCGACGCCGTCAACGTCCAGGCCGGCGGCGTCGTCGTGGAGGAGGTGCGGCCGGCCCTGCCGCTCGTCGAGAAGCTCGGCCGCGTCTTCACGGCGCTCGCCGGGGGAGTGGCCGCCACCGTCGAGGTGGAGGTGCGCGGAGAGCTCACCGCGTACGACGTCTCCGTGCTTCAGCTGGCCGCCCTCAAGGGCGTGTTCGCCGACGTGGTCGAGGAGCAGGTCACCTTCGTCAACGCGCCCGCGCTGGCGACCGAGCGTGGTGTTGAGGTCTCGCTGTCGACCAACCCCGACAGCCCGGACTTTCGCAGCCTCATCACGGTGCGCGGCGTGCTACCCACGGGCTCGACCGTCAGCGTCGCCGGGACCCTCAGCGGACCGCGGCAGATCGAGAAGATCACCGAGGTCGATGGGTTCGACGTCGACATCGTGCCCGCCGAGCACCTGCTGTTCCTGCGCTACGGCGACAGGCCCGGCGTCGTCGGCACCGTCGGCGCCGCGCTCGGCGAGGCACAGGTCAACATCGCCGGGGCCCAGGTCAGCCGGACGTCGCAGGGTGGCGACGCCTTGATGGCGCTCACGGTCGACAGCGCCGTACCCGCGGAGGTCTTGGAGCAGATCGCGACCGCGATCGGCGCCCAGTCCGTGCGCTACGTCGACCTGGTCTGACGACCTGAGGGGTTCCGTTCCGCCGTCTCGGCCTTCCTGGGTACCCTGTGGCTATGGCGAGCCTGCTCCTTATGGGCCGCGACGGGGCCTCTTCCTGAAGGCCGGCTCCTCGTCGCGGGTTGCAGTGCTGGCCGCACCCCCCTTTGTCGTAGGAGCCAAGACCGGTGAACTTCCAGCGCTACCAACCCTTCCCGCCCGTCCAGCTGCCTGACCGCACCTGGCCCGAGCAGGTCATCGACAAGGCCCCGCAGTGGTGCAGCGTCGACCTGCGAGACGGCAACCAGGCCCTCATCGAGCCGATGGACGCAGCCCGCAAGCTGCAGATGTTCAGCCTGCTCGTCGACATGGGCTACAAGGAGATCGAGGTCGGCTTCCCGGCCGCCTCCTCCACCGACTTCGACTTCATCCGCCTGCTCGTCGAGCAGGACCTCGTCCCCGCCGACGTCACGATCCAAGTCCTGACGCAGGCCCGCGAGGAGCTCATCGAGCGGACCGTGCAGTCGCTCGTGGGCTTCACGGGCACCGTCCTGATCCACCTCTACAACAGCACCTCGACCCTGCAGCGCCGCGTCGTCTTCGGCCTGGAGAAGGACGGCGTGAAGGACATCGCCGTACAGGGTGCGACGTGGTGCAAGAAGTTCGCCGAGCAACTGCTGCAGGGGACGAACGTCCGGTGGCAGTACAGCCCCGAGTCGTTCACCGGCACCGAGCTCGACTACGCCGTGGAGGTCTGCGAGGCCGTCATGGACGTCTGGCAGCCGACGCCGGAGCGACCCGTCGTGCTCAACCTGCCCGCCACGGTGGAGATGAGCACGCCGAACGTCTACGCCGACCAGATCGAGTGGTTCATCCGCGCTCTCGGCGCCCGCCGCTCCAGCGTCATCCTCTCGCTGCACCCCCACAACGACAGGGGTACGGCGGTCGCCGCCGCCGAGCAGGGCGTCATGGCCGGTGCGGACCGGGTCGAGGGCTGCCTGTTCGGCAACGGCGAGCGGACCGGCAACGTGTGCCTGGTGACCCTGGGGCTCAACCTCGTCAGCCAGGGCGTCGACAGCGGCATCGACTTCGGCGACATCGACGAGATCCGCAGGACCGTCGAGCACTGCAACCAGCTGCCGGTGCACCCGCGGCACCCGTACGGCGGCGACCTCGTCTACACGGCCTTCTCAGGCTCCCACCAGGACGCCATCAAGAAGGGCCTGGAGGCGATGGAGCGGGACGCGGCGGCGGCCGGCGTGCCGCTCGACGACTTCCGCTGGGAGGTGCCGTACCTGCCGATCGACCCGAAGGACGTCGGGCGCACCTACGAGGCGGTCATCCGTGTCAACAGCCAGTCGGGCAAGGGCGGGGTCGCCTACGTCCTCAAGAGCGAGCACCACCTGGACCTGCCGCGACGCATGCAGATCGAGTTCTCCCGGATCGTGCAGGGCATCGCCGACGGCGAGGGCGGCGAGATCTCCGCGACCCGCATCTGGCAGCTGTTCGAGGAGACCTACCTGGCCCGCACCGAGCCGCTGCAGCTGCTCTCGTTCAGCGTCGCCAGCGGCGACCAGGACAGCATCGAGGCGGTCGTCAGCTGGCGGGGAGAGCGCCGCACGATCAGCGGCACCGGCAACGGCCCGATCGCTGCGTTCGTGCACGCCTTGGCTTCCCTGGAGGTCGACGTCCGCGTGCTCGACTACGCCGAGCACGCCACCGGCGCCGGCGAGGAGGCGCAGGCCGCATCCTACCTCGAGCTAGCGGTGGACGGCCGGGTCCTGTGGGGCTGCGGCGTGCACCCGAGCATCGTCACGTCCTCACTGCGCGCGATCGTGAGCGGCGTCAACCGCGCCGTCTGACCTGCCTCCGGGGACGGGTGTCCACATGTTGAGACATCCGTCCCAGGATGTAGCATTCAGCGCATGACGAAACTGGCGGTCATCGGTGGCGACGGCATCGGGCCGGAGGTCGTGGCGGAGGGCCTGAAGGTCCTCCGCACCGTGCTGCCCGGTGTCGACACGACGGACTACGACCTGGGCGCGACCGCCTACCACCGCACCGGCGAGACGCTGCCCGACAGCGTCGTCGAGGAGCTCCGCGGTTTTGACGCGATCCTGCTCGGCGCGATCGGCGACCCGTCGGTGCCGCCAGGCGTGCTGGAGCGAGGTCTGCTGCTCAAGCTCCGCTTTGCCCTTGACCACCACGTCAACCTGCGTCCTGTCCGCCTCTTCCCAGGGGTCACGGGTCCGCTCGGCGACAAGGCCATCGACATGGTGGTCGTGCGCGAAGGCACCGAGGGCCCGTACGTCGGTAACGGCGGCTCGATGCGCACGGGCACCCCTCACGAGATCGCCACCGAGGTCAGCCTCAACACCGCGTACGGCGTCGAGCGGGTCGTGCGTGATGCCTTCGGCCGGGCGCAGCGGCGCCGTAAGCACTTGACCCTGGTCCACAAGACCAACGTGCTCGTACACGCCGGGGGCCTGTGGAAGCGCGTGACCGACCAGGTGGCGGCCGAGTTCTCGGACGTCGAGCTGGCCTACCAGCACGTCGATGCCGCCTCGATGTTCTTCGTCACCGACCCGGGCCGCTTCGACGTGGTCGTGACCGACAACCTCTTCGGCGACATCCTCACCGATATCGGTGCGGCGATCGGCGGCGGTATCGGGCTGGCGGCCAGTGGCAACCTCGACGTCTCGCGCACCAACCCGTCGATGTTCGAACCCGTGCATGGCAGCGCTCCCGACATCGCCGGTCAGCAGAAGGCCGACCCCACCGCGACGGTGCTGTCCGTCGCGATGCTGCTCGACCACCTGGGACACGGCGATGCTTCCGCGCGCGTGGAGGCCGCCGTGGCGAAGGACCTCAGCACCCGCGGCGACGCCGTACGCACGACGGCCGAGGTAGGCGACGCCTTGGCCACCCTCGTCGCCGGGTAGGCCGGCCGCGAGGGAGATTGACCTCCCTCGCGATCGCGGAGGGGGATACCGTGATCGTGGAGGAGGAACGATGAGCGTGAAGTTCGCAGTGCAGCCGAGTGTGTCCTTGGTGGATGCCGAGGCCCGGGCGGAGATCCTGGCCAACCCGGCCTTCGGGCGGGTCTTCACCGACCACATGGTCTGTGCGAGCTGGACCGCCGCCGATGGCTGGCACGACGCGAGGCTGACGGGCTATGCGCCGGTCTCGATCGACCCTGCGTCGGTCGTGCTGCACTACGGGCAGACTGTCTTCGAGGGCCTGAAGGCCTATCGCCAGCCCGGCGGGGGGGTGTCGCTGTTCCGCCCCGAGCGCAATGCCGCGCGGATGGCCGCGTCCTGCCACCGTCTGGCCCTGCCGGAGTTCCCGGAGGACGCGTTCGTCGAGGCCTGCGAGCTACTCGTCATCCAGGACCAGGCATGGGTGCCTGGTGGCGAGGGCGCATCGCTGTACCTCCGGCCGTTCGTGTGGGCGACGGAGGTCGGTCTCGGTGTGCGGCCGAGCGAGTCGGCGCTCTTCCAGCTCATCGCGTCGCCCTCCGGCAACTACTTCTCCGGCCCGCTGCGCCCCGTGTCGCTGTGGCTGTCGCAGGAGTACGTCCGGGCGGCACCGGGCGGCACCGGCGCGGCCAAGTGCGGCGGCAACTACGCGGCGTCCCTGGTGGCGCAGCAGGAGGCCATCGAGAACGGCTGCGACCAGGTGGTGTTCCTCGACGCCGTGGAGCACCGCTGGCTCGAGGAGCTCGGCGGGATGAACATCTTCCTGGTGCTCGACGACGGCACCCTCGTCACGCCGGAGGTCAGCGGCACCATCCTCGAGGGCATCACCCGTGACTCGATCATCACCCTTGCCCGCGAGCTCGGGCACGCGGTCGAGGAGCGCAAGGTCGACGTCGACGAGTGGCGCAAGGGCGCGGTGGACGGGCACGTGGTGGAGGCCTTCGCCTGTGGTACCGCCGCCGTCATCACGCCGATCGGTGCGCTGCGCTGGCCGGGCGGCGAGGCCGTCGCGGGCACGGGCGAGCCAGGCACGGTGACCATGAAGCTCCGCGAGGCGCTCATGGATGTGCAGTACGGCCGCACGCCGGACACCCACGGCTGGATGCACAAGGTCGTGTAGTCGGGACTGTGCAACGCGGTCGTGCCGCCGTACCGTTGCGTCCCAGGAGGTACGCCTGTGCATGTTCGTGACGCGATGAGCCCGACCGTCCTGGTGATCGGGCCCACCCATACCCTCCGACAGGCCGCCCGGCTCATGGCCGAGCGCAAGGTCGGGGCGGCCGTCGTGCTCGATCCCGACGCGGACGGCCCAGGGATCCTGACCGAACGCGACGTGCTCGAGGCCGTCGCGAAGGGCCAGGACGTGGAGGTCGAGGTGGCCGCCGACCACCTCACCCCAGACGCCGTCACGGCAATGCCGGACTGGGACCTCGGCCGGGCCGCCACGGCGATGGTGCACGGCGGTTTCCGCCACCTCGTGGTCTGCGAGGGCAGCGACGTCGTGGGGGTGCTGTCCGTGCGCGACATCGTCCGCGTCTTCAGCATGAACGGGCAGCTCGCCGGCGCCTGACGGGCCGATCCTCAGCGACTCACGGCCGGCGAGGTATCCTGCACGTGATGTTGTCCTTCGTCATTATCGCCGAGCGCGTCCGCTGACCTTCCTCAGCTGACGCGCTACCCCTTCGTGCCCCCGGGCCGGAGGGGTTCGCTGTTTCTTGGAGACCTACGTGACCGCCCCCACTGCTCTGCCGACAGATGGCTTCCACGTCTACGACACGACGCTGCGCGACGGTTCCCAGCGCGAGGGTCTGTCGCTGTCGGTCAACGACAAGCTGACGATCGCGCGGCACCTCGACGACCTCGGCGTGGGCTTCATCGAGGGCGGCTGGCCGGGTGCCAACCCCAAGGACGCGGAGTTCTTCCACCGCGCCCGCACCGAGCTCAAGCTGCACACCGCGCAGCTCGCCGCCTTCGGCTCGACCCGCAAGCCCGGTGGCGTGACCGCCAAGGACGTGGCGCACCTGCGCGAGTCGGGCGCGCCGGTCGCGACCCTGGTCGCCAAGAGCGATGTGCGGCACGTCGAGCGTGCCCTGCGGACGACCCGCGAGGAGAACCTCGCGATGGTGCGCGACTCGGTCGCGCACCTCACCGCCGAGGGTCAGCGGGTGTTCCTCGACGCCGAGCACTTCTTCGACGGCTACCAGGCCGACCCGTCGTACGCGCTCGAGGTCTTGCGGGTGGCCGCGGAGGCGGGTGCGGCCGTGCTGGTGCTGTGCGACACGAACGGCGGGATGCTCCCGTCGCAGCTCGCCGACATCGTCGGCGCCGTGGTGGCGGACGGGCTGCGGGTCGGCATCCACGCGCACAACGACACGGCCTGTGCCGTCGCCAACTCCCTCGCCGCGATCGACGTCGGGGCGACCCACGTGCAAGGCACCGCCAACGGGTACGGCGAGCGCTGTGGGAACGCCGACCTGTTCAGCGTGGTCGCGGCCCTCGAGACCAAGAAGGGCAAGCAGGTGCTGCCTGAGGGTCGGCTGGTCGAGCTGGGTCGGGTGGCGCACGCGGTCGCGGAGGTAGCCAACATCACGCCGGACTCACAGCAGCCGTGGGTCGGGGCGAGCGCGTTCGCGCACAAGGCGGGGCTGCACGTCAGCGCCATCAAGGCCGACCCGGACTTGTACCAGCACATCGATCCTGCGGTGGTGGGCAACGACATGAGGCTGCTCGTGTCCGAGCTGGCCGGGCGCGCAACGGTTGAGCTGAAGGGCAAGGCCCTCGGCCTCGATCCGGACTCCGCGACCGTCATCCGGGTGCTGGAACGGGTCAAGGAGCTGGAGTCGGTCGGCTACAGCTTCGAGGCCGCGGAGGCGTCCTTCGAGCTGCTGCTGCGCGAGGAGATGGGAGAGCGGCCGCACTTCTTCGACCTCGACAGCTGGCGCGTGATCGTCGAGCACCGGGACGGGAAGGTCGTCTCGGAGGCGACCGTGAAGCTGCACGCGCAGGGCGCCCGGATCATCGCCACGAGCGAGGGCAACGGGCCCGTCAACGCGCTCGACAACGCGCTGCGGCAGGCGCTGGTCGAGCTGTTCCCGGCGCTCGCGGCGTTCGACCTCGTCGACTACAAGGTGCGGATCGTCAGCGGGGCGCACGGCACGGATGCGGTGACGAGGGTCCTCGTCGAGACGACGGACGGGATGGGCGAGTGGAGCACCGTGGGCGTCCACGAGAACGTGATCGAAGCCTCGTGGCAGGCCCTTGAGGAGGCCTACACGGCGGGGTTGCTCCGCCACTCCTGATCTTCGTGCGTGGCGGAGCTCGCATCGGGGAACAGTGGGGCCGACGGCGTGGTCGCCGTCGCTGTCCTCGCCTGGAGGTCGTCGTGGTTGAGCAGCCCATTCGTCCCGCTTCGCGGCACGCAGTACCGGCCCGCGCGACCGGCACGTACGTCATCTGTGCCGTCCTGCTACTCGCCCCCTTCGTCGCCCTGTTGTGGGTGTCGAGCTATGCCAAGGTCTCACCGCGGTTGTTCGGCTTCCCGTTCTTCTACTGGTACCAGTTGATGTGGGTCCTGATTTCAGCAGTGTGCACCTATGTGTCCTACGTGCTGGTTCGTCGCGTCGAGCCCCGGCGTGAACGGCTGGAGGACCGACCGGGAGGCCCGCGGTGAGGCCCGCCGGTATCGACGCGACCGCCTTGACGATCGTCATCGTGCTCTTCGTGCTCGTCACGGTGATCGGTTTCGCGGCGTCGCGGTGGCGGCGGGCGGAGAGCCTCGCGAACCTCGATGAGTGGGGTCTGGGAGGTCGGGGTTTCGGCACGCTCGTGACGTGGTTCCTCCTGGGAGGCGACCTGTACACGGCCTACACCTTTGTCGCCGTACCGGCCCTGATGTTCGCCAGTGGAGCGGTCGGCTTCTTCGCGGTGCCGTACACCGTCATCGTCTACCCGCTCGTCTTCGTCTTCCTGCCACGGCTGTGGTCGGTGTCGCACCGACATGGCTATGTCACCCCCGCCGACTTCGTGCGGGGGCGGTACGACTCTCGGGTGCTCGCGCTGGCGATCGCGCTGACCGGCCTGCTCGCGACCATGCCCTACATCGCGCTTCAGCTCGTCGGCATCCAGTCCGTCCTCGAAGTCATGGGCATCGGCGGGGGGAGCAACACGCTGCTCGCCGACCTGCCGCTGCTCGTCGCCTTCGCGGCGCTGGCCGCCTACACGTACTCGTCGGGGCTGCGGGCGCCGGCCCTGATCGCCTTCGTCAAGGACATCCTCATCTATGTCGTGGTCCTGGTGGCGGTGCTGTACATCCCCTCGAAGCTCGGCGGCTGGGGTCACGTCTTCGACTCGGCCCAGGCTGCACTACCGACGCACAAGCCGCCTGGCACGCTGGTCCCCGGGCCCGCCGGGCTGTGGCCCTACGCGACCCTCGCCCTCGGCTCGGCGATGGCGCTGTTCATGTACCCGCACAGCATCACGGCCGTCCTCTCCACCCGCTCCCGGGACATCGGACGTCGCAACGCCGCACTGCTCCCGGCGTACTCGCTGCTCCTCGGTCTGATCGCGCTGCTCGGCTACATGGCGCTCGCGGCGAAGGTGAACACCGTGGGCTTCGACGGAAAGCCCAATGCGCAGCTCGCGGTACCGCAGCTGTTCGCCGACATGTTCCCGAGCTGGTTCTCCGGAATCGCCTTCTCCGCCATCGCGATCGGGGCTCTCGTCCCGGCGGCCATCATGTCCATTGCGGCCGCGAACCTGTTCACCCGCAACATCTACCGGGAGTTCCTCCGTCCAGCAGCCTCTCCGGCCGAGGAGGCCCGGGTCTCCAAGCTGACCTCCCTGGTGGTCAAGGTGGGGGCGCTGCTGTTCGTGCTGTCGCTCGACCGCACGTTGGCCATCAACTTCCAGCTGCTGGGCGGGATCTGGATGTTGCAGACGTTCCCGGCGATCGTCTTCGGCTTGTTCACCAGGTGGTTCCACCGCTGGGCGCTGCTCGCGGGCTGGGCGGTCGCGATGGTCTATGGGACCTACCAGGCCTACAACGTGCTCAACCCGATCACCGGTGCGCACTTCGGTGGCTCCTCGGCGCAGATCCCCTTGCTGAACGGCAGGAACGGCTACATCGCCCTCACGGCCTTTGTCCTGAACCTTGTCGTCGCGGTGGTGGGGACAGTCGTGCTGCGGGCGATGAAAGTCCCGTCGGGCCGCGACGCGACCGAGTCCGGCGACTACTTTGCCGACGCTGGCGACCCGAGGGTCGGTCCTCTCCCGGAGCTGGCGCCCGCGTAATCTGACGCCGTGACCCCGGCCGACGTTCTGCTCGTCGGGGGCGCGGGGGTGGTCGCGGGGGCCGTCAACGCCATCGCCGGCGGCGGCACCCTCGTGTCGTTCCCTGCGCTGCTGGCCGCGGGGCTGTCGCCGGTGACGGCCAACATCACCTCCTCGGTGGGGTTGCTGGCCGGCTATGTCGGCGGCACGGTCGGCTACCGACGGGAGCTGGAGGGTCAGGGCGGGCGCGTGGTCGGGCTGCTCGTGGCCAGCGTCATCGGCGGGTTGGTCGGGGCGCTGCTGCTGCTTGCCACTCCCGGAAACGGCTTCCGCGCCGTCGTGCCCTACCTCGTGCTGCTGTCTTGCTTGCTCCTGGCCGTGCAGCCGTGGCTCGCGCGGACGCTGGAGGCGCACGGAGTGGCCGGACCGCACCCTGGCTGGGAGGTGCGGGTGGCGGTCGGCGTCGGCGCCGTCTACGGGTCGTACTTCGGCGCCGGGCTCGGCGTCATCCTGCTCGCCGTGCTCGGCCTGCTGGTCTCGGACCACCTGCAACGGCTCAACGCGCTCAAGGGGGCCCTGGCACTGGTGATCAACCTCGTCGGGGTCCTGGTCTTCGTCGTCACCGGCCACGTGGCCTGGCTGGCTGCCGCGGTCCTGGCGGTAGGGGCGGTGGTGGGCGCCACCGTGGGCGTCCGGCTGGCGCGTCGCCTGTCGCCGCAGGTCGTCCGCCTGGGCGTCGTCCTGGCCGGCGTCGGGGTGGCGGGCACGCTGTTGGTCCACGGCTGAGCTCACCGCTGCACCCCGGTAGCCTCGGGACCACCCTCAAGGAAGGCATCACCTGTGCGCATCGCTCGTTTCGCCGTCAACGGCGAGGTCTCGTTCGGCGTGGTCGAGGGACCCGGCGCGGACCCGGCAGACCTCGTCGTCGCGACGGTGGCGGGGCACCCGTTCGCCCCGCTCGTCCTCACCGGCGAGCGCCACCCGCTGACATCGGTGCGCCTCCTGGCGCCGGTCCTCCCGAGCAAGGTCGTCGGCATCGGCAAGAACTACGCCGACCACATCGCCGAGATGGGTGGGGGTGCGCCGGTGGACCCGGTCGTCTTCCTCAAGCCCTCGACCTCGGTCATCGGCCCCGGAGACCCGATCGTGCTGCCACTCAACAGCAATCACGTCGACCACGAGGCGGAGCTGGCCATCGTGATCGGCCGGTTGTGCCGGGACGTGTCACGGGAGCAGGCCCACGAGGTGATCCTCGGCTACACCTGCGGCAACGACGTGACAGCCCGAGACCACCAGAAGCATGACGGTCAGTGGGCACGCGGCAAGGGTCACGACACGTTCTGCCCGCTCGGCCCGTGGGTCGAGACCGAACTGGATGTCTCGGACGTCGCCGTGCAGGGCGCCGTCGACGGGGAGGTCCGGCAGGACGGGCGCACGTCGCAGCTCATCCACGACATCCCCGCGATCATCGAGTGGGTGACGGCCTGCATGACGCTGCTGCCCGGGGACGTCATCCTCACTGGCACGCCGGCGGGGGTAGGACCCCTCGCGCCCGGCAACGCCGTCACTGTCCTGGTCGAGGGCATCGGCCCGCTGACGAACCCGGTAGTGGCACGGGCATGACCGTCCGCCTGCGGGTCGCACCCTCGCCGACAGGCGACCCCCACGTCGGCACCGCCTACATGTCCTTGTTCAACCTGGCCTTCGTACGCCAGCAGGGCGGGCAGTTCGTGCTGCGCATCGAGGACACCGACCGCGCGCGCTTTCGGGCCGACTCCGAGCAGCAGGTGTTCGACATGCTCTCCTGGCTCGGCCTGCAGTGGGACGAGGGCCCGGACAAGGGCGGTCCGTTTGCGCCGTACCGGCAGAGCGAACGGCTCGAGACCTACCAGCCCCACGTCGAGAAGCTGCTCGCCGATGGCCACGCATACTACTGCTGGTGCACGCCCGAGCGGCTGCAGGAGATGCGCGAGGACCAGCAGCGGCGGAAGGTGCCGACCGGCTATGACCGGCTCTGCTACGGCAAGACCTTCGAGGAGCGGGCCGCCCTTCCGGGGTGCAGCGACGTCCCCGTCGTGCGGATGCTCATCCCGGACGACCCGCCGCTGCACTTCACCGATCTCATCCGCGGCGAGGTCAACGCGCCGATGCCGGACGACCAGGTGATCCTCAAGGCCGACGGCTTCCCGACCTATCACCTCGCTGTCGTCGTCGACGACCACCTCATGGGGATCACCCACGTGGTGCGCGGGGAGGAGTGGATCTCCTCCACCCCGAAGCACCTGCTCCTGTTCGACTGGCTCGGCTGGGAGCGGCCGGCCTTCGCTCACATGCCCTTGCTCCGCAACGTGGACAAGTCGAAGATCTCCAAGCGCAAGAACCCGGCCGCGCGGCTCACCTGGTTCGTCGAGCAGGGGTACCTGCCCGAGGCGCTGCTCAACTTCCTGGGTCTGCTCGGCTACTCGCTGCCGTCGGGGGAGGAGATCTTCACCTTCTCCGAGATGAGCGAGAGCTTTGACTGGACCCGGGTCAACACCGTCGGTCCTGTCTTCGACCTCGACAAGCTCAGCTGGCTCAACGGCCACTACATCCGTGAGCTCGCCGAGGACGACCTCGCGGCCCGGCTGGTCCCCTTCCTCACCGAGGCAGGCTGGTACGACGGATCCGCCGAGCACGCCGCGTTGCTGGCCGGCTCGGTGCCGCTGATCCAGACCCGGATGGCGGTCCTGTCCGAGGTCGTCGACCTGCTGCGCTTCCTGTTCGTGGCCGACGAGGACTTCGTCGTCGACCCGGTGGCCGTCGAGAAGTCGCTCGTCGGGGCCGTTCCCGTTCTGACGGCGGCGGCGGACGCTCTCGAGCCGCTCACGTCGTGGAGCACCGAGGCGATCCAGACGGCGATGGACGCCGCGCTCCTCGACGGACTCGGCCTCAAGCGTGGCAAGGCGTATGCGCCCGTCCGCGCCGCCGTCTGCGGTTCCACGATCGCCCCGCCGCTGCCGGAGTCGATGGCGCTGCTGGGCAAGGACCGGGTTCTGCGGCGCCTTCGCGGCGCTCCCGTGCTTTGAAGGCCCGTCGCCGCTTCCGGTAGAGTTCTCGCCGCAACGCCATGGGGTATGGGGTAATTGGCAGCCCGACGGTTTCTGGTTCCGTTAGTCTTGGTTCGAGTCCAGGTACCCCAGCAATGCCCCGCTAGTGTCTAGCGGTGCAGGACAAGTAAAATATCGGCAAGCCCTCGTCGTTTAGCGGCCTAGGACGGCGCCCTCTCACGGCGTTAACGTGGGTTCAAATCCCATCGAGGGTACGTAGAGGAACTGCCCGACTACCGAGCGTAGTCGGGCAGTTCTGCCTTCTCAGGCTGCTTGTCACAGGTCGGCGCGGTGCGGCGGAGCGGGACGACAAAGCCCGCGCCCTGTCCACCGGCGGCCCAGAAGGCCGGAACCGAACTACCCGTTATGACCGTTTGCGCCACCTTCGGAGGGACTAGTCCCGGGTGTCGAAGGCCTTGACCACGCTCTTGGGCGCGGTGCGGCGCCACGCCTCCTCGAGGAGCTCGGCGACCTCACCGCCATCGGCCTCGGCGACGTCCACAGCGACCCAGCCGAAGCGTCCGGTGTAGGCAGCGACCGAGTAGACGTCAGGCGCCGCAGCTACGAGCTCCGCCTGTTGCTCGAGGGTGGCCTTGATCGCGGCGCCCTTCCCGTCGGGTCCGAGCATGCAGAAGATCTTCCCGCGGACCCGGAACGTCGCCTCGCCCCACGTTTCGATCTCCGCCGCCTCCGGCAGGGACAGGGCGGTACGGCGGAGCAGGGAGGCCTTCAGGACAGCTCCTTGGCGGCTGCGAGGACTGCGCCGGCGTGCAGCCGACCGGGCTGGCGGGTCAGGCGCTTCAGGGGCCCTGAGACGCTGACGGCCCCGACGAGGCGGTTGTCGGCCCCGAAGACGGGCGCGGAAACCGAGGCGACGCCCTGTTCCCGCTCGGCGACCGAGTGCGCCCAACCGCGTCGCCGTACCTCGGCGAGGGTCCGCTCGGTGAACGCCGCCCCGTCCGGCGGCTCGGTGGCCGAGAACGCCAGCAGTACCTGAGCCGCGGACCCCGCGGTCATCGGTAGCGCGACGCCCACAGGAACGGTGTCCCGCAGACCGCTGCCGAGGTCGGCGGCGGCGACGCACACCCGGAGGTCGCCCTGCCGCCGGTAGAGCTGCGCGCTCTCGCCGGTGACGTCCCGGAGCCGAGCCAGGACGGGCGCCGCCCGCTCGAGGAGAGCGTCGGTTCCCGAGGTGACCAGCCGTGGTCCGGATCGCCAGCGACCGTCGCCTTCGCGGGTCAGGAACTGGTGCACCTCGAGCGCCACGGCCAGGCGATGGGTCGTGGCGCGCGACAGTCCGGTCGCCTGCGTCAGCGCCGCAAGCGAGTGGGCTCCTGTTTGCACCGCATCCAGGACGAGAACTGCTTTGTCCAGGACGCCAACTCCGCTAGTCTGTTCCATATAGCGATACTGACATCTCAGTATCTGGGACGCAAGGAGAATCCGATGGGGCGTACGCTGGCCGAGAAGGTCTGGGCGGACCACGTCGTACGACAAGCTGACGGTGAGCCCGACCTCGTCTACATCGACCTTCACCTGGTTCACGAGGTGACGAGCCCGCAGGCCTTCGACGGCCTGCGGCTGGCCGGCCGCCCAGTGCGGCGCCCCGACCTGACCCTCGCAACCGAGGACCACAACGTCCCCACCGACCTGTTGCAGGGGCCGATCGCCGACCCGGTCAGCCGGGTGCAGGTCGAGACCCTCCGCAGGAACTGTGACGAGTTCGGGATCCGGCTGCACCCGATGGGCGACGCCGGACAGGGCATCGTCCACGTGATCGGTCCGCAGCTCGGCATCACCCAGCCCGGCATGACGATCGTCTGCGGCGACAGCCACACCAGCACGCACGGTGCCTTCGGGGCGCTCGCGTTCGGTATCGGGACGAGCGAGGTGGAGCACGTCCTGGCCACCCAGACCCTGCCCCTGCCGCGACCCAAGACGATGGCCGTCACGGTTCAGGGCGATCTCCCTGCCGGGACGACGTCCAAGGACCTGGTTCTCGCTCTCATCGCGCAGGTCGGCACCGGAGGCGGCCAGGGCTACGTCGTCGAGTACCGCGGCGACGCCATCAAGGCGCTGTCCATGGAAGGGCGCATGACGGTCTGCAACATGAGCATTGAGTGGGGGGCGCGCGCCGGGATGATTGCCCCGGACCAGACCACCTTCGACTACCTCAAGGGTCGTCCGCACGCGCCTGTCGGCGCCGAGTGGGATGCCGCCGTCGCGGCCTGGGATGCCCTCGCCACCGACGCCGACGCGGTCTTCGACAAGGAGGTCGTGCTCGATGCGACCACCATCACGCCGTTCGTAACCTGGGGGACCAACCCCGCGCAGGGCGTGGCTCTCTCGGATGTGGTTCCGGACCCGCAGGCGCTCCCAGCCGGTAACGCGCGGGACGCCGCCGAGCGCGCGCTGACCTACATGGGCCTCACCGTAGGCACGCCGATGCGCGACATCGCCGTGGACACGGTCTTTCTGGGCTCGTGCACCAACGGGCGGATGGAGGACCTGCGCGCCGCGGCCGCGATCCTCGAGGGCAGGAAGGTCGCCGACGGCGTCCGGATGCTCGTGGTCCCGGGGTCGATGCTGGTGAAGCAGCAAGCCGAGACGGAGGGTCTCGACAAGGTCTTCACCGCCGCCGGCGCCGACTGGCGCAGCGCGGGATGCTCGATGTGCCTGGGCATGAACCCCGACACCCTCAAGGTGGGAGAGCGCAGCGCTTCCACCAGCAACCGCAACTTCGAAGGCCGTCAGGGCCGCGGCGGTCGCACCCACCTCGTCTCCCCGCAGGTCGCCGCCGCGACCGCGATCATCGGCCGCCTCGCGGCCCCGGCCGACCTGGACGCCTGATGGAACCCTTTGTCACCCACACCGGCACTGCTGTCCCGCTGCGACGCAGCGATGTCGACACTGACCAGATCATCCCGAGCGACTGGCTCAAGCGCGTCGAGCGCACCGGCTTCGGCGCGGGCCTGTTCAGCGAGTGGCGCGAGGACCCGTCCTTCGTCCTCAACGCACCCGAGCGCAAGGGCGCGAGCATCTTGGTGGCGGGGGAGAACTTCGGCACCGGTTCCTCCCGTGAGCACGCGGTCTGGGCCCTCACCGACTACGGCTTCCGGGCGGTCATCAGCTCCCGCTTCGCCGACATCTTCCGCGGCAACAGCCTCAAGGGCGGCCTGCTCCCGGTGCAGTTGCCGACGGAGGTCGTCGCTGCCCTCATGGCCCTGGTGGAGGCCGATCCAGCGGCTCGGGTGACTGTCGACCTCGACGCCCGGCAGGTCCGTGCTGGTGACATCACGGCGGCCTTCGAGCTGGACGACTTCACGCGCTGGCGGCTCATGGAGGGCCTCGACGACATCGGGCTGACGCTGCGACACGAGCAAAATATCGCGTCGTACGAAGAAAATCGTCCGAGCTGGAAGCCGGCAGCGTCTGCCCGCTAGTCCTGCGAAGATGGCGCGGTGGACGACGAAGAGCTGTTCGCTGACCTGTCTGCACGGCTGCGCGACGCACACCGCCGGGTTGCCGCACTCGAGCTCTCGGATGAAGAAAAAGCCCGAGTTATAAGGCGTTTGCTCGTGATCAGCGATGCGACGAAGCACGATCTCCGGCGCGCCTCGCAACGGCTGGATGTCTTCCTCGCCGACCTCGATGCCGGCTGGCGGCCCGATCCTCACGACGGCTGAGCGCCCTCCAACCTGCTGACAAGCACTGCGACACAAGGAAAGTCACCTCGCGCGGTGATCGACGTGAGCGCACGCTTGCGCCTACCTTGCGCACGGAGGGGCAGAGCGCCTCGTCAGTCCTTGGAGGTAATAGCTGTGAACAAGGCCGAGCTGATCGAGGCCATCACCCACCGCATCGGCGACAAGCGGGCAGCCGCAGCTGCTGTTGAGGCCGTCGTCGACGCGGTCACTACTGCAGTCGCCAAGGGCGAGAAGGTCGCCATCGCCGGCTTCGGCGTCTTCGAGAAGGTCGACCGCAAGGCCCGCGTCGCGCGTAACCCAGCCACGGGTGCCCAGGTCAAGCTGAAGGCGACCTCGGTGCCGAAGTTCCGCCCTGGCCAGGGCTTCAAGGACGTTGTCTCTGGTGCCAAGAAGGTCGCCCCCGTTGCCAAGGCCACTGTGGCCAAGACCGTCGGAAAGGCTGCTGCTGTGAAGAAGGCTGCTCCTGCCAAGAAGGCCGCTCCGGCGAAGAAGGCTGCGCCGGTCAAGAAGGCCGCTCCCGCCAAGAAGGCACCGGCCAAGAAGGCTCCCGCCAAGAAGGCTGCGCCGGTCAAGAAGGCCGCTCCCGCGAAGAAGGCACCGGCCAAGAAGGCACCGGCCAAGAAGGCTGCGCCGGTCAAGAAGGCCGCTCCCGCCAAGAAGGCACCGGCCAACAAGGCTCCCGCCAAGAAGGCCCCGGCGAAGAAGGCCGCTCCCGCCAAGAAGGCACCGGCCAACAAGGCACCGGCCAACAAGGCACCGGCCAAGAAGGCCCCGGCGAAGAAGGCCGCCGCCAGGAAGGCTCAGGCCAAGAAGTAGGACTGTCACGCGCGTTGGCCCCGGCTTCGGCCGGGGCCTTCGGCGTTCCTACGGCAGGTCCACGGCCACGACCACGCCGTCCTGGAGGGTCAGGCAGACGCGCTGGCCGAGGCGCAGGAAGCGGAACACGCTGCCCCGCAGGCACTGCGGTGGCAGCACGACCACCGAGCCGTCGTCCAGCAGCGCCGATCCGCCTGACGCGCGGTCCCAGTCCCGGACCGTCGCCTGCACCGTCGTCATCACAGGCCTTGGATGGCGACGGCGGTGTGCACGCCGACGCCGAGGGCGACCGCGGCGACGAGGTCCTCGGGGGTGTCCACGTCACGGCGGAGCCCCGCGCCCCCGCCGATCTCGAGCGCACCGGAGGCCAGGTGTCCCGCCCGCGACCCGGGCCCGTAGGCCGGCAGCAGCGCCGCCCCGAAGTCTGCCGCCAGCAAGGTCGTCCCCGTGCCCGCGGCGTCCGCCACGAAGCCACGGCCACCGGACGGGACCAGGGCCAGCGCCGCGGCGAGCTCCTCCGACCGCAGCGCCGGCAGGTCGGCGGACAGCGTCGCGACGCCAAGATCCGGGTGCTCGGCCCGCAACAGCTCCGCACCGTGGACGAGCGCCGGGTTCAGCCCGGCGTCGGGGTCGTCGGGGACGACCCGTGCGCCAAGGGCCGCGAGCACCCGTGCGGCCTGCTCGTCGTCGGTGACGACCAGCACCCGCGCGACGTCGACGGCGGCGAGGACCACATCCGCGGCGAAGGCCAGGGCCAGCGCCCGTCGACGGCTGTCGCCGTACGAGGCAAGTCTGGACTTGGCCAGTGACAGGCGCTTGACGGGTACGACCACACCCCATGACTGCGCCACGACCGAGGAGTCTGGCAGGCTCCTCGACACCGGTGTCGAGGGCGGCAAGACTCGGCCGCACAAGGTCGTGGGAGGAGTAGGCGTGCGTCTCGGGCGGATCGGGTTCTGGTACCGCCTTGCGGTCGTGCTGCTCAAGCCCCCGTTGCTGCTGCTGACCCGGCGCCGCTGGAGCGGTTTCGACAACGTCCCGGGTCGCGGCGGAGTCATCGTCGCGGCCAACCACATCTCCCACGTCGACCCCTTGGTGCTGGCCGACGCCATCATGTTCAGCACGAAGCGGCTCCCGAGGTACCTCGCCAAGGCCAGCCTGTTCAAGGGCAACGGCCTCGTCGGCCGGACGATGCGGGGAGCTCGCCAGATCCCCGTGCACCGCAACACCGCGGACGCCTCGCTGGCGTTGAGGGACGCCGTCGAGGCGCTCCACCGCGGCGAGCTGATCGCGATCTACCCGGAGGGCACCGTGTCCCGCGACCCAGGCAAGTGGCCGATGGTCGCGCGCACCGGGGTGGCGCGGCTCGCGCTGCTCTCCGGTGCCCCGGTCGTGCCGGTCGCGCAGTGGGGCGCCCAGCAGATCCTCGACTCCTACCGCACCCCCGGCCTGCACCTGCTGCCCAGGCACACCATCGAGGTGGTCGCGGGCCCGCCCGTGGACCTGTCGCCCTGGCAGGGCAAGGAGCTCACGTCCGAGGTGCTCCACGAGGCGACCGACGCCATCATGCGGGCAATCCGAGGCATGCTGGAAGAGCTGCGGGAGGAGACCGCGCCCGCGGTCGTCCACGACCCGGAGGCCGAGAGGAGGTCCGCATGACACGAGCCGCTGTGCTCGGCACGGGCTCGTGGGGAACGGCCTTCGGAAAGGTCCTTGCGGACGCAGGGTGCGACGTCGTCCTGTGGTCCAGGCGTGAGGAGCTGGCCCGGGCGGTCCGGGACACCCACGAGAACCCCGACTACCTGCCCGGCATCGCGCTGCCGGCCAACCTCACCGCCACCTCCGACGCCGCTGCGGCGGTGGACGGAGCCGAGTTCGTCGTTCTCGCCGTGCCGTCGCAGAGCCTGCGCGACAACCTCGTCACGGTCGCGGACGCGATCGGCCCGGGCAGCCTTCTCGTCAGCCTCATGAAGGGCGTCGAACTCGGCACCACCAAGCGCATGAGCGAGGTCATCTGCGAGGTCGCCGACGTCCCCCTCGAGCGGGTCGCGGTGGTCACCGGTCCCAACCTGGCCAAGGAGATCGCGAGTGGGCAACCGGCGGCGACCGTGGTGGCTTGCACCGACCTGAGGGCTGCGGAGCGTCTGCAGGCGGCGACGCTCACGTCCTACTTCCGCCCCTACACCAACACCGACGTGGTCGGCTGCGAGCTCGGCGGTGCGGTGAAGAACGTCATCGCCCTCGCCGTGGGGATGGCCGACGGCATGGGTTTCGGGGACAACACTAAGGCGTCCCTGATCACGCGCGGCCTGGCGGAGACCGCCCGCCTCGGTACGGCCCTGGGCGCCGACCCACTGACCTTCTCGGGTCTGGCGGGCCTCGGGGACCTCGTGGCCACCTGCATGTCACCGCTGTCCCGCAACCGCACGTTCGGCGAGAAGCTCGGGCGCGGGCAGACGATCGAGGAGATCCTGGCCCAGAAGCAGCAGACCGCCGAGGGGGTGAAGAGCTGCCGCTCGATCCTGGCGCTCGCGCAGAAGTACGACGTCGACATGCCCATCACCGAGCACGTCGTCGCGCTCTGCCACGACGGCATGACGCCGGTGGAGATGGTGAAGAGCATCATGCGGCGCGACACCAAGAGCGAGTGACCGCCCGTTCCGAGAAGGGGAGCTCCACCCGAGCCGTCCACGGCCCTGAGGTGCGGGAGGTGGTGCAGACCCCTCTCACACCGCCGGTCTACCGGACGTCGACCTTCGTGTTCGACTCGGCGCAGCAGGCCGCCGACGTGTTCGCGGGCCGCGAGCCCGGCTGGTCCTACAGCCGCACCGACAACCCGACCGCGCAGGCCTTCGCCGACGCTGTGGCGGCTCTTGAGGACCCGTCGGGGGTCGCGGTGGGTCAGCCCTTTGCCAGCGGCATGGCGGCCATCTCCAGCACCCTCCTGGCGCTGTGTTCCAGCGGCTCGCACGTCGTGGCGCCGCGAGAGGTCTACGGCGGCACCTGGTCGCTGCTGACCCGTCAGCTCGCCCGCTTCGGGGTGGAGACCACGTTCGTCGATGCGACCGACCTGGAGGCCGTACGCGCTGCGCTGCGCCCCGAGACGACGGTGCTGTGGGCAGAGGTCCTCGCCAACCCGACCATGACCGTCGCGGACCTGCCGGGACTGTCTGTCGTGGCCCGGGACGCGGGCGTGCCGTTCGTCGTGGACGCAACCTTCGCGAGCCCGGTGGTGTGCCGCCCCCTGGAGCACGGGGCCGACCTCGTCGTGCACTCGGCGACGAAGTACCTCGGGGGGCACAGCGACGTCACTGGCGGCGTCGTGGTCGGCGCCGCGGCGTTGCTGGAGCGCGTCAGGACGGTGCGACTGGACCTCGGCGGCGCACTCGCGCCGGAGGAGGCGGCCCTGCTGACGCGTGGCCTGGCCACCCTTCCGCTTCGGATGACCCGCCAGTGCCAGACCGCGATCGTGGTGGCCGCCGCCCTGCAAACCCATCCACGGGTGGTGCGGGTCGACCACCCTGGTCTCACCACCCACCGCGACCACGCGCTGGCCGGCCGCCTGTTCACCCCCGGCCTGTACGGCGCAGTCGTCACGGTCACCCCGGCCGGTGGGCGGGTCGCCGGCATGGCGTTCGTGGACGGCCTGCGGCTGGTCAAGCGGGCGACCTCGCTGGGCGGCACCGTGAGCAAGGCCGTACACGTCGCCACGACCACGCACCTGCAGCTGGACGACGCCTCGCTCGCGGCGGCCGGGATCGACCCTGGCGCGGTCAGGGTCAGCATCGGGCTCGAGGACGTCGAGGACCTCGTCGCAGACCTGGTGCAGGCGCTCGACGCCTTGTAAAGGCGTGGCGATCCACTCGTCCCGCTATTCCCGCTTTGGTGATACCCGATCGGCTGGAAGGCTCGCATTTCGAGGGCCAGCCGCTCAACACCGATGCAGCGGGGCCGATGTGCTGAGGTCCCTCGAGATCTGCCCTGGAGCAAAGCATGCGTTTGAACACGATCGGTCAGCGACTCACGGCGGGATTCGCTGCCGCACTGCTGCTGCTCGTCGGCATCGGAGCCATCGCCTACCGGAATGTCGGCGCGATCGACGACAACCAGAAGAAGGTCACCCACACGTATCAGGTGCTGGAGGGGCTGACCACGATCTTGTCGACGTTGAAGGACGCTGAGACCGGCCAGCGGGGCTACCTGATCACCGGCACGGAGGACTACCTGTCCCCGTTCACCGCAGCAAGGCAGCAGATCGTTCCTGCCATTGACGCGGTCGCGACCCTGACCAAGGACAACCCAAGTCAGCAGCAGCGCATTGCCACCCTCCGCCCACTGGTCACCTCGAAGTTCGCCGAGATGCAGGACACGATCACCCTCCGTCGGTCCGTTGGCTTCGCCGCGGCCCAACGCGTGGTGCTGCAGAACAAGGGCAAGGCTGTGATGGATCAGATCCGGGGTGTCGTACAGAGCATGGACAACGCGGAGCGCTCCCTGCTGGGCACTCGCGCCAAGAACACCGAGTCGACCGTGAGCAGCACGCGTTCAACGGTGCTGTTCGGATCGCTGTTCGCCCTGCTGCTGCTTGGCGTGATCGCCTGGGCGATCACGCGCAGCGTCACCCGTCCGGTCAAGACTCTTACCCTGCGGTTGCAGGAGATGGCCGACGGTGACGGGGACCTGACCCAGCGGGTCGACGAGAACCGGCGCGACGAGTTCGGCCCGCTGGGCGCGAACTTCAACCGGTTCGTCGACAAGATCGCCGGCACGATCCGTTCGATCATGGAGAACTCGACGGTGTTGTCCGCCTCGGCCCAGGAGCTGAGCGCGGTCAACGACCAGATCGCCCAGAACGCCGGTCAGGCCAGTGAACAGGCCGGCAGCGCCGCGGCCGCGGCCGACCAGGTCTCCCGCAACGTGGAGACGGTGTCCGCGAGCAGCGAGGAGATGCGCGCCTCGATCAGGGAGATCGCTCGGAGCGCCACCGAAGCTGCCGAGGTCTCCCAGGAGGCGGTCAAGCGGGCGCAGGACACCGCGGAGATCATGACCAAGCTCGGGGAGTCCAGCGCGGAGATCGGCGACATCATCAAGCTGATCACCTCGATCGCCGACCAGACCAACCTGCTGGCACTCAACGCGACCATCGAGGCCGCCCGCGCAGGGGAGGCCGGCAAGGGGTTCGCTGTGGTGGCCTCAGAGGTCAAGGACTTGGCGCAGGCGACCTCCCGAGCCAGCGAGAACATCTCCACCCGAGTTCAGGCCGTGCAGCAGGAAACCCAAGGCGCCATTGATGCGATCAACCAGATCACGTCGGTCGTCGAGCAGGTGAGCCACCACTCGGGGGTCATCGCGTCGGCGGTGGAAGAGCAGAACGCGACCACGAGCGAGATCGCCCGCAACGTGTCCGAGGCCTCGAACGGGTCCAGCGACATCGCTCGCAACATCGCCGGCCTAGCTGAGACGGCCGTGCAGACCAGCAGCGGCGTCGGTGACTCCCAGCGCGCGGCCGATGAGCTGGCCCGCATGTCCAGCGTCCTTCAGGAACTGGTGAACCAGTTCACGGTCTGATCAGCGGAGGTTGGCCTTGACCGCGGCAGCCAGGCCGCCGATGAGCTCGGCCTGGCTGCTGTAGGCATCGGGTACCTCGACGACCACGTTGACCTTGCGCCCCAGCGTGGTCCACAGGCGTGAGGCGCCGTTGTCGTGCATGGCCCACTGGACGCCGTTGAAGGTGTACGGGTCGTCCAGCGGGCTCCCTGCCCGGACGCCGCAGCGCAACGTGATGGGCGGGGTGCCCCAGGCAGCCGTGGTGTCGGAGAGGGGCGCTGCGGGGCGCAGGGTCGTGCCGCCCGCCACCTGCTTGGGGAGGTCGAGCTTGAGGTTGCGGCAGGTCAGGAGCGTCGCCGGGGACACGCCGTTCACGGCGGGCACGGAGACGTCGTGCACAGAGGTGGTCGGCTTGGCGCTGCAGGCGGCTGCCAGCAGGGCGACCAGCGCGAGAGCTACAGGTGTACGACGGGACACGTGAGGGTGCGCGTGATGCCGTCGACGCCCTGGATGCGGGCCACGACCAGCTTGCCGAGCTCGTCAACATTGCGTGCCTCGGCGCGCACGATCACGTCGTAGGGGCCCGTGACGTCCTCGGCGTTCGCGACCCCATCGAGCTTGCTGATCGCCTCGGCCACCGAAGCAGCCTTGCCGACCTCGGTCTGGATGAGGATGTAGGCCTGGACCACGGCGGCGCACCTCTTTCTGAAAGGCTGAGGGACGTGTCGGAACCTACCGCACGGGACGTCGGCGAGTTCGGGCTCATTGCTGCCGTGACTGCCCGACTGCCGCTGTCCGACGCCGTGCTGCTCGGACCTGGCGACGACGCCGCAGTCATCGCTGTCCCCGATGGCAGGGTCGTCGCCACCACCGATGTGCTCGTCGAGGGGGTTCACTTCCGACGCGACTGGTCCAGCGCGTACGACGTGGGTCGCAAGGCCGCGGCCGCCAACCTCGCCGACGTCGCCGCCATGGGTGGTACGGCGACCGCCTTGCTGGTCGGCCTGGCCTCGCCGCCCGACCTGCCGCTGCGGTGGGCGGTGGAGCTGGCGGACGGCCTGCGCGACGAGGCTGCGGTGGTCGGGGCGGTGGTCGTCGGCGGTGACACGGTCACTGCCGACCAGGTCGTCGTCTCGGTGACGGCGCTGGGCACGCTCGTCGGTGCGCCCGTGACCCGCTCCGGCGCGTGCGTCGGTGACTCCGTCGTGGTCGCTGGTCGCCTCGGCTGGTCTGCGGCGGGGTTGCGGCTCCTGCAGCAGGGGGTCATCGACGGTGACGTGGTCGACGCGCACCGCCACCCGACTCCGCCGTACACGGTCGGACCGGCCCTGGCGCGGGCGGGAGCGACGGCGATGTGCGACGTGAGCGATGGGCTGGTGGCCGATCTCGGCCACATCGCCCGAGCCAGCGGCGTCGGCATCGAGCTCCAGGCCTCAGCTCTTGCCGACCCGGCGGTCTCTCTGAACGACGTGCTGACCGGTGGGGAGGACCACGCTCTCGTCGCGACGCTGCGGGGACCGGCCCCGGACGGCTGCCGGGTCGTGGGCCGGGTCGTCGAGGGCTCCGGCGTCCGGGTCGACGGCCAGGTCGTCGCGGGCGGCTGGGAGCACTTCGCGTGAAGCGCGTGCTCGTCATCGGCGGTTCCGACTCCGGCGGTGGCGCCGGCATCCAGGCGGACCTCAAGACGCTGCAGGCCCTCGGGGTGCACGGCTGCACGGTCTTGACAGCCGTCACGGCGCAGAGCAGCACTGCGGTGCTCGACATCCACGACGTCCCCAGTGCCTCAGTGCGCGCCCAGCTCGCGGCCGTGCTCGACGACATCGGTGCGGACGTCGTGAAGACCGGCATGCTCGCCTCAGCCGAGGCGGTGGCCGTGGTCGCGGAAGCCGTCGGCGACCTCCCGCTCGTCGTCGACCCGGTCGGGATCTCGAGCACCGGCCGGTCCCTGTTGAACGCCGAAGGCCTGGCGTTGCTGCGTTCTGCCCTGCTCCCGCTGGCCACCGTCGTCACGCCCAACCTCGCCGAAGTCGAAGCGCTCACCGGCGTCGTGGTTCACGACGAGGGTGACTTGCTGAGCGCGGCACAGGCCGTTCACGCCCTCGGCCCGCGGTGGGTCCTCGTCAAGGGCGGCCACCTCCCCGGCCGACCCGTCGACCTCCTGTACGACGGCTCTGTCGCCACCGCGCTCGAGGGCCCGCGAGTCGACACCCCGCACACCCACGGCACCGGCTGCACGCTGGCTTCTGCACTTGCTGCCCAGCTGGCTCTCGGTCACGACGTGCCCGAGGCTGCCGCGAAGGCGAAGGACTTCGTGACTCAGGCGATCATGAACGGATACCCGCTCGGCAAGGGGCCTGGTCCCGTCCGGCAGGCGTAGCGTCGTGGACATGACCTACGAGAATGTTGTGGTCACCCGTGACGGCGACCACGCGACGATCACGATGAACCGGCCGCAGCAGCGCAACGCGCTCTCGCTGGAGCACCTCCAGGAGCTCACGAAGGCCTTCGAGGAGGTGGCGAGCACCGATGCCACCGGCATCGTGATCGCGGGCAACGGCCCGGTGTTCTCGGCCGGCCACGACTTCCGCGACGTGGGCGGCAAGGACCTGCACGAGGCTCGGTTCCTGCTGCAGACCTGCGCCGACCTCATGAACCTGATCCAGCGGGTGCCGCAGGTCGTGATCGCGAAGGTGCACGGTCTCGCCACCGCGGCCGGCGCCCAGCTGGTCGCGACCTGCGACCTCGCCGTGGCCGCGGACAGCGCCGGGTTCGCCGCCCCTGGCGGCAAGGGCGGCTGGTTCTGCCACACCCCGATGGTGGCGATCGCACGCGACATCGGCCGCAAGCGGGCCATGGAGATGGCCCTCACCGGCGACGTCGTCGGCGCACAGACCGCTCTGGAGTGGGGTCTGGTCAACCGGGTCGTCCCGGTCGAGGTCCTCGATGCGGCCACCGCGGAGCTGCTGACGGCGGCCACCCGAGGGAGCCGGCACAGCAAGGCCACGGGCAAGGCCGCGCTCTACGACCAGCTCTCGATGGGCCAGGTGGACGCCTACACGTACGCGGTCGAGGTCATGGCGCAGAGCAGTCAGACTCCCGACGCCCAGGAGGGCATCGCGGCGTTCCTCGCCAAGCGTCCGCCGGTCTGGCGGTCCTAGCTGCCTTCCTCCCAGGCGCGGTCCTCCGCGTCGAGCCGCTCGTTGCGTTCGTGGACCGACTCGAGCGCCCGTTCGGCCGCCTCTCGGGTCGGGTAAGGGCCGAGGCGGACCTCCGCGCGGCAACCGTGCTGCTCGTCCTCGACAGCCTCGTGGTCGGTACACCAGAAGTAGGCCATGTCCTGAGCGTGCCACGATCAGCTCCAGTCGAACCCTGGAGGAGCAACGTGGCGATCTACGCCATCGGGGACAGAGTCCCGAACGTCCATGAGGACGCCTACGTCCACCCGGACGCAACCGTCATCGGCGATGTGACGATCGGCGCCGGGAGCAGCGTGTGGCCGGGCGCCGTCCTGCGTGGCGACTACGGCACGATCACGGTGGGGGACAGGACCTCCATCCAGGACGGCACCGTCGTCCACGCCACCCACGACAAGGCCACCACCATCGGCAGCCGCTGTGTGGTCGGGCACATCGCGCACCTCGAGGGCTGCACCATCGAGGACGACTGCCTGGTCGGCTCCGGCTCAGTCGTGCTGCACGACGCGGTCGTGCGTAGCGGCGGGCTGGTAGGCGCCGGTGCGGTGGTCAGCAACGGGGTGGAGGTCCCGGCCAAGGCGATGGCGCTGGGGATCCCGGCCAAGATGCGGCTCGACGCGGTCCCGGACGGGACGTTCACCCCCGCGGTGGAGCTCTACGCCTGGAATGGCGCCCGGTACAAGACCGACCTCAAGCGCCTGGACTGAGGACCGGGGCACATCGGAACGGCCCGGACACCCTTGCGGGGCCGGGCCGTTCCAAACAGGCTGTGAAGACTAGATGGGGCGCACCTGGTCGGCCTGCGGGCCCTTCTGACCCTGGGTGATCTCGAACTCGACGCGCTGACCCTCGTCGAGTGAGCGGTAGCCGTCCGACTGGATGGCTGAGTAGTGGACGAAGACGTCCGCGCCGCCGCCGTCGACGGCGATGAAGCCGAAGCCCTTCTCGGCGTTGAACCACTTCACTGCGCCCTGTGCCATGTGCCTGTCTCTCTCTTGCTGGACGGGCCCGCACTTTTGCGGGACCGAGTCGTGCTGACCAGCGCCGGGAGCGGCACGGCCCGCGTACGTCCGCGCGGGCGTTGAAACGCGTGCAGGAACGATCGACCGAGCGGGAGATTACACAGATGACCCCGTCTGCAACAGGGGGCAGAAGGGGAAGATCCAGACTTTCTAGCGCGCCGCGGGCGTAACCTTCTGCGCCTTGATGCACGAGGTGCACGCGTTGACCTTCTTCGTGTTACCGCCACCGGCGGCAACACGGACCGTCTGGATGTTGGGGTTCCAGCGCCGGCGGGTGCGGCGGTGGGAGTGGCTGACGGACATGCCGAAGCCCGGTCCCTTACCGCAGACGTCGCAGTTGGCAGCCACTTTGGAACTCCTGGTGAAGATCGACTTGGTTGAGGTTGAACTGGCACAACTCCCACGGCACCGCCGCGGCAACTCACAGACTGTAGCAGCCGGGCTAACCTCCCAGGAGATCGTCCAAGGGAGGGCCGGCAGTGCTCCAGGTGCTTGACGCCGCCGCGCTGCGCCAGTGGTGCGCCGCCGGTCTCGAGGCACTCACGACCGCACGGCAGGAGATCGACGACCTCAACGTCTACCCCGTGCCGGATGGCGACACCGGGACCAATCTCCAGCTGACCATGGCCGCCGTGCTTGCTGCCGTCACGCCGGAGCCCATGGAGATGGCTCCGACCGTCCGGGCGATGGTCCTGGGCTCGCTCATGGGGGCGAGGGGCAACTCCGGCATCATCCTCAGCCAGCTGCTGCGCGGCGTTGGCGAGATCTTGGCCCCGCTCGAGGCCGCTGGTCCGGAGATCCTCAGGCTCGCCCTGCTCCAAGGCGCCACGAGCGCGTACGACGCTGTCTCGGCGCCCGTGGAGGGCACGATGCTCACCGTGGCTCGGATGGCCGCCGAGGCCGCCCAGGGCGCCGACCTGGCCGCCATGGTCTGCAGCGCCCGGGCGGGCGCGGCCGCTGCCCTGGCCCGGACGCCTGAGCAGCTGCCGGCGCTGAAGGCGGCCGGGGTCGTCGACGCGGGCGGTCGCGGCTGGTGTGTCCTGCTGGAGGCCCTCGAGCAGGTCGTGACGGGCACGGCACCACTCACGCTTCCGGCGATGCTCGTCCCCCGCGAGGGCAGTGGCCTCACCGCGGCCCGTGAGGCCGGCAGCGATGCCTTCGCGTACGAGGTGCAGTTCTTGCTGCGTGAGGCCACCAGCGAGCACGTCGCGGTGCTCAAGGACCGGCTGCATGAGCTCGGCGACTCCGTTGCGGTCGTCGGCGGGGACGGCCTCTACAACGTCCACGTCCACGTCAATGACGTGGGCGCTGCGGTCGAGGCGGGCGTCGACGCCGGACGGCCGTCTCGTATCTCGGTCACCCGCTTCGCCGACCAGATCGCGGCCGAGGGCCCGCGGCTGTTGAGGAACGAGCGGCCTCGCGGCAGGGCCGTCATCGCAGTGGTCCAGAGCGAGGGGCTGGCGGCGCTGTTCCGCGAGTCCGGGGCGCAGGTCGTCGCGGGTGGCCCCACGTCGAACCCCTCGACCGTTGAGCTGCTCCGGGCGGTCCGCGAGTCAGGTGCGGGGGAGGTCGTCCTGCTCCCCAACGACGGCAACGTCCAGGCGGTGGCCGCAGCGGCCGCCGAGCACGCCCGGCTGGAGGGCCTGGCCGTCGCTGTCGTCCCGACCCGGTCGGTGCTGCAAGGGCTGGCCGCTGCCAGCGTCGCGGACGGCAACAAGGCATTCGACGACGACGCGGCCGCTATGGGCGCGGCGGCAGGGGCGACCCGCTGGGCCGAGGTCACGTCCGCCGCACGAGCCTCGGAGACCGCCGGTGGGCGGTGTGTGCCGGGCGATGTCCTGGGGCTGATGGACGGTGAGGTGGCCCTGGTCGGCAGCGACGTCGTGCAGGTCGCGTGCGACCTGCTGCACCGGCTGCTCGAAGGTGGCGGTGAGCTTGCCACGGTCGTGGTGGGCGCGCAGGCCGACGTCGACGCCGGCGAGCGGCTGACGTCCTACCTGTCCGAGGTCCATCCGGCGGTCGAGGTCCTTGTGCTGTACGGCGGCCAGCCGCACTACCCCCTGCTGCTCGGCGTCGAATGAGGCTCGACACGCCCCTCGTGAGAGCCCTGGGTGACAAGACTGCGAAGGTGCTCGCGGACAAGCTGAGCCTGTTTACCGTCGGTGACCTGTTGCACCACTACCCCCGCAGGTACTTCGTCCGCGGGGCGCTCACGAAGCTCAACGAGCTCGAGGTGGGGGAGCACGTCACCGTCCTCGCCCAGGTCCGGTCGTCCGAGGTCCACAAGTCCCGTAACGGCAAGTCGCTCGGCAAGGTCGTCGTCACCGACGGCACCGGCACGCTCGACCTGACCTTCTTCGGCAGGGTCGCGACGTGGCAGTGCGCTCGCCTCAAGCCCGGTAGCCAGCACCTGTTCGCGGGGACCGTCAGCGTGTTCAACCAGCGCCGCCAGCTCACCCACCCTGAGGTGTTCCTCGACACCGACGAGGACGCGCTTGCCAAGGCCGGCCAGATCCTGCCCATCTACCCGGCCGCCAACGGCATCGACACGATGGCCATCGGCAAGGCGCTCGACGTCGTGCTGCCCGGTGCTGATCTTGACGACGACCCGCTGCCGACGGCCCTGCGGCTCGAGCACGGCCTCATGTCCCTGCGCGAGGCCCTCGAGACCGTTCACCGGCCGCACGACGTGAAGGACGTGTTGGTCGCGGCGGACCGGCTGCGCTGGGACGAGTCCTTTGTCCTTCAGGTGGTGCTGGCGCGCCGCCGGGCGGAGGTGAGGCTGCAGGGGGGCACCGCCCGTCGCGCCGGCACCGGCGGCCTGTTGGACACTTTCGACGCCTCGCTGCCCTTCGTCCTGACCGACGGCCAGTTCGAGGTGGGGAAGGTGCTCTCCGACGAGCTGGCCCTCACGCAACCGATGCACCGGCTCCTGCAGGGCGAGGTCGGCAGTGGCAAGACCGTCATCGCTCTGCGGGCCATGCTCACCGTCATCGACAGCGGCGGGCAGGCCGCGCTGCTCGCCCCTACGGAGGTCCTCGCGCAGCAGCACGCCAGGTCCCTGGCCTCCCTGCTCGGACCGCTGGCCCGCGGAGGGCAGCTCGGAAGTCCCGACAACGCCACCCGAGTCGCCCTGCTGACCGGTTCCCTCGGTGCCGCAGCCCGGCGGAAGGCGCTCGAGGAGGCGGCGTCCGGCGAGGCCGGGATCGTGGTGGGCACGCACGCCTTGTTGAGCGAGGGCGTGGAGTTCCACGACCTGGGCCTGGTCGTGATCGACGAGCAGCACCGGTTCGGTGTCGAGCAGCGAGATGCCTTGCGCGCCAAGGGAACCGCCCCCCACGTTCTTGTCATGACGGCCACCCCGATCCCGCGCACCGTGGCGATGACGACGTACGGCGATCTGGAGGTGTCGACGCTGCGCGAGCTGCCCGCGGGTCGTTCTCCCATCAGCACTCGGGTCGTCGGGCAGGGGAGCCCGCAGTTCGCACAGGTCTGGGACTTCGTGCGTGAGGAGGTGTCCGCGGGTCGCCAGGTCTTCGTCGTCTGCCCCCGCATCGGCGATGAGCAGGTGGAGACGCTCGACCCGGACAAGCGACCGGCCATGGCCGTGCTGGACGTGGTCGAACGGCTCGCCACCGGGCAGCTCAGGGGTCTGCGGGTCGAGGCGCTCCACGGCCGGATGTCCTCGGACGCGAAGGACGACGTGATGGGACGGTTCGCGCTGGGGGACGTGGAGGTGCTCGTCGCCACGACGGTGATCGAGGTGGGCGTGGACGTGCCCAACGCCAGCGTGATGGTCGTCCTGGACGCCGATCGCTTCGGCATCAGCCAGCTTCACCAGCTCCGCGGCCGCATCGGGCGGGGTGAGCACCCCGGTACCTGCGTTCTCGTCACCGAGGCCGACCGGTACTCGCCGTCGGCTCAGCGGCTGTTCGCGGTGGCCGGCACCCTCGACGGCTTCGAGCTCTCCCAGCTCGACCTCGAGGTGCGCCGCGAGGGCGACGTCCTCGGTGCCGACCAGTCCGGTGGCCGCACCTCGCTGCGGTTCCTGCGCCTGGACGACCTCGAGGTCATCGAGCAGTCCCGGCAGGCGGCGATCCAGCTGGTCGAGCAGGACCCGCAGCTCGACCAGCACCCCGCGCTCAAGCAGGCCGTGAACGCCATCCTCGACGAGCAGCGGCAGGCGTTCATCGAGAAGGCCTGACGCGGCTGAGACAGTGACGCCGTGACCAGGATCATCGCCGGGACGGCAGGCGGGCGGCGGCTGCTCGTGCCCTCGGGCATCTCCACCCGCCCCACCTCGGACCGGGCCCGCGAAGGGCTGTTCTCCAGCCTGCAGTCGCTCACCGACCTCCCAGGCGCCAACGTCCTCGACCTGTACGCCGGTTCGGGCGCTCTCGGGCTGGAGGCCCTGTCCCGCGGCGCCGCGCAGGCGACCCTCGTCGAGGACGACCCGCGGGCGCTCGCAGCGATCCGCAGCAACGTCGACGCGCTCGGACTCGCGGCCGCCGTCGTCGACGCCGACGTGAACCACTTCCTCGGCCGGGAGCCCACGCCGTACGACGTCGTGGTCATGGACCCGCCGTACGACGTCGAGGTGGACCCGGTGCTGGCCGCCTTGTTGCCGTGGGTCGCCGAGGACGGTGTCGTGGTCGTCGAGCGGCGCACCCGCGGGGCGGCCCCGACAGTCCCGGCGGGGCTGCGGGAGGAGCGGTCCCGGCGCTACGGGGAAGCAACGCTCTGGTACTTTGCCCGATCATGAGAAGGGCCGTCTGCCCGGGTTCGTTCGACCCTGTGACCCTCGGGCACCTCGACATCATTGGGCGTGCCAGCCTCCTGTACGACGAGGTGGTCGTCGCGGTCGGGCTCAATGCCAGCAAGAAGCGGATGTTCTCCTTCGAGGAGCGCACCGACATGCTGCGCGAGGCCACCACAGCCTGGGGCAACGTCCGGGTCGACAGCTTCGACGGGTTGATCGTCGACTTCTGCAAGGACAATGACATCCAGGTGATCGTCAAGGGCCTGCGCGCCATCAGCGACTTCGACTACGAACTGCAGATGGCGCAGATGAACCACGGTCTGCAGGGCGTCGAGACGATGTTCATGACGACGAACCCGCTCTACTCGTTCCTGTCGTCAAGCCTCGTCAAGGAGGTCGCCACGTACGGTGGAGACGTGTCCGGGCTCGTGCCCGACACCGTGCACCGCCGACTCGTCGAGCGCGTGCGCGCAACGAGTTGAGACCACCCAGCTGGAGGCCCCCTCGTGGATGAGGTGCACGCCAAGCTCGCCGAGACCACCGCACTTGTCGAGGGAGCCCGCGCGATGCCCATGTCGGCGTCGTGCGTGGTCAACCGCAACGACCTGCTCTCTTTGCTCGCCGAGCTCGAGGGGCTGCTCCCCGAGACCATCAGCCGTGCTCAGGAGGTGCTCGGGGACAAGCAGGGTGTCGTCGACGAGGGTCGCCGTGAGGCGGAGCAGATCATCGCGGCCGCCAAGGTCGAACGTCGCCGCCTCATCGAGGCGACCGACGTCTACCAGGAAGGCTCGGCGGAGGCCGAGCGCCTGCTCGAGGAAGCCCGCACCTCCGCCGAGGCCATGCGTGCTGAGGTCGAGGACTACGTCGACGCCAAGCTCGCGAACTTCGAGATCGTTCTGAGCAAGACGCTCGCGGCGGTCGAGCGCGGGCGGGAGAAGCTGTCAGGCCGGCACGAGCTCGAGGCGCTCAGCGACCCCCAGGGCCTGCTCGACGAGCCCCTTCCCGGCTGAAACCATGGTTCGTCCGCGAGGCCGTCCGCTAGTCTCGTCGGTGGACTCGTCCGAGCCCGGAGACCCACGTGCCCGAGAACAGGAAACCGCAACGCCGCCTCGACCCCCGCAACCCCCTCGTGCTGGACACGCGCGAACTGGGGCGACGGCCAGGGTCGATGCGTCCGGTGCAGCTCGCTGTTCCCGCGCCCGAGGGCTTGGGGATCGTCGACCTGATCGGGGTGCCCGTCGGTGCCGAGCTCGCGCTGGACCTCCGGCTCGAGAGCGTCATGGACGGCGTTCTGGTCAGCGGTGTCGTCACGGCGCCAGTGTCTGGGGAGTGCGGGCGGTGCCTGGCCCCGGTGAGCGAGACGCTCTCCGTGCGGATCCAGGAGCTGTTCGTCTACCCGGAGGCCAGCACCGACCACGATGACGACGACGAGGTCGCGCAGCTCGACGGTGACTATCTCGACCTCACCCCGACGCTGCGGGACGCGGTGGTGCTCGCACTGCCGCTCACGCCGCTCTGCCGGGAGGACTGCCAGGGGCTCTGCGCCACATGCGGGGAGCGGCTGGACGACCTCCCAGAAGGCCACACGCACGACACGACCGACGCCCGCTGGGGTGCCCTCGCCGGGTTGCTCGAGCAGACAGACCAGGAGAAGTAGAGATGGCCGTTCCGAAGCGCAAGATGTCGCGCAGCAACACCCGCTCGCGGCGTGCGCAGTGGAAGACCGGCGTCCCCACGCTGGTGAAGTGCGACCGTGGCCACACCACGCGCCCGCACACCGTCTGCCCCGAGTGCGGTCGGTACGACAAGCGCACGGTCCTGGCAGTCTGAGACCGGCCTGAAGCAGCGTGTGCGTGTCGCCTTGGACCTCATGGGGGGCGACACGGCTCCGGCCTCGGTGGTCGACGGTGCGCTGATCGCCGCCGGCTCACAGCCTGACGTCGACGTCGTCCTCGTCGGGCCGGTAGCGCTTGCCGAACGTCTCCTCCAGGAGCGTGGCGCAGCCGGCCGCTTCCGCCTCGTCGACGCGACCGAGGTCGTGGGCATGGACGAGGAGCCGGCACGTGCGGTGCGCGCCAAGAAGGACGCGACCGTGCGCGTCGCCCACCGTCTCGTGCGCGACGGCGACTGCCAGGCCGCGGTCTCCGTCGGCTCCACCGGGGCGACCGTCGCATCCGCCGTCCTCGCGCTCGGCCGCCTCATCGTCCGCCCCGCACTTGCGGTGGTGGTCCCGGCTGTTGCAGGGCCCGTGGTGCTGCTCGACGTCGGCGCCACTGTCGACGGCACGGCTGGGCAGCTCGTGCAGCACGCCCTGGTGGGCGCGGCCTACGCGAGCGCGGCCCTGGGCCTGGACGACCCCCGCGTGGGTCTGCTCAACGTCGGTGAGGAGCCGGGCAAGGGTGACAAGCTCCGCAAGGACGCCTTCGCCGCTCTTCTGGCTGCGCCGCTCCGGTTCGTGGGCAACGTTGAAGGTCAAGACGTGGCGCTGGGTGGCAAGGCGGACGTGGTCGTGACCGACGGGTTCACCGGCAACGTCCTCCTCAAGGGCATCGAGGGGGCCAACACCCGTGCCGACGGTGGGGAGCTGCCGTCCTCCGCGATCCTGCTCGGGGTCGGCGGAGTCTCGGTGGTCGGGCACGGCTCCGCCTCGGCCGAGGCGGTGGCACAGTGCGTGGGCTCGGCCGCGCTGGCCGTCCGTGAGGGTGTGGTGGCGCGCATGACGACGGCCCTTGAAGAGCAACGCCGTACGGCGGTGCCCTCATGACCCCGGACGACGTGCTGGCGGTCATCCAAGGTGCCGTGGCGATCGTGCTCGAGGTCGACCCTGCCACCGTCACCCGGGAGCAGCACTTCGTGCGGGACCTGCAGGCGGACTCCCTCGCCCTCGTCGAGATCGTGGAGATCGTCGAAGAGCACTTGAGCTCGGCCAGTCGACCCGGCTTCGTGATCGACGACGAGGACCTCGATGACCTGGTGACGGTTGGGGACGCACTCGACTACGCCCTGGCGCGCCTGTGATTGTCATCGGGGAGGCGGGCCTGTGATTGCCATCGGGGAGGCGGGCCCGTGAGCGGCCGCGCTGAGCAGTACACCTTGCTGGAGGTTGCGCTTGGTACTGCCCTGGACCCGGCGCTGCTCGAGCGGGCACTGACGCACCGCTCCTACGCCTACGAGCACGGTGGGCTCCCCACCAACGAACGCCTGGAGTTCCTCGGGGACTCGGTCCTCGGGCTGGTCGTGACCGACGCTCTCTACGCCAACCACCCCGACCTCGCGGAGGGCTCGCTGGCCAAGCTGCGCGCCAGCGTGGTCAGCACCCGTGCGCTCGCCGGGGTGGCCCGCGAGCTCGGGCTGGGCCGGTGGATGCGCCTGGGCAAGGGGGAGGACGTCACCGGCGGCCGTGACAAGCCGAGCATCCTGGCGGACACCATGGAGGCGGTCATCGGGGCTGTCTACCTCGAGCGCGGCCTCGAGGGCGCAACCCGGCTCGTCCGGACCTTGTTCGACCCGCTCATGCAGGCGGCGGCCATGGACGGGGCCGCGCTCGACTGGAAGACCGCGCTGCAGGAGCTCACCGCCTCGCGCTCTCTCGGGGTGCCGGACTACGCCATCACCGAGAGCGGGCCGGACCACTCCAAGTCGTTCGTGGCGCGTGCCATGGTGGCGGGCGTGAACCGCGGCGAGGGCTTCGGCAAGAGCAAGAAGGAGGCCGAGCAGCAGGCCGCCGAGGGAGCCTGGCGCTCGCTCCAGGTCGCGCCGTTTGCCGAGGAAGGACTCGCCGGGCAGGGGTCGCTCGACGAGGAGAACGAGGACTAGGGGTGCCGGAGCTCCCCGAGGTCGAGGTGGTCCGGCTCGGCCTGGAGAAGGGCGTCGCGGGACGCACCATCACCGCCGTCCAGGTCCACCACCCGCGTGCCGTCCGCCGTCACGATGCCGGCCCGCAGGACTTCATCGACCTGCTCACCGGCCGGACGGTCGTCGCGGCCCGCCGACGCGGGAAGTACCTGTGGCTGCCGCTCGACTCCGGCGACGCCCTCACCGGGCACCTCGGCATGAGCGGCCAGCTGCTCGTCGTACCGAAGGACAAGCCGGTGGAGAGCCACCTGCGGATCCGGTTCTCCTTCAGCGACGGCGGCCGAGAGTTGCGCTTCATCGACCAGCGGACCTTCGGCGGCCTGCTGGTCGTCGCCGGCGGGGCCGACCTGCCCAGCACGATCGCCCACATCGCGCGTGACCCGCTCGACCCCGAGTTCGATGACGAGCTGTTCGTGACCCGTCTCCGCAGGAAACAGTCCGGCGTCAAGCGGGCGCTGCTCGACCAGACCCTGGTGAGCGGGATCGGCAACATCTACGCCGACGAGGCGCTGTGGCGCGCTCGGCTGCACGGTGGCCGGGCGACGGAGACCGTCACCAAGCCGAAGGCACGCGAGCTGCTCGAGCACGCCCGCGACGTCCTGACCGAGTCGCTCGCCCAGGGCGGCACGTCTTTCGATGCGCTCTACGTCTCCACCGAGGGCGTCAGTGGCCTGTTCGAGCGGTGGCTGCACGCCTACGGACGCGAGGGCGAGCCGTGCGACCGCTGTGGCACGCCGCTGCGCCGTGAGGCCTGGATGAACCGCTCGTCGTACTCGTGCCCGACCTGCCAGCCGAGGCCGCGCTACCCCCGCTGAAGCTCCTCGCGGACCCCGTCCGCGAGGCTCCCGTCTGCTTGCCGCGGCGCCCACGGCTCGCTGCGCACCCACTGGCTGCCACAGCCGCGGCAGGCGAACAGCCTCTCGCCCTTGTACGGCGCCTTCGTCGGCGCCCAGTCGCACAGGCTCAGGCAGGGATGGATGGCGAGCACCCGTCCAGTCTCAGGCACACTCAGGAACGTGGCGACGGTGCGTATGACGGCCTTCGTGAAGGGCCAGGTGCAGGGAGTGGGCTTCCGCTGGTGGACCCGCGCCCGGGCGCTTGAGCTCGGGCTGTCCGGGTCGGCGACCAACCTGGCGGACGGGCGTGTCGAGGTGGTGGCGGAGGGTCCGGAGCCAGCCTGCCGGCAGCTGCTCGCCCTGCTCCCGGGCGGACCGGGCAGGGTCGAGTTCGTCTCCGAGCGCTGGGCGCAGGCACGCGGTGAGGTCGGGTTCGGTGAGCGTTAGGAGGACGCTGAGAGGACCTGGCGGGGTGGTCACGAGAAGCCCACCAACTCGTCACGTTTCGTGACACGTTCGTGACCTGAGCCTTGACCTGAGCATGATCACGTGGCAAATTGGTGTCACCACGCCTGTGCCCTCTGCCAGGCGCGCGGACCCCTCAGCGTGGAGGCTTCTTCGATGGCGAAGGCCCTGTTCGGTCATGTCGGTGTAGGCACCGATCTGCGTCTCGCGGCCGAGGTGCGCCACCTGCGCGCCAGGGTTGTGGAACTCGAGAACGAGGTGGGTCGCGTGAAGGCCGCCAACGACGCGCTCGTCGCCACCGTCCACGTCGAGGACGACATCCGGGTGCTCACCGATGAGCCCGCCCTGACCTGAGCTACTCCCGCCATCACGAGGGCGCTTCCCGCCGAGGGAGGCGCCTTTCGTCGTTTCCGGACGCCGCCCCCCGCTAGGCCCGCCCCTCCCCGGCGCGTCACGTCAGCGGGTCGTTGCGAAACGCCTACTCGGTATGCATACTCCGTACTGCCTACCGAGTAGGCATTCGCACAGGAGGGGATCCGCGAGATGTCGGTACGAAACGGGCTGCTGGCCCTGCTCGCCGAGCGCCCGCGCTACGGCTACGAGCTACGGGGCGAGTTCGAGGCCCGCACCGGAACGACCTGGCCGCTCAACGTGGGGCAGGTCTACACGACCCTGTCCCGGCTGGAACGCGACGGCTGTGTGACGGCGAGCGACGCCGGCGAGTCGGGGCAGCAGTATTACGAGATCACCGCGGAGGGCCGTGCGGAGGTCACCGCGTGGTTCACGACCCCAGTACGGCGGGAAGCGCGGCCCCGGGACGAGTTGGCGATCAAGCTGGCCCTCGCTGTCGGCAACCAGGATGTCGACATCGCCGCGGTCGTCCAGGCCCAGCGCACCGACAGCCTGCGCGCCCTGCAGGACTACACCCGGCTCAAGGCCCAGGCCGGCCCCGAGGACCTCGCCTGGCTCCTCGTGCTCGACGCCATGGTCTTCCAGACCGAGGCCGAGGTGCGTTGGCTCGACCACTGCGAGAGCCGGGTGGTGCAGGGCCGCCGTCCGGTCGTCAGGCCCACGCCCGTCGAGGACGTGGAGCGGGCCCGGTGAGCATCCTCGTGCTCGAGGCGGTGACCCGCACGCACGGCAGCGGGGACGGCCAGGTCGAGGCCCTCAAGCACCTGTCGCTGACCGTTGCGCCCGGTGAGCTGGTCGCGGTGATGGGTCCGAGCGGCTCGGGTAAGTCGACGTTGCTCCACCTCGCCGGCGGACTGGACCAGCCGACGTCCGGCCGGGTCCTCGTGGAGGGGACCGAGCTCGGGAATCTGTCGAGGAAGGCGCTCGCCCAGCTCCGGCGCCGCTGGATCGGCTACGTCTTCCAGGACTTCAACCTGATCCCCGCCCTGACCGCCGCCGAGAACGTCGCCCTGCCGCGCGAGCTCGACGGCGTACCCGCCCGCAAGGCGCGCAAGGAGGCGGTGGCAGCACTGGCCGAGGTCGGCGTCCCTGAGCTTGCCGACCGCTTCCCCGATGACATGTCCGGCGGCCAGCAGCAGCGCATCGCGATTGCCCGGGCACTGGTCGGGGAGCGTCGTCTGGTGCTGGCCGATGAGCCCACCGGTGCGCTCGACTCCACCACCGGTGAGGCCGTGATGGCCCTGCTGCGTGCCCGCGTCGACGCCGGCGCGGCCGGGGTGCTGGTCACCCACGACGCGCGGCACGCAGCCTGGGCGAACCGGGTGGTGTTCCTGCGCGACGGCCGGGTGGTCGACGAGTCCGTCTACCGCGCCCCCGAAGACGTGCTTGCGCCATGAGCGCTCTCGCCGCGACCCTGCGCATCGCCCGCCGCGACGCTCGCAGGGCCAAGGGCCGCAGCGCCCTCGTCGTCGTGATGATCGCGCTGCCCGTGCTGGGCGTCGGGGCTGCCGACGTGCTGTACCGGACCTTCCAGCTCTCGCCCGACCAGAAGGCGACCCGCACGATGGGCGCGTCCGACGCGGTGCTCATCGACAGCAGCTCGTCGGCTGTGGTCCAACTCCCCGATGTGGCTGGGTCCTTTGCGTTCGAGGGCGGCACAGGGACGCGGGTCGGCCCCGCACCGGAGCCCGCCACCGTCGTCCCGGCCGGCAGCACGGTGGTGGCGGACCGCACCTTCGGCGGGGGCCAAGTCACGATCGGGAACGTCACCGCCGTCGCCTCGATGCGCGACCTGGACTACCTGGCGCCGATCGCCCACGGGATGTTCTTCCCACACAGCGGCCGTGCGCCGCGGCGCGGCGGCGAGGTCGCAGTGACGACGGCGCTCGCGCAGCGGCTCGGAGTCGGCGTCGGCGCAACCGTGCGGGTGGGCCCTCGACGCGGCACCACGCAGGCAGTGACGGTGGTCGGGCTCGTCGACGACGCCGGCAGCCCGGCAACGCAGATCGTCCTCATGGCCCCCGGCGCCCTGCGGGCGCAGCGGGATGCCGCCGTGAGGTTCCTGGTCGACGTCCGGGACAGGTTGACCTGGGCCGACGTCCAGGCGGCCAATGCCCGCGGCTTCATCCTCTTGCCGCGAGGCAAGGTCCCGGGCCAACCCGGCGTGCCGCCGGGACGGGGCCTCATCGCGAGCAGCAACGTCCCGGCGATCGCCCTGGTCGTCGGGATGACGCTGCTCGAGATCGTCCTGCTCGCCGGCCCGGCCTTCGCGGTCGGTGCCAAGCGGCAGAGCCGCGAGCTGGCCCTGCTGTCGGCCACCGGCGGTGAGCGCCGCCACATCCGGAGCGTCGTGCTCGGTCATGGCGTCGTCCTCGGTGGGGCCGGTGGCCTTCTGGGTGTCGCGGCGGGAACCGGGCTCGGGTGGCTGGCCGAGCCGTTCTTACGGGACTACAGCAACCAGGTCCCCGGGCCCTTCGACGTCCGTCCGCTCGAACTGGGGGGCATCGCTGTCGTCGGGGTGCTCACCGCGATCCTGGCCGCCCTGCTCCCCGCCCGGTCGGCTGCGCGGCAGGACGTGGTCGCTGCGTTGACCGGCAGGCGGGGGCAGCTCCGGAGCCTGCGGCGTACCCCGCTCCTCGGCCTGCTCGCCGCGCTTGGGGGCACGGCGATCGCGCTGGAAGGCGCACGGCAGCGCAGCGTCAACACCATCTTGGCCGGCTCGGCCGTGGCCGAGCTCGGTCTGGTCGCGACGACACCGTTCCTCGTCGGCCTGGTCGGCCGGATCGGGCCCTGGCTGCCGGTTGGCCCGCGACTCGCGCTGCGTGACGCCGCCCGTAACCGCGGCCGGACCGCGCCCGCCATCTCCGCCGTCCTCGCCGCGGTCGCCGGTTCGGTCGCGGTCGCCACCTACCTGGCGAGCTACGACCAGTACAACCGGAACTCCCACCGACCAGTGGCGCCGTACGGCACCGCGGTTGTGCCCCTGCAGGGCAACACGGCCAAGGGCCCGCAGGTGGAGGCAGCGCTCCGCCGGACGCTGCTGTCGGCCACCGTGGCGGGGGTGCGCAGCCTGGATCCGCAGGGTGCGACGGTCAGCACGCAGACTCCCTCAGGCGCTGGCTACCTGTCGGTGCAGATCTCGCCTGCACAGGCCTGCTCCGGCGTCTGGGTCCAGGACAGCGGGAAACCGTGGTGCAACGGGGCAGCTCGGCAGGCCACGTTGCCGGGAGCTCTCGTCGGGGACACCGCCACGATCGCGGTGCTGACCGGGCGCTCGGGCGACCCGTACGCCGGCGTGCTGGCCCGCGGCGGAGCGGTCGTCCCTCGCAACTACCTCCAGGCCGGCGGGACCGCGGTGCTCGTCGTGCAACAGGCCGGCGATCCCCAGGGGACCCACCGGCGGACGCTCACGGTGCCGGCCGAGGCGCTTCCCGACGACGTGCCACAGGTGACGGTGTTGTCGCACCAGGCTGCAGCCAGCACCGGCCTTCCTGCCACGCTCCTCGGCGTCGTCGCCTCGTCCCGACAGCCACCCTCTGCGGCCGAGGAGGACCGGGCCCGGCATGAGCTCGGCACGCTCGACCTCAGCGGCCCGCTCGTCGTGGAGCGCGGATATACGAAGAAGAACGGACTGGGCCTGCTGGCGCTGCTCCTAGGCAGTGCCGTGATCGTCCTCGGTGCCTCCGGCATCGCGACCGGCCTGGCCGCCGCCGACGGGCGTGCCGACCTGGCCACCCTCGCGGCTGTCGGTGCCAGCCCCGGCCGGCGCCGCGGCCTGGCGGCGTTCCAGTCGATGGTGACCGCGGGGCTCGGCACGGTGCTGGGCACCGTCGCGGGCCTGGTACCAGCGGTCGGGATGGTGCGGGCGCTCAACGCCGCCGCGGCAACCGCGCCGTTCTCGCGGATCAACCCCTATCCGCTCGTGCTGCCGTGGCGGAACCTGGCGATCACCGTGCTCGTGGTGCCGCTCCTCGCCGCTCTTGCCGCGGCAGCACTCACCCGCTCGCGGCTTCCGATGGTCCGGAGGATGACGTGAGGCGACTTGGGGTGGCGGTGGCCCTGACGGTCGCGGGCGTCGGCTACACCCTTCACGGCGGAGGCTCGTCGGCGTCGCCGTACACGCAGGTGCCGAACCAGACGACCTCGGGGCCGGTCGTGCCGGCGCCGGACGCACCGGTGGGCGCCGGCGACACGACGCACCTGCAGCTGCCCATGCAGCGCGCGGTCGCCCGGGCGATCGCGGCTGCTGCGGCCGACGGGGTCGAGCTGCGCGTCACGTCCGGCTGGCGGAGCCGGACGGAGCAGGCGCAGCTGTACGCCGACGCGATCGGCAAGTACGGCTCCCCGGAGCGGGCCCGGAGGTGGGTCCTGCCGCCCGATGAGTCCGAGCACGTCAAGGGACGAGCCGTGGACGTCGGGCCGCCGGCGGGCGCCAGGTGGCTGGAGGAGCACGGTGTCCACTTCGGACTGTGCCGGCGGTATGCCAACGAGCCCTGGCACTTCGAGCGGCTCGCTGCAGCCAAGGGATCGGCGTGCCCGGCACTCGAGGCGCACGCGTGAGCCCGGACCTCGCCGAACGGCTCCGGCGGCTCGCCCGACGCCGCATCCGGCAGACGGTGCTCCTGCGTCGCTCAGCCGCCACCGTGGTGGTGCGGAGCCCACGGGTACCCGGGCAAGGATCCGGTCGCCGCTAGAGTTGCACCGGCCTTCCCCCTGGCCGACGGATCGGTAGAGCGTGCATCTCAAGAGCCTCACGCTGAAGGGCTTCAAGTCCTTCGCGTCCCCGACGACCCTGCGGTTCGAGCCCGGGATCACCTGCGTCGTCGGACCCAATGGGTCCGGCAAGAGCAACGTCGTCGACGCCATCGCCTGGGTGCTGGGCGAGCAGGGCGCGAAGGCGCTGCGTGGCGGCAAGATGGAGGACGTGATCTTCGCCGGCACGCCCGGCAAGGCACCGCTGGGCCGGGCCGAGGTCACGCTCACGATCGACAACACCGACGGTGCGCTTCCGATCGAGTACGCCGAGGTCAGCGTCACCCGCCTCATGTTCCGCGACGGTGCCTCGGAGTACTCCATCAACGGCACCAAGTGCCGCCTGGTCGACGTCCAGGAGCTGATGAGCGACAGCGGCATCGGCCGCGAGCTGCACGTCGTCGTCGGGCAGGGCCAGCTCGACGCCGTGCTGTCGGCCCGACCCGAGGACCGACGTGCGTTCATCGAGGAGGCGGCGGGTGTCCTCAAGCACAAGAAGCGCAAGGAGAAGGCACTCCGCAAGCTCGAGGCGATGCAGGCCAACCTCACCCGCCTGCAGGACCTCACGACCGAGCTCCGGCGCCAGCTCAAGCCCCTCGGCCGGCAAGCCGAGGTCGCCCGTCGGGCGGGCGAGGTCCAGGCTGACCTACGCGACGCCAAGCTCCGGCTGCTCGCCGACGACCTGCTCGCCTTGCGGGCGACCCTCGACGCCGAGGTCAGGGACGAGACCCAGCTCCGGGAACGCCGGGCGGTCGTCGAGAAGGACCTGGCCGCATCGCAGGCGCGGGAGCAGATGCTCGAGGCGTCGGCCGCCGAGCAGTCACCGCGCCTGACTCGCGCGCAGGAGACCTGGTACCGGCTGAGCGCGCTGGAAGAACGCCTTCGGGGTACGGCGACGCTCGCGAGTGAGCGTCACCGGCACCTGACCGCGGAGCTCCCCGAAGAGGCGCGGCAGGGTCGCGACCCAGAGCAGCTCGAGCGCGAGGCGGCGCAGGTCCGGGAGCAGGAGAGCCAGCTCGCCGAGCAGATGGGCCAGGACACCGAGCGGCTGCAGGCTGCCGTCACCCGTCGCACCGACGCGGAGGCTGCCTTGGCCTCCGAGGAGAGGGCCCTCGTCGCAGCCCGGCGCGCCATCGCCGACCGGCGCGAAGGGCTGGCGAAGCTGACCGGCCAGGTCGGGGCGCTGCGCTCGCGGGCGACCGCCGCCGAGGCCGAGATCGGGCGCCTGTCCGGTCAGCTCGACGAGGCGCTCGCCCGGGTGGAGCGGGCGGTCGCCGACCTCGAGTCGCTGCAGGCGCAGGCCGGCGGCCTCGACGAGGGCGAGCTCGACCTCGACGAGCGCCACGAGACCGTCGCGACGGTGCTCGCCGAGGCGCAGGACCGGCTCGCCGCCCTGCAGACCGACGAGCGCGAGGCCGAGCGTGATCGCTCCACCTGGGCCGCCCGCCGCGACGCCCTCGCGCTCTCGCTCGCCCGCAAGGACGGCTCCGGGCACCTGCTCGCCGGCGATGTGCCGGGGGTGCTCGGCACGGTCGCGAAGCTCGTCACCGTCCAGGCCGGTCACCAGGTCGCGGTGGCGGCGGCACTCGGGGCGGTCGCCGATGCGGTGGCCGTCGCCTCCCCGGCGGACGCCGCCGCGGCCCTGCAGCACCTGAAGTCGCACGACGCCGGGCGCGCCGGGATGCTGGTCGGTGGAGCCTCGTACGCGGACGAGCAGTGGCCGACGCTGCCCGAGCAGGCGCGCTGGGCGATCGACCTGCTCGAGGCGCCGCCCGCGCTGCGCCCGGCCCTGACCCGCGCGCTGCGCCGGGTCGCCGTCGTGCTGTCGCTCGAGGAGGCCCGCCGCCTCGTCGAGACCCTGCCGGACGTCCGGGCGGTCACGGCCGAGGGCGACCTGCTCGGCGCCGACTGGGCCGCTGGTGGCAGCGCGAGCGCCCCGTCGCTGCTCGAGGTGCAGGCCGCGGTTGACGAGGCCACGTCCCAGCACGACGAGGCCGACCGTCGCCACACCCGCCTGTCGGGCGAGGTCTCGCAAGCCCAAGGCCTCGTGGCAGCGCGGCAGGCCGAGGTCCACGAGGCCCTCGCCGCCCTCCACGACAGCGACGCGCGGATGGCCGCCCTCGGCGAACAGCTCGGGCTGCTGGCCTCCGCGGTCCGCGCCGCTGAGGCTGAGGCGGGTCGGCTGGAGCAGGCCCGCGCGCGCGCCGAGGAAGCGCGCGACGGTGACCTGTCCGGACTCGTGGAACTCGAGGAGCGGCTTGCCGCCGCGGAGCTCGCACCCGCCGAGGAGGAGCCCAGCACCGAGATGCGCGACCGGCTCGTGCAGTCCGCTGCGGATGCGCGGGCCACTGAGGTCGAGGCCCGCCTCGCTGTCCGTACCGGCGAGGAGCGCGCCAAGGCCCTGGCCGGCCGGGCCGAGGGCCTCGAACGCGCCGCCCGGCAGGAGCGTGCCAACCGGGAACGGCTGGTGGCCCTGCGGTCGCAACGGGAGCGCGGTGCCGTGGTCGCGGCCGAGGTGGTCCGCGGGGCGCAGGTCGCCCTGGGCCGGATCGCCGTCTCCCTGCAGGCGGCGGCCGCGGAGCGGGAGGCAGCCCAGGCGGCCCGCACTGTCACCGAGGGCGAGCTGCTGGCCCTGCGCGCGTCGGGTCGCGAGCTGGCCGCGGAGCTCGACCGGCTCACCGACGTGGTGCACCGCGACGAGGTCGCGCGCGCCGAGCAGCGCCTGCGCATCGAGGCCCTCGAGGGACGGGCGGTCGAGGAGTACGCCGTACCGCTGGAGACCTTGCTGACGGACTACGGACCGGACGTGCTGGTGCCTCCGGTCGCCTTCATCGAGGGTGAGCAGCCCGGCGAGCCCGTGCCCTACGACAGGGTGGCGCAGGAGAAGCGGGCGGCCGCTGCTGAGCGGGCGCTGGCCCTGCTCGGCCGGGTCAACCCGCTGGCGCTCGAGGAGTACGCCGCGCTCGAGGAGCGGTCGGCGTTCCTCACCACCCAGCTCGAGGACCTCAGGGCCACCCGGCGTGACCTCCTCACGGTGGTCAAGGACGTCGACGACCGCATCCACGACGTGTTCGCCTCGGCGTTCGAGGACACCGCGCGGGAGTTCGTCCACGTGTTCGCGACGCTCTTCCCGGGCGGCGAAGGGCGTTTGGTGCTGACCGAGCCCGACGACCTGCTGGCGACCGGGATCGAGGTCATGGCGCGTCCTGCCGGCAAGAAGGTGTCCCGGCTGTCGTTGCTGTCCGGCGGGGAGCGGTCGCTGACCGCGATCGCCTTGCTGGTGGCGATCTTCCGCGCCCGCCCGTCGCCGTTCTACGTCCTGGACGAGGTCGAGGCGGCCCTCGACGACCGCAACCTGGGCCGTCTGCTGGAGGCACTCGAGGGGCTGCGTGAGTCCTCGCAGCTCATCGTCATCACCCACCAGAAGCGGACGATGGAGATCGCGGACGCCCTCTACGGCGTCACGATGCGCGGTGACGGCGTCTCGACGGTCGTCTCCCAGCGGCTGCGCGAGCGCGAGACCGCCTGACGGGCGCGCTTGCGTCTGCTCCTGTGCACCCGTCGGCCGCTCGCCGGAGCGGACGCAGGGGTGAGGAAGCGGGGCGGACCCTGGTAGACACCTACGCGTGCTCGAGATCCTCATCGTCGTCGGCGTGGTGCTGCTCCTCGCGGTGTTCCTGGTGGTGGGCTTGGTGTCGCGCCGCGGCGGCTCTGCTCCGGCACGGCCGCAACCCGGGGTCGACTACCGCCCTGGGACCGGCGATGACGCGGAGGAGCCTCGGGACACCCCGCTGCGCACCGTCGAACGGGTCGACTCGCCGCTGCTGAGCGATGTTCAGCCGACGGCCGGCCTCGAGGTCCCGGAGCCGACCGCCGGGCGTCTGACCCGGCTGCGTACTCGGCTGTCCCGCTCGCAGACGACCCTCGGCCGTGGCCTGTTCGCGCTGCTGTCGCGCGACAACCTCGACGAGGCCACCTGGGAGGAGGTCGAGGACACGCTTCTCACCTCCGACATGGGCGTGGCGGCGACCACCGAGCTGGTCGAGCGCCTCAAGACCCGGGTCCGCGTGGATGCACTGAAGACAGCGGGAGAGCTGCGGGCGATCCTGCGCGAGGAGCTCGTCACCACCATCGGCCGCGACGTCGACCGGACGCTCAAGACCCTGCCCCACGCCGACCGTCCTGCAGTCGTGCTGGTGGTCGGGGTCAACGGCACGGGCAAGACCACCACCTGCGGCAAGCTGGCGCGGGTCCTCGTCGCTGACGGCCGCAGCGTCGTCCTCGGGGCTGCCGACACCTTCCGCGCCGCCGCCGCCGACCAGCTCGAGACCTGGGGGAGCAGGGTCGGCGCTGAGACCGTCCGCGGTCCGGAGGGCGGCGACCCGGCGAGCATCGCGTTCGATGCGGTGAAGCGGGGCATCGAGGTCAAGGCCGACACCGTCCTCGTCGACACCGCCGGCCGGCTCCACACCAAGACCGGCCTCATGGACGAGCTCGGCAAGGTCAAGCGGGTCGTGGAGAAGCACGGGCCGGTCGACGAGACGCTTCTCGTCCTCGACGCGACCACCGGCCAGAACGGCGTCGTGCAGGCCCGCGTCTTCACCGAGGCCGTCGAGGTCACGGGCATCGTGCTGACCAAGCTCGACGGCACCGCGAAGGGCGGCATCGTCGTCGCGGTCCAGCGCGAGCTCGGCATCCCGGTCAAGCTGATCGGCCTGGGGGAGGGCCCGGACGACCTGGCACCCTTCGAGCCGGAGGCGTTCGCCGACGCCCTTTTGGGGGATGAGGCTGCACTCTGAGTGGGTGCACACCTTCGCGTCGCCGCTGCAGCGCGCTGCTGCGGTCGCCGGCACCAGGACTGCCGTCGTCTGCGGCACCACCACTGTGACCTACGCGGAGACCGCCGACCGCTGCGCCCGCCTCGCCGGGGCGCTGCGCGACCTCGGGTTGGGGAAGGGCGACCGGGTCGCGGTCGTCGCGGCCAACTGCCACCGCTACCTCGAGCTCTACCAGGCCGCCCCGGCCAGCGGGCTCGTCCTGGTGCCGCTCAACACCCGGCACGCTGAGCCCGAGCTGCGCTACGCCCTCATCGACTCCGGCGCCCGCGCACTGGTCACCGACCGCGACCCCGGCGGCCTGGCCGACAACGTCGAGCACGTCATCCGCATCGACCGAGGGGAGTACGACGACCTCGTCGAGCGGGCCGACCCGGTCGTGCTGGGGGAAGGGGTGACCGAGGACGACCTCGCCGGGCTGTTCTACACAGGCGGCACCACGGGCGCCGCGAAGGGCGTGATGCTCACCCACCGCAACCTGGTCGCCAACACCATCCACGGCCTGGTCGCGATCGGCCTGCAACCCGAGGACCGGTGGCTGGCGATGGCCCCGATGTTCCACGCGGCCGGGACGTTCGCGGCGCTCGCGACCGTCTGGCTGGGCGGGACCCACGTGGTGCTGCCCGTCTTCGATCCTGCGCGTGCCCTCGACCTCCTGGAGGCCGAGCGGTGCACGGCGACGATCGCGGTTCCGGCGATGCTCGCTGCGCTGAACGAGGAGCAGCGCATCCGGCCGCGTGACACCAGCAGCCTGCGGGTGCTCACCCACGGCGCCGCCCCGGTGGCCACCGAGGTGCTCCGCCGGGCGCACCAGCTGTTCCCCACGGCCGAGCTCGTCCACCTGTACGGCGCCACCGAGACCGCCCCGCTCGTCACGGCGAGCCGCCACGAGCAGGACCTGCTCGACCTCCCGCAAGGCCGCTCCTGCGGCCAGCCGCTCATCGGTGTCGAGGTTGCTGTCCTCGACCCCCTGGGTCAGCCGGTCCCTCATGGGGAGGTAGGGGAGGTCGCCGTACGAGGTCCGAACGTGATGCAGGGGTACTGGAACAAGCCGGAGGAGACCGCCAGGGCGCTCGTCGACGGCTGGTACCTGTCCGGCGACCTCGGGCGGCTCGACGAGCAGGGCTACCTGTACCTCGTCGACCGGGCCAAGGACATGGTCGTGACGGGCGGCGAGAACGTCTACTGCACCGAGGTGGAGGAGGCGCTCTACGCGCACCCCGCCGTCCTCGAGGCCGCGGTTTTCGGGGTGCCGGACGAGCAGTGGGGGGAGGCGGTGTACGCCGTCGTCGTGCTTCGCTCGGAGGTCACTGCCGAGGAGCTCATCGCCCACTGCAGGACGCTGATCGCGGGCTACAAGGTGCCGAAGGGCATCGACGTCTCAGCGGCGCCGCTCCCGAAGAGCGGAGCGGGCAAGGTCTTGAAGCGAGAGTTGCGTGAGCCGTTCTGGAAGGGACGGGACGGCAGAATTGCTTGACAGTTCAACTGATGTGGGGAAGGCTCTTGTTGAGAATTCAAGCAAGGGGCAGTCATGGCCGAGATCAGGACCTGGGTGAGCGTGCCGTTGCGCTTCCCCGATGGGTACACCACGAGCGCGCAGGTCGTCACCTTCACCGGGCTGAGCGACGGCAAGGAGCACCTCGCCCTCGGCCTCGGTGACATCACGACCTCGACGCCGCTCGTGCGTCCGCACTCCGAGTGCCTCACCGGAGACGTCTTCGGCTCCCAGCGTTGTGACTGTGGCCCGCAGCTGCGCGAAGCGGTCGAGCGCATCACCGAGGCGGGCGGCTGGCTGCTGTACCTGCGCCAAGAGGGCCGGGGGATCGGCTTGTACGCAAAGGTCGACGCCTACGCGCTCCAGGACGCGGGCCTCGACACCTACGAGGCCAACCTGGCCCTGGGGCGGGGTGCGGACGAGCGTGACTACACCGCGGTCGCCGAGATGCTCACCGCGCTGGGCGTGGAGCGCCTCGACCTGCTGTCCAACAACCCTGACAAGACCGACCAGCTGGCCGCTCTCGGCGTCGACGTCCGCACGGTCGTCGCGACCGGGGTGCACCTGTCGGAGGCCAACGCCCACTACCTGCACGCCAAGGCCAAGCACACGCTCCACACCCTTGACATGGCGTCCGCCGCGGCATGAGCACAGCTGCCTCCACCCCTGCGGGCTCCCTGGGTGGGAGTCTGGACGCCGTGACGAAATGGCTGACCGAAGACGAGCAGCGGGCCTGGGTCGCCTGGTTGGGCGCCTCCGAGCTGCTCATGACCTCGCTCGACGCCCAGCTGCAGCGCGATGCCGGCTTTCCACATGCCTACTACGCGATCCTCGCTCAGCTCTCGGCCGCCCCCGACCGCACTCTGCGGATGAGCGACCTCGCGAGCGTCGTCAACGCGAGCCCGAGCCGGCTCTCGCATGCCGTCGGCAAGCTCGAGGAACGCGGCTGGGTCATTCGCCGGACGTGTCCGAGCGACCGGCGTGGCATGCTCGCGACCCTCACCGACGTGGGGTTCGCGGTGCTGGCGGAGCAGGCACCGGGACATGTGGCTGCGGTCCGCAAGGGGTTGCTCGATCCCCTCACCGACGAGCAGGTCGCCCAGCTCGAGCAGATCTGCAACGCGATTCTCGACGGGCTCGACCCGTCACGCTCCCGCCGCCTGCTGGCCTAGCAGCGGCTCGGGATCCGCTTCCGGAGGGCATCGAGCTTCGGGACGAGCGGGTACGCGTGATAGACGTCGGCCTTCACGTAGGCAGCCTGCAGGGTGCGCAGGTCGAGCAGGTCCTTCGCCAGCGCTGACCAGCGCGGGTCCAGCCGGGCGGCCGCAGTCGCGTCGCGCGCGGCGGTGGCCTGCAGTGCCGCGACGGCCGTGACATCGGTGGCTCTGGGCTGGCGGGCCCATGCGGCGCAGGCGGCCCGGCCCAGCGTGTCCGCGTGCTTCGCGACGGCGGCCGGGACTGCCTTCGTGGGCTGGGGGCTCGGCGCGGCAGCCGGCCTGCCAGGTGCAGCGCAGGCGCTGAGGACGAGGGCCAGCCCGAGCTGGGTAAGCAGACGCGACATGACGTCCATGTCGGCTGTACCAGCAGCCCCTGGACTACCCGACCGAGTGGCAGAGATTCACACGGATGAAACACATCGTCTACAAGCGTGATCGTCCGGAAACACGCCGGACACCACTGCGGAACAGCCTCTCGCCACCCTTTCGGCAATCCCCCGAGATCGAGGAGTACCACAATGGACACTGGCAACACTGCGTGGCTGCTTGCGAGCAGCGCGCTCGTGCTGCTCATGACGCCTGGGCTGGCGTTCTTCTACGGCGGCATGGTCCGCGGGAAGAACGTGCTGACGATGCTCATGCAGAACTTCATCTGCATCGGCATCGTCAGCGTTGTCTGGGTCCTCGTGGGCTACACCCTCGCCTTCGGCCGCGATGGCTTCGGCGGCCACGGGATAGCGGGCAACTTCCACCAGTTCGGCCTGGCGCACATGCAGGAAGCCGTGGCCGGCTACGCCGGTCCGCTCGCGCAGAGCATCCCGCCCGTCGTGTTCGTGGCCTTCCAGCTCATGTTCGCGGTCATCACGCCCGCGCTCATCACCGGCTCCATCGCCGACCGCACGAAGTTCGGTGCCTTCTGCGTCTTCGTGACGCTGTGGTCCGTGCTCGTGTACTCGTTGGTGGCGCACTGGGTGTTCTCGCCTGAGGGCTGGCTGTTCAAGCGCGGCGCCGAGGACTTCGCCGGTGGGACGGTCGTGCACATCAACGCCGGTATCGCGGGCCTCGCGCTGGCCGCGGTCATCGGCAAGCGCGTCGGGTGGCCGAAGGAGCAGATGAAGCCGCACAACCTGCCGTTCACCCTCCTGGGCGCCGGTCTGCTGTGGTTCGGCTGGTTCGGCTTCAACGCCGGCTCGGCGCTCGGTGCCAACCAGCTCGCCGGCTACGCCTTCGTCAACACCAACACGGCGACCGCCGCCGCGATGCTCGCCTGGCTCGTCGTGGAGAAGCTCCGGGACGGCCACGCCACCACGCTGGGTGCGGCCTCCGGCGCCGTCGCAGGCCTGGTGGCCATCACCCCGGCCGCCGGTTTCGTGAGCCCTCTCGGCTCGATCGCGATCGGCATCATCGCCGGCGTGGGTTGCTCCCTCGCCGTCACGTTGAAGTTCAAGTTCGGCCTCGACGACTCCCTCGACGTGGTGGGCGTCCACCTGGTCGGCGGCATCCTCGGCTCGCTGGCGGTTGGTCTGTTCGGTACCAAGACGATCGCCGGGCTCGATGGCGTCTTCTACGGCGGCGGCTGGCACCTGTTCAAGGAGCAGGCGATCGCGGTGGGCGCGGTCATCGTCTTCTCCGGCGTCATGTCCCTGATCCTGGGCAAGCTCATCGACCTCACCATCGGCCTGCGGGTCAGCACCGAGGACGAGATCACGGGCCTCGACCAGACGATCCACGCCGAGTCGGCGTACGAGACCGCGGCCTTCGCCGGTGGCGGTGCGGGTTCGCTCACGAACCAGCGCACCGCGCCCTCCGCAAGCACGGTGGTCACGTGAGACTGGTGACCGCGGTCCTCAAGCCTTTCAAGCTCGACGACGTCAAGGCGGCCCTCGAGTCCTTCGGGGTGGCGGGCATGACGGTCAGCGAGGTGCAGGGGCACGGCCGCCAGCGTGGCCACACCGAGGTCTACCGTGGCGCCGAGTACACCGTCTCGTTTGTCCCCAAGGTGAAGGTCGAGGTGCTCGTCGACGACGCTGACGCCCCCGATGTCGTGGGCGTCATCGCGAAGGCCGCGCAGACCGGCTCCATCGGTGACGGCAAGGTGTGGAGCACCCCGGTCGACGACGTCGTGCGGGTCCGTACCGGTGAGCGTGGAGTGGAGGCCCTATGAAGCTGGTGACCGCGATCCTCAAGCCGTTCAAGCTGGACGACGTCAAGGCCGCTCTCGAGGGCATCGGCGTCCAGGGGATGACGGTCAGTGAGGTGCAGGGCTTCGGTCGGCAGCGCGGGCACACCGAGGTCTACCGGGGCGCTGAGTACACCGTCGACTTCGTGCCGAAGGTGCGCGTCGAGATCCTGGTGGACGACGCCGACGCGGGTCGGGTGGTGGACGCGATCGTGGCGGCCGCCCAGACCGGCTCGATCGGTGACGGCAAGGTGTGGACCACCCTCGTCGAAGAGGTGGTCCGGGTACGTACCGGAGAGCGCGGCCCCGAAGCGCTCTAGCAGCTCAGCACGGCACGGGCGTCCGCTCAGGTGGCCACGAGTGATGGCACCTGGGCGGACGCCGGCGCGTCGTGGCTCGATTCAAGGGAACCTGGATTCAAGGGAATGGAGTGACGGGACGTTGAAGGTCGAGCGGGAGACCCTGCTCGCGCGCACCGATCTGGTCGGCGGCCCGCTGCGAGCCGCCCTGACCACCCTGTACGACGGTTGGCTGGCCTCCCTCCTCGGGGACCCCGGCCCGGGCGTCGCCCTCGTGGCGGTCGGTGCCCTCGGTCGCCAGGACCCCACCCCAGGCAGCGACCTCGACCTGCTGCTGGTCCATGACGGCAGCCACGACGTCAGCGCCCTCGCCGACAAGGTCTGGTACCCGATCTGGGACTCAGGGGTGGGTCTGGACCACTCGGTCCGCACCGTCGACGAGGCCGCCGCGGTGGCCCGTGGCGATCTCAAGGCGGCTCTCGGCCTTCTCGACGCCCGGTACGTCGCGGGCGACGCCGCCCTGGCGCAGCGACTGGTGTCCGCGACCCGGGCCGCCTGGCGCGGCGGCGCCTCGAAGCGGTTGCCGGAGCTCCGTGACCTGGTCGCGCAGCGGGCGCATGGGTTCGGCGAGGTGGCCTACCTGCTCGAGCCCGACCTCAAGGAGGCCCGGGGTGGACTCCGTGACGTGCACGCGATGCACGCCGTCGCGGTCGCCCAGGTGGCTGACGTCCCCGGCGAGGCGGTCCGCGCGGCCTACGACATCTTGCTGGACGTCCGCGCGGAGCTGCACCGCCGGACCGGCAGCGCCGGCCGGCGCGTCGTCGACCGGCTCCTCATGCAGGAACAGGACGGTGTCGCCGCGGCGCTCCACCTCAGCGACGCCGACGCCCTGATGGCCGCCGTCTCCGGGGCCGCCCGCACCATCGCCTTCGCCAGCGACACCACCTGGCGGCAGGTGGCTGCCGCGTCGCCCAAGCGCCGGCTGCTCGGTCTCCGTGGTCCCGCCGGTCCGGTCCGCCGACCGCTTGCCGACGACGTCGTCGAGCAGGACGGCGAGGTCCTGCTCGCCCGCGACGCGACCCCCGAGGACGACCCGGTGCTGGTGCTCCGGGTCGCGGAGGCAGCGGCCCGCGCCGGGCTGCCGATCGCCCCCATCACCCTTGTCCGGCTCGCCGACTGCCCTGCGCTGCCGGATCCCTGGCCGACGGCCGCCTTGGACGCTTTCGTGGGGCTGCTCGCCGCCGGGCTTGGCGCCGTACCCGTCTTCGAAGCCCTCGACCAGGCCGGCCTGCTCGTGCGGCTGCTCCCCGAGTGGGAGTCGGTGCGCAGCAAGCCGCAGCGCAACAGCTACCACCGCTTCACGGTCGACCGGCACCTGGTCGAGGCGGCGGCCGGGGCGGCCGGGATGACCCGCCGGGTGGGCCGTCCCGACCTGCTGCTGCTGGGTGCGCTGCTTCACGACATCGGCAAGGGCCAGCCGGGCGACCACACCGAGGTTGGTATGCGGGTGGTCGCGCAGATGGCGCCGCGTCTGGGGCTGGCGCCCGCGGACGTGGAGGTCCTCGTGGCCATGGTCCGCCACCACTTGCTGCTGCCGGACGTGGCCACCAGGCGCGACCTCGACGACCCGGCCACCGCGCGCGGGGTCGCCGACGCGGTCGGCTCGGTGGAGGTCCTCGAGCTGCTGCACGCCCTCACCGAGGCCGACTCCGCAGCAACCGGACCGGCGGCCTGGAGCAGTTGGAAGGGCCAGCTGATCAGCGAGCTCGTGCGGCGGACGGAGGGGCTGCTCGCCGGCACCCCGGAGGCGCCGCCGGCGCCGCTCACGGAGCAGCAGGAGGCACTCGTCGCCCGCGGTGAGCTCGCCCTTCATGCCGACGGCGAGACGGTCACCGTCGTGGCGCCGGACCGTCCGGGCCTGCTGTCGACGTCCGCCGGGGTCCTGGCGCTGCACCGGCTCGACGTGCGGGCCGCCTCCGGGTTCGCGCGCGGAGCGACTGCTGTCACGGTGTTCCGGGTCTCGCCGCGCTTCGGCGCGCTGCCGGACTGGACGCTCGTGCGCGACGACCTGCGGCACGCCCTCGACGGCTCGTTGCCGTTGGAGGAGCGGCTCGCCGCCCGGGAGGCGGCGTACGCGCGCCGCGACACTCCGGTGGCTCCATCGACGGTCCGGCTCGTCGACGGGGCCTCCGACACCGCGACGGTCGTGGAGGTCCGGGCCCCGGATGAGCTCGGTCTGCTGCACCGGATCGCCAGTGTCCTGGAGCGGTACGACCTTGATGTCCGCTCGGCCCACATCTCCACCCTGGGTGCCGACGTCGTGGACGCCTTCTACGTGCCGGTCCTCACCGACCCCGCCGTACGCACGTCCCTGGAACAGGACCTGCTCGCCGCTCTCCCCTGACCGGGCTCCTTGGGAGCAGGTGTGCCAGGACGGCGGCGACTACCCTCGACGGGACTGACCCCGACGCCACTGAGGATCGATGTTCGACACGCTGAGCGACCGGCTCGACAAGGTCTTCACCTCGTTGCGGGGCAAGGGTCGGTTGTCCGACGCCGACGTCGACGCGACGGCGCGCGAGATCCGCATCGCCCTGCTCGAGGCCGACGTCGCGCTGCCCGTGGTCAAGGCGTTCATCGCTGCGGTCAAGGAGCGGGCAGCAGGCGAGGAGGTCTCCAAGGCCCTCAACCCGGCTCAGCAGGTCATCAAGATCGTCAATGAGGAGCTCGTCGGGATCCTGGGCGGCGAGACCCGCCTCATCCGCTACGCCAAGTCGCCGCCCACGGTGATCATGCTCGCCGGTCTCCAGGGCGCCGGGAAGACCACCCTCGCCGGCAAGCTCGCGACGTGGCTCAAGGCCCAGGGGCACGCGCCGCTGCTGGTGGCCTGCGACCTCCAGCGCCCCAACGCGGTCACCCAGCTGCAGGTCGTCGGGGACCAGGCCGGCGTCGACGTCCTCGCGCCGTACGCCGGCTCCGGTGTCGGTGACCCAGTCGACGCGGCCCGGCAGGGCGTCGAGCACGCCAGGCGGATGCACCACGACGTCGTCATTGTCGACACCGCCGGACGGCTCGGCATCGATGCCGACCTCATGCAGCAGGCGGCGGACATCCGCGACGCCGTCCAGCCCGACGAGGTGCTGTTCGTCGTCGACGCGATGATCGGCCAGGACGCGGTCACGACCGCGCAGGCCTTCCAGGAGGGCGTCGGCTTCACCGGCGTGGTCCTGACCAAGCTCGACGGTGACGCCCGCGGTGGTGCCGCGTTGTCGGTGCGCCACCTCACCGGCCAGCCGATCCTGTTCGCCTCCACCGGCGAGAAGCTCGGCGACTTCGACGTCTTCCATCCCGAGCGGATGGCCTCGCGCATCCTCGGCATGGGTGACGTCCTCACGCTCATCGAGACCGCCGAGAAGCACTTCGACTCCGAGCAGGCCGAGAAGGCCGCAGCCAAGCTCCAGAGCGGCGAGGGCTTCGACCTCGAGGACTTCCTCGAGCAGATGCAGCAGATCAAGAAGATGGGGTCGCTGACCTCGCTGCTCGGGATGCTCCCGGGGATGGGCCAGATGAAGGACGCCCTCGCGCAGGTCAAGGACGGCGACCTCGACCGGATCACGGCGATCATCCGGTCGATGACGCCCCAGGAGCGGCGTGACCCGAAGGTCCTGAACGGGTCGCGTCGCGTGCGCATCGCCAAGGGCTCAGGGACCTCGGTCCCGGAGGTCAACAACCTCGTAGACCGGTTCGCCGAGGCGTCCAAGATGATGAAGCAGATGGCCGGCGGCATGCCGGGGATGCCTGGTATGCCCGGCATGCCGGGGGTGGGGCGCAAGGCCAAGCGCGCCCAGCAGGGCAAGAAAGGCAAGAAGGGCCCGGGTCGCGCCGGTGGCGGCCCGTCCCGCCAGGAGCCCACGCTTCCGCAGCTGCCGCCCGCCGCGCCCAACCCGTTGGGTCTCCCGCAGGGCAGCCAGGACCCCGACCCACTGGGGCTCTACCGCAACCGCTGAGTCCGGCGGCCCGACCCCCGGTCAGAGCTCCGGCACCGAGCGGCTTACCGACCGACGCCGGCTTCTGGCACACTGGTGGGCGAGTCACCGCCACCGACGGCCCTCTACCCGTCGACGGCGCGTCCGCACGACGCGGCCGCGGCGCAACCCCACGCGCTGCTGGTCGCTCACCCACGCCTGTACGACTGGAGCTACACCCCGTGGCAACGAAGATCAAGTTGATGCGCCTCGGCAAGATGCGCGCCCCGTACTACCGCATCGTCGTCGCTGATGCCCGCACCAAGCGTGACGGTCGCGTCATCGAGACGATCGGGAAGTACCACCCCAAGGAGAACCCCTCCTTCATCGAGGTCGACGCCGACCGTGCCGCGTACTGGCTGGGCGTCGGCGCGCAGCCGACCGAGCCGGTGCAGAAGATCCTGAGCAAGACCGGTGACTGGCAGAAGTTCAAGGGCGAGGCCGCTCCTGAGCCGCTGCTGGTCCGCGAGGCCCGGGTGGACAAGAAGGCCGCCTTCGAGGCCGCCGCCCTCGAGTCCGCGGCTGCCGCGGGTGCGGCGACGACGCCCAAGAAGAAGGCGGCTCCCAAGAAGGCCGCCGAAGCCACCCCCGAGGCGCCCGCCGCCGAGGCTCCGGCCGAGGTGGCACCTGAGGCGGTTGCCGAGGCACCTCCCGCTGAGGCCGCTCCCGAGGCTCCTGAGGCTCCTGACGCCACGGAGGCTGTTGCCGAGACGGCCGCCGCCGAGACCGCGGCCGAGTAGTGCTCGAGAGCGCCCTCGAGCACCTGGTCAAGGGCATCGTCGACAACCCTGACGACGTCACCGTCGACATGGTCTCGGGCCGGCGTGGCCGCACCCTCGAGGTGCGGGTCCACCCGGACGACCTGGGCAAGGTGATCGGCCGTTCCGGCCGCACCGCCAAGGCCCTGCGCACCGTCGTCGCCGCGATCGGCGGCAAGGGCGTGCGCGTCGACGTCGTCGACACCGACGCCTAGCTCGTGCCCGGCCGACCCCGCGTGGCCGGGTCGCGCCGACCCGTAACCCCAGGACAAGCGAGCCCCGAGCCGGCCCAGCCCCCCACCGGGCTGAAGCCGGCTCCGGGCGTTCCTGAATCCCACGAGCTCATCGTGGTCGGACGCATCGGCCGTCCGCAGGGCATCAAGGGCGAGGTCACGGTCGAGGTCCGCACCGATGATCCCGACGAGCGCTTCGCGCCGGGAAGGCAGCTGCAGACCGACCCACCCGAGCGCGGTCCGTTGACGATCGGCGCCTCGCGCCAGCAGGGCAGGTACCTGATCGTCTGGTTCGAGGGCCTCGCGGACCGCAACGCCGCCGAGCTGCTCCGGGACACCCTGCTGCTCGTCGACGTGGCCGACCTGCCGCCGCTCGCGGACGAGGACGAGTACTACGACACCCAGCTCATCGGCCTGGCCGCTGAGCTGGAGGACGGGTCGTCCCTGGGGGAGGTGACGGACGTGCTGCACCTGCCGGGAGGGGACGTCCTCGTCGTACGACGACGTCATGGGACGGAGGCCCTGGTGCCGTTCGTACGGGCCATCGTGCCGACTGTCGACCTCACCCGTCGGCGCGTCGTCGTCGTCCCGCCCGGGGGCCTGCTGGCCCTCAGCGACCCGGACCCGGAAGCCGACGACTGATGCAGATCGACGTGGTCAGCATCTTTCCCGACTACCTCGCCCCGCTGCGGCTCTCCCTGGTCGGCAAGGGGATCGAGAAGGGCATCGTGGACCTGCGCGTCCACGACCTGAGGGACGAGACCGACGACGTGCACCGCACCGTCGACGACAGCCCGTACGGCGGTGGGCCGGGCATGGTGATGAGGCCGGAGCCGTGGGGCCGCACCCTCGATCGGATCGTTGCCGCGGGAGGCCCGTCAGCACGTCCGCGTCTGGTCGTGCCCACCCCGGCCGGCAGGCCCTTCACGCAGCAGCTCGCCGAGGAGCTCAGCACCGAGCCGTGGCTGGCGTTCGCCTGCGGCCGCTACGAAGGCATCGACCACCGCGTCGTCGAGCGGGCTGCGCGGACCATGGCCGTCGAGGAGGTGTCCCTCGGCGACTACGTCCTGGCCGGGGGCGAGGTGGCGGTCCTCGTCGTCGTGGAGGCGGTCGCCCGGCTCCTGCCGGGCGTGCTCGGCAATGCCGAGTCCCACCAGGACGACTCGTTCTCGCACGGACTGCTCGAGGCCCCGGCCTACACCCGGCCGGCAGCCTGGGAGGGGCTCGAGGTACCACCGGTGCTGCTGTCCGGGGACCATGCCGCGATTGCCCGCTGGAGGAGAGACGTCAGCCTGCGGCGCACCGCCGTACGACGTCCGGAGCTGCTGGACCGGCTGGAAGGCGGCCTGTCCGAGCGTGACCAGCAGGCGCTGTTGGAGCCCTGACCGGACCCGGTCCCACCGCCAGACAGTTCTGTGGCACCATAGAGGGCTGTTGCGGGGCACTTCCCCCGCCTCCCTGATCTTCGCGTTCCGCTTCCGCGTGCGCGACCGCAATGAGAAGGCGACACCGATGCACACCCTCGACGAGCTCGACAACGCCTCGCTGCGCAGCGACGTCCCCGACTTCCGGCCTGGCGACACGCTGGACGTCGGCGTTCGCGTGGTCGAGGGCAACCGCTCGCGCGTGCAGCGCTTCCAGGGCGTGGTCATCCGCCGCCAGGGTGGCGGTGCACGCGAGACGTTCACGGTCCGCAAGGTGAGCTTCGGTGTCGGCGTGGAGCGCACCTTCCCGGTGCACACCCCGGTCATCGAGGACATCAAGGTCGTCACCCGCGGTGACGTCCGGCGCGCGAAGCTCTACTACCTGCGCGAGCTGCGCGGCAAGAAGGCCAAGATCAAGGAGAAGCGCGACGTGCGTCCGGCTGCCGCCTCCGCTCCGGTCGCGGACGCCTGACCACGGCACGTCTGTCACGCGGTCTCCCGTTGAGCATCGCGTGACCTCAGCCAGCACGACCGCTCCCGTCGAGGTGCGCGCCCCCCAGCGGAGGCGCAGCGCCTGGCGGGAGTTGCCGTTCCTGGTGGTCCTGGCCGTGGTCCTGGCGCTGCTCATCAAGGCGTTCCTGCTGCAGGCCTTCTCGATCCCCTCCGGGTCGATGCAGCACACGCTGGAGGTCGGCGACCGGGTCCTCGTGAACAAGGTGGTCTACGACTTCCGCGGGATCCACCGTGGCGAGGTCGTGGTGTTCAACGGCGTCAACGACTGGGCCCCCGAGGCCCAGGCCACCACCCCCAACGGCGTGGTCGGCAAGGTGCTGCGCCGGGTCGGGACGTTTCTCGGCGTGGTGTCCGATGACAAGGACTACATCAAGCGGGTCATCGGTCTGCCGGGCGACCGGGTGATGTGCTGCAGCCCGTCCGGCAACGTCGTCGTCACGCCGCCGGGCGGCCAACCGGTGGAGCTGCACGAGCCGTACCTGCTGGATGCCTCCGACGCGGCGGACCCGAACAAGTGGTTCTGCGCGGACGGTCACGAGCGGTCGGCCTGCCCTCCCGGGGCAGCGGGTCTGCTGATCCCACAGGGCCGCCTGTTCGTCCTCGGTGACCACCGGGGCGCGTCGGCCGACTCGCGCTACCACTACACGGACGCCTACCACGGCACGATCCCGATCAGCCGGGTCGTGGGGCGGGCGTTCCTGGTCGTCTACCCCCTGAACCATGCCAAGGTGCTCGGCGTCCCGGCCACGTTCACGCAGGCTCTCGCCGTACCCGGATCGCCGTTCGTGCTCGGGGGGCTGGGCGCCGTGCCCGTGACCTGGTTGCGGCATCGCCGGAGGCGGCCCCGCTGAGCCGTACGATCGTCCGGTCATGACCACAGCTCCCGTCGATCGGCGCGCCGCCCGCGTCCTGCTCCTGGACCGGGAAGGGCGGCTGCTGCTGTTCCACGGTCATGACCCGCAGGACCTGTCCCGCGGCTCGTGGTGGTTCACGCCGGGCGGCGGGATCGACGAGGGCGAGACCCCCGTCGAGGCTGCGGCTCGTGAGCTGCAGGAGGAGACCGGACTGGTCGTGGACCCGGCGGTGCTCGGCCAACGGGTGCACGACCGCATCACGCTGTTCCCGTGGGGCGGCGTGAACTACCGGCAGATCGAGGACTACTTCGTGCTCCGCATCGACGCGCACGAGGTGGACACCGCGGGCTTCAACGCCATCGAGACCGCCGCCGTCCTGGGTCACAGGTGGTGGAGCCTGGATGAGCTCACCACGACGCAGGAGCGCATCTACCCGGGCGAGCTCACCGACCTGCTCGGGAGGGTGGCGTGCTGACCGCGCCGCGGCCGGTGGTCCGCGCCGAGCACGGGTTGTGGGCCCTGGAACGGGTCCTGCAGAACCACGGCTTTCCCTTGGTCGCCGGTGCCGACGAGGCAGGCCGGGGAGCCTGCGCGGGCCCGCTGGTCGTCGCCGCGGTGGTGCTACCCGCCGGCAAGCGGGGTGAGGTCCCCGGTCTTGCCGACTCCAAGCTGCTCACCGAGAAGGCCCGCGAGCAGGCCTACGACGAGGTCGTCCGCCGGGCGCTGGCCTGGTCGGTGGTCGTCGTGCCCCCGCAGCAGGTCGACCGGGTCGGGCTGCACGTGATGAACGTCCGGGCGATGCGCCAGGCGGTGTCGCGGCTCGACCCCTGCCCGTCCTACGTCCTCACCGACGGGTTCCCGATCGCCGGCATGCCGGCCCCGTCGTTGGCTGTCTGGAAGGGCGACCGGGTAGCAGCTTGCGTGGCGGCGGCGTCGGTGGTCGCCAAGGTCACGCGGGACCGGATGATGGGCGAGCTGCACGGCCGGTTCCCGGCATACGAGTTCGCCAAGCACAAGGGCTACTCCACGCCGGAGCACATGGCGGCGCTGGCAGAGCACGGGCCCTGCGAGGAGCACCGGTTCTCCTACGTCAACGTGCGGGCTGCCCTGATCGGGCAGGATGTGGCGTCGTGAGCCCGAGATGAGTGCCGAAGACCTCGAGAAGTACGAGACCGAGATGGAGCTGCAGCTCTACCGGGAGTACCGCGACATCGTCCGGCAGTTCGAGTGGGTGGTGGAGACCGAGCGCCGGTTCTACCTCGCCAACGCCGTCGAGGTCGTCCCGCACACGTCCGACGGCGAGGTCTGGTTCGAGCTGACGCTCACCGACGCCTGGGTGTGGGACATGTACCGCCCCGCCCGCTTCGTGAAGACGGTCCGGGTCCTGACGTTCAAGGACGTCAACGTGGAGAAGCTCGAGAAGCCCGAGCTGGAGCTCCCCGGCGGCTGATCCGTCCACAACCCACGCGGTCGTCCACATCCTTGCCGCGAGCACCCCGAACCGGCGCGGCGAGCAGCACCTTCAGCGCCGGAGGTGGTGGGCATGGTGGACCGTCAAGCACTGGGCCGGTGGGGCGAGGACCTCGCGGCGCAGCACCTGGTGTCGGCGGGTTACGAGGTGCTGGCCCGCAACTGGAGGTGCCGCGAGGGCGAGCTCGACATCGTCGCTCGTCTCGACAACGCCCTCGTGTTCGTGGAGGTCAAGGCCCGCAGCGGGACCGGGTACGGCGAACCGGCCGAAGCCGTCAGCCGGCTGAAGGCCCGGCGCATCCACGTCCTGGCCGCGCGTTGGCTCACCGAGTGCCGGCCCCCCGGGTGGCACGACCTGCGCTTCGATGTCATCTCGATCGTCAAGCGCGGCAGCGCCGCGCCCGAGCTGCTGCACCTGCAGGGGGCGTTCTGATGGCGCTCGCACACAGCTTCTCGGTGGCCCTCGTCGGGCTGGACGGGCACGTGGTGAAGGTCGAAGCCGATCTCGCGCAGGGAATTCCTGGGCTGTCCATCACGGGCCTGCCGGACGCCTCGCTCAACGAGGCCCGTGATCGGATCCGCGCGGCCGTCACCAACTCCGGGCAGGCCTGGCCGACGACCAAGAAGGTCACGATCGGCCTGTCCCCGGCGTCCCTGCCCAAGCGGGGGAGTGGTTTCGACATCGCGCTCGCGGCCGCCGTCCTGGCGGCCGACGGCATCGTGCCGGCATCGGAGCTGACGGACGTGCTGCTGCTGGGCGAGCTGGGACTCGACGGCAGCGTTCGCGGGGTCGCGGGGGTGCTGCCTGCCGTCCTCGCAGGGTCGCGACAGGGGTTCACCCGAGCGGTGGTGCCCATGGCCAACCTGGCCGAGGCCCAGCTCCTGCCGGGCATCACCGCCTACGGCGTCTCGACGCTTCGCAGCCTCGTGGCCCTGCTGCGCCGGGTGCCGTACGACGAGCCGGCGCCGCCGACCGCGCCCGTCCCGCCGCCCGACGAGCACCCGAAGGACTTCCTGGAGGTGGCCGGCCAACCGGTGGGACGGACCGCGTGCGAGGTCGCGGCCGCCGGGGGCCACAACCTGCTGATGACCGGGCCGCCAGGATGCGGCAAGACGCTGCTCGCGGAGCGGGTGCCGGGGATCCTGCCGCTGCTGTCGCTGGACGAGTCGCTCGAGGTCACGGCGATCCACTCAGTGGCCGAGCAGCTCCCGCCGGACGCGCCGCTGGTGTGCCGTCCGCCGTTTCAGGCGCCGCACCACGGCGCGACGGCGGCCTCGATCGTGGGTGGTGGCAGCGGCATCGCCCGGCCGGGGGCGGCCTCGCTCGCGCATCGCGGTGTGTTGTTCCTCGATGAGGCTCCGGAGTTCCGAGGCGGCGTGCTCGATGCCCTGCGGCAGCCGCTCGAGAGCGGGCGGATCAGCATCCGGCGGGTCGGCGGCACGGCGACCTACCCGGCCCGCTTCGCGCTCCTGCTGGCGGCCAACCCGTGCCCCTGCGCCAGGTCCGAGAGCTCCTGCACCTGTACGCCGGAGCGTCGGCGCAGCTACCTGTCGAGGCTGTCCGGCCCGCTGCTGGACCGCATGGACATCTCGGTGGGGCTCTCCGCCATCACGCGTCAGGAGGTCATGGCCGACCGAGGTTCGGGGGACTCGAGCGCGGACATGGCCGCGCGGGTGGCGCACGCCCGGGAGACCGCGCTGTGCCGGCTCGCCGGCACGCCGTGGCGGACCAATGGCGACGTGCCGCCGACGATCCTCGGTCAGCGGTGGCCGATCAAGCGTGCCGCACTGGCTCGCGCCGGGTCGTTCATGGATGAGGGGCTGCTCACCGCCCGTGGCTTCGGTCGGGTGCAGCGGCTGGCGTGGACGCTCGCCGACCTCGCCGACCGCGGTGAGCCGACCGAGGTGGAGGTCGACCTCGCGCTCAGCCTCCGGCTCGGTGACCTGTGGACCCGCCGGAGGGCGGCGTGACGGTCGACGACGACGAACGGTTGGCCCGCCTGGCGTTGGCCCGGGTCGCCGAGCCCGGGTCTCACGACGTCCACCTCGCCCTTCAGCAGGCGCCGGCGGCTGAGGTCTGGGCCTCGGTCAAGGCTGGTGCCCCGCTCGGCCAGCTCGGACAGCGGGCGCTCGACGGGATCGCCGGTCGGGTGGACGGATATGTGCCGGAGCGGGATCTCGAGCGCCTCGGGGACCTCGGGGGGAGGGTCATCTGCCCGGGTGATGACGAGTGGCCGGACGGCCTCGACTGGGGCCTCGGCGTCATGCAGGGGGACGTCAAGGGGATGGCACCGCCCTGGGTGCTGCTGGTCCGTGGCCGGCACGACCTGCGGAAGGCCACCGCGACCTCGGTCGCCATCGTGGGCGCCCGCGCGGCGACCGCGTACGGCACGCACGTCGCCGGCGAGCTGGCCTTCGCGCTGGCCGAGGCCGGGACGGCGGTCGTCTCCGGGGCCGCCTACGGCATCGACGGGGCCGCCCATCGCGGCGCCCTGACGGCCCGGGCTGCGCCCACGATCGCGGTGCTCGCGTGCGGCCTCGACATCGCCTACCCGCGTGGTCATGACCGCCTGTTGGCCCAGGTGGCGGAGAGCGGCTTGATCGTCAGCGAGGTGCCTCCGGGCTGCGCGCCGACCAGGGTGCGCTTCCTCGTGCGCAACCGGGTCGTCGCCGCCCTGACCCGCGGCACCGTCGTCGTGGAGGCAGCGCTGCGCAGCGGCTCATTGTCGACCGCTAACCGGGCGCTGGACCTCGGACGCAAGGTGTTGGCCGTCCCGGGTCCGGTGACGTCTGCGCAGTCCGCGGGTTGCCATGAGTGGATCCGCACGCAGCGGGCGGTGCTGGTCACCGACGCCGCCGAGGTCCTGGAGGTAGTCGGAGCAGCCGGGGAGCACCTGCTGCTGCCCAAGCGCGGTGCCGCGCATCCGCGCGACGCTCTCGACGAGACCGTCCGCCGGGTGCTCGACGCCGTACCCGTCAGGACAGCCGTGGGCGTGGCGCGCATCGCTCGGACCGCGGGCGTGCCGGCGCTCGTGGTGCAGCAGGTGCTGCCCTCGCTGCTCGTGGCGGGCCTCGTCGAGCAGCGGGACGGGGCGTGGCGACTGACGACGCTCGGGGCTGCGGCGCCCGCCCAGGCAATGAGCGTGGCGCCTTGACCGTGCGGTGGTCGTGGCAGAGCGTGGGAGGGTGTCGACCGGAGTGCTCCCAGAAACGTCGGTTCCGGCCGCCCTGCGCGCCGCGCGCGAGGACTTCGTCCGTTACCTGACGCTTGAGCGTGATCGCTCGCCGCACACGGTTCGCGCCTATGACGGCGACCTCGGTTCGTTGCTCGAGCACGCCGTCGAGAAGGGCGTCGCCGCAGCGTCCGAGATCGATCTCACGGTGCTGCGCAGCTGGCTCGCGCGCCTCCGGGAGGACGGTGTGAGCCGCGCCACGTTGGCGCGGCGCGGGTCGACGGCGCGGACGTTCACCGCCTGGGCCCATCGGCAGGGCTTGATGTCGACGGACCCGGGACAGCTGCTCGCGTCGCCGAAGGGCCGTCGCGCGCTGCCGGACGTGCTCAGGCCAGACGAGGCCATCCGCCTCGTCGAGATGCCCGGTGACGAGGTCGCCGACCTTCGGGACCGGCTGGTCCTTGAGCTGCTCTACGCCACCGGGGTGCGTGTCAGCGAGCTCTGCGGCCTCGACGTCGACGACGTCGACACCGCACGCCGGGTCGTCCGGGTGCTGGGCAAGGGACGCAAGGAGCGCTCCGTCCCGTACGGCGTCCCCGCCCAGCGGGCCCTCGACCGCTGGCTGACCGAGGGTCGTCCCCGGTGGGCCCGAACGGACAGCGGACCCGCCCTGCTGCTGGGCGCGCGGGGCCGTCGGGTGGACCCTCGGACCGTGCGTTCGGTGGTGCACCGCCGGCTCGGCGACGTGCCTGGGGCGCCCGATCTGGGCCCGCACGGGCTGCGGCACAGCGCTGCAACTCATCTTCTGGAGGGGGGAGCTGACCTAAGGAGCGTTCAGGAGCTGCTGGGCCACGCTACGCTCGCGACGACGCAGATCTACACGCATGTCAGCATCGAACGGTTGAGGACGAGCTATGAGCGCGCGCATCCCCGAGCCTGAGGGCTTGGGCGGCCCGGTGGCCACCGCCGACGCCGTCGTGCTCGACGATGCTGCCCCCGAGGTTGTCGAGGTCGCGAAGCCCATCCGCCGCACGGGCCGCTACGCCGGTGTGTCCGACGAGGAACGGGCGGAGATCGAGGCCGCCATCGCGGTGCTGTGGCGTGACTACAAGGAGACGAAGGAGGAGAAGCTGCGCGAGCGGCTGATCCTGCACTACTCCCCGCTGGTGAAGTACGTCGCCGGTCGCGTCGGCGTGGGTCTGCCGCCAAACATCGAGCAGGCCGACCTGGTCTCCTACGGCATCTTCGGCCTCATCGACGCCATCGAGAAGTTCGATCTGGAGCGGGCGATCAAGTTCGAGACCTACGCGATCAGCCGCATCAAGGGCGCGATCATCGACGAGCTCCGCTCGATCGACTGGATCCCGCGGTCGGTTCGCTACAAGGCCCGCGAGGTCGAGAAGGCGTACGCCGCGCTCGAGGCCAAGCTGCACCGGTCGCCGACGGAGGCCGAGGTCGCCGAGGAGCTCGGTATCAAGCTCGAGGAACTCCACACGATCTTCAGCCAGGTGTCGTTCGTCAACGTCGTGGCGCTCGACGAGCTTCTCACGGCCGGTGGCGAGAAGGGCGACAAGCTCTCCCTGGTCGACACCCTCGAGGACACCAAGGCCGAGGACCCGGTCGCGGCGTTCGAGACCGAAGAGACCAAGTACCTGCTGGCGAAGGCGATCAACACGCTGCCCGAGCGCGAGAAGATCGTGGTGACCCTCTACTACTACGAGGGCCTCACGCTCGCTGAGATCGGCCAGGTCCTCGGCGTCACGGAGAGCCGGATCTGCCAGATGCACACCAAGGCGGTCCTGCAGCTGCGCGGCAAGCTCGCCGACCAGAGGGACTAGCTCGCCGGCCGACGAGTGCCCCCACCGCGGCATCGTCCACAGATCGCCGCAAGGCCCGTTTCGAGGCCTTCCTGCTCCCTAGCGTCGGTGCCAGCGCCTCGGGCGACCGGCCGAGGTCACTGACACTCGGGAGTGCAGATGGCGTACGAGGTGAAGGTCTCCACCGCTGAGGTGACCGCGAAGGCGAGCACGATCGCTCGCGAAGCGAGCGAGATCGAGGCGCGGCTCGCGCAGCTGACGAGCCAGATGGCCGACCTTTCCCACAGCTGGACGGGTTCGGCGGCGGCGTCGTTCCAGGGGCTGTTCCACGACTGGGACCGGACCGCCCGGCAGATGAAGGCGGCTCTGGACAGCATCGGCTTGTCGCTCAGGGGCGCCGGCCAGGACTACGACGCGCTCGAGCAGAGGCTCACCAGCCGGTTCGCATAGCGCCGCGCCAGTTGGCACCGTCCTTCCAGTTGGCACCGTCCTTCCGGTAGGCCCCGTGCTCTCCTGCTGACCTGGTGCTCTCCAGATGGCAGCGGGTTGCGCGTATCTGCACGGTGGTCGACGCGATCACCACACGGCGCCGTCGGCGTGGGTGTCCCCCTGCTCCCGCGTCGACGGCCCTTGCGTGAGGTGCGATCAGGGCAGCGGGACCTGCACCAGCTGCACCTGTCCGGTGCGGACCAGCAGCCCGCGGCCGGGCGGACCGGCAAAGGCCGCCGAACGGGGCAGGCGCACCCCGAGCAGCTCGCCCTCCAGGTGGGACGTCGGTGACAGCACAAGCCCCGAGCGGCTCCTGCGGGCGTCCGCCGTGAAGCCCCGGAACGACGTCGCCAGCTCCGCGGTGGTCCCGGCGAGCAGGACCACGTGGCCCCGGTCCGGTCCATCCCGCAGGACCTGTTGCAGCAGGTCGCTCACGTCGGTGCCGTGCAGCAGTTCGGCGTCGTCGACGACCACCGCCAACGGTCCGGCAGCCGTGTCCAGAGCGGCAGCCACGTCGGCCGGGTCGGGATTGCCGCTGGTCCACAGGTGGAGCACACCCCGCTGCTCGCGCAGGTCGCGCAGCGGCGAAGGTCGAGGTGCCAGGACGCACAGGCCGGTGCCGCCCGCCAGCAGTCCCTGCGCAGCGCCGAGCAGCGCGGTGGACCGGCCGGAGCGGGGTGGCCCAGCGATCGTGAAGCCGGGCCCGTGGACGGCGAGGTCGACCGACTGCATACCGAGCTCGTCCCCTCCGACCCCGATCGCTGTCCGCAGGCGTCCCGGCTCGACTGCACCCAGCGCCTTGGCCTCGGCAACGGTGATCCGGGCTGGCAGGACCTCCACCCGGAACGGTCGGCGCCCGCCGAGGTGGCGCCCGGACCACTGCTCGGCGTGCCCTGCAACGGCGGCCGCCTGAGCCGGGCCTGATGCGTCTTCGACCAGCAGCGCCACCTGCACCGCGCTGCCGATGTCACCGCGGAAGCCGCGCCCGTTCCCGATCTCCTTCGGGAGCAGGCGCGGTGAGAGTCCAGCCAAGGAGTAGTCGCTGCGGTCGGCCAGGCGCAGGCACAGGACATCCTCGACGGCGCTCGCGACCTTGCCCAGCAGGACCCCGCGGTCACCGGTCACCACCACGCGCAACCCCGCGCCCGGCCCCTCCCGGAGCAGGCGCAAGAAGGTGTCGGTCATCCGCCCGGCGTCGACCTCCTCGAACGCCCCTGTGAAGCCCTCCCAACTGTCGACGAGAAGCACCAGGTAGGGCAGCGGGTCGGCCGAGGCCGCCCGCTGCTCGGCCAGATCGGCGAAGCCGCCCCCGGCGAGCAGCTCCTGCCGGCGGGCCACCTCGGCAGTCAGCCGGCTCAGCAACCGGTCGGCGCGCTCCACCTGCGTGCGCGACACCACCGCACCGCAGTGGGGCAGGGCGGCGAGTGGCAGCAGGGTTCCGTTGCCGCAGTCGAGGCAGTACAGGTGGGCGTCGGCGGGGGAGATGGTCCCGGCCAACGACGCCCCGAGCGTCCGCAGCAGCGTCGACCGACCGGACCGTGGCGCACCGGCCACGAGCAGGTGACCGCCCTGCTCCAGGTCCAGGGCGGCAGCCCGTCGGGCCTGCTCGGCGGGCAGGTCTTCCAGCCCGAAGATCACGGGAGGCAGGCCGGGTCCGCCTGCCGAGGTCGACCGTCGTACGTCGTCAAGGGTGAGCGAAGCAGCGAGCGGATCCAGCCACGGGCTGCGGGCCGGGGGCAGGCCGAGCGACGAGACGGCCTGTTGGACCGCCAGCACCAGGGCGTGCAGGTCGGTCTGGTCCTGCGGGGGCTCACGCTCGGTCCGTGCGGACAGCGGCAGCGGGTCGCCGACCCGCGACCAGGGGAGTTCGTGGACGTCGACAGGAACTGTGACGGTCGCGCCCGGGCCGTGGCCGCCGACGCGGGCGGACTGGAAGGCCGTGAGGCAGGCGTGGCCTGCGCGGGCGTATCCCCGGCCGGGAGTGCTGCGGGCGACGGTCATCGCGTCGGGGGCGTCGATGACGTCGAGCGACTCGGTCGCCTCGGTCACCCGAAGGGCGATCCGCAGGTTGGTGTTGGCCCGGATCTCGGGGCTGACGACGCCGCTGGGCCGTTGGGTGGCGAGCACCAGGTGGATCCCGAGGGACCGGCCACGCTGCGCGATGCCGACAAGGCCGCGCACGAAGTCGGGCAGCTCCTCGACCAGGGACGCGAACTCGTCGATCACGATGACCAGTCGCGGCAGGCAGCCACCGGACGACCAGAACTCCTCCAGGTCCTTGGCGTCCGCCTCACCCAGCAGCTGCTCGCGGGCCTTGAGCTCGGCGGTCAGCGAGGCCAGCGCCCGCTCCACCAGATGGCCGTCGAGATCGGTGACCATGCCGACGGTGTGCGGGAGACGAGCGCAGTCCTTGAAGGCCGCCCCGCCCTTGTAGTCGATGAGCACGAACGTCATCGCGTCCGGTCGGTTGGCCACCGCCAGCGAGGCGACGAGAGTCTGCAGCAGCTCGGACTTGCCGGCGCCGGTCGTGCCAGCCACGAGCATGTGCGGTCCGTCACGCCGGAGGTCGACCGTGAACGGGCCGTCTGCGTCGACGCCGATGACCGCCTCCGTGGTCCTGCCCATCTGCGCCAGCACGGCCTCGGCAGTGGGGTTGCCCAGGCCGAGGACGTCCAGCAGCCGGGCCGACGGGGGAAGCTGGACCTGGCCCGGGTCGCTGCCGGCGTCGCGCAGCGGGGCCAGTGCCCGGGCGACTCGGTCCGCCCACGCGGGGCTGACGAGGTCGGCGCGCGTCCCCGCGCGGTCCGGTTCCCCGGCCTGACGCAGCGTGAGTCGGGCGTCGCCGTCGCAGCTGACGACCGCCTGGCACTCCTCGGGCAGCTGGCCCTGCTGCTCGTCGAGGCACACGACCTGGACGCCCACGGCCGGACCGTCCTGCAGGACGGTCACCATTCCTGCCAGCCCGCGCAAGGCGCGGGCACCGTCCAGGACGACGAGCAGGTCGGGCTGCCGGCGGGAGGAGGGCTGCGCGCGTACGTCGTGGGAAACCGCGCGCCGGGCCGCGATGACAGCGGTGAGCTCGGCGACTCGAGCGGTCAGCGCGGCGTCCGTCGTCCCGACCAGCGCAGCGCAGTCCTGGCCCAGCGTCGGAGCGGTGTGCGGCAGCCACCGCAGCCAGCCCCAGTCCTGCTCCGAGGGCGGTGCTGCGGGGTCGATGAGCAGCAGGACGCTCAGGTCGCGGGGGCTGTGGAGCACCGCCGCCTGGCCGATGAGCCAGCGGCCGAGAGCGCGTGCCACCGCCGACGGGCCGGCGATGCCAAGCACGCCGACCTCCCGCAGTGCGACCGTGACTGGTACGTCGAGCAGCGTGGGGTGCGGCACGTCCCGCGTGCCGACAACCCGGACGGACGAGGGCGACGCCGGGCCCGTCCCTACCCGCAGCACCAGGCTGTCGTCGTCGCTGCGCCGCCGCTCCCACACGCGCGGCCCCGGACGGGTCGCCGTCAGCAGCAGCGCGACGGCGTCCGGGTAGGCCTCCCGCCGGGCCACCGTCTCGGCCAGGACCAACTGCGCGATCTCGCCCGTTGCGGCTGCGAGCGCCTCGGCGTGCTCGGCGGTGGCCGTGGCCCAGGATGCGCGGCCCGACCGGCGGTCCGACCACCAGCCGCCCAGCGCCAGCACCGGCGACAGGAGCGTGAACAGCAGGAACAGCGGGCTGCTCACCAGTGCCATCACGACGCCCAGCAGCACGGGCAGGACCAGGGGGAGGACGGCGAGGCGTCGCGGCTCGGGTGCGGCCGGCACCGCCGGGAGCTCCACGGTGATCGCGACGGGAGCCGGGCGCAGGCGCGGCGGCCGGTTGATCACCCGGGTGAGGTCCGGGCCGGGCGTGACGGCGACGTCCGTAACGGCGGTCGGCACGACGGCAAGCAGGCTGCTGCCGACCTCGAGGAGGTCGTCAGCTCCCACGGCTGTCGGGCCCGCCAGCGGCTGCCCACCGCTCCGGATGTCCGATCCTCCGACAGGGGTGGCGACGACGCCAGCCGGCCCGCTGTGGAGCCGGAGGTGCCGGTCGGCGAGGTCGGGATCGCAGAGCGAGAGGTCTGCTGCCCGACCGACCACCGTGTCGCCGTCCGCGAGCGGGTGCAAGGTGCCGGCGTCCGGGCCCGAGACGACGTGCAGCTCGGCGCGAGCCAGCGGGTCGTGAGGGCGCTGACGCTCCGGTCCGGGACCGCCGACTGCGAGGACGCACCCCGGCAGCACCCCCGCCTCGGTGATGGTCGCCCCGGGGTCGAGCTGCTGCGCCCCGAGCCACAGGCCGGGCGAGGTCGCCGGCAGCAGCTTGGTGATGGTCGCCTCCAGCGTCGCGACACGGTCGGCCGGGTTGAGCTCGAGCAGCAGGTCGACGTGCTCGGTGGTGACCACGTCGACCGCGGTCAGCGTCGTGCGCACCGGACCTTCCTGCGTGGCCGGGCGCCTGCTCACGCGGCGCGCCTGCGCCGGCGCTCCAGGACCAGGTCGACCGGCGGCTGAGTGGACCCGCCCGGGGGCGGCAGCGGGGCTGGTCGGACCGGGCGCCGGGTCAGCAGGCTGATCCCAAGGAGGAGCGCACCGGCGGCCGCGACGGCGCCTGCCGAGCGGACCGGCCCGTTCCAGCCGCCTGACGGCTCGGCGCGAGCCACCTCGACGGGGGCGGAAGGGCTGAGCGGCGGGGCGGCGACGGTCCCGAGGGGGAGCAGGCGCACCCTGCCTGTCACCACCAGCGAGAGAGGGTCGAGGTAGGCGTCACCGCGCAGCAGCCCCCAGTGCAGGCAGTGGGTCCCACTGCGGCACGACGCGTGCCCGGTCGAGAGTTGCCCCAGCACCGCACCGCGCGCCACGACCTGGCCCACGCGGACGGTGACCGCCAGCGGTTCGTAGGTGGTCCGCAGTCCGTCCAGGTGGGTGACAGTGACGACACCCCGGCCGGCCAGCAGGCCGGCGTAGGAGATCCGGCCGGCCCCGGCGGCCAGCACGGGCTGCCCGACGACCGCCTGCAGGTCGACGCCGCGATGTCCTGCGCCGTACGCCGTTGCTGGCGGGTCGAAGCCGCGGTCCACGACCGGAGGGCCGGCCAGCGGCCAGCCGAAGCCTGGGCGCGGCGCGGCGGATGCGGGCACAGTCAGCAGCAGCACGAGCATCAGGACCAACCGCCTCATCGGCCACCTCCGGGCGCTCAGCCTCCCGGTCGTAGGCGGTCCGTGGGGGGCCTGCCCGACATCTGTGGACCGGGACTGGCCTTCCCCTACACTTGTCCACAGCACCGGGCCTGCCCGGTGACTTCGCGCGCCCACCACAGGCGCCGTACCCCGGTCTCCTCCCCTGGAGCAGGTGCGGCACCAGGGGCGCCAGGGTGAGAGCCAACCGGCCCTCGCATCACAACCGGACAAAGGATCACAAGCATGGCTGTCGTCAGCATGCGCCAGCTCCTCGAGAGCGGCGCCCACTTCGGTCACCAGACAAAGCGCTGGAACCCGAAGATGAAGCGCTTCATCTTCACCGAGCGCAACGGCATCTACATCATCGACCTGCAGCAGACGCTGGGGTACATCGACCGCGCCTACGACTTCGTCAAGGAGACGGTCGCGCACGGTGGCACGATCATGTTCATCGGCACCAAGCGCCAGGCGCAGGAGTCGATCGCCGAGCAGGCCACCCGCGTCGGCATGCCGTACGTCACCGAGCGCTGGCTCGGCGGGATGCTCACCAACTTCCAGACCGTCTACAAGCGGCTGCAGCGCCTGAAGGAGCTCGAGCTCATCGAGCAGA